>JBCBJS010000007.1:0-157952 GCA_038523095.1 Cyanobacteria bacterium J06626_6
CACGAGCGCAACGCTCACAACTTCCCGCTCGACTTGGCGGCTGGCGAGGCTGCTCCTGTTGCTTTGACTGCTCCTCAAATCAATGCGTAGTCATTTGATTGACTGCTCCTTGACTTGGAGTGAATGAATAGTTGACTGAAGGCCCTCCATGCGTCGCATGGGGGGCTTTTTGAGTGGCACTTTATCTGGCCTTTACGTGGAGTTGTTGGTCATAGAGACATTGCTCCATAATTTTCAGATAGGCTGACCGGAAGAGCGGTTGCCGGTCAAAAGCGCATCTATTTTTTCTTCACTGCAAGCAAATCTTTTTTTCGTCGTTTTTTGAGCGGCGATCGCGCTGTCTATGGCTTATTTCATCGTGGTTTGGCTAGGTCTTCTCATGAGCTGTTTGACCGTAGGATGCGGCCTTTTACACGCTCTTCAGGCTACTTGTATTCGTCAGCGCACTTATCGAATTGTTTTATCTGCGTGGCTCGGGCTGGGTGTTTTGAGCATTCTGCTGCTGGCGATCGCACTGGCAAGTCCGCTGACACCGTGGGTGGGCATGGGTGCGATCGCGGCAGCCGTACTGCTGTGCTTGAGTCGTCGCCCTGTGCGAGCAGAGATTCGCCTATGGGCTAGCAAAATATCTGGGCAATCGCTGCTGGTGTTTGGCGTTTGCAGTGGTGCGATCTCTATTTTTACGACACAGCGAGTGACCTGGATAGATACGGGCCTATATCACTACGGGGCGATTCAGTGGTTTGCTACCCATGGGGTTACGCCAGGGCTCGCGCTGATTAATCGTCTATTTGGTTTTGTTTCAGCCTGGTTTGCGCTTTCGGCGCCGTTCAACCCGCCTCAGATGCAGGGACGGGCGAGTGCGTTGCTAAATGGATTTATTTTGCTGTTACTGTTGCTACAAACTTTTCTCTCTGGCGTACTGATAAAAGAACAACTTTCCAATTACGAGCCAGATGTAGGAGAGATTTCGAGCCCAATACAAGCCAGCGCACTCTTCTTGCTGATTTTCTCTCTTATATCTTTTGGCCTGGTGACGCAGACCTCCTTCTTGTCGGCCATTGTGGTGTCTGCCTCGCCGGATATAGGGGCCATACTTTTCACCCTTATCAGCGCTTGGGCCATGCTAGTGGTCAGTGAGTCTGGCTGTGCTGCTCGCTCTGGCGGGGTGCGATCGCTCATCAATTCGGACCTTATTCCATTAGTTCTTTCTGCCGCCGCTGTTTCTATCAAGCTAACAACTTTGCCAGGGTTGCTTGTTGCCTTAAGCTTCTATCTCTTTAGACAGATGACAGCATTGCGTTTGTTAGTGGGTGCATTTCTCTCATTCGGATGTCTGCTTCCTTTCCTCGGGGCTCAGACGCTGATATCGGGTTGCCCTCTTTATCCTTCAACTTTTGCTTGTCTAAACCACTTGCCTTGGACACTTGATGTAGAGAGGGTTCAAGACCTTGCTAGCAATACCCACGGTTGGGCTAAGTGGTACGGGCAGCCGCCTACAGAGGCTAACCGCCAGCTGTGGTTGATTCTGCAGTGGATAGGTAGCAATCAGTCAAGCAAGCTGATGTTTGTTCTGCTTTTGATTTCTACTGTTTCTGGTTTCTATTTTCTGATATGTCATAGGGATCGCACCTCCTATGTCAGTCGTCTGCCGCTCTCTGGTCTCTACGGATTGATCAGTTTGTCCTGGCTCGGGATCGCATTCATCATGCTAAAGGCACCGCTCTTTCGGTTTGGCATGGGATATCTTTTGCTATTACCCACGCTGGTGTTGGTCATTATTTGCCAAATCTTGTTCAAAAAAGGGATTTTCAGATTAAAAAGGAGAGATTCGGCGCGTCGCAGGCCGTCTGTCATGATAAAGCTGGCATTCTTGTCGGTAGCTCTAGTTACGGTCATAAGCGCAAATGCAGATGTGTTAAGTAGAGAAGAGCTGGCCGATTCCGCTAGGTTATTGGACCGTGTTTTGATAGCGTCTCCCTTGCCGACTGTAGATACTCAGACCCGCGTGATAAACGGTATTCACTACATCGTTACGCAGCATGAGCGATCTCAATGTTGGTCATCAGTGCTTCCCTGTGTGAGCCTTTTGAACCCTGACGTGAAGCTTCGTCGCCCCCAGGTCGGTGTCGAAGGCGGGTTTGTTCATACTGCCAGAGATGTCAGAAGTTAGTACGAATGCCTTCAGAATAATCTCTTGTGATAATCTCTTGTGAATTAAGCTAAGCCTTGTTACATCGGATACGATTCTCTCCTCTGCGTGAGTCGCAAAACATCGCCGATCATAAAGCCTCTGTAAGGATGGCTTTTTTTCGACTGATTCATTAAAACTTTTTGATTTCTTAAGTTATATTTATTCAGTAAATATACGATTGAGCGTTGTTACTTTTTTGAAGCGTTTTGCAGTGGAAGAGTTGGCAGTCCAAACGATGTTGTGTGCCGCACTGAGTGCCTAAATACGCACTGTGTACTCCATGCGTTCTGTCATTTGCTTGGAGTCCTTTGCTCGAGGTGAGGGCTGACCGCGGTGTGCATCGAACTATTTCTGAATGCTCTTCTAATACGTTCTTCTAACTCGTCACGATAGGGGTGCCACCTTTGTCATCGGCATATTGACAGGTTTCCTAGGTCCTAACTTAGATACACGTTATGTGTCTCCATTATTGTTTTACAAGATTTTTTCTAGCTCGATAAGTTTCTCATTGGCGATAAAACTCTGTTTTAATCCCTCTTGCGACTCTGTGAAGCTGCTTTCGCAGAACGGAGATTTCCCTCCAAAAGCATATTGCTTACTCGTCTCAGTCGCTTTGGCTGTCTGCACCTAGTGTCAAGTATTCGGCACGAAAGGTCAGACTTAAGACTCGGCATCATCATTCGCTAGGTTGACTTTTGGCGGCCTGCTTCCATTTATGCTGCTGAAGAGCGATCAGACTGTATAGCTAATTAGTCTCTTACCAAGGATCAGGTATGGTAGATTCACGACCGGACATACCTCAGCTCTCTATCGTGATTCCTGTTTACAACGGGGGGGAGAGCTTCCAGAAATGCCTTGATAGCGTTCGCCATTGGGGGGCTTCGTCAGAGGTCATTGTTGTTGCTGACGGTGACTCTGACGGTAGCTGGAAGCTGGCTGAAGACTATGGTTGCCGGGTGATCCGGCTACCTGCTTCTGGTGGGCCTGCTAGGGCGAGAAATGTTGGCGCTAGGGCAGCCACCGGATCGATTGTTTTATTTATAGATGCCGATGTAGAGCTGAGGCCGACAACTGTGCTGCGGACTATTTGTGCCTTTCAGCAGCATTCCGAAATTGCAGCGCTCATTGGTTCCTATGACGACGCACCTGGCGCAGAAAATTTTCTTTCTCAATACAAAAATCTCTTTCATCACTACACCCATCAAGGGGCTCGCGAAGAAGCTTCTACTTTCTGGGGTGCCTGTGGTGCGATTAGAAAATCTGTCTTCCTTGAGCTGGGTGGATTTGACGAGAGCTATCGCAGGCCCTGTATTGAAGACATTGAATTGGGATATCGCATACGCCAAGCTGGCTATGGTATCCGGCTCTGTAAGCATATTCAGGTCAAGCACCTAAAGCACTGGACATTTCTCTCGCTGCTGAGGGCTGAGGTGTTTTACCGGGCACTGCCTTGGACAGCGCTGTTGCTGCGGCTTAAGAAATTCCATCCTGAGCAATATCGTCTCTTTTCTCGCGACTTGAATTTGAAGTGGTCGAGTCGTTTGAGTGTTGTGCTGGTGTATGCCATAGGTCTGCTGGCGGTGATTGCGCTGTACTGGTCTGGAGGGGTTTGGTTAGCGATCGCCTGTGGAATAGCCTTGCTGTGGATCAACTGGCCTGTGTACAGCTTCTTTCATAGAAAGCGCGGCAAATGGTTTGCGCTTCGGGTGTTGCCCTGGCACTGGCTGTACTTTTTCTACAGCGGTTTGGCCTTCGCCATTAGCTGGTTGAGACACTACTGGCAGGAAGGGTTTGGCAGGCGGCTAAGGGCCTTCAGAATGTCAGCACCGTGATGTTTGGACGGGGATGGCGAACTGTGATGTCGGTTGTGAGATGCTAGTAGCTGACTCATAAATGTCTGTTGGTTTTTGCTGGTGCGCTAAGGCAGTGAAGATACCTTGACTGTTCGCCATTGAGGGAGCTGTGTGTTGGGTCTGCTCCCGCTGTAGAAAAGATAACCCGATAACTTTGGGAACCGTTTTGGAGAGAATTTATGAATCGTACAGTCGTGATGGGTGCTGGTCCGGCAGGTCTCACCGCCGCCTATGAGCTAGCAAAGAATGGCAGAAAGGCTATCGTGTTGGAGCAGGCCAATAAGGTAGGTGGAATCTCTCGCACTGAGACCTACGAAGGCTACCGGTTCGATATCGGTGGACATCGCTTTTTCACTAAGGTGGGCGAGGTCCAACAGATTTGGAAAGAAATTTTGGGGGACGAATTCATACAGGTTCCCCGTCTGTCGCGCATCTACTATCGGGGTAAATTTTTTGACTATCCCCTTTCCATTAGCAGTACGCTTTCCAACTTGGGGGTTATAGATAGCGGCTTAATTATTTTGAGCTATCTCAAGTCGAAGCTCGGTAACACAATCAATCCGGGGCCGGAAGCTGAAAATTTGGAAGATTGGGTGATTGAGCGATTTGGTAATCGCCTGTATAGAACTTTCTTTAAGTCTTACACAGAGAAGGTATGGGGCATTCCCTGCAATAAGATTCAAGCTGAATGGGCAGCGCAACGCATCAAGGGACTCTCTCTCAAAAAAGCGGTCATCAATGCTGTATTTGGCAGTAACGATACGAAAACGCTGATTAAGGAATTTGACTATCCTATTTATGGCCCTGGCATGATGTGGGAGCGCTGTCAGGAGATTTTGGATGGGAAGGGATCGCCAGTACACATGAAGACCCGGGTGACCCGAGTTGAGCACGATGGCAAACGCGTGCAGCGAGTGATTGCTGAGCAAAATGGTCAGTCAGTGGAGCTCACTGGAGATGATTTTGTTTCGAGCATTCCGGTGACTGCGCTAATGCGCGCCTTGAGTCCTGCGCCTCCTCAGCACGTTTTAGCGGCGGCAAAGTCGTTAAAATACCGCGACTTTTTAATTGTGCCATTGGTCATTAATCTCAAAGACATCTTTCCTGACAATTGGATTTATATTCACAGTCCTCAGTTTAAGGTTGGGCGCATTCAGAACTTTAAGAACTGGAGCCGGGCCATGGTCCCTGACCAGCGTAAGACTTGCGTAGGCATGGAGTACTTTTGTAGTGAAGGCGATCAGCTTTGGGAGATGTCCGATGATGAGCTGATTGCTTTGGCTAGCCGTGAGATTGTTGGTTTGGGCTTGGTCACAAATCTGTTATCTGTCGAAGATGGAACGGTTATCCGGCAGAAGAAGGCCTATCCAGTGTACGACGGCGAATATCGTCAGCATTTAGCGGTGATACAGAACTATGTACAACAGTTTGAAAATCTACAAACCGTGGGACGTAATGGTATGCACCGTTACAACAATCAGGATCACTCTATGCTGACTGGATTGTTGGCAGCTAAGAACATTTTGGGAGAGAGTCACGATCTTTGGAACGTGAATGTGGAGCGCTCTTACCATGAGGAATTTACTCGGGAGCAGTGGAACAAGGCGAAAGAACAGCTCCAAGAGCCCGTTGGAGCCTACGCGAGATAGGGCTAGTCGGGAAGAGCACAAGGCAAGTAGAGAGATAGAGGAAGCCTATATTGTTTGTTTCTGTAATTGTTCCGGTTTTCAATGATGCTAAGCGGCTGAGAATTTGCCTGGAAGCGCTGGAAGGGCAAACCTATGATGCGGCTTGCTATGAGGTGATCGTGGTGGACAATGGCTCAGATGAAGGCGAGGAAATCGCGGGCGTTGTCAGCGGGTTTTCTCAGGCAGTGTATGCCTATGAGCCTCGCCCGGGCTCTTACATCGCTCGCAATACGGGCATTGAAATGGCGCGCGGTCCTGTTCTGGCGTTTACCGACGCGGACTGTATTCCGGCTCCCGACTGGATAGAGATAGGGACAGGCCACCTCGCGCGCACTCCTGACTGTGGTCTGGTCGCGGGCCGAATAGAGCTGTTTTTTAAGCGGGAGGAGGGCAATGCCATAGAGCTGTACGAGAATTTGACCGCGTTCTCTCAGCAGCAGTGGCTAACGGAAGCTCACTGCGCCGCGACCGCTAACGTGTTTACCTTCAAATCGATTGTGGAACGGGTGGGCCTTTTTAATGAATCTCTGTTTTCTAGTGGAGACTTTGAATGGTCGGAGCGGGTGTTTTTGGCAGGCTATCAACAGGTTTATGCTGATGATGCCTGGGTGGCACATCCTGCCCGGCACACGTTGAGACAGCTTTATAAAAGAACGGTGCGGATCGCAGGTGGAGTGTTTAACCGGTGTATTCAATCAGAGCCCTCTGTTTGGCGGCGCAACTGGCTGTTTGGCAGGATGCTGCTGGAGGCGCTAACGCCCCCTGTCAATTTTGCGATTAACAACTTTAGGGATGCCCGGCTCAAGGGGGCTGGGCAGAAGCTGTCGGTTAGCGGGGTTTTGCTTTGGGTGCGCTATGTGAGCGCGTTTGAAATGGTGAGATTGCGGCTGGGCGGGACGCCCGATCGAGGGTAGGAGGAAAGGGCGATGCCAAGAAGAATGTCAGGGAATGTGCCGATTGAGATGCCGATTGAGATGCCAATTGAGATGCCGATTGAAAAAATGAGAATTGCTTTTGTTGTTCATGAATTTCCGGTTCTGTCGGAGACTTTTATTGTCAATCAGGCGATTGGCCTAATAGATAGAGGGCATGAGGTAGATATTTTTACCCGTCGGCTGGGCGATGCTGATAAGGTGCATCCCGATGTGTACCACTACGGGCTTCTAGACCGGGTTCGGGTGCTGCCAGCGGTGCCGGAAAACTATGTGCTGCGGGTTATGGGCGCGATCGCACTCATTTTCAAGTATGGCTATCGCTACCCAGGGCCAGTTGGGCGATCGCTCAATCCATTTTCTCGCGGCATTCGGGCCCTTTCTCTGTGGTCGCTATTCACCGCTATTCCAGCGCTCAACTGGCCTAGCTACGATGTCATTCACTGTCAGTTTGGCAATCTGGGTTTCCACGGTCTGCTAGTTAAGGATTTTAATCCGTCTGCAAAGTTGGTGATGATGTTTCGGGGGTTTGACATCAGCCAATATCTTCGCGATAAGGGCGATCGCCTGTACGAATTCATTTTTACCCGGGCAGATTTCTTTCTGACGAACTGTGATTTTTTCAGGCAGCGGCTACTGGCGTTGGGCTGTCCGGCGAATCGGGTAAGGGTGCACTACTCTGGCCTGGACTGCGAGAAATTTCCATTGAAATTGAGAACTCGCAAGCCGGATGAGCCGATTCGGATTGCATCAACTGGGCGACTGGTGGAGAAAAAAGGATTTGAGTACAGCATTCGGGCGATCGCTCAAGTTGCCAAGCAGGTTCCCGTTATCTACCACATTATGGGCGACGGTCCGCTCCGACCCGCACTCTCAGCGCTGATCGAATCTTTGGGGCTCTCTGGTCAGGTCCGCCTGCTGGGCTGGTGCGATGAGGCAGAAATTATTCGGGTGCTAGAGCGCGCTCATTTGTTTGTGTCACCCAGTGTTACTGCGGCGAGTGGCAACCAAGACGCGCCCATTAACGTCTTAAAAGAAGCGATGGCGCTGGGCCTACCTGTGGTGAGTACTGTCCATGGCGGAATTCCAGAACTGGTACAGGATGGGGTGTCGGGCCGACTGTTGCCAGAGCGAGATGCAGATGCGATCGCCCAAGCACTGCTAGATCTGATCGCGCAGCCTGAGCGCTGGCCCGCCATGGGACAGGCAGGGCGCGCCTACGTAAAAGCGCACTACGACCTCCATAAGCTAAACGATCAGCTCGCCCTGCTGTATAGAGAACTGCTCTCTGAAGATAGAACCTTAAATGGTGGGAAAGCCGCTAATAAAATACCGCTGGCACAGGCGGTGAGCCCCTAACTGCACTCTTTAACTCCACCTTTAGATAAGCCTTTTATCAGTCCGCTTAATAATGTGCTTGCTAACTTAACCTTTTCGACCTTACACAACAGTTGTTTTTCTAGGATGACACTCATGAATACAACGCAACCCCTTGTTAAACAGTCTGAATCACCCGCTCAGACAGATACCCCCAAAGTCACACTGGTTGTGGTGCCTAGAGAGCGATTTAGCTGTACCGCTGAATCGTTGGAAAGTCTGTATGAACATACGCAAGTGCCCTTTGAGCTCATCTATGTGGACGGAAATTCGCCGCCGCATATTCAAACGTATTTGGAAGAAAATTCGAGAGACCGCGGATTTAAGCTCATTCGAACCGATTACTACCTATTTCCCAACCGGGCTAGAAATATCGGCATGGCCCATGTTAAGACGCCCTATTTTGTCTTTGTAGACAATGATGTTGTCGTGTCGCCAGGATGGCTCAAGGCACTCCTAGCCTGCGCAGAAGAAACGCAGGCTGCCGTTGTCGGACCGCTGATGTGCCAGGATGAACCGGTGCATGAGGTGGTGCACTTTGCTGGCGGCGAGTCTCATATCTGGGTCGATAAGCTGGGTCGCAGGCGAATTCGCGAGAAGATGATCGCCCAGGGCAAGCGCGTTCAAGAGCTGCTGCCAGAACTCTCCCGCACGCCTACCGAACTCGCAGAATTTCACTGCACACTGGTTCGTAAATCTGTTGTCGATCAGCTCGGCCCGCTCGATGAAGGCATGCTCAACACCAAGGAGCATATGGACTTTTGTATGAGCGTGATTGCGGCAGGTGAGCAGGTGTACTTTGAGCCCGCTTCCGTAGTGACCTACGTTCCAGGTCCGCCCCTGGAGCGCAGCGATCTGACCTTTTACATGCTGCGCTGGAGCGATGAATGGACGCTCAAGAGCCTGTACCACTTTCGAGATAAGTGGAATGTGGTGGAAGACGGCTACTTTAAGGCCAAATATAGACACTTGGGCTGGCGACGTCACGTGACGATATTTACGCCCGTGGTCAATGTGCTCACCCTTGGCCGGGGAAGTCACTTGCTGCTGCGGGCGTTTGCCAAGGTCGACCACACATTCAATCGCGGTTTGACCTGGTACCACGGCAGGCAGGCGAAGCGCTATGCGGGTGGTCTCTCCTCATGACACAAATGATGACGCCTCTGCTGAGCATTATCATCCCGACTTACAATCGGCCCGTTCTCTTGCAGCGGGCGGTTCGTAGCGCCTTAGCTCAAACGTTGGAGAGGGCGCTGGAGGGAGCGCCAGAGGGTGAGTCAGAAGCTGCTATTGAAGTGTTAGTCGTGGATGATTGTTCTCCCCTGCCTGTGACGGTGGTGGAGCATCCCCGGCTGAGCCTGGTGAGGCTGCCTGTCAATAGTGGAGGTGCGGCGGCTCGCAATGAGGGGGCGCGGCTCGCAAGGGGAAAATACATCAGCTATTTGGATGATGATGACCAGCTGTTGCCGGGTATGGCTCAGCGTGCGATCGCTGCGCTTAAGCAAGCGACCCTACCCCAGCCTGTTGCCGTTTTAGGTGGGATAGAAGTGATTAATTCGGACGGGCGTGTGGAAAGCACTCGGCTGCCGCCGACCCTGCCCAAGGGTGCGCATTTTGCACTGGAGGAGGCTCAGCCGGGAAAGTCTTTTTTGTGCAAACAAACAATGGTGGTAGAGCGCTCTGTGCTGCTAGGTATGGGCGGTTTTGATGAGTCTTTTCAGTCGCGCGTCCATACGGAGCTGTTTTTCCGGCTCAACCAGGTGTGTTCTATCGTAGGAATGCCAGCTGTAACCTACCAGCTGACAGCACATGAGGGACCCCGGGTTTCCCGTAATCCGGCTTTGCGTCAGCTGAGCTTCGAGCAACTGGTTGCTAAGCACCGGGCACTTTTCGAGGCCCATCCGCCGCAGTTTGCCCTATTTGTGTACCGCCATGCCCAAATTTTACTCAACATGGGACAGAGAAAAGCGGCCCTAAGCGCGCTACTGTGGGCGCTAAAAATTCATCCTCCGCGTAGTTTGTCGCTGCTTGCCTATGAACTCAAAGAACGGTTTCTCTCCTTTCCTATTGCCGCTTATAAAGCCGTTCAAAGCGCGTTTTAGCGGGCGCTTCGTCGCATCTTACATAGAACAGATTCTTAAGCATCATCTACATCTACTATGGCCGTCCCCGCACTGGTTAAAAGAGTTATCAAGACAACGCGCTTCTGGCGGGAGAACCGTTTGATTCTGCGAGAGTTCAAGAATTTCCGTGGCGTTGCGATTTTGGCGGTGGGCTTTGCCTTCATTGCAGCTTTTTTTGAAGGGGCAACCGTGGGCTTCATTGCGGCTTTTTTGCAGGGGCTTACCAACCCGGCGGAGCCGCCTATCGAGAGCGGTTGGGCTTGGTTTGACAATCTCTTTTTGGCGGCTAGTGCACCGGCGGCGCAGAGAATCTATCGCCTATCGGCGCTGCTGCTGCTGTGCGTTTGGGTGCGAGCTATCTTTGACTACCTGGGCCGGGTGTATTCCAAGAAAGCCTCGCTGAACCTTGTCGATGGTCTCAGGCGGCAGATCTTTCAGCAGTTGGCTAGTTTTAGGCTGAGCTTTTATGCGGCCTCTAAGCCCGGCGAGCTAATTAGCACCCTCAGAGGAGAGGTGAAGGAGGTCCAGCGGGCGTTTGACCTGCTGGCGAATTTTTTTGTGTTTTCTTCTAAGCTGCTGGCTTACATGGTGGCGATGCTGATGCTCTCTTGGCAGCTATTGCTGGTATCGGTATTGGTGTTTGGGCTGCTATCGGTTGGGCTGACGTCGCTGACGGCGAGGGTGCGGGAAGCCAGCTTCGAAGTGCCTAAGGCCAACAAGGAATTTACCGCTCGGGCGCTCTCTTTTGTCAGCGGGATCCGAACGGTGCATGCCTCTGGAACCCAGGCTGTGGAGACGCGGCGGTACGCCCAGGCTACCCGAGAAATCTACAGCGCTCAGATGGGCGTCATTCGGCTCTCAGAGCTGGTCCAACCCATCATAGAAGGAGCTGGTGCGACTCTGCTGGTGGGCATGGTGGTTTTTTCCTATGGGCTGTTGATTGCAGCCGGGCAGCTGACGGCGGCCCAGCTGCTGACGTTTTTGTTCGTGCTGCTGAGGGCGACGCCCTTGTTCTCACAGCTGAATGCAACCGTTGTGGGCTTTATTGCGGTTCAGGGCTCTTTGGGTGCAGTGACTGATTTACTTCGGCGAGATGACAAACCCTACCTCCAGGATGGCGATCGCCTATTTACTGGGCTCAGGCGGTCTATCGACTTTGAGGCTGTAGATTTTTCCTACCGGGCGGGTGAACCTATTTTGCACGATATTACGCTGTCGATTCGCCGAGGTGAAACAACAGCGTTAGTCGGCGCTTCGGGGGCGGGTAAAACGACCCTGGCAGATTTGATCCCCCGATTTTATGACCCCAGCGGGGGCCGAATTTTGGTGGATGGGGAGGCGTTGCGATCGCTCAACATCAATTCCTTTAGACAGCGGATGGCGATTGTTAGTCAGGACACGTTTATCTTCGATGCGACGGTGCGGGAAAACATTGTCTATGGGGTTGATTTGGGGGATCACAGAAGCCGGGCACGGTGCCAGGATCAGGCCGTGTACGAAGCGGCCAAGAGAGCCAATGCACTGGACTTTATTTTAGAGATGCCCAATGGCTTCGACACGGTGCTGGGCGAGCGAGGCATTCGGCTATCAGGAGGGCAGCGGCAGCGAATTGCGATCGCCCGCGCCCTGCTGCGTAATCCAGAGATTTTGGTTCTAGATGAGGCGACTAGTGCCCTAGATTCTGTTACTGAGCGGCTGATTCAAGAGTCGCTAGCGCTACTCTCTGAAGGCCGTACGGTGATTGTCATCGCCCACCGACTATCGACGATTACAGGGGCAGACAAAGTGGTGGTGCTAGAGAAAGGAAGAATCGTCGAACAAGGTAATTATCAGATGCTGCTAAAGCGAAAAGGCGCGCTTTGGAAGTACCACCAAATGCAGTTTGAGATGACTGTTTGAGATGACTGTTTGAAAGAACACTCTGAAATGACACTCTGAAATGAGCGATGCTGACTAGGTTTTGATGATATGGCTTATCCAACGTTTTCTGTCGTTGTCCCCACCTACAACCGGCCAAAACAGTTAGAAAGATGCCTACTGGCCTTGGTGCAGCTGGACTATCCGAGCGATTGCTACGAAGTTATCGTGGTCGATGATGGCAGCAGCACCCCCTTAAAATCCACGGTATCTCCCTTTCAGCGGTGGATGGATGTCCAGCTATTGCAACAGGAAAATGCAGGTCCTGCAGCGGCTCGCAATGCTGGGGCCCGGGCGGCGAGCGGCACCTACATTGTCTTTACCGATGATGACTGCATGCCCGGCGCGAACTGGCTCAGACGGTTTGCCAAGACGTTTCAGGCTCAGCCTGATGCCATGCTGGGCGGGCGTACGCTCAATGCCCTGCCCAACAATTTGTATTCTTCGGCTTCCCAAGCGCTCATAGATTATCTGTATAGCTACTACAGCTCGGCAACTCAGGGTATATTTTTTGCGTCTAACAATATAGCTATGGCGCGATCGCAGTTTCTGGAGATCGGCGGATTCGATGTGTCTTTTCCCCTGGCCGCTGCCGAAGATCGCAACCTGTGCGACTGTTGGCAACAGGCTGGCTATCCGATGCAATATGTCCCATTGGCGACGGTTCAACATGCCCATAGTCTGTCGCTAAAATCTTTTTGGCGACAGCACTTCAACTACGGGCGTGGGGCCTTTTGTTTTCATCAGGTACGGGCTAAGCGAACCACTCAAAAGATCGGCGTTGAGCCGCTCAAATTCTACACCGATTTGCTGGCCTATCCTCTGCGGCAGCGCACGCTGACAGCGTCCTGGCAAACGTCAGGGTTGTTTTTTCTTTCTCAAATGGCGACTGTCTTGGGCTTCTTCTGGGAACGACAAATACAAGGGGAGACGTAGGTTTCTACAGCGGTACTAGCACTATCAGGAGCACTAAAATGGTTCGCAACATAGCTGGCAAGCGAACGTTCCTAAGCGACGCAGATCGGGCATTGCCGTGGCTGATTGCAATACTTCTGGCAGGCTTCGGATTGTTGCGCTTTGTCTACCTGAAGGCGGATTTCCCAACCGGGTTTCCATTGGCGCTAGGTGTGAAAGGGATGCTCTACACCGATGAGGGCTGGTGGTCTCGCAACGCGGTGACTTGGGTAAGGGAAGGCCACTGGTATCTGGACGACGGCTACAATCCGATGGTCAACTTGCCGGTGCTCCCCCTGCTACAGATGGTGTGGTTTAAGCTGTTTGGCATTAGTCTGGCGACGGCCCGCGCTCTGACGGCTACAGCGACGGTCGCGGTGAGTGGTCTAGTCTATGCATTTGCGCGCCGCGAAATCTCTCCCAAATGGGCCTGGCTGGCACCTTTTCTGGTCGTCAGCAACTATGCCATTTTTGCGTTTAGCCGGTTAGCGCTGCTGGAGATGCCGATGCTGCTGCTCATGCTGATTAGTCTATGGCTAGCGAGCTTAGGCAGCCGCTCATCTATCTCTACGGTGCTATGCTCAGCTGCTGTGTTTGTGGGAGCCGCCTTGACAAAAACAACGGCTCTTTTTGCACTTCCGCTTCTGGTACTTGTTGTTTATCGTCAGCCCAAATCGCTGCAGACAAAGATTCGTCATGCTTTGATGTGGCTGCTTTGCTTTGGTCTGTTGTATTGCTCTTACCACGTCTTTTTTGTGCAAGCGAAGGCGGAGAGCTATGAGTATTTTTCGAGCTACAACCTCAGCGGTAAGCTGATCCACAAGACTTTGCTCTCCTACGTCGATGGACCTGCACGGGCGCTGAGACGGAGCTTTCAGCTCTTTCCTGTTCTCTTTCCCTGTTTGCTAGTCTCGATTGTGCTGCTGGCAAAGCATGCCGTCTATCGAAGAAGTTTTCTTTTTATGGTTGCTTTGCTCTGGCTGGGCCTATCGATGGTGGCATTTTCTGCTAGCAACTACGCGCCGCCTCGATATTTTGTGGTGCTGATAGTGCCGATGGCTTTGGCCATTCCGCTGGCGATGCAGTTGCTTTTTTCTAGCGACTTTGCAGCAGGTAGGGCGGCGTATGGAGTGGTCTCCCCGCGCAGATTGGATAGATCGCCCAGTGACCGCCATAGTCCCAGTGACTGCTATATTCCCAGTGACCGCTATAGACAAAACAGCGTTTGGAAGGCTTGGCTGATGGGTGTCGCGGTAGCGGGTGCGATCGCACTGAGTTTGGTTCGGACTGCACTGTATCTACAAAACCCTGACTTTAGCTTTAACAATATGGCTAAAGCTGTGAGCGCTCACGTCGCTAGCCATTCCCATACGTCCACTGTTGTCATGGGGGCGTTTGCTGATTCTCTGGCACTGGCGGCGCCTATCAAAGCAATCAACGACGACATGGGATTTCGGTCACTGTCGCACCGTCTCGAAGTGTTTGACCCCGGCTACTACCTTTTTGTAGGGCCTATCCAGGAAGCGGGCACAATACAAGACTTTGACTACGAAGCACCCCGCGTGTTGCCAGAGCACTACGCGCTAGAGCCCATCGATACTTTCGATGTCTTCCAGAACCGGATTTACCCTGAGCCTGTTTTTCTCTATCGGCTCACCGCAAAAAGCAAATAGCCGACCGAGGTCTCTATGGCCTTGGCCGACTACTGTTTAAAGCGTGCTTTTTGTGTCTGGAAACTAGGCCGCTACTTGAACAGGCGCTTCGAGCTGAGTGTCAGCGACGGGTTTTTGGACGCTGGCTGCCTGGAGGGCTTGGGGCTGCAGGTAGTAGTTGCGGACGAAGACTTCGATTTGCCTGACGGCTTGGGAAAGCGTCTGCTCGGCTGAGACATGCTTGATGCCCTGGCTGCGAATTTCTGTGGTGGGTAGCTGGAACCACCAAGCCTGGGGGGCGCGCCCATGGCGGCGACGGAGGGTATTTAGCAAATTGGCCGGGCTTTGTAGGGGCCTGGCCTGTACGGTGCTGACTGGTGTGACTTGGAGCTGGGCGCAGGGGTAGTCGCACAGGGTGACGAAGATGGCATAGTCTGCCTGGGCGATCGCATCGGCAACGGCAAGTGACAGCTGATGACCCACTCGGGCACGAACGCCAGGCAGCTTCCAGTCGGCGATCGTTCTAGCGAGCTTCTTTGTCAGTTCGGTTTCTTCACGGCAGATGATCCAAAACTTTGTTTTAGTTGGTGTTGTGATGGACATTGATGGTGTAACCCCAAGACGATTTATGGTTGTGTAAACGGGTTGAAAAAATCGACAGCGCAACCTTACAGCTCTCTTACTTACTTAAGCTAGGCACTCAAGCTAAGAGAAAGAAAAAATTGGCGCAGGCGATGATGAGCTGTGCCCCAGAAGATCGTTCTAACGCTTGTATTGAAGGCGCTAGAACGCTGTGGGGTAGCCTGCTGTAGCGGTAAGTCTTACTGATATAGATTGCCCGGCGCCCTTCAAAGAATCAACTGTGCTTGGTCTGTTTTTCCTAAGGGGAAACACGGCACTTTTTGTCTGTTCTTCTGAGGTGATTATGAGGGAAAGTATTGAAGCCTGTCGCTGAACTGTGGGTACCCGTCTCAATATTGCTACTGCCTTTTCGAAGCGGTTCTAACTTGCTACAAACATACGTTACTTGCAAGAGGGCTCTACTTTCGAAAGGGCGCTACTTGCGAAAGGGGCCAATCCAAATAGATGCGCCGGTAACGAGGGGGATGAGGGCAAATATGCCGCCAAAAACCAGCGGATGCGCTTTGGCCGTCGGTAGCGATAGCATAGTGCCGACGACGAGAGCGCAGTAGATCAGTGCAGCAAAGGGAACAGCGCAGATGAGGAAAATCATCAAGCGTTCGTTAGATTCGACAGGTGGCATAGTGGGGTCTCCTGCGCTCAGCTTGTAGCGGTCAGTTTGTAGTGGTCAGTTTGTAACGGCCAGACGGTAGGGAATCAGCACGCGGGAAGGTGTATCTTAAGAGGCTTGCTATATGATGCTAGCTGATGCATGGCGCTTATTTTTTTGAGCGGTGGCTTGTCTAGCGGTTGTTGAGATGGCATTCCACGGGCGGCATTTCACGGGCGTTGTTTAACAGGTTTTGTTTAACAGGTTTTGTTTAACAGGTTTTGTTTAAGGATTTGACTAGGGATTTAGGTTTGAATTTGTTTCGCCTCAGCGCAGCGTTTAAGCAAGTGCCCGAACCGAGTAATCGGCGCACTCCATCGAAAAAGGGGCCGGGCTTTGATGGGCTAGGACCTATCTTTTTGACGGCGCTGATATTTTTGGGGGTGGCCGGGACCCTTCACAGGTGGTCGATGTCGCCGCGAACGCAGGCGCTGTTGGGGCCAACTGATTGGGTGGCTTCGCCATTGCCACTGGCGATGACCGGGGGTGACCCGTATCTGCGAGCGCTGATGCGGACGATTTCGGCGGCGGAGTCAAATACGACAGATCCTTACCGGCTGCTGTATGGCGGTAAGCGGGTCAAGGACTTGACGATGCATCCAGATGAGTGCGTGACAATTGTGGCAGGGCCGAATAGGGGAAACTGTACGACGGCGGCAGGGCGATATCAGTTTTTGACGACGACTTGGCAGCAGCAGGCCCGCAACTACCACCCGGAGCGGCCTGCTTGGTATGAGCTGTGGGAGCGACCTAGCTTTGAACCGCTATATCAAGATCAGGTGGTACACGACTGGCTCGCAGATAGCGGCGTCTGGGGAATAGATATCTCAACGCGGCTGCGAAATGGTGAACTGACGACAGTTCTGGAGGTATTGTCGGGTACGTGGACTAGCTTGGGCTATGGGATTGAGGACAATAGTATGTCGGCGCTGCTGCCTGAGATCTATGATGAGATGCTAGCTGAGGAATTAGCCAACATCGGGGGGTAGCGATGGCAGCCTATCGGACAGTGATTTTGGAGGCCCATGATGGCTCGCGGTGGCGATCGCTCTCTCAGCTGCCGACCTGCGACGATGCCCGACTGAATCAATTTTTGCTGTGGGAAAATCCTAGCCTAACGCCCCCACCGCGCAATGCAGAAGGCTTCCCGCCTCTGCCAGATGACTGCAGCGAACGGGTTCAGTCCCGGCTGAAGGGAGTGGCCTACTACGTGACGACCTGCCTAGAGTTAGCGAGCTTCAAGGCGGGGGTGAAGCACGTGGAGAAAGCTTACAAAGATCGCAGCGCGCAGGTGCTGACGGAGATGAAGGGCGCGATCGCAATGGCTGAAGTCCTCGCCGGTGGCCATATTCCGGTCCGGTTCATTATTTTGCTTGACTACTGATAGGACAGGGCTACCGACTGAAGAGGGCTACAAATCGGATAATTGTTAACTTGACAGTGCTGATTGAGTCGAGCTCACTGACTGCTCGCTGGTTGCCAGCTGACTAGGGTGTCGATTGCTCTTGTATGGCTTGCTTGATCTGGTGCAGCTTATCTTTGACGATACCGCTTTTGAGGTGCGATCGCGCTATCTCATACCCAGCTTCTAGGCTATCTACCCGGCCGACCCGCCACAGATAAAAGCCACTGTTCCATACCGCAGAGCGGCCAATTTCACTGGTTTCTCCGGCGATGGCCGCTTGATAGTCTTGGCGGAGTCCTTCGAGAGAAGTCAGGTCAGGATCTGATCCGTTGAAGCCGTAGTCGCGGGGATGGAGCAGCAGGCGCTCGGTGCTGAGTGTACCTGCTTGGACCTGGTTGAGGCTGATAATGGCAGTGCGATCGCGCGCAATATCGCAGCTGCCTTCCAATCCCTTGACAGTGGTAAAAAATTTGGTGCCGCGTTCTGTAAACGCCGACTGTGTTCTGACCTCTGTGGGTGGATGAACATAGCCACTGACAACGTTGCTTGGGCCGATGTAAGGCGCCCACATAATTTCTACGGTGGCGAGCGTAGGGCGTTTGCCAATTTGTTCTCGGTAGTCGACCAGGGCTTCTGCCAAGGGAAACTGAACCGGCTGAAAAAGGAAGCCCAGCCCTGTCTGCCTAAAAACGTTCTGTACCTGCTCTAGGGTCTTGAGCGATTGCCACGCTAGGCCTAGCCCTTCAAAAACTTCGATGGTGGGAAGACCGTGCTTGGTCGGTACGCGGCCACTGCCATGGAGCACGACGGGCGCATCGGCGCTGGCCATCACCAGCGCGGTGAGCGGACTGATAGGCGCAGTCCGCGATTTGCCGTCGTAGGGATTAGAGAAAACGGTGACCGGATGCCGGCTGTCAATCTCGGTGAGGCGGGGGCCGAGGGCATCGTAGGTGTCGAGCATGCCCGCTAGTTCGGTCGGAGTGGGCCGCTTAATGCGGTGGGCAATCATAAATGCGCCAATTTGGGCGGGGGTAGCGGCTTCCTTGAGCATCATCTCAGTTGCGATCGCCGCTTCCTCACGGCTGAGCGACTTAGAGGTGTGGGTGCCGCTGCCGACCTTTTTGAGCAAATCGCGAAATTTTATGTGGGGCTCACTGACGAGTCGCCTGCTGCTAGCGCTACTAGAAACATCAGGTGGGACATTGGGTACATGGGTTGCGGAAGTGCTCATGGAAACCTACCTGGAAGCTCAAGAAGCGCCATAGGAAGTGACTTCTGAGAGCAGATGATCGCACTCAGGGACGGTGATGTTGCTGCTTGTGTTCATGCCTTTGCTGACGCCTTTGCTGATGCTGGCGCTGGTGTCCGCATGCTCCAGACTGCGGCTCATCGGACTCATGGTTTGGTTTGTAATCTGGCTATTGATCTGGGCAAAGGTCTCGCCTGCCTGCTGACGCACCAAATTACAAAACTGCTGAATGGGCGGAACCAGCAGCCGGTCGTGGGTCGTCACCATGACGACTTTGCGCATCAGGTTGGGCTTGCCCGTGGGACGAACCACCAGCTCGGGGTCGCGGCGACTATCGGTGAGGGCAGATCTGGGCAGTAGGGCCACCAGGTTACCCTGACGCACCACACCGCGAAAGGCATCTAGGGTATTGAGCTCAAGGGCGACTTTAAGCTCCTTGCCATGCTCGCGGAACTGGCTCTGCACAATTCGCTGCATGCCGTATCCATCCTTAAAGACCACTTGGGGAAAACGGGCAATCTCTGACCAGGGTACAACGTCATGTTCGGCCAGCGGGTGACCGGCGGCTACCAGCACTTCTACGGGCTCTTCGTAGAGCGGGGTGACAATCATCTCCTGGTTGCTTGTAAGCAGCGGATTGTGCATGACAATGGAGACATCGACTAGGCCATCGCGGAGGACCTTGAGAGAGCGATCACTCCCTAGCGCAGTGACCCGTAGCTGCACATCTGGGTGAGAACGGCAGAACTGGGTCACAATTGGCGGCAGTAAATAGGCACAGACGGAGTGAATGCCTGCCACGCACAGCTCGGTCTGCTTGCCATTGACCAGATCGGTAATATCCTGCTGGGCCTGGGTCCACTCTTTGCAGATACGCGTTGCCCGGGGCATCAGGCTATTGCCTGCCAAAGTTAGCTTGGCCTGCCCCGTCCGGTGAAAGAGCGGTACGCCCAAGTCTTCTTCGACTGCCCGGACCTGTCGGCTGACCGTCGATTGAGTGACGCCGCACCGACGGGCGGCAGCCTGAAAACTGCCGGTCTCGGCAACTGCTAAAAAGGCCTGTAGCTGCTCTAGGCGCATGTGGTTACTGGGGTGAATACTGAAAAGGGCGTGAATACTTAAAAGACGGGTAGATATCGCGGCGCAGCCTTTAAGCAGCTCCAACCGTTTGTGAGCTTACAGCGCGTACCCTATCGTAAAGCGCAGCGGCCCCTCATTTTTGTAAGGGTTGTTACGAGTTAAGAAAACCCAATGCAGCGTATTGGCCCATCGCCCGCGAGAGCTGTATCCATTCTCCCTTGCCGTAACAGATTTTTAAGTTTGTTAGCGTAAGTTTGATTGGAGAAATGGGCCTCAAATCACGGGTCAATCTCAGCTTCTACAATCGTTTCGATGGCGGAGACGTTTTCTTTAACCTGTTGTTCTAGTTGCTGCAGTCGGGTCACTTCCTTATCCCTATCAATTTCATGTTGTTGCTTTTGCTCAACGAGATTGTTTAGCTCTCCTCTGCGAGATGCAATATCGTGGCTGATACGGTCGATGGCCTGCGCTTCATAGGCTTTGAAGCAATCTTTTACGGCTCTGTGAATATTGGGAGTTTGTTCGTCGGCAATGCGGGGCAAGTGCTTGACGAACTCTTTTTTAGTTGCTTTGAGAAACTCCTGCCGGACAAATTCTGCCTGGACTGCAAAGATGCCGCCCGCCGCCACAATGACACCGACAACGTTGAGGAAGAGACTGCTAAAGATAACACCTAATAGCTGCAAGGCAATAACAATGCAGATATAGGCCAGCGCCGACTGCATCACAGACTGCCAGAAGCCGTTGAAAGGACGTACGGCATCGTTGAGACTGTCAGGAATGTCTTCGAAGACATCTTTGACGCTGTCAACCCAAATTTTGGCTTTTTCAGGGTCGTAATCATCGCCGACAGCGTAGAAACGACGGCCCATAATTTTCTCATGAATGACTTCGACGACTTCGGCGTAGGCAACTTGATATTCAACGGCGCTGGCGTTGAGATCGTCGAAGGCCGTGCCGATGGCTTGCTTTGCGGTAAATTCCCAGGCGGCTAGGCGGTCATTGATGTAGCGCTCAAAGGCCCGCTTAAAGGCCACGTAAAAGGCCTGTCGCTTGTCAGCTTCTAAAAAGTCAAGAAATTCCAGGTCGGGTTGGGAACCGGCAAAGTCGCTCTCAAATGTGTTTTCCAGTTCGAGAATGTAGTTGCGAAAGGAGGCGCTGATGGCTTTGGCATTGAGGTCACTGCTGGTGCGGATGACCTGACGGTAGCGATCGCGTATTCCCTCTAGCTGTCGAAAGTCACTCTGGACGGAGGCAACTTTTGCTTTGAGGTCTTCTAGGGTTTCGTCTAGTAGGGGGACGCGCCGGGAAATGGAGGTGCTGATGTTGCGGTAGGCCCGGGTGACGATGGTGAGCGATCGCTGCAGTTCTGCGGGCCCTCGCTCGCAGGCTAGGAAATGGTCGAGTTCGCTCAGCAGCGTCTGCAGCCCCGATCCGGCCAGAGGCTCCCCTTTTATGCGCTGTCGTAGGGCCCGCAGTGCCGATAGTTCAAAGATGCGAGGGCTAGTGTTTTCAGTGGCGTAGGCTTGTAGCTGGCGACTGAAGACTTCACGGACGTTTGCTTCTGCTGCCGCAACAGCGACGGTGTCGTTTGGATCGATCAGGCCTGCTTGGACCCGGTCCCAGCCATTGATAACAAAGAACAGCGTCAGTCCCGAGTCCTTTAGATAGTTGTTGAGGTAGCGCTGCTCGTCGAGGGTAAAAGGCTGGGTCGCATCGAGTACAAACAGCACAGCCTGGCAGTCACTGAGGTAGCTCAGTACCTGATCGTTGCGGGCTTCAGTATCGTTGAGGCCGGGGGTGTCTATCAGCTCTATACCCTGCTCAAGCAGCGGTAGCGGATACTCCACGACCACCTGAGCAATCTGGGGAAAAGCCGCTTCGCCCTGCGTTTCCATTCGCTTTGATTCGGCTGGGTCAATGGTGTAATCCTGCTTGAAGGTCTCTAGGCTAATGGCCTCTGGCTCGCGGTCAGTCGCTTTGAAGTGGATCAGGACCCGCTTTTCTGGGCCGTAGCGCAGCGTGGTGAGCAGGGCCGTGCAGGGATTGACGTCACTCGGCAGCAGATTTTCACCGATCAGCGCGTTTAGCAGGGTACTCTTTCCCCGCTTCATATCGCCCATCACCATCAGCCGGTAGGTGCCTTGGTTTAAGCTGTCTGCGGCCTGCTGAATTTCATGGATGGATGGTTCGAGACCGAGCTGACCTGACTGTCCGGCTTCGTGTCTAGCGCCTGCGGTTTCGGCGTTCTGGATCAGGGCGGTCGTTTTACTGAGGGTCGCCGCAACTGCTTGCCGCTTAGCGGTAAACGTTGCCCAGCTACTCAGAGATAGGCTGTCTGGGGCTGCTTTAGCTGGGAGAGAAGCGTTGCTCTGCTCAGCGCCTGGGTGATTGCTCAAAAGTGTTGCCATGCCAATTGAAGAGAGTTCCTTACAGCATTGGGATTCACTTCAGGCTACCCTCGATTCGGATAGATGGGAATTTTTTGATGCAATTTTTTGGGGGTGGCTCACGCAACTGCTCTGCTAGATCTGCTAGGTCTGCTAGATCTGCTAAGTCTGCTAGGTTGCGATGGCTGGTACCACGGCTGCCCCTTCATCTGTTTCCTTGCCTGGGGCTAAGCCAGAAATCGTCTCGGTCGCGCGAGACCTTTGGGTCTTGAGCAGACCAATATTGCTGGTGAGTAAGAAGCTGGTGAAACTGGCGATCGCAATGACCGGCAAAATCGTCGTATCTGAAAGCACCGTCAAAATGATTGTGGTGCTCACCGGGGTTTTGGTGATGGCCACATTGATTGCTGCCATACAGCAGAGTACGGCAATTGTCGGATGGATCATCGGGATGCCAAAGGCAATCGCTAGTCCCAAGCTCGCCCCTGTAAAAAACAGCGGAAAAATAAACCCACCTCGAAATCCGCCGTGGATCGTAAAGCAGATGGCCAGCATTTTGGCCAGGCAAATGCCCAGCAGGGTAACAATGCCAAAGGTCGCGGAGTTTGCCAACAGCTGAGTTTCTATCTGCTGTTCACTAAAAAACAGCGTTGCCGGATACAGCACCGCAATCCAGCCTATGCCCAGTCCGCCCATGATGGCCAGCAAAATATGCCGATGCTCAACCTTTTGGATCATCCAGTTGAGGGTGCGAAAGATCCCAATAAATACAATGCCAGCCAGCGCGCCCGCTAGCCCTAGGCCCACACCTTCTATCAGGCTGACCCAAGTGAGTGTGGGCAAATCACCAAATCGCCCAAAATTGTAGATGCCGCCAACTTCTAGTCCTGTCCCTGCCCGGAAGACAGCAAAGCTACAGATGCCAGCCACCATAGCCGGGATGATGGCTTCGTAATACTCCAATCCGCGTCGATGGGGAATTTCGAGTGCGAATAAAGGTCCTCCAATGGGGTCACCAAAGAACGCCGCTAAGGCTGCGCCCATGCCACAAAAGGTCATGATGCGGGTACTTGCTACGGTCAGCTTTAGCTTTTCAGAAATCCAGCTGCCGACGCTGCCATTAATTTGCACTAGCGGAGCCTCGGGACCTAGGCTGCCGCCAGCCGTGATTGAGACCAGAGAAGTGGCTATCATGCCAGGTGTCTGGCTGGGTTCTAACCGTCCGGCATCGTGGACACGGTCAATCACCACAGCCATTTCTCCAGGCAAGCCTAAAAAATAGAGGCACAGTCCCACGCCTAGTCCCCCAATCGTTGGCACCATCCAGGTGTAGTGCCAGTGGGGCAGCCAGGCAGGAAACCACTGCAAAATCGACTCCCTACCCGTTTCCCAAACGAGCTCCAGCAAATTCTCCAAGACAAAATAATAAACAGTTGCGACGATACCGCCAGCAGCACCGACGAGACCTGCATATATGAGCGTACGGGAATAGGTCAGTTCTTTGGGGTCGGCGGCCAGCGCTTCCGCTTTGGACGCGCTACCTACCTCTGGCGTTGCAAGGGTCATCAACTATACCGAATCACTTTTATTAGGTTTTGGAATGGTAGTGACTTGCACCCACCACCAAACGTAGCGATGACTACGGAATACCTAGAGAAATCCCGAAATTCGATAAGCCATATGCTACTTTTGCATTTGCTGTCAGCCACTGGGGGCCGCTACAGGGCTACAAGGCTGTCTTTGACCTGGCGTTTGAGTTCGGGAGATATTTGCGCATCGTTCAGGTAGTCCTGAATTTTGGCCTGAGCGACCCTGGGGTCGATTTGATGGAGGGCGCTCAGCACATGCATCTTGATGCGGGGCTCGGGATCTGCCAAGGCTGGAATCAGGCTATCGATGGCGTCTATTTGGCCTAATCTTGCTAAGGCTGACACGACAGCTTGCTTGAGTGTTGCCAGATTGGGCGCTGCCAGATTGGGCGCTGCCAGATTGGGCGCTGCGTGGCGTGTTGCATTATCAGGCGCAGAGGGTTGCTGGGCCTGTAGCCATGCGATGAGAGGCTGTGCTGCTTGCGGCTTAAGTGGTGCGCTGCGGGTTTGGCCGAGGGCTTTGGCAATTTCTCTTGTGACGGCGGGAGCAACACGCAGGCTGTCGCAGCTAAAGGTCTCAGTGAGTAACTGAATGGCGACTGGCGTGCCCAGCCATGCCAGGGCGCGGACGGCAGCAATTTTGACGGATGCAGCGATGGGCTGAGTGAGGATGTAGCCAAGGGCATTAGCGGCTGATTCGTCTCCTAGTCTGCCTAGGGCGATCGCGCTTTCCCGGGCGATCGCCTCATCAACTGCATACAGGCACTTCTTGAGCGGGGTTACCAGATCGGTACTGCCGAGCAAATCCCGCCGCCGACCCAGGGCGCGGATGGCTTCTGTGCAGATGGCTGGCTCATCGTTCAGCGCATTTAGCAGAATGGGCGTGACCCTGGGCGAATGAAAGCTGCCCAGAGCTTCAGTGGCGATGGCTCGCAGCTGGGAATTGGGGTCTGTTGCGATGCTCAGCAGTGGCTCGATAGTGGCGCTACGCCGAATGTGGGCTAGGGCGCGTGCGGCCAGTAGGCGCTGCTCACCGGGAACCTCTGCAGCCAACAGGCGGCTGAGGGTAGTGATAGCACTGGCGCCTAGTGTGGTGAGAGCTTTGCCTGCTTCTACCTGAAGGTCTTCGCTAGGCGATGAGACCAAGATGTGTGCGATCGCTTCGACCACCGCAGGTCGGTCAAACTGACTCAGAATGCGAATGAGAAACCATTGAATATCTGGGTCGCTCTGGCTTTGCAGGTGATGTATGAGGTAGGGCACAATGCAATCGCCCAAGTGGGCAAACCGCCGAGAAAACTGCTTAGCGCTGTCCCATCGGCTGTGGAAATCGCCCTTTATCAGCGGCTCTAATGCCTCGTCGATGGCTTTCTCTAAAGCCTCCTCTGAGAGAGCTTCTGGGGTGACTTGTCCCAATGTCCCCTGGTCTGAAATCGCCTGGTTTGAAATCGCGTGGTTTGAAGTCGCCTGGTTGGAAGCGGCTGGTCTTCTAGGGATGGGGCCAGTGGTGGGTTTAGCTGCGCTGGTAGGCAGTGCGCTAGCAGAGTAAGCGTGGTCTGAGGGCATTAAGCTACTAGCTGTGTGATTGCTGGGTGTCGGCGTGCAAAGGTCAGCAGAAACCCGCTTAGATTCGGACTCTGATAGGGCAGCAGATTTTGCGGACATCGTTTTTGCAACTCCATAGTCATATTTTCTTAAAGAAGGTTTTTTTGAGAAGTGCTCTTTGAAACTATTTGAAACGTTTCTTAAAGGTTTTTTGAGGCAGAGCTTTCTAGAACTGTTTTGATGGAGTTCTTAGAAATGAATCTGGATAGGGTGAAAAATTATGGATTGGCCATGCCGCTGTCGTATCGCTTTTGCCAAACTACTCCACCTATTCGCTCAACTAGGAAGAGTCCTTTGACGTGAAGTCCCTGGCAGATGATATAGACAGTCTGATTGATAACCGCAAGCTGGTAACACCGAGGCAATTATTTTATTTCTGAGACAATTATTTTATTTCTAACGAGGAATATATACCTCAAACTTATGCTTATTTAATTAATAACGTGGCCTCCAAAAGAGGGAAGTAAAAGCATTCTTTAGACCATAATGTGCATCAATGCGCATTAGTGTTCGCCTGCTCGTGAATACATTTTCTGCAAGCACGCAGCCACAGCCACCCAAAGAAACCGCCGCCTGTTCTGCCGTATTCTGCGCTCTACGTTTTCAGACGGCAACAGCTTGAAAGCCTTTTTTTAGATTCCCAAGTTCTCCCTTAACAGGTTCTCCTATAGGGCTTCTCCAAGATTCCGCAATCGTACTTGTTTTCTGAAAGGCTCTTGCTACATCAGGGTGCTTAAGTGGTATCTACGCCAGGCTCCCTTTATCTATCACCAATACTAAGACCCTGTATTCACGGCAAATTTCGGGAAATTCTAAAAGCGCATTATTATCATGCGCTACCTGCAATTCGAAGGCACCCTCAGTGAAAAACCGTAGTGAATAATACAAAACTTAATTGAGAACTTCCATATCTTGATTTCAACTCAACAGCAAATGAGTTAGACAAAACCCTAAAACGGTTCCTTATAAGCGTGGTGGGTAGGCGTTCACTTATCAAGACTATTGATCTGGAGTGCCTACCACTTTTCTTTAAGGATTTGTTAATGCTTAGATGCTTTCAATAAGCTGCTTAAAGTTACTTTCAAAAGTGCTTTTACGCTTGTTGGGCGTCGGCGTTAAGTATTGAGTCACGCTTGTATTAAGGGTGTGCCCGTTGAGTTCGAACCGGATATTCGCACGTCGGTTTGCATCGGTCTGTTTTTGGGGATGGCTAATGGCAACCTCCGTTGCTTGTTGGTCTAGTCGTTAATAATTTAGATATGGCATGGTTACGTCACCAAGCGTTGTAGTCAAACAAGAAAAAAAGAATAAGTTTGAGAAGTATAAGGCCGAAAAGGATGGGCTGGCCGTAAAGGATGAGCTAGATAAATTTGCCGAAATGGGTTGGGAGGCGATAGACAAGACTGACCTGACCGGTCGGCTTAAGTGGCTAGGCATCTTTTACCGTGAGGTGACCCCGGGCAAGTTTATGCTGCGGTTGCGCATGCCACACGGCGTTCTCTCAAGTCACAAGATGCGTGTCTTGGCAGAGATTGTCCAGTGCTACGGCGACGATGGCTGTGCCGACATTACGACGCGTCAGAACCTGCAGCTGCGCGGCATTCGCCTAGAAGATATCCCAGACATTTTCAAGCGCTTCGAGCAGGCTGGGATAACCTCCATGCAGTCAGGCATGGACAACGTCCGAAACATCACGGGTTCTCCTGTCGCGGGCATCGCAGCTAATGAGCTAGTTGATACTCAGGGGCTGGTGGTTAAGGTCCAAGACATGATCACCAACAATGGCGAGGGCAACTACGACTTTACAAACTTGCCCCGTAAGTTCAATATCGCCATCGAAGGTAGCCGAGAAGACTCCATCCACTCTGAAATTAACGATATTGCCTTTATCCCAGCGTTCAAGGATGGCTCTGAGGAGAGTGAGCTGGGTTTTAACGTTTTGGTGGGAGGGTTCTTCTCGGCCAAGCGCTGCGAAGCGGCCATTCCGCTGAATGCTTGGGTGCCAGCCGATAACACAGTAGTCGAAATCTGCCGCGCCATTTTGACCGTTTTTCGAGACAGGGGATCTCGGGGCAATCGCCAGCAGACCCGGCTGATGTGGCTCATAGAAGCTATGGGACTGGGGGCCTTCCGAGCAGCTGTAGAAGCGCAAATGGGTCTGACGCTGCTACCAGCCGCGCCGGAAGATGCTATTACCGAGGAAGGTAAGAGTGACCACCTTGGGGTGCACTCCCAGAAGCAGCCAGGGCTCAACTATGTTGGGCTGCATGTACCTGTCGGTCACTTCTATGCGGACGATATGTTTGAATTCGCTCGCTTGGCAGAGGTATATGGCAATGGTGAAATCCGCTTAACGGTCGAGCAGAATGTGATCATTCCAAATATTCCTGACTCTAGGCTGGAAGCCTTTCTCCAGGAGGTGCCGGTTCAGAAGTTCTCAATTGACCCAGCGCCCCTCTCCAGGGCTTTGGTATCCTGCACGGGGTCGAGGTTTTGCAACTTTGCGCTGGTCGAGACCAAGCAGCGCGCTACTGCCCTAGCCGAGAAGCTCGATTCTCAGCTGGCGGTTGATCAGCCTGTGCGCATGCACTGGACCGGCTGTCCCAACTCCTGCGGACAGCCCCAGGTTGCCGACATCGGTTTTTTGGGAACCAAGGCCCGCAAAGATGGCAAAACGGTGGAAGCTGTAGACATCTACATGGGCGGGAAGGTCGGTAAGCACGCTCAGCTTGGTGAGCGCGTGATGAAGGCTGTCCCCTGCGAGGATCTTGAAGCGGTGGTCTCTGACCTGCTGAAGGAAAAATTTGGAGCGGTTGCTAAGTAGCGATTGGTCCATACCTCCAATGCCTGGTAACAGAACTCTGTTGCCAAACGCGCTATCAGAAGTCTGTTACCAGGCATTGGGCAAAAAAAGAAGCCTATGGGCGGCAACCCTCAGGCTTCGACTATTCCGTTTTGCCAACGGTCGTAACTTATCAACTTTTGGCAAAACATCTTTTTCTATACTAGGAGCTTAACGCAAGATGATCGGAGAGTTGTTTACAAAAGCAACTCAGGGTAGGTACAGGATACTTCACCTAACCTGGTTTGCTTTCTTTCTGTCGTTTGTCGTGTGGTTTAACTTTCCACCCTTTGCGACAACAATCGTTCAAGAATTCGGCTTAACGCCTGCTCAAGCAGGCACTATTGGTTTATGTAACGTCGCTTTGACAGTTCCAGCCCGAATTATTATCGGCATGCTGCTGGATAGGTACGGTCCTCGGGTTACCTACTCTTGCCTGTTGATCTATGCTGCAATTCCGTGTTTGATTTTCGCAACAGCGACTAGTTTTAATCAGCTGGTGGTTGGTCGCTTGCTGATGGGTATCGTGGGTGCCGGATTCGTTATTGGCATTCGGATGACGGCTGAGTGGTTCCCACCCAAGGAAGTGGGTACGGCTGAAGGCATCTATGGTGGCTGGGGCAACTTTGGCTCTGCCTTCTCTGCCTTCACAATGGTGCTCTTTGCGATGGCACTGAGCTTTTTGCCCGGTTCGTTTGCGTTTGATGAGGCTAAGCCCTTTGTTGTTTTGGGCATGAGCTTCAGTAGTGAGGTGTTGAACTGGCGTGCGGCGATCGCAGGCTCGGGTATTGTTGCTGCGCTCTATGGTTGCTTCTACTACTTTAATGTCACCGATACGCCACCTGGCAAAGTTTACAAGAAGCCCGAGAGTGCTCGCGGGATGGAAGTGACCACCAAGCGTGACTTCTGGTTCTTGATGGCGATGAACGTTCCCCTCACGGCGATTTTGATGGTGTTGGCATGGCGCTTGACCAAGGTCAATTTCATCACAATTCCGGTGATGTTTATCGTATGGATCGGTTTGTTGGGTCTGTATGCTTTCCAGGCTTACAACTGCTGGGCAGTTAATAAAGATTTGCTGTCCGGTCGTAAGCAGTATCCGGCAGAAGATAGATATCGCTTTAAGCAGGTCGCGATTCTGGAGCTCACTTACATTGTTAACTTTGGTTCGGAGCTAGCGGTTGTTTCAATTCTGCCTGCTTTCTTTGAAGGAACGTTCGGATTGGACAGGGCAACAGCCGGTATCATTGCTGCGAGCTACGCCTTTATGAACCTAGTTTCTCGTCCGGGAGGCGGCATTATTTCTGACTCTGTTGGTAGCCGTAAGTGGACAATGACTGTGTTGCTCGGCGGCATGGGCATCGGCTACTTGATCTTCAGTCAGGTTGGCAGTGGCTGGGCACTTCCGGCAGCAGTTATTTTGGTGATGCTTTGTTCATTCTTTGTACAGGCGGCTGAGGGTGCTACGTTTGCACTGGTGCCTCTGGTGAAGCCTCGTATCACGGGACAGGTTGCGGGTAACGTAGGTGC
The DNA here is from genome assembly GCA_038523095.1 of Cyanobacteria bacterium J06626_6. Taxonomy (GTDB): domain Bacteria; phylum Cyanobacteriota; class Cyanobacteriia; order Phormidesmidales; family Phormidesmidaceae; genus Phormidesmis. Next base: position 29,672 of record JBCBJS010000007.1, read on the forward strand.
TTACGGAAACGTGGGTGCGGTCGCTTATCTCACTACCCTGCTGCTGCTTAGAGAAGCGTTGGTTCCCGCAGGCGATGGCGTCGATCCAGCTTTGGTCGCGGCAGGTAATGCGGCAGCATTTTCTGCCTTTTTCCAAGTGCTGGGAATTGCCGGTCTGATTGTGGCTTTCCTCTGTGCGTTTTTCTTGGATGAGCCCAAGAATTCCTTCGCGGAGGCACATGAGGGTGAAGAGCTTCCTCAGGTTGTCCCAACGTCTTCTGTGATGAACTAGGTATTTGATAGAGCCCGTTTCGGGCTGTTGCCTCATCTCAGAATCAGATAAACTAGGCGGTTTGCTTGTGTAAAGTGCCTTTCAAGAAGGGAGGACGTCTCATGGGCCGTTCTCCCTTTTGAGTCATTCTCCTAATTGGCGTCTTATCGGCTTAAGTCAATCTTTTGATTTTCGTATTTGTATCCATTTTTCCAACACACTTTATTCATCTCATGTGTAATGAAAGATGCTAAAAATGCGTGCAAAACATAAAAAATATTTCTATTAAGAGGTTCCACAGGTGACATTCCCCAGTCGAATCCGGTCTAAAGTTTCTCCTGAAAAAAACTTATCGACCAAGACACAGTGTCCCTACTGTGGGGTTGGCTGTGGGCTAGAGGTGTATCCACCCGCTCGAAAAGGTCGAAGAATTACCCGTGACAACGGCGGGCGTCCTATCTGGCAAGCCGTCGGAGACAAGGCCCATCCTTCTAGTAAAGGACAGGTGTGTATTAAGGGCGCTTCGATTGGTGAGTCCCTAAATAAAGGACGGCTTAAGGTACCGATGATGCGCGATCGCCTCGATCAACCGTTCCAAAAAGCCAGCTGGGAAGAGGTCCTCAGCCGCATCACCTCAGAAATTCAGAAATCCATAGTCCAGCGAGGCCGCAACTCTATTTGTATGTATGGCTCTGGGCAGTTCCAGACCGAAGATTACTATCTGGCCCAAAAGCTGATTAAGGGGTGCATCGGAACCAACAACTTTGATGCTAACTCGCGGCTGTGTATGTCCTCAGCCGTTGCGGGTTATATCCAGAGCTTTGGCTCAGACGGCCCGCCCTGCTGCTACGACGATTTAGAAAAAACAGACTGCGCTTTTTTAATCGGCACTAACACCGCAGACTGTCACCCAATTGTGTTTAACCGACTGAAAAAGCATCACAAAAAGAACAAAAGCGTCAAGCTAATCGTGGTGGACCCTCGGCGGACAGCAACCGCAAAGGATGCCGACTTACATCTAGCCATTAAGCCAGGCTCAGACATTGCGCTGCTCAATGGAATTGCCTACTTACTCATTCGTTGGCGCAAGCACGATCCGGTGTTTATTGACTACTGCACAGACGGATTTGCTGACTATGCTCAGATAGTTGATCAATACCCGCCGGAAAGAGCGGCTGAGCTTTGTGGCATCAGTGCTGAAGAAGTTGAAAAAGCGGCCCGGCTATGGGCTGAGTCCAAGAACGTCCTGTCGCTATGGTCAATGGGGATTAACCAGTCGACAGAAGGGACTGCCAAGGTACGAACGATTATTAATTTGCATCTGATGACGGGGCATATTGGCCGCGAAGGGGCGGGACCGTTTTCTTTGACAGGTCAACCCAATGCGATGGGTGGCCGTGAGGCGGGCGGGCTAGCTCACATTTTACCGGGGTACCGACTGGTCAAGAATCCGGCTCATCGCCGCGTGGTCGAAAAGATTTGGCAGCTACCAGAAGGCAGCATTTCCCCAGAGCCTGGGCTGGCTGCTTGGGACATGATGCTGGCGCTAGAGCGTGAGCTAGTGGGTGTGATGTGGATTGCCGCGACCAATCCGGCGGTAAGCATGCCAGATATAGAGCGGACCAAAGCGGCGCTACTGAAATCGCCTTTTACGATTTGCCAGGATGCCTATTATCCCACTGAGACTGCGGCCTATGCACATGTTTTGCTGCCTGCGGCGCAGTGGGGCGAGGCCTCGGGGGTGATGACCAATTCTGAGCGGGTGGTGACCTTTTGTCCCGCGTTTCGCGATCCGGTCGGTAAAGCCAAGGCTGACTGGGAAATTTTTGCCGAGGTGGGACGCAGGTTGGGGTTCGAGCAGCAGTTTAGCTTTGAGAATGCGGCGGCCGTTTACGATGAATTTGTCAGTCTGACAGCGGACCGGCTGTGCGATATGAGCGGCCTCAGCCACGAACGACTGGCAAAGGTAGGACCGATTCAGTGGCCTGCGCCTACGGTAGAAACGGCTGAGACGGCGGCCGATAAGTTTGATAAGCGGCTGTACACCGACTATCAGTTTTTGACGCCTAACGGCCGCGCTAAGTTTGCGGCGTTTCATCTGAAGGGATTAGCAGAGCCACCAGATGAGCAGTTCCCCATGGTGCTGACAACCGGGCGGCTGCTGGGTCACTGGCATACGCAGACGCGCACCGGGCGAATTGAAAAGATTGTACAGAAGCATCCGGAGCCGCTGCTGGAGGTGAATCCAAGAGATGCACAGCAGCTGAGGTTACAGTCGGGAGATTGGGTGGAGGTGCGATCGCGCCGAGGCTTTGCCCACCTGCCGATCTTGGTCACTCAAAATATCAGTCGGGGCACCGTGTTTATGCCCATGCACTGGGGCTTCCTCTGGGCCGACAACGCGGAAGTAAATGCGCTCACTCACCCGGCAGTCTGCCCGATTTCTCTAGAGCCTGAGCTGAAGGCCTGTGCGGTGCAGCTCGTCCCTATTCCAACACCGGCACCAATCGCTAAACCGACAAGCGCAGAGCAAATTATGGCTATGGTGCAGCCGCAGCCAATGCCCGCTAGACAAGCTGTCGGCGTTGGACAGTCTCGTTAGGGGGAGGTAGCCACTGTAAGATGGGCAGATACGTTCAGCAGTTGCCTCGGGTTTGGTTTGAAAAAGTTTATGCGCAATCACTTCAGCGATGAAGGCTTCTTACGCAATTTAGGACGGTTTGAAGGCTTTATCTCCAAGTTGCTGTCTGTTGCTATGGTGCTTGTCGTCATGGTGGTGATTGTCGATTTGGGCATTTACCTCACCCAGGCACTGCTCGACCCAGACCCCTACAATTTTTTGGGTAAAACGCTGCTCGATATTTTTGGGCTTTTTCTAAGCGTGCTGATTGCGCTAGAAATTTTGGAAAATATCACCGCCTACCTGAAGAAACACGTGGTTCAAGTTGAGCTAGTGATTGTGACGTCGCTGACGGCAGTCGCCCGGAAAATCATCATCCTCGACTTAGAAAAAGTGTCTGGCGTGAGTCTGATAGGGTTGGCGATCGCAATCCTAGCCCTCTCTATCAGCTACTTTATCGTCAAGAACGTTCACTCATAGACTCCACTGACAGACCTCACTGACAGACCTCACTGACAGACCTCACTGACAGACCTCACTCATAGACCGGTAAAGCGCAGGTACTGTTTACTTGCTCAATAAGCTGCGTTGCCTGCTGCAGCTGTTGTTTTTGCTGGTCGGTGAGCTGGGATTGGGTCTGGGCGATCGCAATTTTTTCAATGGCTGCTCCGAGCAGTCCCCCAATAGGATTCTCAGTCTCCGCAGGTGAACTCTGTTCTATCTGTAGCTGCTGCACCGTGGATTGCAGACTATCAATAATGCCGCACATCTCAATCGGATCGAATACACGCAGCAGGCTCGTCTGAGTGACAATACCCAGCCCCTTTCCCCAATTCCAAGACACCACGAGTCGCCGCACTCGCCTAGCCTGCATCGCTTCATGGGCCGACCAAAGAGAGTCTTGAGGGCTGAGCAAAAATAGCGGCGCGCTCATGACTTCCCCTGCGGTAACGCTCTGCAGATTAAGCTCTAGGGTCTGAAACTGAACGATGTCTCGCTCGGTGACGATGCCAACAGGGCGATTAACGGGTCCTCCTGCTTCTTCCGATACGGAGGGTTCTACAATGACTACGCAGCTCACGCGGTGGTCAGCCATTTTCTTGGCAAGCTCTATGATGCGAGCTGTGGTTGGCGCTTGGATAACCCCTTCGCTCATCACATCTGCCACCCGTCTCATTTTTAGCAGGTTCGCAGGACGCAGCACCGCTCGAATGCTGCTAGGCGTAACCATACCTATAATCTGCTGCTGGGCATTGACGATGGGCAGATGGCGAATGCGATAGCGCCGAAATAGAAATTAAGACGGCGAAAATATCCTGCAAGGAAGATTCTTCTAGCGTTTTAACAGGACGGGTCATGATCTGGCTGACCGGAATCTTAGAGAGCGATCGCAATAGCGATAGCTTCGTTGCCGTCAGCCGGACAATATCCCGTTCTGTGCAGATACCCACAACGGTTTCATTTTCTACCACGACCGCGCAGCTGATGCGCTTACGACTATCTGAGCCATCCTGCGAAAGACTGCACCCCTCTCCTTCAGCTGCACTCATTTGGTAGACAACAGTGGCTACTGAGGTATCAGGGGAGACTTTGAGGACATGTCGCTCGATGGCGCTGGTAATCGAAGGCATCACTGCCAGCGAGGAAGAAGAGGTCATGATGTGGGGTTATGACGAGGGTGCTGAAGGGTCTTCCCGGACGGACACTTGCTTAGAAGTTGTCTCCATCTCAGAGCTGGACGCTTCAGAGTTGGATGCTTCAGAGTTGGATGCTTCAGAGCTGGATGCTTCGGTCTGTGGTGCCATGTCAGCCAGTTTTGGATTTTGCCCATGGAGACGATCTAGCACACGCTTCACTGAAATTCGCTTCCACTGGTTACCTCGCTTGGTTGTGTAGCGATGACTGTTGAGCCAGTTGGCAATTTGCTGGAGTGATTTGCCGCTCTGGTGCTGCTCGCAAATGAGCTGAATAATTTGCTGTTCACGCTTATCTTCGACAAGCTGCCCATTGACGGTGCGTTCTCCGAATGCGGGCGAACCGTAGCCTGCATAGCCGCCTTTTGCGGCTTTTGCCCGTCTGCCTGCTTCTAGTCTTTGCCAAGTGGGGTTGGGATCAGCGCTCATTGGACTGTGTAATTTGCTAAGTGCTCTCAGTGCTGTGTTAGCTCAGTGCTTTGCCAGCTCATTCAAACCAGGCTTGCGCTAGCTGATTTTTATCGCTAATACACTAGCAAATATTGAATTACTTTTCCGTATTTTGCGTCCGGTCAATATCCTCTGTAGCTTTCGTTTTTTTGATTATTGAGGTTCTAAGCTCTGAATGGCTGTGGGTAGCTTGGCACCCTTAAGACCCTGCAAGATGCGCTCTGAACGGTTGCTATGCTCTAAGCAAATAACTTTTTCTACGGCGCTTTTGGCAGCGTTTTGAGTGGTGTTGGCGGGGGTGCTATTGATGGTGTGCTTGGCGGTAGTGACTGTGGCAGATTCAGGGGCTGACTTTTCCCTGTGTTCGTCCTCTGGGTGCGTTGTGAATACAACGAAGAGCGGGTGAGGTTCTTCTGTGCCTTCCGCGAGCAAATGTCTGTGCTTTCTGGGCATGAGCCATTCGACACCTTGACCCAGTTCGATTTGGGTCTGTCGCCAGCGCCGCAGTAGGTCAGAGAGGTCTTCCCCGGGCCGCTGAATAAACAGCACAATCTCGATGCCGGTCTTGATCTTCCACTCTGGGTCGCAGATCATCAGCGCTAGGTCGCAGGGCAGCGACCGAATGTGATAGGCCGTGTCTATCTGTCCGCCCACTTCTGAAACTTCCCGGCTGCGAACGTTGGGCAGAGGAATGATCACCATGCTCTCCTGCAGGCGCCGAATGCTGGGCAAAGACTCAAAATAAGGCCGGTGCTGATTGAGAACTGAGAGAATTCCATCGTAGTGGCAGCAATCAGCCAGTAGCTTCTCGTAGGCGAGGCGTTCCCGCTGCTGTTGTTGGGTTTGTGGGCTGCTTGTCATCGGCGATGGCTGGCTTGAAGCGGCTAGCTGTAGCGATTGGGTCTGTTGGCAATTGCTCTTCTGGGTGTAGGTTGCCCAGCTCGGTTGCTTAGCTGCCCAGACCTGCCGTACCGCCAAATCTCCTCGCAAAACGTTTTCGCTGAAAGTTATCGCCGAGTGTCATCGCCGAAAGTGATTGCCGAAAACCTCGCCAGGTTCGATCCGACTGCCATTGACAAAGTCCCAGCCGGAGAGCGCCTTTTTCCCGGCGGGTTTAACTTTCGTGAGTAGGAGATGGCCCTTGCCGGTTTGGATGACGGGTCCGTGCCCCTTGAGCTGGCCGACGAGGGTGCCGGGTGCCGCATCTTGAAGGACTGTAGCTGCGCTGTAGAGGGGGGCGATCGCGGCCAGTGTATCCGGCAAGTGAGCCCAATACGCCTCACCTAGCGGCACGCTTTCGATAATTTTGAGGTCGTTATCTCGAAACTGAGTCAGGCAGTTTGGGTAAAAGCCGCGCACCTTGTCGTGAAGGGTTTTGGCGCTGGTATTCCAGTCCAATCGATAGTCTGCTTTCTGAATGAGGGGGGCGTAGGTCGCGCGCTCATCTTCTTGGGGAACAGGGCGAATCATTTGCTGCTGTAGCTTTTGGAGCGTGACCGGCAGTAGGTCGGCGCTGAGTTTGGCGAGCTGCTCGCCTAGCGTCCAGGCATTTTCCATCAGGCCAATGGGGATGGTTTCTTTCATCAGCATGGGCCCTGTATCCATGCCTGCATCCATCAGCATGGTCGTCACGCCTGTATTCGGCGCCCCGTTGTGAAGACACCACTGAATCGGCGCTGCACCTCGGTACGCTGGCAAGATCGAGCCGTGGGCATTGACGCAGCCCAGCCGTGGCATATCTAAAATCTCCTGAGAGAGAATCTGGCCGTAGGCAATCACCACAAACGCGTCTGCGCCTAGCGCTTTAAGCCTGGCGAGAGTGTCTGGATCTTTCTTGATACGAGCGGGTTGCCAGATCGGACAGCCGACTTCGAGGGCGATCGCTTTGACAGGCGATGGGGTGACCTTGCCGCCGCGTCCTCGACGCTTGTCTGGCTGGGTAACGACCGCTAGCACTGTAACGTCGGAGTGGGCTAAGAGTCCCTTAAGACTGGGTACGGCAAATTGGGGCGTACCGAAAAAGACAATGTTCATAGCTCGTCACCAGCTCCTCGTGTCTACCAAGATTTCGATACGACGATTTTGTTGCCTGTTCAGGGCGTCTGTGTTTTCTACAATGGGTTGTGACTGGCCACCACCTAGCGTGACCCAGCGGTGTTTGGTAGGTAAGGATCTCTGTAGATAGCTGGCAAGGGTGTTGGCCTGCTCCAGGGTGTATTGTCGGCTGGCGATCGCCCGGGCCCGGTCATCGCTGTAGCTACGAATCAGGATGGTCGAATTTGGATAGTTTACGAGCTGGTCGAGGACTCGAGGCAGCAGTTCTGTTGCCTGAAGCTGACTTCGTCCGGGCGTGAAGAGTGCATCGCTCGGTAGGACTATCTTTAGCTTGACCACGTCCAGTAGCTGATCGTCAGGATGCGTGGCAACGGGCTTATAGTGAGGTGCGATCGCTTCACGTACGGGTGGATCGATGGCCGTGCGTAGGGCGCTGAGCCGGTGATCGACGTCAGCGCCTTTGTATGGGGGTTTCCCAAGTCTTTTTTCCAGGGCCTGCAGCCTTCTATCGAGGGTCAGCACCTCTGTTTCGATGGCGTTTAGCTCATCGATCAGCGGCTGCCGCTCAATGGGCGACAGTTCGATAGCGGCAAGCACAGGTCCGGTTTCTGGAATGGGAATGGCTTCGATACGCGTTTCGGCTGTGGGGCTATGCCACAGCTGGGGCAAATGCCACAACCGGCCAGCTAGGCGGCTTGTTTTTCGCAGGGCACTTTCTTGTAGCGGGGGCTTCTCAAACTGTCCTGGCAAAATCTGAGCTGCCAGGATGCCGAAGCACCAAGCAAAGGTCAGGGTGCCGCCGAGGGCAAGCAGATGGGCGATCACGGCATAGGGCTGTTTTTCCCAAAAGCTCGGTTGGGCTGGAACAGGGCTGTAAACAACCCCATTTTCGTCCTGTAAGGTGGTGGGCGGTCGAGGTGTGGCGCTGTATTGATGGCCCCAGTCGACCTGCGGTTGACTATCGCCGTGGGGAGGATACTCAGCTACAGGTTGGCTGAGCTGTCTGTCGGGGCTGCCACCGGAATAAAAGCGTGACCGGGGTATTGCTTGAGTGGGTGCTTGGCTGTCAGCGGTTAAGGCTGCTGGTGCTACGGCTGGCTTAGATGAGTTCCAAGATGGCGGCCACCACCATCGCGTTCGTCCCAGTTTGGTCGGTTGGTTCACCGTCTCAGAGGGTGTTTCAGACGGTAAGTGAGACTGATCTGTACGGCTGTTGAGGTGGGCATACTGCCCAGGCTGTTCGAAGCTCTGAGGCCTGGGTTCATATGCATTGAAGCCTCGGCTCACGTTGGACCGAGGCGCAAAAAAGTTAGGGTCGTCTGTGGCGGAGTCGTCGGCAGTTGTGCCCTCAAAATCTGGCTGATTGGCCACCAAGCCTCTCCCTTTACCGTTTCAACGATTTAGGACTTCATTCTAGTGCAAATCTAGTACATAGATATTTAAGCGGATGTTTAATCACACTGGTTTAATTGCACTGGTTTGGTCGTACTGGTTTGGTCGCAGTGACTCGCATCGGATTATTTGTGCAGATTATTCGTGCGGACTATTCGTGCGGACTATTCGTGCGGACTGTTCGTGCAGACTATTCGTAGTAGCTCCATCCCCACCAAGGACTCACCTCAACGACACCGCGTTCAGTAAAGACTACTCGATAGTCCACTGAGTCGTCGCTTTCAGCATTATTTTCTAGCAGACCTGGCAAGGGCGTTTCATAAATAGCCTTATTGGCTGCGCTGTTTTCCGGCCTGAGACCGGTAATGACGCCTTCTTCATTCACGCGTACACGGAAGGTTACAGCATCGCCAAATCGAGGCCTGTCACGATTTTCGACAATCGTTTGCTTCAGCTGACCGTTGAGGGCTTCTACCGCTGCCAAGCGGGGAGAATTGGCCGGTGGCTCCGACTCAAATTCTGATATTGCAACAGCCGTGCTGACTTCAGCGTCGGTCCCTGCTTCAGATGCCTCTGTTTCAGATGCCTCTGTCTCAGATGCCTGCACCTCGCTTTCGCCATCGGTAACATCAACTTCACTGTTGGCTTCGTTGCCGTCCTCTTCTCCAGCTTCTTCGCTGGCTGCAGCTTCACTAGCCTCTTCAGCTGCAGCTGCTTCGGTCTCTTCGGTGTCATCTGCTGTTTCTGATTCTGCTGTTTCTGAAACAGCCGCAATTTCAGTATTGGTTGGCGTGGTTTCTCCAGTGGGCGGTTCAGAGCTCCCGCTGACGTCGTCCAGTGTACTCACTTCAGCGGCGGTTTCTCCCTGACTCGTCTCAAGGGAGGGGTCGCGCAGCTCAGGTACGGGAAGCATGCTGAGTGCCATGGTTGCTGCGACCAATCCGCCGACGCCTAAGACGGCAGGAATCGCGCGATCGCTCAACGGCTCATCGGTGCGAACAAAGCGACGGGGCAAGGGAGCCAAGGACGGATCCAGCTCTGGCAGTGTCTGCTGGTCGCCAAAAAACTGATCCACTGCTTCCGTCAAATCGAACAGTTGAACGGCAGAGAGCTTAATATCGATCGCCCGGCCGTCACCAGTGCCGCCCAAATCGGCAATTTCGGGCTGCACCACTAGGTGGTGATAGGGACCCTCGCCAGGGTTGATGTGCACTAATAGCGGCTCACCTTCAATCACCTGGGGATGGGCAAAGCCGCTCAAGACCTCCTGACTGTACTGGCTGACAGCTCGAACCAGCGCTGCAAAGAAGTTGTAGCCCCCATTAATTGAGCGCTCAAGGCCGCTGATGCGACACTCCGCATTTACCAGCAAGGACATAATCTCTTCATTGCCAGGCGCTGGGTCAATGCTGAGTCCATCCAGGATGAGGCTGCAGTTCGGCAGCTGATACTGACGCCGAATGGTCATGACACTTCTCCATCAAAAAGGCTTACCCAGAGACGGTTTGCGCCATCTGTTCCGGTGCAAAACAAAAGCTTAGTCAGCAGCTCAATGGCCAGTTCATTGAGCTTCTCGTCCGTACTGTAGGCAATAACCCCCGAGCGCTTGGCATTCATCCGAGCACGAAAATGAGAGCGAAAACGCGCCAAGAAATCCGACAGACGAAAATGATGATCGTAGGAAAGTTCCTGATCATTTAGTTGCTGATAGCCCAGTAGCAGTTGACGAATCAAAACAGTCAATCGACGGGCCAAAAAGCAGGTGATTAGCACCAGTGCCTTGCCCTCTTCCAGAGACATGGGCTGTCGCTGGCTAAATCGACGCAGCGGATTACTGCTGCGCAGCAGCCAAAGGTTGACTCGCCCTCTTATGACGTCTTCTAGTCCAAGCTCTTTGGCAGAAGCTAGCATGGCTTCTGCGCCACCTAGGTCGAGTGCTTCAATGGTGAGCAGCAGCAGGTCGATTTGCGTCTTGGCTCGTCTCGAACACTCACTCTGAATACCGTCAGGTACGCTCAGCTGGTCAATAAGCTTTGGCTCTGGTTGCTGGGCTGTTGGGGGACTCTCTACTTGCATACGTTGGCGACTATTCACTCAGAGGTTTTATCAAAACACATTTACGAACGATCAAGGCATCAAAAGACCAAAATCACATCGGAGCCTGATAGCTGTCACAGATAGCGTCAGGACGCAGTCAAGCAAACCACACAGAAAGTAAGACTGTCGAAAAGGCAGGTTTTAAAGAAACGATGGTCAACCTCCCTGATTAGAAGTTTCCCCGAAGTTGTCCTGGATGTAACAACCTATCTTGATTTAGCACTTGCCTATCTTGATTTAGCACTTGATTGAGTACCTGATTCAATGTATGTAACCCTAGATGAAAAGACTAAAGATGAAAAGACTAACAGCTAACAAATATTTTTTGACTAGGCCGTAAGGTTCAAAGGCTAGAAGATTCAAAGGCAAGCTCATACAAACTGATACAGACGCTGTCATTATCGAGCGCTTTTGAAAGGCGCTCTTGTATCTTAATACGGTTTTAGCTCCGTAAAATTACTGAGCTTTGCTCTGCTCCCGCTTGAGTTACCCTCCTCCAGCATAGGTGGCTATTCGACAACTTTCGCACATTTTTTATCTGATTTGCTCGATTAGCCACTGATCGCCTTCTTGTACGAGGTCGTATACAAAGGTATTGACATCATTCGTATATGAATAGGTGTCGCTACGCTGCCCTCCCTCATAAACGATGGCTGATTCTGTAATTTCTGCTTCTACTGTGAGCTTGTCAGCTTCTGTTGCATCTTCTGGCTCCACCGATAGCACCTTGACATCCCCGTGGGTGTAATCGACGTACCAGTCGTCTTCGATGGAAGATCTCAAATCGGTTTCAGAACCAGCCAGGGCCGTACCTGTGAGTACATTTTCTAAATTACTAGTGTCGTGTTCGCTCGAATAAGCGGCCCTTTTTGTTTCTAGCCAGCGGCTGATGGTGGCTTCTGCGATGCCAGCTGCGTTGTCGGCGGGAATATCGGCTGTGGCAGTAGTTTCAGGCGCTTCAATCTCAATAGGCGGCTGGTTGATTTCAATATCTAGGGGCTCACCTTCGAGGGCCGGTGAGCCCGCTGAGCCACTGCCCCTGATAGCTCCATAGATGGACCTTGCAAGATAGGCGGCTATGCCAATACAGAGCAATCCTGCCAAAATAACCAGTGCAACCCGGTCCCATTTGGGTGAACTGCGGCGACTGCGACGCTCTCTTAGCGCATCTAGGTCACTTCTATCGCCGCTGTCCTCTTGCCCAGGGAGGGCGTCGGTGTCTGGCCTAGCGCCCAACTGACCCGCTGGCGACATCCGTGAAATTTTATCGACGATGCTGGCACCCCCTGCGAAGCCCGCTGCACCAATTGCGCCCGCTGCACCTGCGATCGCAGCGGTTCCCAATCTGCCAGGTCGTCTCATCCCCACAGCCTCTCCCGAGCTGGGCTGACCAGCTGCAGGCTGGCTCAGCGCAGATTCGCTAGCTGCGGCCTGACCCACCGTCGCTGTTGCTGGTGAGCTGCCGAAGGTACTGCCTGCGCCAACAGCAGCGGTATCCGCATTGATAGCGGAAATCGTGCTCTGGTAGGCATCGCTGTAGCCACCAGCAGAAATGCCACTGGTCGATGCCCCCTCCCAAGTCGCCGCCTGGCTACTGCGCTCATTTTCGAGCGGAAGATTTTCCAGGTAAGACTGAACCGTACTGTCGGCAAAGTAGTCTTTTAGGGTTGCCGGTTCTTGGTCGAGGTCCCGGAAGAAGGGAAAGACTTCTTGCTGGAGCCAATTTTCAGCGTATAGACACAGCCCAGGCAGCAGGTCGGGTGCGCCTTTCGAATGCTCTTTGATAAAGGCAAGGGGCTCGTACTCCTGGGAGAGTTCTAGGGCGCGGCTGGCTTCTTCTGTCTGACCGAGCAGGACAGCGCAAACGGCCTGCTCCAAGTGCACGTCTTGGCGGCCGCTCAGGCGCAGTAGCATTTGCTTTGCTCGGCGAATGAGGGCTGGCTGGTGTTGGGCAAAGCCCCGGGCAAGCAGGGCGTACACGGCGAGATAGGTGCCGACTGCCGATGGCCGCTGCGCTTCGGCTTCAAACACTTCCTGCTGCTCGGCGGCGGTCATGTAGCCCCGCAACTGCTGCACAAACCGCAGGAAATCATCGACTCCCAGGCCAGAGAGGTCGTCGTCTGCACCGTCGATGCCCCCGCGATCCTGCAGCATACCTCTGAGTAAGTTGATGCCTTCCTGGCGGGCTGACTTTTGGTCGAGGGGGCGGGCGATTAGTTCCAGGCAGCGGTAGGGTCGCAGCTTGTAAAGGTCAGCTTGGATTTCAGCGCGCAGCACCGGTAGCAGGTCTTCTTTGAGCAATAGCTCTCTCCCGGTCTCTAGGGATTCGGCGGCGTGCTCGTAGTGGTTTTGCTGCCACTCTTCGCGGCCCAGCTCTAGGCAGGCTACTGCCAGGGTCAAAATAATGTCGGGGAGAGCGGGCTGGTTTTTGAGCTGTTGCCCCTCGGCGCTTTGAGGGTCTCGCTTAATGTAGGGTCTTCCTAGCCTCAGGACCAGCTCATATTCACCTAGCTCTAATAGAATGAGCAGTGCCCCTACAAGCAGCGAATTGTCGATATCAATGGTCGGAACGTTGGCATCGGGGTCGAGGACGTTCTCAGAGCCGTCGCTGGCGCTTTTGGAACTGGCCAGAAATTCCTGGTCGTATTCGGCTCGGCGGGCGCTATTTCCAAGGACATCGTAGGCGATATCGAGCAGCTGACGACGGGCGTCAATAGCAAGTTCTGAATATTCTCGTCGGGGAACTTGAAGGGTGCGATCGCGATGCGATTGCTTCAGCTGTTCGGCCGTTGCCTGAATTGGCAGTCCCAGAATTCGATAGTAGTCCAGCGGAATTCGCACTGTTGTATCCCCAGCCATTAAGTCAATCTTTTACTTGATTCAGTACTTGAACCTGTCCGTGTGAAGCTCTGCCCTGCCTGCCTTGACATCTTGCCTAGGCATCGTGATTTTGAGCGTCACCTTACCACCATTTCCCAAGAAAATCGCCAGGAAAAATTAATTCCTAATGATAGCGCCTAGCCTAACTTGCGATCGCACAGCCGATAGAACCGCTAATTTCTAGCCAACTTCCAGCTAAACCCAGCATCTGGCCCTGCTTGCCTATCTCAGCGGCCTCCTGCCTGGAAGTCAGCGGCTAAAGTCGGACGGATAGGCAGACACTTGATTAAACAACGAATTTACAAATAATGAAACACAGGTGTGGGGATAGCGTTAAGCGCAACTGTTTATTTGTCAAGTGTTTTTAGAGATCAATTCCTTTCAGCGTGCATGTTTGCCCGTGTTTTCCGCTGTGCCAAAAATTACTGGCAAGCAAGAATTCTCCAGTCGCCTCATAAATGCCTCTAGCTCTCCTCTGATTTCCACATCAGATTCAATGCAGTATTTTGCATGGGAAGCAAGTATGATGAAACAAATATTGTTAAGAAACCCTTAAGCGCTGTGCGGCATGTCGCACGCTGCTGAGCGCTAATTCGGCTATTACGGATCCGAAGCTTGCCAAAGGCAGCTTGCCAAAGGCTTACTTATGAGTCCTATCGCATTATTTCTGCGCATCGCTCAAGCCGCTTGCTTAGGTTTTCACAGAGCAGAAGCTATGCTTCCTTTCGATCACCAATTAGTTAGTAAAGCGTTTGCCTGATTGGCGATTTGGGCGAATAATCGATATCTGAGACTGCAAAGAGTAAAGTTTACTCAGCAATTAAAAAACTCTAACCGAGATAACTGCTAAGGACGCACACGGACGCAACCTATGGTTCAGGAAAGACCACTCCCTACATTTCAGGCATCCTCTCCCCAGGTGACGAAGGCAGAAGGCCTCACCCTGTATGAAGATATGGTGCTGGGGCGTTACTTTGAAGACAAGTGCGCCGAGCTTTACCAGCGGGGAAAAGTCAAGGGGTTTGTACACCTTTACAACGGTCAGGAGGCCGTCTCTTCAGGAGTGATCAAGACCATGCGGCCTGATGATTTCGTGTGTAGCACCTACCGAGATCACGTTCATTCCCTGAGCGCCGGGGTGCCCGCTAGGGAAGTGATGGCCGAACTCTTTGGTAAGGAGACTGGCTGCAGTAAGGGCCGCGGCGGCTCTATGCACATGTTTTCAAAGGAGCACAATATGCTCGGTGGCTTTGCCTTTATTGGCGAAGGGATTCCGGTAGCGCTTGGCGCAGCTTTTCAGACACGCTATCGGCGTGATGCCATGGGCGATGCCAGTGCCGACCAGGTAACGGCAGCTTTCTTTGGCGACGGTACCACCAATAACGGTCAGTTCTTTGAGTGTTTGAACATGGCGGCGCTGTGGAAGTTGCCAATCCTATTCGTGGTTGAAAACAACAAGTGGGCGATTGGGATGGCCCACGAAAGGGCCGCCTCCCAGGCAGAAATCTACAAGAAGGCCAGCGTATTTGGCATGCCCGGCTATGAAGTGGATGGGATGGATGTGCTGGCGGTTAGGGCCGCGACAAAGGCGGCAGTAGAGCGGGCTAGAGCCGGTGAAGGACCAACTTTGCTGGAGTGCCTAACCTACCGATATCGCGGACATTCGGTGGCAGACCCAGACGAATTGAGAGACCCAGCTGAGAAGCAATTTTGGCGCGATCGCGATCCCATCAAGCGCTTCGAAGGCTATCTCCTAGAGCAAAACTTGGCCAGTGAAGCCGACCTCAAATCTATCCGCACCAAAATTACCGACGTTGTCGAAGACTGCCTCACTTTTGCCGAGCAGAGCCCAGAGCCCAACCCCGCCGATCTGTACAAGTACATTTTTGCTGAGGATTAATCTGCTGCTTTGCCGAGGATTAATCTGCTGCAGAACCTGCTGCCGACCGTGGCCTTCTCACCTAATCCATTGCCAGCTGTCTGAACCTGACCAAACTTAAACTATTTGACTCTTCAAAATGGCAGAAACCTTTTTATTTGACGCCCTCCGCGAAGCTATCGACGAAGAAATGTCCCGCGACCAGACGGTGATGGTGATGGGCGAAGATGTGGGCCAGTATGGCGGCTCCTACAAGGTCACCAAAGACCTCTACGAGAAATATGGTGAGCTGCGCGTCCTCGATACGCCGATTGCTGAAAACAGCTTTACCGGCATGGGCATCGGCGCAGCCATGACCGGTCTGCGGCCCATCATTGAAGGGATGAACATGGGCTTTTTGCTGCTGGCGTTTAACCAGATTTCGAACAATGCGGGTATGCTGCGCTATACCTCCGGCGGCAACTTCAAAATTCCCGTGGTTATTCGTGGCCCAGGCGGCGTTGGCTCTCAGCTCGGCGCAGAGCACTCCCAGCGACTAGAAGCCTACTTTCAAGCAGTGCCTGGCCTCAAAATTGTCGCCTGCTCTACCCCTCGAAATGCCAAAGGCCTACTGAAAGCAGCTATTCGGGATGACAATCCGGTGCTGTTTTTTGAACATGTGCTGCTCTACTTCAACAAAGAAGACCTGCCAGACGATGAGTACATTCTGCCGCTGGACAAGGCTGAAGTCGTTCGCACAGGCAAAGATGTGACTATCTTGACCTACTCGCGTATGCGCTACCACGCGATGAAGGCCGTAGAATCTCTAGCGCAGAAGGGGTACGACCCGGAAGTCATCGATTTGATTTCGCTGAAGCCGATCGACTACGAAACCATTGGTGCCTCTATCCGCAAGACCCACCGAGTGGTGATCGTTGAGGAGTGCATGCGAACCGGCGGCATCGGCGCAGAAATCATCGCTTCTATCAATGACCGATTCTTTGATGAGCTAGACGGTCCCGTCATTCGGCTGTCTTCTCAGGATATCCCGACGCCTTACAACAAAGGGCTCGAAGACCTTACAATTGTGCAGCCTGCGCAGATTGAAGAAGCAGTAGAAAAAATCATGCAGGGTCGGTTGTAATCTCGGTTAGTAGTTTTAAGCATGGCCCCGCATGGCCAATCCGTATATTCCTGCTTAACAAGCTGACTTGCTTAACAATATTTTGAATCAAATTGCCTTAATCATTACGATTAAGGCAATTTGGTATTAGGATACTTAACTGCACTACGCGCGTTAACCGTGTGGATTAATCGCCCGGCTCAACCGACTTTTATCAATGGATTCTATGGGTAAGCAACGCTTAATATTGGCCTCTCTGCTGGCCCTGGTAATCGCAGCGATTGTCATTATCGTACAGATTCCGACCCAGCTGGGTTTGGACCTGCGCGGCGGTACTCAGCTGACCATGCAGGTGAACCCCACAGAGGAAATCACAGATATCGGTGAGCTTGAGCTGGCAGCTGTGCAGCGGGTCATTGAAAATCGGGTTAATGGTCTTGGGGTGTCTGAGGCCGTTGTCCAGAGCGTGGGTCAAGACCAGCTTTCTATTCAGCTGCCGGGGGTGAGCGATCCCGAAAAGGCAGAGCGAGTCCTTGGGGGGACTGCCCAACTAGAATTTCGTAGCCAGAAAATCAACACCGAAGGTGAACTGCGAGCATTGCAGACCGTTGCCCAGCAACAGCTGCTTGAACGGCAGACGCTAGCGGGCAGTGAAGATGGTGAGGCGATCGCAGCTAACCAGGCGGCAATTGAAGCGACCCAGGAAGACATTCTGGCCCTGTTTGCTGACTCTGAGCTAACCGGGGACAAGCTAAGAGATGCGATCGCCGGTCCCATTCCCAATGGTGCCGGGGCCTGGCAGGTCGATATCTCCTTCAATCAGGAAGGCGCTGAGCTGTTTGCCCAACTCACCCGCGACATTGCAGGCACAGGCCGCGGCCTCGGTATCTTTCTCGACAATCAGCTCATCAGTGCGCCCAGCGTAAACGTGCAATACGCCCAGACGGGTATTGTCGGCGGTAACGCCACCATCTCGGGCCGTTTCGATGCCGAATCCGCCCGAGACCTGGAGATTCAACTCCGAGGGGGGTCACTGCCCTTACCCGTTGAGATTGTTGAAAATCGCACGGTGGGTGCAACCCTGGGCCGCGACAGTGTGGAACGCAGCCTCTATGCGGCTTTACTCGGCTTGGCGCTGGTGCTGGTCTTTATGGCTGTGTACTACCGGCTGCCAGGCGTGCTCGCCGATATTGCGCTGATTGTGTATGCCATCCTTACCTGGGCTGCTTACAATTTGCTGGGCGTCACTCTGACGCTGCCGGGCATTGCTGGATTCATCTTGAGTATTGGTATGGCCGTCGATGCCAACGTGCTCATCTTCGAGCGTACCCGCGAGGAACTGCGCTCAGGCAAAACGCTTTACCGCTCTGTAGAATCTGGTTTCTACCGCGCTTTCTCTAGCATCTTAGACAGCAATGTCACTACGCTGATTGCCTGCGGGGCACTCTTTTTCCTAGGGACGGGGCTGGTGCGGGGCTTTGCGCTAACCCTGGCCATTGGTGTGCTGGTCAGCATGTTTACAGCAGTGAGCTGCAGCCGCACGCTGCTGTTCTTTGCGATTGGCTTTCCCCAGTTTCGTAAGCCAAACCTGTTTTGCCCAGGCATTGAAAATGCACCCCGAAACGTCCCATCAACTGCCCAGTAAGCCGTTGATAATGGCCAATTCCAACGGTCTTTATGGGCACTCCACAGCTGCCCTGACTCTATAGCTGCCATTCCACAGCTGTCCTGACTCTATCTGCTGCGAACCTATGAAAATTAACGTCATTAAGCAAAGAACACTGTGGTGGACCGTCTCTGGGCTAATTATCCTGGTCGGCATCGTGTCGATGGCGTTTTCCTGGCAGCAGTACGGCGCACCCATTAAGCCCAGCCTCGACTTCATTGGGGGGACGCGTCTGCAGCTTGCCAGAGACTGCAGTGTGGCTACCAACTGCGCCGACCCCATTGCCATTTCTGATGTGCGGCAGGTGCTCGATGCCCAGGATCTGCCGGGCAGCAGCATTCAGCTCCTAGGTCAGGACCAGCAGTCCGTGGTTGTGCGTACGCGCAACCTAAATGTCGACCAGCGAGATGACCTGCAGTCTGCGCTGGGAGAGGTGATTGGCACCATTGACCCAGCTGCTACGAAAAACGACACGGTAGGACCGGTTCTAGGTAAGCAGCTGCTTGCTTCTGGTCTGATGTCGCTTTTGGTTGCGTTTGCACTGATTGCTGCGTATCTGAGTCTGCGCTTCAAGTTCGACTATGCCATTCTGGCAATTGTGGCACTACTGCACGATTTGCTCATCACCCTAGGCCTGTTTTCAATTTTGAGCCTGGTGACGGGTTACGAGGCCGACAGCTTGTTTATCGTGGCGCTGCTGACCATTGTTGGTTTCTCGGTCAATGACACGGTGGTTATTTATGATCGCATTCGTGAAACCCTTCAGCGCACGCCGGGCCGTTCTATCAATGCGATTGTCGATGAATCTGTGAACGACACCCTAGGCCGTTCTATCAACACGACGTTGACGACGGTGCTGACGCTGCTTAGCATCGTTGTGTTCGGTGGCGGGACGCTGAAGTTTTTTGCGCTGGCGCTGATCACCGGATTTTTGGCCGGTGCGTATTCCAGTATCTTTATCGCCAGCACGCTGCTGGCCTGGTGGCGAAGCCGCTCTGAAGGTGACGACCCAGACCGCAGCGATGACTTGGAAGAGCCGATGGACTCTACACCTAGCGCTGTGTAGGCTCCCCCTTTTGATGTTGCGCTGTGATCTTGCGCTGTGATGTTGCGCTTAAAGGACGCTGTTCTTGTTGACCAAGGAGCCCACTACTGTTGAGCAAGCCCAGGAAATAGAGGCCCTGCGGCAGGCGATGATGCGCAGCTGGTGGTGGCTGTGTCTGGGGCTGTGGTTAACCGTTGGCCTAGCGAGTTTGTGGTGGCTGCGCTCAGATTTGCAGGAGCTGTTTGACTACTTTACTTGGTCGGCCGTTCGCTACATGCTCTATTACGAGCGCCTGGCCGGTATGGGGATTGGGCTTTGTTTTGGCCTGACGCTGGCGCTGTTGCTCAGTGAGAGCCGTCAAATTTTGTGGGGCATCTCAGAGGGCGAGTATGCCCGGCTATTGAGTAATCTTCAAAAAATCCATGCCCAGGGGCCTTCTCACCCGCAGTGGAAGATTATTCGCCCAGAAAAAGGCTAGCGGCGGATCGATCTATCAGCAACTTTGCTCTGGGGATCTGTCGCAGAATGGAGGCCGGGCAGCTCGCCGATATCGGACCGGTTAATAGCTGATTGACAATGCTGGCTTTCCCTGTACCGAAGGCTATGCAAAGGTTTTGTTGAATGCTGCTGATGGCGCTCAGGGTGAGGGTGAAGGCGTATTGGGGAACGGCTTCTAGGGTTTGGAAGGCTGTAGAGTTGAGCTGCTGAAGGCGATTTTGCTCATCGAGTCTGACGAGTTTGACCCACTGGGGATCGTCAAAGTCGGCCACGGCAGGATCGTTGAAGGCGAGGTGGCCGTTATTGCCGACGCCCAGAAAGCACAGATCTAGGGTGCGATCGCGCAGCTGCGCTTCGTAGTGCTTGCAAATCTCAAGGGGTAAGCGCCCGTCTCCAGAAATTTCATAAAAGCGTCTGAGCGGAACTTTGCTGGTGAGGCGAGCCTTGAGATAGTGCCGAAAGCTGGCTGGATGATTGGCGGCAATGCCTAGGTATTCATCGAGGTGAAAGCCGGTGATTTTCTCCCAGTTGAGCGCTTGTCTGCCGGGGTGGGTGAGATTGTCGAGGCATTGTTTTTGCGATCGCCCCGTGGCAAAGACCGCATTCGCTTCCCCTCGCCGCTCAACGGCTAGGCCCAATATTTTTCGCGCCTCGCTACTAGCGGCTATGGCCACATCTTCAGCCGTTGGGTAAACCTGTAGGGTCAGTGCGCCTATCTGTCGGATTTGGATGGGTGGGTTGGCAAGCGTGTTCAAAATAATGTCAATTGAAATAGTAACGAGCTAGGTTAAATGAATATTTGAGGCGATTTTAACTTTTTGCAGGGTTGACGCTTCATGATCTCCATATCTGGTCTCTCTTCAAATATTGCCCGTGTCTCCATCTCGACCCGACCCCTCGTCTGCTGCGTCTAGCGTTGGCCCTTCTCCCGGGGCGCGTCGTTGGCTGTGGTGGTTGTTAGCCATAGGACTGTTGTTTCTCACCAGTATTAGTACCCTAGTGCACTGGTTGACCGAGTACTGGTGGTTCGACTCGGTGGGATTTGCTGAGGTGTTTCAGCTGCGCTTGCAGTGGCGCGTTTTGTGCGGAGTGCTGGCATTTTTAGCCTATGTGGCGGTGCTGCTATCCAACTATTGGCTAGCGCTCTGGTTAACGCGCGATCGCCCCTTTTACTCACCCAAAAACAGTGAATGGACGCCGGTGATTCCGGGCCTAGCCATCTACGGCGGACTGGCGCTCATTGGCTTACTGGCGCTAGGTGCTGCTCAGCGGGGCGTCCAAGCTTGGGAAGTGGTTCTAAAATTTTTGAACCCCTCTGATTTTGGCATGAGCGATCCAATCTATCAGCAAGATATCGGCTTCTATGTGTTTAGGGTGCCGGTGTATCAGGGCTTGCAGCAGCAGGGGCTAGAGCTGCTGGTCTGGGCGCTGCTGTTAACGCTGATGATCTACGCGCTGCGCGGAGAAATTCGCCTAGAGCGGGGCTGGAAATACTTGCTAACTGGGCCTGTAAAAGCTCACCTGTGCGGACTTTTCAGTGCGATCGCCCTACTGGGCGCCCTCGGCTACTGGCTGGCTCGCTACGACCTGCTGTACTCTGCCACAGGCGTTGTCTTTGGAGCGGGCTACACCGATGTGAATGCCCGCTTAGCTGCCTATGGCGTCATGGGGTTTGTGACCGTTGTAATGGCAGGCCTGTTTCTGGTTTCTCTGTGGCGACCTGGCTTTTCGCTGCCGCTGACGAGTCTTGGCATGTATCTCACAGTGCTTTTGGTCGTGGGCGGGCTCTACCCGTGGCTCCAGCAAAGCATCACCGTCGAGCCCAATGAACTAGATAAAGAAGCGCCCTTCATCGAGCACAACTTGAACTTTACTCGGCAGGCCTATGGCCTTACCGATGTTGTCCGCGAAGAATTCGTGGTGGAAGATAGCCTCGACACCTCTCGCATAGCTCAAAACACTGCCACCCTCGACAACATTCGGCTATGGGACTATCAAACGCTACTGAGCACCTACCAGGAGCTACAGAGCCTGCGTCTGTACTACCGATTTCACGATGTCGACATTGACCGCTACACCCTGGATGGCGATTACCGGCAGGTGATGCTAGCTGCCCGCGAGCTAGACTACGACGCCTTTCCCGAAAAAGGCAGGAACTGGGTCAACCAGCGCCTGAAGTACACCCATGGCTATGGCCTGGCCATGAGCCCTGTTAATCAGGTCACAGTGGAAGGCCTGCCTGATTTCTTCATCAAAAATATTCCGCCTGAAGCCGCCGTCGATATTGACATCACCCAGCCACGCATCTACTACGGTGAGGAAACCAATCACCACATCTACACCGGGACGAGTACAGACGAATTTGACTACCCGCTAGGCAATGGCAACGCCAACAACACCTACGACGGGACCGGCGGGGTGAACATGGGCTCTGCTGCGCGCAAACTGGCCTATGCGTTTGATTTTGGTACGCTCAAACCTCTGATTTCTGGCTACTTCACAGGGGATTCTAAAGTTCACTATCACCGTAATATCGTGGACCGAGCCCGGCGGATTGTCCCTTTTCTGCAGCTGGATAGCGATCCCTACCTGGCATTGATTGATGGCCGGTTTAAGTGGATTATCGATGGCTACACGACGAGCGATCGCTATCCCTACTCTGAGCCGCTGGCCCTCTCTCAGAATGTCGGCGCATTTCTAGAAAATCAACCATCGCTTGTGAATATTGCGCAGCACGGGACAAACTACATGCGCGATGCCGCCAAAGTCGTTATCGACGCCTATGACGGAACTGTGACGCTCTATGCCATGGATGATAGCGACCCGGTTTTGACCACCTATCAAAAGATATTTCCCAATCTGTTTACGCCCCTAGATCAGGCGACTGCTGACCTCCGCGCGCACTTTCGCTATCCGCTCAACCTATTTCAGGTGCAGTCTCAGATGTACCGCGCCTACCACATGGAAGATGTAGAGGTGTTTTACAACCAGGAAGACCTCTGGCAGCTGCCTCAGCAGCTCGGTCGCAATGACCAGTCTGAGCAGATGCAGCCTTACTACGTCATCATGCGATTGCCAAATGCAGCGGGAGAAGAATTTTTACAAATTTTGCCCTTCACCCCTTCCCGAAAAGACAATATGGTCGCCTGGATGGCCGCGCGATGCGATGGTGAACGCTATGGGCAGCTTGTTCTCTACGAGTTTCCTAAGCAGGTCCTAGTCTACGGACCCCAACAGATAGAAGCCCGAATTGATCAAAATCCAGATATCTCAGAGCAGCTAACCCTCTGGAACCAGCAGGGATCAAGCGTCATCCGAGGCAACCTGCTGGTGATCCCGGTCGATCAGTCTCTGTTGTATTTTGAGCCCGTATACCTGCAGGCCGACACGGGGGCACTGCCCGAGCTGAAGCGAGTCATTGTGGCCTTTAAGAATACGATTGTGATGCGTCAGACACTGCCCGAAGCGATCGCTGCCGTCTTTGGTACGCAAGTTGCCTCGACCTCCGGCACGGTGGCTGTCAGTCCATCTACAAGCGATTCTTCCACTACCGAATCAACAGTCTCCTCGACGACAGCCAGCAACCTAGTTCAAGCCGCTATCGAAGCGTATGAGGAAGGTGAGAAAGCCCTACAAAATGGTGACTGGGCTGCATATGGACAGGCCCAAACTCGACTGGGCCGCGCGCTGCAGCAGCTAAGTGCTGGTTCTGCATCTGGCTCAGCACCTGAGGCAACACTTGAGGCTCGGCCCGAAGCTCCGCCTGAATCTCTCTAAGGGAACTAGAAGAAGGGAACTAGAAGAAGGGAACTAGAAGAAGGGAACTAGAAGAACAGACCTTTCGATTGCCTAGTGGCTAATCTTCTCCAAGTCTGAGGTAGAGACGGAAAGATCTTTGGCCAGCTTTAGGGGAACGGTCGGCTTAACGATACCCTCGAAGGCTGGCTGCTTGCGTACGCTTCGTAGGAGAGATTCGTAGGCATTCAGCGCCTGGTTGAATGAGTAGTTGTTGATAGCAAACTGTCGGCCATTTTTTCCTAGCGCTTCGGCTTTCTCTGGATCTTCGTAGAGTGCCTGAATGCCCTTAGTAAGCTCTGTGGGTATTTCTGGCTCGACGACAAGGCCGCTATTGCTCTGTTGAACAGCCTGCGCTGCCGCTCCAGTGAGCGGAACGGAAGCCACAATGGGTCTGCCACTAGCCATGATGACCTGGGTCTTCGAGGGCATATTGAACCCGACGACATTTCGCTTCTGCAAAATGAGTGAAACATCTGCTGCGGCGAGCAGTTCAGGCAGCTCCGCTCTGGGTACAAACGGTAACAACAGCAGGTTATTCACGTTCAGCTCTACGCGCAGATCGTTGAGTTCTGAGAGCTGGCTCTTCTCTCCGACGATGACAAAGCGAATGTCCGGATTGTTCTGCATCTGCGCAGCGGAGCGGATGATTGTGCGTACGCCTTGGGTACGAGCGATGTTGCCAGAGTAAAGGACGACAAATTTATCTTCTAAGCCGTGAGCGCGGCGGAAGGCATTCTCTTTCTTCGGTAGGGGTTTAATAAAACTGACATCAACCCAATTGGAGATACATTCCATCTTGTGCTTGGGAACGCCTTTGCCGATTAAGTTTTTGGCAAAGGACGGTGTGATTACGCTGACTTTTGTCGCGTTAGCATAGGCAAATTTTTCTAGCTTTTCAAAGACTTTGATAGCGATTGGATTGGTGATTAGCCCAGTTTGAACGGCGGCTTCTGGCAGAATGTCTTGCAGGCTCAGTACCGCAGGACAGCGGAAGAAGAACTTAGTCGCGGCGACCGGTAAGCAAGCGGGCAAGGAAGGACTGGTCGACAAAATGACATCGGGACGCCAGCCACTGATCGCTTTGAAGAAGCTCAGCGCTGCAAAGCTCCCTTCCAAGAGCGCTCTGCCTACCAAGCCGGGTTTGGGCCGAATCGCAACAAAGCATCGTTCAATCTCTACGCCATTGCGGACTTCGCTTTTGTAAAGCTGGCCTCGGTATCCGGGGTAAATTTTTCGCTCGGGGTAGTTGGGCATGGCTGTCACGACCCGCACTTTGTGTCCCCTACTTACCAAACCCTCCGCGAGCTCTGTCATCAAAGGCGCAATACCGATAGGTTCAGGGTAGTAGTTGTAAGAGTAGAGAAGGACGCGCATGGTTGTGGCTCTTTAGACTAGTCGTTTGTAGTGGTGGATACGCTCTGAAAGCACAAAGGAACGGGTAGAAACACGATGCAAAGGATTATGGCCTTCAGCGGCGTAAATACGCAGAAATACACACAAATACGGAAATCACTGAACCCAGATGTTTGGTGTCATATCAACATTAGCCTCGGGAAGCAGGACGGCTTGCTGATATCTCGATGACTTCAGCCAATCTTTAGAGATTAGACCTGATTTTTATAAAGCTTCTTGAAAATTACATGCTCAACAACGTTACTTAAAACATATGTTTCTAGCGGTCATTACGGACGGCCTTGAAGCAACGTACGGTGTGGATGCGACTAATCAAAAATCCTTTATGTGAGCGGATTACAGCTTGGTAGCTGTTTTGGTCAGATGCTGTTTTATCCGGCTGTTGTGTACGGGTGATAATCTTTACTTCAATCTTGATTTACTTATTCCCAATGTGCTCTTAAAAAATGCAGCGCTATCATAGGTTCTTAACAATAAAAGAGCCCTTCTCCGTTAAATCTTGTAGTTCCTAGGTGCGAACAATGTCCTTTCAGGAAAAGGCTCAGTGGGATGCGGGTCGGTTTTTCTCGACGCTTGCTTATTTTGGTGAAATTCCCTTTTTTGGGAGCTTCCGCTGGGTGCAGCAGTGGCTGGGCCAAAGCCCGACTTATGCAGGAATAGATTTGGCAAATATGAAAAGAAACGTTGTTTTGGTCACTAGCCTGCCTACGCCTGAGGCGTCTTCCCTCCTTGCTGACCTACAGCAGCGCCTGCCACAACTGGATTTGAGTGTGCTAAAAGATGTGCAACAGCTGACGTCAGCAGATTCGATTGTAATTGCTAGGAAGACCGATGTTTCTCAAGTGCTCAGTGATATTACAAGGGTGCTCGGTAGCACATCAGACGATGGTGGTAATGATGTGTCTAGATCAGTATGTCGCAAAATATTTGACTTTACGAGCGCTGAGTGTGAGTTATCGGTATGGGGCGCTTTGGATGATGTCGTGATGGGCGGGGTCAGCCAGGGGCGCATTTTTATGTCTACTGAGCCGCGGCATGCTGTGTTTGCGGGGAATGTTTCTACCGAAAACTCAGGTGGCTTTTCTTCGGTGAGAACTCAGAACTTCGAGCCGCCATTTAACCTATCGGACTGGTTGGGGTTGCGATTACGCATTAGGGGCGATGGTCAGCGCTACAAGTTTATTTTGCGCAATAGTGCCGGTTGGGATAGTCCCGCTTATATCTACGGCTTTGATACAGTAGCCGATACCTGGATATCTGTGGATGTTCCCTTTTCTGAACTGGTGCCAACTTTTCGAGCGAAGTCCGTACCCGGTGCCGCGCCGTTCGACCCGGCGCGAATGGTTTCTCTGCAGCTGATGTTGAGTAAGTTTGAGTATGATCGGCAGTTAAATCCTCGGTTTGTTCCGGGATCTTTTGCGCTGGCTGTTGAGTACATTGGTGCCTATCGTCTCCGGCGCGGGGAATCGCTGATGATGATTGCAGAACAAGACGAGTTGGCTAGGGAACGGCAGCAAAAAGCGCTGTCGGAGACAGCGCTGAGTTACCGATGGGTTGAGCGAGGAGAGCTGGATCTGCTGGATGCGATCGCTCAAGCACTAGGCTGAACTTGTCTGGGGTAGGGCTGTTATGGATAGTTACTAGGGTATAAATCCATCAGAACCTAATCCATCAGAAACTAACCTGGCCGAAAATTAGTATGAAGGGCGAGGATCCCTGTCACCCCTAACCTGCTGCTTTGCCCGGTTGGCGCTTTTCTTGAGGGCTTCTAGTCTGCGGATGTAGCGATCGCGCTGCTTTTTCTTTGGCGTTTGTTCAATGAGGGTCTTAAGTGCGCTGCCTAGGCTCTTGTAGGCATTAGGCAGGGTGTAGCCAAAGCGGGTAGCGATAGAAATTGCTTTTTCATCGGCGTTGATGGCTTCTTGGAGGGTCTTTTGGCCGTTGTTACGCTTGTAGAGTCGCCAGCCGGAGATGCTGCACAGCCCCAGAGCTAGCAACAGCAGCAGACCATCTTGAACCCATAGCTCTCCGACTGCGCCACCTAAGCCGATAGCCAGTGCCGCCATCTCCCAGCCGTCACGCGGAATCGTGTCACTCTGAACGCGGGCTACCTCGTGCCAAAACAGCAGATTGCGCTGGTCGATTGCCAGCTGCTCCCACTTGGCCAAATCGATTTGCACTTCTACTTGGTCGCGGCCTAGCTCTTCGCAGGTAATGAGCGGGGGGGCAACATCAGTAGCAGGCTCTACTGTGACCCAGCTTTGCAGCTCGGGGGGCAGCAAACTCCTCAAACGGCGCAATTCACCAATGTCTGCCCTGGGCGAACTGTAGCTGGCGTAGGAGGTCATAGTGCTTACACAAAAGAAATGATTACTTAGGTACTGGTTATAGCACGCTTGCGGAGCGCACAACCTTGGGGTAAAACCGCCCTCCTAATATATTACTCAGATTGGGTTTAATCTGGGCTTAACTTTAATGACTCTGTGCACTGAGAAAGATGCGCTGAGAAAGGTGCGCTGAGAAATTCTGCGTACTGGCGATGACGCGAGTACTAAACGCATTCAGAACGTGTTTGGATAGTTGTTTTTATGCAGGTGTTGCTAAGTGATACCTAACGCCTTCAAGCTGAGAATTTTCTCTTCGATCAGCTGACACCCGCTCTCGACTGAATCGACTCGACAGAGCTGATCTCTAAGCTCTGCTGCCCCCGGAAAATCTTTGGCGTACCAGGCCATGTGCTTGCGTGCCTGCCGGATACCGCGCAGTCCTTTATATTCCCAAAGCATTTGGAGATGTTCTTGAGCGCACTGGAGCCTTTCGATAACGCTCGGCGGTGGCTTTAGCTTGCCAGTCTTGAGAAAGTGATCGATTTCTCCAACCAGGTAGGGATAGCCCAGCGTGCCTCTGGAGCACATAATGCCATCTGCCTGGGTCTGTGCCAGGCAGCGCAGGGCGGATTCAACGGAAAAAATGTCCCCGTTGGCAATGACTGGAATGGTCAGTGCGGTTTTGACCTTGGCGATCCAGTCCCAGCGTGCGGTGCCATTGTAGCCTTGAGCCCGGGTGCGCCCGTGGAGAGTAAGCATCTGTGCGCCCGCTGACTCCATCTGACGAGCGAATTCGACGGCGTTAATGTCTTCATCGGACCAGCCGAGCCGAGTTTTGACCGTGACAGGAACGTCAACTGCTGCGCTAACGGTTGCAACAATCCGAATCGCTGTATCCGGGTCACGGAGTAAGGAGGATCCGCCACCGTTTTTAGTGATTTTGTTCACCGGACAACCCATGTTGATGTCGATGGTATCTGCGCCTTGGTCTGTGGCTTTGCGAGCGGCTTCAGCGAGAAAGTCAGGGCGACGGTCAAAGAGCTGAATGCTGATGGGTCGCTCGTCAGGATCGATGTCCATTAGCTGGGGAAGCTGGCGCAGGTGGTGTAGTTCTGCGGCGCTAACCATTTCGGTGTACATCATCGAATGGGGCGCGTGGCGGCGTACCAAACGACGAAAGACTTTGTCTGTAACCCCAGATAGCGGCGACTGCAGCACGCGGCTGGCGACCACAACCTGACCAATTTGCAAGGGCGAGCGCAGCTGAATTCTCTGTGCTTCTGTCATGACAGATAGGCAGGGCACGCCACGCTCTGTCATGACAGAAGGGGTGGTGGAATCATTTTTAGACGGGGTGGCCAGGGCTGTGTTCATACGAGTTCATCTGAGGGGCAGGATGCTAGCTGCCCTTTTGCATTGTAGGGTTCTATCTGGCTAGGGTCCTATTCGGCCAGAGTTTTTGTAGGGTAGGTAGGTCAGTATGGGTGATGTGAGTAGGTGGGGAATGCCTTTTATCGGTGAAGGAGCGGCGCTGCTGGCAGCTTTTTTGTGGGCGGCGGCTACTTTGATGTTTGGCAAGCTGGGCCGACAGCTTTCGCCGCTAGTGCTGAATTGGGCAAAGGGAATCGTTGCGATCGCACTCATTTCGCTAACGCTTCTGCTCCAAACTCGCTTGTTTCAGGCGGGCGCATCTCAGCCCGCCTTGCCCGTCCTGTCCGTGGTTTACCTATTGATTAGTGGTGGCCTGGGGATTGGGCTGGGCGACACGGCTTACTTTTCAGCGATCAACATGTTGGGCGCACGGCGAGCGCTACTGCTAGAGACCCTGGCCCCGCCGATGACGGCCGTACTCGCCTGGATTTTCCTCGCAGAACAGCTCTCATCGGTTGCCATGCTCGGTATCTTTCTGACTTTGGGAGGTATTGCTTGGGTGACCGGCGAGCGAGTGCCGGGCGGTGAGCCACCCAAGATGGGGTTGGGGATTGTCGTCTCCTTGCTGGCAACATTTTGCCAGGCTGCGGGCGCGGTGCTCTCCCGGGCAGCCCTGGCAGAGACTGCTGTATCCCCGCTGTGGAGTTCTTTGATTAGGCTTTTTGCAGGGTTGGCGTTTATGACTTGTTTGGTGTGCCTGCGGCCACAGTACTTAGAGCCGATGGGCTCAACCGAGAGCGCCCCGGGCGCATACAGGCTTTGGCGGGAGAGCTTGGGTCGCGTTTGGGTCACGCTAAAGTCGCCCCGTTTGCTGGCTGGGGTTGTGATCGCTGCTTTCTTTGCCACCTACTTAGGGATTTGGCTACAGCAAATCTCTCTGAAATACACGGCAGCAGGCATCGCTCAAGCGCTGCTCGCGACGAGCCCGCTATTTATTTTGCCGATGGCTGCGCTGCTGGGCGAGCGGATCAGTCAGCGGGCTATATGGGGCGTTGCTGCTGCTTTGGCGGGGGTATGGCTGCTGCTGCTGAGCAAGTGAGCGCTCAGTCGGCAAGTAGATCAAGGCGCTAGGCCACTCGGGTTTGAGAGGGATTTTGGGTGGGCTGCTTCCAGCGGCGGCGGGATGTCCGCTTGATGATGTCTTCCTCTGACTGCTCTAGCGTTGACTTGAGTGAGGGAGCGTGCGCAGACGACTGTGGTGCGAGTGGTAAGTTGCTAGCCGGATACTTTACTTTCCACTGACCGGTGACCGGATCTCGGTACGATTCGAACGGATTAGGCGTAAGGGGTTGGCGACAAGGCTGTGGCACGACGATTTTCTTCCTCTGGATTTACTCAGGGGGGAACTATGGTGTTCGCCGAGTTACTTCAAACACGCTTCAAAGCATCAAGCCCAAAAAAAGGCAGCCAAAAGAAGACCCAAAGCAACTCGACCGACAGCAAATGCCCAAACACGTTAGGGCACTCGCTGCAAAAGTGAACTTAAACGAAACCTCACACTCGAATTGAGATAAATAATACATGAAGTTCATCCGTTGTTTGTATAAAGTAGGCTTCTATTTGTTGTCACCTCATAAGAAATACGTAAGGAAAGACACGCTCGCCCTCTACGTGTTTTGGTCTGCCAAAGGTCGCCTATGACCGCTGTGTCAAAGCCCATATGTGTTGGGTTAGCCTATGTTGAAGCGGTTTGTAATGCCCAAAGGCATTCGGAACCTTGCCGTAAATTACTCACAATTCTTACGTAGAAAATTTGGCACATGAGCGGTTTCCGTGACACGGATAATGCTGGCTCACTATGGCTGAATTTGGGCTATGGCTGAATTTGGGTTGAACAGGCTCATTCTTTTAGCAGCAGGTAATAAAGCGCACCCGTGTCGTTGATCAGGCCAGCGACTGCCCCGGCTTCTGTGCCTGTTCCTACGAACAAATCGACCCTGCCAGGACCTTTGATGGCGCCACCGGTATCCTGGTCTAGCACGAAGCGGCTGGTTGTGGCACTCTCTAGCGTTCCATCTGGTGTTCTTTGGGGCAGGGGCAGGGTAATGAGTGCGATTGCGCCTGGTGGCATGATGGACTTGTCGGTGGCAATAGATCGGCCAGCGGTCACAGGATAGCCGAGGCTTCCAGTGGCTGGCGCACCGTCCGTCGCCTTGAAAAAGACAAAGCGATTATTGCGGGGAAGGTAGCTATCCAAGGCATCGGGATTTTGGTCAAAGTACTCCAGTAAGACGGGGAGGGAGAGTTCGTCTTCAGGAATGATGCCGTCGTCTATCAGGGCGCGGCCTATGCTGCTGTAGGGATAGTTTGTGCGGCCGTCGTAGCCGACGGAGAACGTACTGCCGTCGGCGAGCTCTAGTCTGGCTGAGCCCTGTACTTGAATGAGAAATGCTTCTAATCGGCTAGGTAGCCAGGCTAGCTCGAGCCCTTTGAGAGGCCCTTGGCTGGCTTGTAGGCCGTCAGTGCCTTCCAGTGCTGCTCGGGTCGGGTGTGGCTCTGGCCACTGCTCTAAATTGGGTGGCTGCTGGTAGATGGGATAGCGGTAGTCAGTGCTGGGTGTGAGGCTAGCAGCGTAGGTGGGCTCGAAGTAGCCTGTGAAGGTAACGGTACCTGCTTCGTCTTGACCGATGGCCTGATAGAAATCGAATTCTGCGGCGACGGCTTGCTGCAGTTCTGTTGCCGATTGGCTCTGAATGAGAAGGGTGCGAAATCTCAGTAGGCTATCGCGCGCCCGGCTGTGGGTAATTCCTTCGACTGGGTAGTCCCGGTAGGCGGCGAGCGATCGCAAGGTCCGAAAATAGGTGAGGCTATGGCCAATGGATGCTAAGAGTGCCTGTTTTTCTGAGAAGGTTTTATCCGCATCGAATAGCAGTGTGTCTTGTTCGATGTGTTCGCTTGCCGCTGTTTGCGCTGCTGTTTCAAGTTGAACCAGTGGCGGTATGGAGGAGAATTCTTCTGCGAGGCTGAGCCCATGTGCTGTGACGAGGGCAACTGCCACAGTTGTGGCACCTGTGAGGACTTTTAGAGCGGTTCGCATGGCAGTGATCGAAATGCAATCTTGGCATTCTATAGCTTTCTGGGCGGTTGTCTGTTCACCTATTTGCCAGAATTTGCCAGAATTTGCCAGAGAGGTCTTGAACAGAAAAGCTGTCTCGAATTAAGGCGATCGCACCTTCTATAAACTAAGTGCCCAGACTAAGTGTCCAGACTAAGTGCCCAGATCAAGCGCCCTGCATACCAAGAGTGATATGCAGGGCGCTGCTTGCTTGAAGCTAACTTCAGATGTAGCTAGATGTAGCTCGCTTGAGCGACTGTTTTCAGCTGTCTCAATACCTTTCGACGCTGGAGTTGAAAATAGGCTCTACGCGAATGGCCGCGACGCGAGAAGGGCGGATAACCATGTATTCGCCCGGATTGATTTTTGGGATGGGGACGTTGATAAATTCTTCCGCGGTGGCTTTGGGCATCAGCTCAGCGCTGTACCACTTTTGAAAGTCTTGAATGGTTGTGAAACGGACTTGCTCGGTGTGCCCACCATCGAAAGTCATGTGGACAACGTATTCGCTGGGAGTTCTCGGCATGGTTTCAAGGGATTTTCAGATGACCGAAATTAGTATGGGTTGATATGTAGCAAAACTCCCACTTCGCCACAATAAATAGCTGCAGTTACGCAATTTCTCGGTCCTGTCCCGATGGGTTGTGTGATCAGTTGTGTCAGCCGTCCGGATTACAGAATCTGTGAGAGGAAGGTCTGGCTTCTTTCTTCCTGAGGGTTGTTGAAAAAATTGTCGGGTGTGTTTTCTTCGACCAGGACGCCGCCATCCATGAGAACGACTCTGTCGGCCACTTCTCGGGCAAAGCCTACTTCGTGGGTAACACACACCATGGTCATGCCATCTTTAGCAAGATTGCGCATCACATCGAGCACCTCACGGACCATCTCTGGATCGAGGGCGGAGGTGGGCTCATCGAACAGCATGACTTTGGGCTGCATGGCCAGGGAACGAGCGATCGCAACCCGCTGCTGCTGGCCGCCTGAGAGCTGACCGGGAAACTTGTAAGCCTGCTCTGCAATGCCTACCCGGCCCAACAGTCGCATGGCAATTTCTTCTGCTTTGGTTTTGGGCCAGCGGCGCACCCAGATGGGTGCGAGAGTCACATTTTGTAGGACTGTGAGGTGAGGGAACAGATTGAACTGCTGAAACACCATACCGACTTCGCGCCGGATAGCCTCAATATCTTTTAGGTCATGGGCGATGACCGTGCCGTCGATTTCGATGCTGCCTTCCTGATAGGGCTCCAGCGCGTTAAAGGTCCGGATAAAGGTGGACTTACCCGAGCCGGATGGACCCATGACAACGACCACTTCGCCTTTGTAGACGTTCATACTTACGCCTTTTAGCACGTGGAAGCCATTGTCGTACCACTTGTGAACATCTTTGGCGACGATGACAGCCTCAGAGCCCACGCCATTTTGAGCGGTTGTGGGTGCTTCCATTTCAGATTGGGTCATAGCTAGGGTTCCTTTTGAATGAGAGAAGGGAAAAGAGACAATACGGCAATATATCTAAGTCTTTTGACGAGGCTTTTTAGCGGGATTGCTTAACCAGTAGCCAGAGCGCCGGGCCTACCGGAGGTCAGTGTTAAGCGCGGCTTCTACCCGCCGACTGCCATAGCTCATGGCGTAGCAAAATACCCAGTACAGCACGGCAATAAAAGCATAGCCCTGGGCATAGTCTCCCAAATACTTAGGGTTTGCCAGCAAATTGTTGGTGATGCCGAGTAACTCGACTAGCCCTACAATGCCCAGAAGCGTGGTGTCCTGAAAAAGACTAATGAACTGACCCACGATAGCTGGAATAGCCGTTTTCAGTGCTTGAGGTAGCACAATGAGCGCCATGGTTAGCGGTTTATTGAGCCCCAAAGACTGCGCCGCTTCGGTTTGACCCTGGGGAATAGACTGTAGACCGGCGCGGACGTTTTCAGCGAGATAGGCCGAGCTAAAGATCGTGAGACCAATAACGGCTCGAACAACCCGGTCGGGTCGCATCCCGGCGGGCAAAAACAGCGGGATGAGTACCTGACCCATGAACAGAATCGAGATCAGCGGCACCCCGCGCACCAGCTCAATGTAGGCAACTGAAAAGCCCCTCATAATGGGGAGCTTGCTACGACGGCCTAGCGCGAGCATGACGCCAATTGGAAAGCACAGGGCAATACCGCTGATGGCCAGCAACAGCGTTAGGACGAGTCCGCCCCAGCCACTGGTGGGCGCTGTTCTTAGGCCGACGTCTATCCCTAGTGAAAAAGGGAGGATGTACAAAATCTGCCGGACGACGAAAAGACCAACCAAGAAGAGAATAATGTCTCCAAGAAAAGATGGTATGCCGGGAATTGTAATGCGCTTGGCCAGCTGAGCACCTGCGAATAGCCCCATTGCTAGGCAAAAGAGCTGATAGAGCAGAGCTGGCTTAGCGGAAGCGCTGCCGAAAAAAGCGCCTCCCCCCAAGAGGTATAGCGCCACAAAGTAGGAGACAAACCAACCGGCTGAAATCCACTGGGCAGCGCCAGGCACTTTGCGCCCAAACGATTGGCCGACAAAGGCCATCGCAACTAGCAGCGCCTCACCACCTAGCAAATAGAGTGCGTGAGGTCGGGTGAGGGGGAACAGTACGATGAAGAGTGCGATCACCACAATGCCAATCAGCACATTTCGACCCAACAGCGTTTTTTGATTTCGAGCGAGTAGCCCCCAACTGAGCCCCGAAAAGAACATAACTAGGCCAAAGATAGACCAGATACGCCAGTACAGTTCTTGCCTATATAGCCCAGACATAAACTGGCCGAAGCTAGCCGATACAACAGTCCAATCGGCAGTAAATATCCACTGCACAATACTGGCAATGGCCCAGCCAAATATCAGCAGCAGTGACACCGTCAAAACACTGTTAAAGGCGCTGTTGAACAGGTGCTTTTGGCTCCAGGCAACCGGACCGACTTTTTGTACTCGGGGGGCACCGCGTTCTACAGGGCGAGAGCTTGTCGTTGTGGTCATCGCTTAGCGCTCCTTGAACTGTACGGCGTTGTTCAGCTGATTCATGTTGAGAGAAATCAGTAAGTTAATGGTCAAGTAGGTGGCCATCATCACCAGGAAAACTTCAATAGGTCGCCCGGTCTGATTGAAAGTAGTGTTGGCAACTGAGTAGAGGTCGGGGTAGCCAATAGCTAAGGCGAGACTGGAGTTTTTCGCTAGGTTGGCAAATTCACTGTTGAGGGGAGGGATGATCACCCGCAGCGACTGGGGAAAGACCACTAGGCGCATGGCTTTTCCATTTGAGAGACCAACCGAGCGAGCCGCTTCCCACTGGCCCCGCGAAACAGACTGGATGCCCGCGCGCACAATCTCAGCGATAAATGCGCCTGTGTAGAAGGTTAGACCTGCAACGATAGCGGCGTATTCCATCGACATTCGCATGCCACCGGTCGCGCCGCCGCCTTCGAGTACAGTGGGTGCGGTCCAGTTGAAGGCGAAGATGATGACCGCGAAGAAGGCTATGGCAATTGCCACCAGCGCCATCCCAAAAACCTTCCCGTCTTGCCCCCTCTCCACCATGGCCTTAGTGCGCAGTCGAAGGGTGACGACAGCCGCAATAATCAGGGCTGCCAGCACCACGACCCACAGCCCAGAGGCGCTGGAAAACAGCGCAATGATAGCTCCCTTGAAATAGAGCCTGTCTTGGTCTGAATTACTAAACAGTAAGTAGTAGTTGACCACTACAACTAGGGCAATGGTCGCAACATGGCCCGCGCGAGCAATCCAGCCAGCTATCCCCGCAGCAAACCGCCCTTGGCGAAAGGCATTGACAGACCGCAGCAGCAAACCCAAAAGCAGCAGTGAGAACACGAGCAGCAGCAGACCTACCCAAAGCTCGTCAGGAAAGCTTGGACCTGGTAAGTTAATCCCTTTGTTGCTCATCACGAGCCAGCTCAAGTTTTGACTGGGCAACACAAGCTGATTACTGGCCCTAGGCGCAGATAGAAAAACGGCTAGATACCAGAAGAAGAGCTGTAGCAGCAGCGGTACATTGCGAATTAACCCAACGTAGGCCCGGCTGAGTTTGTGAACTAGCCAATTGTCTGAAAAGCTGGCTACCCCTGCGGTGATACCGACAATGGTTGCCAGAATCACCCCGACAACCATTACTCGCAAAGAGTTCAGAATGCCTGCCTGAATCACTTTGCTGTAGGCATCTTGGGCGCGATATCCGACCAAATCTTCACCGATGGCAAAGCCAGCTGGGTTCTTAAAGAAGCTAAATCCGAAACTGATGCCATTTCTTCTCATGTTTTGGAGAAGATTGCCAGAAAGGTAGGAAAAAGCGGCAATAACAGCAATAACCACAATAATCTGCAGCGCAATCTGCCAAAAACGCTCATCTCTTAAGAGGCCCTTAAGCCCGCCAGAAGAACCGCCTGACTGCTTGGGTTGTGTTCTCACCATAGGTTTCGATCCACATTTGTTGGATACACTATGTCAGTATCACGAGGAAAGATTCGGTCTGCATTTTTACAATCCTGAGTAAAAACTAAAAGAATAAGTCCCTTGGAGACAATCGTTCACCGACCGGTCATGCTCTCGTAATTTTGCATGATGGTTATCATAAGCCTTTGTCTGCAGCGTTTTCGACCTGCTGCAGGAAATTTCTACGAGGTTGTTATGTAAGTTAATGCAAATGCCAGTGAAAATGTAGCAAGAGACTCGGTTGCAGTTGCTCAAGCCAAAAAAGAAACAACAAAGGGATGCAATCTGCCCAGAATGTTGGCGGACTGCATCCCTCTTAATTGAGCTTATCTAAGTTCAGTGAAACTTCAACTAGTGAAACTTCGTTGATACTTAGCGGAAGGGCGGAGAGTAGAGGAGTCCTCCATCGTTCCACTGTGCGTTTAGGCCACGCGAAAGTTCAAACTCCGAGTCTGCCCCTAGGTTTCGCTCATAGACCTCACCGTAGTTACCCACGTGCTTAATTGCGCGGAGCGCAAAATCGTTGGGTAGACCCATGTCAGTGCCAAGCGTTCCCTCTGCACCGACAAAGCGGAGGACGTTGGGATCTTCGCTGGAGGTAGCTGCTTCAATGTTTGTAGAGTCTAGGCCCAACTCTTCCGCCTGAATCAGGGCAAACGTCACCCATTTGACGGTGTCAAACCAAGCAGAGTCGTTGTTAGTCGTCAAAGGCCCTAGGGGCTCCTTTGACATCGTGACTTCCATCAAGACGTGCTCTTCCGGGCTAGACAGCGTGCTCCGACGTGCTACCAGCTGAGATTTATCGGATGTCATGCCGTCGCAGCGACCCTCTTCGTAGGCGGCGTAGGCAGCGTCTGCATCCTGGAAGACAACAGGCTCAAAGCTCACCCCTAGCTGACGCATCTGGTCAGTAAGGTTCAGCTCAGTGGTGGTGCCCGTTTCAACACATACGGACTTGCCTTCTAGGTCGGTGAGCTCAGCTAGGGCTTCTGCCTCGCGGACCATCATGCCTTGACCGTCGTAAAAGGTGGTCGGTGCAAATTCCATACCCACTGAGGTATCTCGGCTGAGCGTCCAAGTCGTGTTGCGAGAGAGCATGTCGACTTCGCCGCCTTTGAGGGCTTCGAAACGCTCTGTGGAGTCCAGGTTGCGATACTCAACTGCTTCTGGATCGTCAAACAAGGCGGCAGCAACTGCTTTGCAGACGTCTACGTCTAGGCCGGAATACTCGCCATCTTCAACAAAGCTAAATCCTGGAATGCCACCGTCTACACCACAAACTAGAGAACCTCGGTCTAGCACTGTTTGCAACGTACTACCCCCAGCGGCAACTTCGCCGCCCTCACCACCAGCACCTGCACCGGGTCCTGCACCAGGACCTGCACAAGCAACTAAGGGCAACACGCCCATACTCGCAGCGAGCATTAAACCCCACTTTTTCATATCAAACCTCACGCACTTCCTAAGAAAGGGAACACAATTGGCCCGATAGATGTTTTCTAGAGTGACCAATACATTAAGAAACCCTTGTTGATGCAGGTCTCCAGCACAATCACCTGAAATCTATCGGACGGTAATTGCGCTCAACATTATCATCTTTCCTACACAGGAAATCGGTGCTTTCTGCTACTCATCTTTAGATTTTGAGAAGTTTCAATCGTACTCCTCGTAAATTCACGGCCTGTTTGTAGCCGGTTTATAGCTGTTGGGCTAAATCTCTAATCAGGGGGATGCGGGTTTGAATATAGTCGCTAACGATGGGTAGCTGACGAGAATCAAAGGTAGGGTCAGCCTGTAGCAATTCGACCAGCCACTGTAGAACTCCCGTGTCGTCTAAGGCGGAAAAACGCTGATGAGGGACGGATTCAACAATTGACCAAAATCGGCGAATGAGATTGATATCCATTTTAGAGAACCTTTATATTGTCTTTAGGTTTAACGCAGATAAATTGATGTGGACAGGCAGTTTGCCTTTAAAACACGCTTCTTAACAGCGATGGAAACAGCGTTACATCGCGTTACTGTTGGGTTCATGTTTGAGGGCGTATCGAGGAAGCGTTAGCTCGCTGTGTGGCGTGGGGCTCGCGTCTTCTGTAGTCTGCCCGTTGATAATAGATATCAACGATAGATTGTCGGTTGGCGGGTATCTGTCGGTGCGCTGTTCATCGAGTTTGTCGTGAGGGCTATTTGTAGTGTCCATTGGACTCTGCGTGTGGGATTAGGGCTCCTGTGCCTATTGATTTTCGTAGTGACTTTGCTTCATGAAGCTATTGTGTATTAGTAATGGCCACGGCGAAGATGCGATCGCGCTTCGCATTTTGGTCCCACTTCGTCAGTATCGACCAGATATTCAGCTGTCTGCGCTGCCTATCTCTGGTACAGGTGTTCCTTACCGTAAGGCTGAGATTCCGATTGTGGGCCCTACGCGGATCCTGCCCTCAGGAGGATTTGTAAATCGTGACCCGAAGCATTTGGCTAGGGATGTCCGAGGCGGGCTTCTGGCTTTGTCGCGATCGCAGCTCAGTGCGCTCAAAGCCTGGGCCCGATCTACAAATGAAGCCAATGCGTTCATCCTGGCCGTCGGCGATATAGTGCCGTTGCTATTCGCCTATTTCAGCGGTCTGCCCTACGGCTTTGTAGGCACTGCAAAATCTGAATATTGGCTGCGGGATGAACGGGGAAAGCTGCCAGCAAGCCAGCTTTGGGAACGTGTAGAAGGTTGGTCGGGCTCTGTTTATCTGCCTTGGGAGCGCTGGCTGATGTCGCGCCCGCGCTGCCAGGGCCTGTTTGTGCGGGATGGCCTGACCGCGAAGCATTTACAAAAGATAGGTCTGCCTGCGCAGTGTGCGGGCAACCCAATGATGGACGCTCTGGCTGCCTCGGGCCGGTTGGATTCACTCCTAGAACAACTCCGCAGCCAGCAGCTAGCGGTTATCAATTCTCCTACGCCTTCCATTTCTGGTCAGTCTGCTGCGAGTTCCGGTTCTATGAACTATGTGACCTATCCGAAGCCCACCCCGAAGACGAATACTTCGAAGACGAATACTTCGAAGACCAATGTCCCCCGGCTTC
This sequence comes from Cyanobacteria bacterium J06626_6, assembly GCA_038523095.1. Taxonomy (GTDB): domain Bacteria; phylum Cyanobacteriota; class Cyanobacteriia; order Phormidesmidales; family Phormidesmidaceae; genus Phormidesmis. Next base: position 68,863 of record JBCBJS010000007.1, read on the forward strand.
GAAAAGATGCAGCCAATCAGGCTGACCGTGCCAAGGCGACTGCCCTATTTCTATCCAATAAGCAAAGGCAAAATCCGCTTACGATCACGCTGTTGCCTGGGTCGAGACCGCCTGAGGCCTATGACAACTGGCGTCGGATGCTGGCTGCGCTGCCTGGGCTCTCGGCGGCTTTCCCCAATCGATTGCTGATTGTGTTGGGGGCGATCGCACCTAGCCTTTCCCTTTCCGAACTCAGCAATGTGCTTCAATCTGTGCTGGCAGCTGATGAAATACTTTCCGACAAGGATTCGGGGCAGGCGGCTGCATACCCTGCCTACAGCTACCAAAACATTAAGCTACTACTGATCGATGATGCCTACAACGACTGTCTGAGTCAGGCAGAAATTGCGATCGCAACGGCAGGCACGGCTACCGAGCAGTTTGTAGGTTTGGGTAAACCGGCTATCACACTGCCGGGCGAGGGGCCTCAATTTACTCGGGCGTTTGCGACTGTCCAGGCCAAAATGCTGGGAGCCTCTGTTCAAATGGTTAACCATGCTGAGGCGGTGGGGCCTGCGATCGCCAAGCTCATGAATGATCCAGACCGGCTGCAGTTGATTTATAAAAACGGTAAGCATCGTATGGGAGAGCCCGGCGCGGGCCAGCGCATAGCGGCGAGCTTGCTCGAAAGCCTGACTGCAACCAAAAGGCTCTCACCATAGCCAAAGTTTTTTCAGGTTTAGTGTGAGCGAGCACCTGTGAAGCGCCTTGTAAAATGGTTAAATGCCACCAAGTGTCCTGGCTAAGTGCCTATGCCTCGTCTGGCGGAAAGCGCTGTACCTATGAAGTAGCCTTTTTAACTCAATTATGACTGCTACCACCCTGCCCACGCTCACCACGATTGCCCAACGAACTCAACAGGCTGCTCGCGAGCTGGCCCGCTTCTCTAGCGAGCAGAAAAACAGCCTCATTGAGTCTGTTGCCCAATCGCTGGAAACCGCTGCCGATGTCATCACCGCGGCCAATCAGAAAGACCTGGAGGCAGCCCTAGCTGGCAATCTGGCTAAACCGCTCTATGGCAGGCTAAAGCTCGATGCTGTGAAGCTAAAAGGAGCTATTCAGGGAGTCCGCAGCGTCGCCATGCTCGATGACCCTACAGGCCAAGTCACGCTTCACCGCGAACTTGATACGGGCCTTACGCTTAGGCGGGTAGGCGTTCCCCTTGGCGTGCTTGGGATTATCTTTGAGTCTCGCCCGGACGCCGTCATGCAAATCTCTTCTTTGGCGCTCAAATCTGGCAACGGGGTGATTTTGAAAGGGGGGCGTGAGGCTGTTCATTCTTGCACTGCGCTTGTCGCTGCGATTCGCCGGGGAATTGAGCGTGCAGGGCACAATCCAGATGCGGTCCAACTGCTGACGACCCGCGAAGAAACCAACGCTCTGTTAGCGCTAGATAAGTATGTGGATCTGATTATTCCTCGGGGCTCTAATCAATTTGTTCAATTTGTTCAGGCGAACACTCGGATTCCGGTGCTGGGCCATGCAGATGGCATCTGTCATCTGTATGTAGATAGCGGTGCCGATATAGAACAGGCGACTCGTATCGCAGTTGATGCGAAGGTGGGTTATCCTTCTGCGTGCAATGCGATTGAAACGTTGCTGGTGCATAGTGCGATCGCCCCTAAAGCCTTACACATGCTGGCAGATGCCCTTCAATCTGAGGGGGTAGAGCTACGCGGGGATACGGTGACGCGTCAGCTTTTACCTACCGTGAAAGCGGCCACTGATGAAGACTGGTCTACGGAATATAGCGACCTTGTTTTGGCTGTGCGGGTTGTGGATTCGGTGGAAGTGGCTATTGAGCATATCAATACCTATGGATCGCGGCATACGGAGGCGATCGTAACCACCAACCAGGCCACTGCCGACACCTTCATGGCCAGCGTCGATGCGGCAGGCGTCTATCACAACTGCTCTACCCGCTTTGCTGACGGCTTTCGCTACGGCTTCGGCGCTGAAGTTGGCATTAGCACCCAAAAAATGCCTCCTCGAGGTCCCGTTGGGTTAGAAGGACTCGTCACTTACAAATACCAGCTCGTCGGTAACGGCCATATTGTTGCAACCTACTCCGGCGATAACGCAAAAGCATTTACTCACCAAGATATGTGAGCATCTGATATGACATAGAACTTACATATGGCATTCGAGTTTGATAAGAACAAAAGCCTGTCCAATAAGCAGAAACACGGCGTTGATTTTGTCGAGGCGCAAATTCTTTGGGAAGATGAAGGTCTCCTTGAGATACCTGCGAATTCTGAAGACGAAGAACAATATATTGTTATTTCTCAAATCAGCTCAAAGGTATGGGCAGTAGTGATTACCTATCGTAATTCAAACGTTAGAATCATTTCAGTCCGTCGGGCTCGTAAAAATGAGGTTGAGCTATATGAAAGCAGCAGATTTTGACAAAAAGTTTGATGACAACCAAGAAGATATCATAGGAGACTTGGATCTTTCCCGCGCAAAGCGACCTGGATACCAGCAGAAACAGATCAACGTAGATTTCCCTACTTGGATGATAGAAGCCCTAGATCGCGAGGCAAACCGTATAGGGGTGACACGTCAGTCTGTCATCAAAGTTTGGATCGCTGAGCGATTCAGAACAGCCCAGAGTTGACAGTAGTAGTTTGGTTTAAGTTATTTCCTTCTATGGACATCATCTCTATGGACATCATCCACATCAACGACATCAGAGCCTTCGGCTACCTCGGTGTCCTCCCCGAAGAAAACGTCCTTGGCCAATGGTTTCATGTCGATCTCAAAATCTACATTGACCTCTCAAAAGCTGGAAAAACCGACGCCTTAGAAGATACTCACAGCTACGTTGAGATTGTTCAAGCAACCAAAAAGCTAATTCAGACTAAAAAGTACAAACTGATCGAAAGCCTCGCGGATGCAGTTGCCACTCACGCTCTTGCCAGCGACAGCCGCATTCAAAGCATAAATGTGAAAGTTACAAAACCGACGCCGCCTATTCCCAACTTTGGAGGCACTGTTGGCGTCGAAATTATACGTCCGTAGAACAAATACAGTTTCAAGGTATCTGGAAAACAGTTTTGTACAGCATTGCTGAACCTACAGAACAACAACGCTGTACAGATTCAATGAGAAGTTTTCAACGCATTCACTGTAGGGAAAAAGAGCAACTATCAAAAACGCTAAATCGTCTAGCAGCCAAGAAAACGACAGAAAGTGTTAGCACCTCGATCAATCGTATTAAAGATGCTATTAACGTTGTTGAGCGTGTCGTCTAAATCAACTTGATCGTTAGCATCTGGCTCGTAAGTGTAGCTTCCTTGCGAAACAGGTCCACTCGCTGGTGCTTGCGGTGCCGAATAGACGACATTAAAAGGATAGTTAAATCCTGCTTGAGAAGCCCTCGCCAAAAATGTTGTGACTGGAATACCGTAGTTGAATCCTGTTTTGTCCGCTAGTTCGCTTGCAACAGATTGTTCAATTCCTAGCCTAGCCGCCAGTCGCGCAGAGTCCTGACGAGCCCCTACGCCATGGATAGAGACTAATCGTCCGGCTGCGTCTAAAACCTGACCACCCGACATGCCGCTATTCGTCACGTTTGTGTAGCCTACCTGATATCCTGCGACAGGAGAGTCCAAGATCGTTGAAATAGAGCCGCTTGTGAAGTGTCTCGCATAGCTTCCATCTGGAGTAGAATCAGCTGGCCAACCAGAGAGATATACCTCCTGTCCAGGAGAGAGCTGATAAGTTGCCAAGGGAACGGGAGTATAGTTTTGCTGACATTCAAATGTAACGATGGCTAGGTCTTCCTGATTAAATGCCCGTATCTCTTTAACAGGATGAATTTCTCTGTCAGCGGTCCTAACGACATATCGAAACTCGTTCGCGCCATCAATAACGTGTCTGTTTGTTACGCCAACACAGGTATTGCCTTCTTTCGCAATCAGCGAGCCTGAGCCGTTCCCCGCAATTTGCCCATCGCCTGTGGTTGCTAAAATCAGCAATGTTGTGGACTGTGAAATTTCATTGACTTCAGCGCCCGTTTTGATGGTCTCATCTACCTGAGCCAAACCCGGTAATGACAAATATGTGAGTGTCGCTGCAGAACCTAAAGTAGTGAGGGCTACTTTTTTGAGTGTAGACAAAGCACTAGAGAACATTTTTATTCCTTACAAAAAGAAGACTGATAAATCTGGTAATTCAATCAAATAATCACAAACAACTCAACAATCGTGCGAAAATTCGATTTTCATAGATGGGATTCTACGGCGGTATTGCCGCACTATCAGGGTGCCACTTCAGCCTTTGCAAGAAATTAACACACCAGTATCAGTTGCTTTGTAGGGACTTGTTGTACGCTTGGAACCCTTTGTGATGCCCGCATGACGATCCCTCTACCAAATACGCAGGCGTCTTTTCAAAGGAGGCATCAAAGCATGAGCTATAAGTAAGTATTGATACAGCACCGGAATATTCAGTAAACCTTGCTTCACCAGATACAGAATATTGATAATCCGCCCCGTTCTGCCATTACCGTCATAAAATGGATGAATGCTTTCAACTTGACGATAGATGACGGTCATCTTTGTCAACGGATGTCAGTCACTCAGCGCATCTTCGTTGATAATACGAAACAACTCATCCTGAGTAGTGATAATGTTCTCAATTTCTGAGCTTCCTTTCGCCTCTTGCAATGCTAGCGTATTGATTAAAATGCTCTCGTTAGAAATTTCGTTCTAACGAGGCCTTTCAGCTTAGCTAGAGCAGCGTTCGCATCAATTAGTTTCTTTAGGACGACCGTACTTTCAACGTCATCATCAATTGATAGGAAAGGAAGCGAGAAATTCACAGTAGTCCTTACCTTTATCCGTTAACGTCGTGAGAATGTTATTTCGTTTCCGCTAATTCTGACGTTGTAAGCAGCAAAGCAGTCTTTTCCTAGCACTACTGTGGCACTGTCAGGTGCAATCGCAACATACACATCTGTAATAATCGTTCCTCCGATAACGACCGACCGCAGCCGCCCGATGGATAGCTCCATCGGTGTCCCATCGGCCAAATACACATATTGATAGCTAACCGTCGCCAAGTTCAGCTGGGTCGCCATGCGCTGCGTGATGATGGAATTCGGCGTGTTTCGATCGATGACCATGTCGAACTTAGCAATGCCGTCGAGCATGACCTCGACTACTGGCCGGTGATTTTTGTACGACTTGATAGGGACGGTTGAACCTGTACTGCCTGGCTTTACTGCTGCATTTTTCCGCAGCGATCGCACTTCTTCTACAACCTGCTGATGCTTCTGCCAGCTACCTTCGTTTAGCCATAGCGTCGCGGCTTGCTGATAGTCAGCGATCGCACCTTCCACGCTGGCCATCCCTTTCTGTACCTCGGCGCGGCATTCATACAGCGATGCATTTTCAGCTTCTAGGGCGATTGCATTTGAGTAATCTTTGAAGGCCTGTTCTGGCTCGTTCATCAGCCGGTAGCTATGTCCGCGCTCTGCAAAGTATTTTGCCTTTTGCTCAGTTCCTGCCGCTTCAATCAGCGCCGAAAGTTCCTCGATTGCCCCGTATCCATCATTCAAAATCAACCGCATCTGTCCTCGGCAAAAGCGCACCTCGTTGCCCTCAGCACTATCTGCCGGGTGTTGCTGAGCGGCCAGCGCCAAATCCGCCACGGCTGCTGGGCGCTTTCCTACCCTCGCTTGAATCAATCCTCTCAGGCAAAGCGCCTTGGCAAACGTAGGATGAACGCCCAACAGCCAGTTCAAATCGTTCAGCGCTACGGCGTAGTCGCCTGCCTCGTACTTCAGCTGCACGCGCTGTACGAAGTCTTCTGGGGTGGTCGTTTTATCTGTTGGCCCAAGGCCCCTGATCGGTTGAGTCTCTTCGGGCAGCGGTGGTAGCTCTTTCAAAGGTGCGATCGCATCTAAACACCGCTGGGCATTTTCCTTATCGCGCTGGTCTAGGTAGCAGCGGGCGGCTTGCTTGTAGGCTGCGATCGCAGCCGGACCATCGCCCAATTTTCCCAGCGCTTTGCCAAGGAGACGATGACCGCCCGCCATATCAGGCTGCATGGCGATCGCCTGCCTGCTGTCTGCGATCGCCCCTTTGAGCTGGTTGAGCTCTAGCCACACCAGGGCGCGCGCCAAATAAACTTCGGCAGTGGGGGCTAAGTTTATGGCTTTTGCGTAGTCTGCGATCGCTCGTTCCCGGTCGCCAAGCCGTTTTCGTACCCGTGCCCTTTGCACATAGGCCTGTGCCCACGTTGGCTCAGCCTCAATCACCTGATCGAGCAGTGGGATAGCCTCAAAAACGCGCTCTACTTTGATGAGTGATAGTGCCCGTTCAAACGTTTGTGCAGAATCTTGTGAAGTCATGCCTAATCTTTCTTTTATGCGCTCCTCGTCGTTTGCCCTTTTTTTGCCAGATGTGCCTGCTAGATGTGCTTGCCAAATGGCATTCTCCTTTACCTAAGGGGTGCATTTGGCAGACTTCGCAATTCTCAGTGACCTAGGCAGGGAAATGTCCGTTAATATTGCTTCATAGGCTTATTTGAAGATATTCCTTGCCGGACTGAAAATAGAACTATTATTAAAAGTATAAAAACTCACATGCTAAACCCTCTCCCTATGAGTTCTACTCATTCGCAGACGAGGATAGATTCTAACAACGGCCACTCAAGCCCGGCTCTCGGGCGTGTTTACTGGTCATCTACCAAGTCTATTTGGATCACACTTATGATAGTAGGTGCTCTTTTGGGCGGCTACACCACCTTCCGGTGGGATGCATTGCTTTTGTGTGTCATCACCAGCATAGTCACACTGTGTGCAGGCTATTCGGTGGGTATTCACCGCCGTCTCATTCACAACAGCTTTGACTGTCCGCAATGGTTGGAAAATGCGCTTGTGTATCTGGGCGTTTTGGTTGGCACAGCAGGACCTTACTCCGCCATCGAAAAGCACGACTTGCAAGACTGGGCGTTTACTCATGCTAAATGCCACAGCTATTTTTCACACCGGCAGAACCCGCTGAAGGACTGGTTCTGGACGTTTCACTGCGATATTCAGCTGGCCTATCCACCCATAGTCCGCTACGAGCCTCGCATTGCACACAACGGTTTTTATCAGTGGCTAGAGCAAACCTATATTGTTCAGCAGGTGCCTTTGGCGATTGCCCTTTACCATTTTGGTGGCTGGAGCTGGGTGTTTTGGGGCATTTATGTCCGTATTAGTGCATGCGCTACGGGGCAGTGGCTGGTTCAATACTTGGTTCACAATTGGGGCGATCGCCCTCGCAAGCTCAAAAATATTACGATTCACACTGGCAATCTTCCTTGCCTCGGATTGCTTACAGGTGGCGAAGGCTGGCAAAACAACCACCAGGCCTTTCCGGTATCGGCCCGATTCAGTCTTGGCGAAAAGCAATATGATCCTGGCTGGTGGCTGATTCGCGCCCTGCAGTCGGTAGGGCTTGCTTGGAATGTCAAGCTAACTAGAATTCGCTCTCGCCAAAAGCCGCGACCTATGCCAGTGGAGCAGACTGATTTGGCTCATCAACCTGCACAAATGCAGCCTGTTCGGCAGAAAGTAGGCGTTAAGTGATAGGCGGCGTAAGGTTGCTGATGGAAACGTGGGGAGTCGTGTCTATTACGGTTTAATGTAGCCTCGCCTCTATCTGTCTGACTGCTGTCATCGCTGAATAGCTAACACCGGCTGTGCCTTCTCCAGGATGGGTGCTGTCTCCTACGAGCCATAGGTTCCCAATGGGGGTGCGCGTTGCAAAGCCGAATGGACCAAATGTGGGTACTCGCTGACCGATACCGCCTACGATACCTTTTGCACGCCCGGTAAAGGTTTCAAAGCTTCTAGGCGTGGCGGCTTCGACATGTACAAGATGTTCAGGTCGCAAGTCAAAATAGTCTTTTAGCTTGGAGATGGCCGTCTGGGTGTAGCGCTCTTTCATTTCCCGGTAACCTGCCTCGTCGCAGACGTACCACTGCTGTACGTCTGTAAATGAAGAGGCGATGATGGTTGCTTTTCCCTCTGGGGCGCGGCCATCCCCTGGCCTGCTAACGGAAACAAAGAGAGAATTATTTTCAGCGATGGGCCCGTCATAGTCATATAGGAACTGCAAATGGGGCGGGCAATTGTCTGGTATTGCAGATTGTTCGACGCCTAAATATATGACAAACGCGCCAGATGAAGGTTCTAGGCTATCTACTCTCTTTTTGTAGCCGCTCATCTTGTTGCTATCCACCAGTTGAACAAGATTTTGGACGGTGACGTTGGCAACAACGTGGTCTGCCTCTTCCAACCAAGTTTCTCCTTGAGGATTGGTGATTTTGACTTGAGTGGGTTTGCCTTGTTCGATATTGACAGTCTCTGCGGTGTGTCGCATGTGGAGTTTGCCGCCGTCTCTTTCTAAGGCAGTTTGCAAGCGATCGCTCAACACCTGCATACTCCCCTTCAGGTGGAACAGACCCTGAGGTGCTTGAGAAACCCCTAGCGCTGTGGCCGCGTACAGAACCGCTGTTTTGTCCGCTGTTGTCTGTGAATACAATTTCAGCTGCATGTCTAGAAAGGTTCGTAGCCGCCGGTTGCCATACAGCCCGTATCCTTTCAAAATGTCGCCGACCGTCGCAAATGTGAAAGGAACTGTGAGCATCGTGTCTGGTCGCAGGGCGGTCGCCAGCTGCCAAACGTCCCATAAGTTGCGAGGTGGCAGCACCGGCTCTCGCTGCTGAAACCGCCAGCTAAAGTCAAACATTGCCTGCATAAAAGCCCAAAAAGGTGCACTTCCTGGAAATTGGCGATCGCGCTCAGCTTTCCACCTGTCTGGATCGCGCCAGACATTAATTGGTTCCGGCTCTCCAGGCAAAAATACGGCGCATGCCGGGTCGCAGTGGCTAGCCGGAGGGAGGTCAATATTCAGCGCTTGAAATATTTGGTGATGAATGCCTCCAGGTTCTAACCCGGCAACCTGGGTAGCGCCCACATCAAACGTGAATCCTCGACGCTTGAAAGTAGAGGCACACCCACCCGGGACGATTGCCTGGTCAAATACTTTGACGCTGTAGTCTCGATGGGCGAGTAGCGCGGCAGCCGTGAGTCCGCCAATACCTGCACCGATGACCACTACTTTTTTCTGCGCTGCGCCGCTATTCACCGCTGTCCACCACAAGCTGTTACATTTCTTCACCTCCTTCTAGTTTAACGCTCTGCCGTTCTTTCTGTTGCAGCTCAGGGTTTTTGTGAGGATGCTTCCGCGAACACATCAGTAAGATCAGCCCGCTGTTTGGACAATCTCTGTCATCAGACGCAGACTCGCAGGCTACGAAAATGCCTAATGTTCTACCAGAACAATCCGTATACAAAGAGGTTTTGAAAAATGGCAGACCCTAACAACATTCCACAGCAGGCCGATCAGCTGAAGCGGGAACTGAACAGTGAAGATAACAATGCAGCTACTGCAGATATTGACTTCGATAAAGAATTTGAGATTGCAAAAGCGAACGAGAATGGTGCAGGCAGCCAGTCTAGCGACCCGAACCCTGTCAATCGTCAGGGGGCTTCAGATAGCGTCAGCGATAACCAATCTGATTCTTCAGCAGAAACGCCTGACGGGGTAAGCGCTAACAGTGGTGGACCTAGCGACCCCGACAGCTACAGAGAGATGGCAAGAGAAGTGACTTCGAATGCCGAATAGCTTGTGGATAATTTGAGCTGGAGATAGCCGATGCGCTGATAGAACTGGCTCATCGGCTGCTATGTCTTTACTGGTCGTTCTTCTCCAGATTGAAAATGAAGGGCACGCCGCCAGCATCGCCGCCGCTAGTTACCAAAACGCGGGGCATTTGTGCGCCGCCTTCCTTCCAGGCTTCAATCGCTTCTTTTTGCAGCACTAGGTTGCCGCCCTGGGCTTTTAGTGTTTCAGCCAACAGCCTTTGAGCTTCTGCTCTGCCTTTGGCTCGGTTGACTTCTGCCTGCGCTTCCTGTTCAGCTTCTTGAGCAACGTACACCGCTCGCTGTGCCCGCTGCTCGGCAATTTGCTTTTCTTCTACTGCTCTAGAAAATTCTGGTGAGAAGGTGAGGTCAACTACGCTAGTGTCGAGGACGTCAATGCCGTATTTCTCCAACCGTTTGGCTAGGGCGTTATCAAAGTCTTCTTTTAGGGCAGCCCGTTGGGTGATGGCTTGCTCTACTGTCCGCCTAGCCGCTGCGACCTTAAAAGATTCTTGGGTCTGAGGGGCAATAATCTTGTTGACAATGTTTGACAGGGAGCCTTGCTTGCGGCGAATATCGACGACTTCTGTGGGCTGCAGGCGAAAGTTGATGGCAAATCGTGCCTTTAGGTCTTGAAGATCTTTTGTTGAACTTTCAGCTGGGACTTCAAATTTTTGGACCGTGATGTCGTACACATCTACGTAGGAGACGAACGGCGGCTTGATGTGGATACCTTCTAGCAGCACGCCGTCTTGCGCTTTGCCTAGGACGCTGAGCACGCCCGCTTGTCCTGGATTAATGATGACAAAGCTGCTGGCCAGAATTAGGGCTGCGACAGTTGCGATCGCCGCAATAAAAACTGGCTGACTATTTCCTTGATTCGCACTCAACGTTTAAGACTCCTCTATGTATAAGCGGGCCTGATCAATCATGTACAAGCTGGCGTCTACAAGCTGGCAGATGGCTTTCTGATAGTTCTGTTAACACCTAAAGCTTCTACGAAACGGGCAACCCTAGAATATCTCCTGTACCGGGAATGACTTCACCAACGCAGTAGGCAGCTATGCCCTCATTTTCAAAGTGTTTGCAGGCCACTTCAGATTGGTCGGGTGGCACAATGACAACAAACCCAACACCCATATTAAAGGTATTGAACATATCTCGCAGGCTCACTTTCCCAGCTGCCTGCAGCCAGTCAAAGATGGGTAGCACTGGCCAGCTGTTGGGCGTTATCTGAATAGATTGGCCTTTGCCAAGGCACCGAGGTAGATTTTCGGGCAGGCCGCCGCCGGTAATGTGTGCCATCCCATGAATGGTTAGCTGATCTGCTTTGAGTGCCCTGAGGACCGGTTGTACGTATAGCTGAGTGGGGGTGAGCAGGACTTCTCCGAGTGTCTTCCCCGCTAAGACTTCCGGTATTTCTGCCCAGTCGTATCCTGTCTGGTTTGGCTGGTTGGGTCTTTCGGCTTCGGCCACAATCTTGCGTACTAGGCTGAATCCATTGCTATGTACGCCGCTGCTCGCTAGCGCAATCAGGCGATCGCCTATCTCTACCTGGGTTCCATCCAGCATGTCTGCTTTTTCTACGATGCCCACGCAAAAGCCTGCCACATCGTACTCACCCGCGCCGTAAAAGCCTGGCATTTCTGCTGTTTCTCCACCTAGCAAAGCGCAGTCAGACGTCCGACAGCCGCTAGCAACGCCTGCGACTACTTGGGCTAGCTGCTGCGGTGCGAGCTTTCCTGTTGCCAGGTAATCGAGGAAAAACAGCGGTTCAGCGCCAATCGTTAATACGTCGTTGACGCACATAGCCACAAGGTCGATGCCTATCGTGTCGTGGCGGTTCAGCGCTTGGGCGAGCTTTAGCTTAGTGCCGACGCCGTCTGTCCCAGAGACGAGTACCGGTTGGCGATAGCCGCTGGGTAGCTCAAAGCAACCGCCGAACCCCCCCAGAGTGCCTAACACCTCAGGGCGGCGCGTATTTTCTACCATGCTTTTTATTTGATCGACGAACGCCCGGCCCGCCTCTACATCCACACCAGCCTGACGGTAGTCCATTGCTAACATTCCTCGCTTTGAGGACGCTTAATATAGCGTCACATTAATGAAAAAACGACGTCTAGATCTACATCTAGCGTTCTAAAGTAGATTTTATTCTCAGACCACCACATTTGTGACATGAGACACCATGTCACCTCCCCATGGATGTAGAAAAAACCTAAAAAATCAGTAGGCAAAAAGACTCATTTATGCCGACTTTTTATGCAACTTTGTGCATAGTCCAAAAAATACTATTCCACTATGCACATTAAAAAAGGCCCTTTATTGATTAGTTATCTAGATTAAATACTTATTAAGACATAAGCATCGCAAAATGGCCGATGGCCCTCTTATCGTCCGTTAAATCCTTTACATTTCGTTATTACAAGATTTTTGTGAAGTGTCGATGAAGCTTTTTTGAGAGGGGAGCTCGAAAAACTGCGGGGTTTTGTTCAGATTTGTTCGTGTAGATTAGCGATTGTTCATTTAATTTTTTCATTCAGAGGTAAAGCGCTTCAGTTAGTGCAGCGGGTTAGCGGAGTTGTCGACTACACAACAGCCGTTCTGACCCTTTGCGATGTGGCCAGTTATGTTTTTGCTATCTAGTGATTCATTAAAGCAACAGTTTGCGAATGGCTTGACGATTGCTGTTTTTCTTTCTGGCGCTGCAGCCTCAGCGGCCAGTGCACAATCGCCTAGTCCATCTGTTGAAACAAAAGTTGGAGATTTCAACGAAGTTGTTTCTACTCCGGAGCAGAGAGCATCCGAACCTTTCTCCGAGCCGAAGTCTTCTCAAGGTTCTGATGAAGCTGCTGTAGACGCCCTTCAATCTATTTCGGAGATTTCTCCGGAACTGAGCGACAACATTATGGTGTATCCCCACGAGATCGATGGCAGGCAGGCAGCAACGCTATATGTGAAGGATATTCCGGTACTTACGTTTATTGGTACAGAAATCCACACGCTTTCTAACCGCAACGATGCGATCTCCCTAGCGACTGCTGACACGACCGCTGAGCTACAGTCTGGTTCAGCAACGGCGGGAGATATCCTTAATGAAGCGGCGGAAAATGACCCTGTGTTGAGGGCGAATAGTCTGGGCCGTCAGCTGGCCGATGAGCAAGTTGATGCGTCAGCACTTTCAGTTCGCTGGCATGAGGAAACAGATGGCTACATTGTCACCCTGGCAGATGAGGATCTCATCGCACTCGACAGCCGCACGGTGCTTGCCGATACTACTGAAGATGCTGCTGAAGACGCGCTGCAGGTGACTAATCGTCTACGGCGCTTACTGGGCGGTGCTGACCCTATTTCTGAGATTGAGGGCCTGCCGGAGCCGGAGCCTGTGGTTGAAGTCGCACCTGCTCAGACGGTCGCTATTGTTTCGAGCAATGTGGGCGGCGCTTCCTGGTACGGCCCTGGGTTCCATGGTAGAACCAGCGCAAATGGTGAAATCTTCAATCAGTATGCGCTGACGGCTGCTCACCGAACGCTGCCTTTTGGCACCCGCGTACTGGTTACCAATCTGTACAACGGTCGCCAGGTCACGGTGAGAATCAATGACCGAGGCCCCTATGCAGGCAATAGGATTATTGATTTGTCTGCGGCAGCAGCAGCAGAAATTGGCATGATTGACTCTGGTGTGGGTACCGTTCAGATCGACGTGTTGGCCTACTAGGCTAAGCCCCATACAGTTTTGTACAGTCAATGTCCTGATTTACTGGGCATTGGCTGTCTAGTTTATAGGGGATATTTTGAGTTTATTGAGGCAACGCCCAAAGGGTGAAACAGCGTTCGCTCAATTGGGTGGACTGCGCTAAATTTGTAATGGTAAAAAATTATGGAACGGTTTGAAGGGAAAGCGTTGTGCGGCTGTTCAATACGATTGCTGAGCTGCGTGACTTCCTCAGCAACTACCGGCACCAGAGCATTGGGCTAGTGCCCACGATGGGCGCGCTACATGCGGGGCATCTGAGTCTGATTGAGCGATCGCGCCAGTGGGACGATATTGTCGTTGTGAGTATTTTTGTCAATCCGCTTCAGTTTGGGCCCAGCGAAGATCTTGATCGCTACCCGCGACCCAAACAGGCTGACCAAGCGCTTTGCAAAAGTGCAGGTGTAGACGCCATTTTTATGCCGTCGCCTACGGCGCTGTACGGTGTGTCTACGCCTGAGCTATCGCGCGTTACCCAAGTTGTTCCACCGGCGTCCATGACTCAAGCGCTGTGTGGTCTGTCCCGCCCGATGCACTTTCAGGGAGTGGCGACAGTAGTCACCAAGCTTTTGAACATTGTTCAGCCAACCCGTGCCTATTTCGGTCAAAAAGACGCCCAGCAGGTTGCCATCCTAAAAAGACTTAAGCAAGATTTAAATTTGACTGGAAAAATTCAGGTTTGCCCGATTGTGAGGGCGCCGGATGGTCTGGCACTAAGCTCTCGTAATCGCTATCTGTCAGCGGCTGAAAGACAGCAGGCAAGCGCGATTCATCGCAGTCTGAAAGCGGCTCAGGCTGCCTTTGTGAAAGGTGAGAGAGCCCGAAGTGTGCTGATTGAAATCACCCAAAATGTTCTGAAGGGTGAATCTATGATCGACATAGATTATCTTGCCTTGGTTCATCCTGATACACTGGAGCCTTTGCAAGCAGTTGATACCCGAGGAATGATGGCAGTAGCGGCATATGTAGGCTCTAAAGAAAGTCCAAACGAACAGAAAACTCGGCTGATTGACAACTTGGTGCTCACAGACCGGGCTCCGATTATTGCAATCGATGGACCTGCTGGCGCTGGTAAGTCTACAGTGGCCCGTCAGATTGCGCACCGACTCGGTCTGCTGTATTTGGATACTGGGGCGATGTATCGCGCCCTTACCTGGTTTGTGCTGCACAAAGAGGTCGCACCCAACGACGAAACCGCCGTTGCCCAGCTACTACCTCAATGTCAGATTCAGCTCGTTGCCAACGTGCAGAATGACCAGCCCCAGCCGCCGAAGGTATTTGTGAATGGGGAAGATGTTACCCGGGCTATTCGGACGGCGACTGTGACGGCCAACGTTTCGACAGTAGCTGCCCAATCTGCTGTGCGAACTAGGCTGGTAGAGCAGCAGCAGCAGTACGGCCTGAAGGGCGGCCTAATCGCCGATGGTCGCGATATCGGTACCCAGGTGTTTCCAAATGCGGAGCTAAAAATTTATCTGACGGCTTCGGTGACAGAACGAGCTCACCGGCGCTACCGGGATTTGCAGCGGGCGCAGCAGCCCCTGCCCTCTTTAGATGAGCTGGCACAGGCGATTGCCGAGCGCGATCGCAAAGACAGCACCCGTGAAGTCTCACCCCTGCGCAAAGCTGCTGATGCGATAGAAATTGTCACAGACAATCTCAGCGCCGACGAAGTGATCGACAAAATATCTGCCCTTTACAGACAGCTGACTGCTTGAGGAAGATATATCGTGACGATGGCAATCCCCGAAGATGACAGAAAAGGACGCTCAGCGCCGCGCACTGCTTAAAGCCAGGCAAGCTATGCCAGCGCGCATTCGGCAGGAAAAGTCTCTCGGCATCTGCCAACATCTACAAAATTGGCCAGTGTTTCAGCAATCCAAGCTGACACTGGCCTACTGCAGTTTTAACGGTGAGCCCGACTTGGCCGCTCTACTGGCGCAGCAGCGTAGCTGGGGGCTACCGCGCTGCGAGGGGAAGTCGCTGGTGTGGCACCGCTGGTTTCCCACGAGTCAGTGGCCGCTGCGGACAGGCAAATACGGCATTGTTGAACCTGACCCAAATTCTCCACAGGTTGAGCCGCACAGGGTCGATCTCATTTTGGTCCCTTGCGTGGCCTGTGATGTGAATGGTTACCGGCTGGGCTATGGGGGAGGATTCTATGACCGAATGTTGAGCGATCGCACTTGGGCTAGCAAGATCACCATTGGCATCGTTTTTGAATACGCCAGACTTCCCCAAATTCCTCGGGACGATTGGGATATTCCCCTTAGCGGTATTTGCACAGAGAGCGGACTTTTTTTTAGGCGGTAGGCGAGCCCCGCTTCATCTCTCTCGCTTAATTTCTCCCGTTCAATCTTTCCATAGCGCAATGCCACCTAGTAGACCCAACAGGTTAGAAACAAGCGTCACGTTCTCCGGCAGCGCCACCTCAATTTGCTTGGCCTCGCCGCCACCGATGTAGAGGTGGTCGTAGTTGAGCGTTCGAGAGAGTGACTCAATCGCCTTCAGCAGCCGGGCATTCCAAGTTTTGTGCCCAACCTTCTTGAGGGCGGCTCTACCGAGCTGCTCCTCGTAGGTTTGGCCCTTGCGAAACCTGTGATGGGCAAGTTCCAGGTTTGGCACTAGGTGTCCGTTTGTGAAGAGCGCAGTCCCAAATCCGGTTCCCAGCGTGATGACCAGCTCCACACCCTGGCCAGAGATTGCTCCCATGCCCTGGAGGTCAGCGTCGTTGGCAACGCGAACGGGCTTCTCTAACCTTTGGGAGAGCTGACTGGCCAGGGCGTAGCTCTCCCAGCTAGGGTGAAGGTTGACAGCTGTGTACACTACGCCCTGACGGACGACTCCCGGAAAACCTACCGAGATGCGGTCAAAGCCGTCTTGCTGCGTGGCTAGCTGCTCAATGACGGTCATAACCGCTGAGGGGGTTGCCGGTTTTGGTGTTTTGATGCGATCGCGATCGCCCAAAGGCTCACCCTGCGCGTTTAGCAAAAGTGCCTTTACCCCGCTGCCGCCAATGTCGATAGCTAGCGTCTTAATAGTTTGCTGCAGCTGATCTGTGTCACGGACTGAACTAGTCCCACCGGCAGCTAATTTGTCCGTATTTGCAGATGCTGTCGATGGGTTAGCCTCTGTCTTGACCGGCTGGCCCTGATGGGTACTTGCTTTACGTCTGCTCGGGGTCTCTACTTGTGTAGGCTGCATTGATTTTAGTGGCTCCTCAGTCAGCGAAGGGGTTGTTCAGTACTCTTGTGAGATTTGCGTAGTTCATAAAGACTTTAGTGCCAAAAAAATCACAAAGCCGGGCTTTTGTTACAAATATCTATGCATTCTGTATGGGTCATTTCTGCGCTAAGCCTGTAGACCCTTGAACTGAGACAGTTCTTCGAAGACCCGCACCCAGCCATCAACCACCGAGTCTAAGATTGCCTGTCCCTTCTCTGCAGTTGCAACGGTGGCATCTCCAACCACACCGCTGCGACTCAAATCTCCCATGACCCAGGCGGTGGGCAGCTTTCCTTCCAGGCTCAGCAGGCTATCTGGCGGAAAGTTTTCAGGCTTTTCACACATGGCCTGCGTCATGTCTACTTGGTCTGGAAGCAGTGAGAGTATAACGCTGGTTTCAATGTCCCCAGCGTGAATGCCGCTGTCGTATTCTGCCTGCCCAACGATGCTGCGGACCTGGTGGGGGGCTCCCCACACGAACAGTGGAAATACCATGAGGTCGCCGTACTGCTGGTGCAAATCGCGGGCTACAATTTCTAAGACTTGAGGTTGACCGCCATGGGCATTGACAAAAATTAGTTTGCGAAAGCCCGCCTGATAAAGGCTCTGACCCAGCTCGGTGAGAACAGACATCAGCGTCTGGGCCGATAGGGTTACCGTTCCTGGAAACTGACTGTGTTCATTGGATTTGCCGTAGCACAGAGTAGGTAGGGCGTAGGCAGGTACGGTGCTATCTAGCCGGGAGAGGGCACGTCCGACAACAGCGGTTGCGATCGCAGCATCGACAATCAGCGGTAGGTGAGGACCATGCTGCTCCACAGCACCAATGGGCTGAATGATGAGCGTATTGGCTTTGTCTGGCAAATTCTTCACCTGAGTCCAGCTCAGATAGGGAAAGAAACGCTCCGGTGGAATGTCACAATTCATACAGGTTTAGCCAGCTAGCCGTAGGATAAGGGTGAATATAGTCACAATATTGGGAATCAATGACCATTAAATGTGTCATAAACCAGAACATCTATTAACATGGGGAAATACGCTGGATTATACTCATTAACTGGCGACATGCATGCCCATTTCTGCCTGTTAATAAGTCCTTACCTAGTGTTCTAGCTTTATATCCTTTAATTTGTGGCGGTCAGGTTTAGAAAAGCTACGAAGCAGATTCTGGCCTAACCCATAATGTTTGAATAAAGTACGTGAGCATATTCTTGCTCATTTGTGTATGCTTTATTGACAGCTGCCTGTAGCTATTACCTTCTACCAGTTCAGACTCAATACATTAGTCTTTATTAATTCCTTGTCTTTATTAATCTATTGCTGTTGCGCCCTATAAATGAAAAACTCTGCCAGTGCTCTTAGCCTGCTAAAACGTTGCTCGCTTGCTGCTGTAGCTTTTATGCTGCCAGCGACAGTCACCGGTATCGTCCCAAGCGTTACGCAACCCGCAGCTGCTTCTGGCTTTCAAGATAGTCCTAAGACGGTCTTGGATGAAGCCTGGCAACTGGTGTATCAAGAATATGTCGATGCCAACTTTAATCGTGTCGACTGGCTAGGGGTGCGGCAAACACTGCTAAGTGGCGAGTATACCTCCCGTGATGCTGCCTACAGCGAGCTTCGTCGAGTTTTACGTCGATTAGAAGATCCCTACACTCGTTTTCTGAATCCGGCTCAGTATGCAGCGCTTACTGAGCAGACCTCTGGTGAGGTGACAGGGGTTGGTATCCGTTTGCAAGCGCGGGATCGAGGGCTTGTTATCCGCAGCGTTTTGGCCAACTCTCCGGCAGAGAGAATGGGCGTCGAACCGGGGGATCAGATATTGATCATTGATGGTCGCTCCAGTCGAAATCTCAGCGTAGAGAACGCATCACAGTTGATTCGCGGAGAGAGCGGCAGTCAGGTTTCTATTACCGTTCGCCGTCAGGACAGCAGCGAAGAGACATTGATTCTGACGCGTGAAGTTGTTTCGGTTCCCACTGTGAGCTTTGAGCTACAGAGAGAGCGTGGCGTCGCCGTAGGCTACATCCGGCTAGACGAATTTAGCGCCCACGCCGCAGAGCAAATGCGCGCGGCTATCGACACGCTGACAGGGCAAGGTGCAGAAGCTTTTGTGCTGGACTTGCGGGGTAATCCTGGCGGACTTCTACAGGCCAGCATTGATATCAGCCGCATGTGGCTGCCGCGGGGGAGTATCGTGCGAACGGTCGATAGAGATGGTCACAGCGATGAAATTACGGCTAATCGTACGGCTGTGACCGACCTGCCCATGGCTGTGTTGGTGAACGGGCAGTCGGCTAGCTCCAGCGAAATTGTGACGGGTGCCCTCGGCGATAATGACCGCGCTGTGGTGGTTGGCAATCCCACATTTGGGAAGGCGCTTGTGCAGAGTTTGCATGGCCTCTCCGACGGCTCTGGAATTGCAGTCACCGTCGCTCACTACTACACGCCAGATGGCACAGACATTAGCACCCGAGGCATCACGCCCGATATAAATGTCACCCTAACTTCGCAACAGCAGCGGGCCTTAGAGACTAACCCATCGCTTCGGGGGACGAGCGCTGATCCGCAGTTTATTCGGGCGGTTGCGGCTATTGAGCCAGCGGTCCTCGCAAGGCGTGAAGGTCCCACACCTGTATTTGCTTCCCCTGTGATGTCACCCCAATTGCCCAGTCAGCTAGGTCGCATAGAGCCATAGCTAGCTGTGCTGGGTAAAGACGTAGATTCGCTGAGTATCTAGCTGTTGGCAGATGTGACTGGGCATAACGCCGCTTGGTTGTTGGTCTGGCTGGGTAGGTTGCCAAGGAAGAACTTGTCGGTCGAGCCTGACTTGTAGCTGGGTGAAGGGATCATTGCCTGTGGAGATTAGGAACTCTAGCTGATCGATGGATGGCCAGGTGATGAGTTCATCGAGCAGGGCTGCGATCGCCTTTACATAGGGATGCGTACATTCCTTGTACCAGTGGTCGTCTGCAAGTTCTGGTTGATCTAGGCCCAGGTGTACTATCAGGGGCATCTGACCAAAGACGGCCACAGCAATGGATCGAGCTTCCTCTTGTAGGAGTAGGCCATGCTTTTGGGCCAGATGACGCAGCTTTTCTAACCGTTCGTAGCGGGCTGTAGCGGCAGAGCGAGCGCCTTGAGGGAGCGTGACGGGCTCTCTCCACTGGAGTGCGACTGTCACCAGATAGGTTTGGAGTAAAAAGTGACCTAGCTTTTTGGCTTTAGTCGCCAGATAGGTCGCATTGTACGTCGTCGCTTCAATCAGCAATGGCACCCGGTCTACCATCTCTAGTCCGTAGCCTTTGAGTCCGGCGATCTTGCGCGGATTATTAGTAATCAGTCGAAACTGATTGACGCCCAAGTCCATAAGAATTTGCGCGCCCATGCCATAGTTGCGCTGATCCACCGGTAGGCCTAGGCGTTCGTTCGCTTCAACGGTATCGAGCCCCATATCTTGAAGAGAATAGGCCTTTAGCTTGTTCACAAGCCCAATTCCCCTGCCTTCTTGCCGCAGGTATACCACGATGCCCTTGCCAGCGTTCTCAATCATTTTTAGGGTCGCCTGCAGCTGCATCCTGCAGTCGCACCGCAGTGATCCCAGTGCGTCGCCTGTCAGACATTCTGAATGCATACGCACCATGATAGGTTCGTCTTTGAAGGTAGCCGGGTCGCCCTTGACTAGTGCAATGTGCTCAGAGCCATCCAGCTGATTCTTGTAGGCATACACTTGGAAATCGCCGAACTTTGAAGGTAGCGCGGCAACCGCTTCTCTCTGTACAAAACGCTCGTGCTTTAGCCGGTAGCTAATCAGATCGGCAATGCTAATCAGCTTCATCCGGTGGCGTTTCGCGTAGCCAACGAGGTCGGGTAGGCGGGCCATCGAGCCGTCAGGATTTGAGATTTCGCAAATTACGCCTGCGGGATATAGTCCTGCCAAACGAGCCAGATCAACTCCTGCCTCGGTGTGACCTGCACGCCTCAGCACGCCTCCCTCCTTGGCGCGAAGGGGAAAGATATGGCCCGGACGCCTAAGATCTTGGGGTTTGGCGTTGGGATTGACCGCGACCTGAATGGTGCGAGCCCGATCTTCTGCAGAAATGCCGGTCGTTACGCCAAGTTCTATAGCTGCGTCAATGCTAACGGTGAAGGCGGTTTGTTCATTTTCATCTTCAAAGGGGCTGCTGGTGACCATTAGCGGCAAGTCCAGCTCATCAAGCCGTTCGCCCGTCATCGCTAAACAGATGAGCCCCCGGGCCTCTACGGCCATGAAGTTAATCAGATCTGGGGTGGCAAATTGCGCTGCGCAAATGACATCGCCTTCATTTTCACGGTTTTCGTCATCGACGACGACAATGGATCGCCCTGCCGCGAGGTCTGCCAAGGCCTCTTCGATGGTGTCAAACTCAAAACCATCGCCCACTACAGGCGCATCATCAACCACAGGTGCTCCTTACAATCTTGAGCGCAATTTGTACCTATAGATTGTATCGCTCAGCCTGGGGAATATGCAGGGCTAGGAAGTGCGCTGGGCTGGAATTAGTTAGGTTTGGTTCTGAGGACTTTGGGGTTTGTGCGTGACTAGTTCGATGAGTCGATTGGCTCGGTCCAGATAACTTTCTTCTGATTGGGGTAAGCCATGCCGCTTTGTTCTTGCATGATGCGCGCTGCCTGTGCCGGGTCGAAGTTCTGGGTGAACTCTTCTCTGAGCTTGGCGTTTTTCTGCTCTGCAATTTCTATAGAGGATTGCAAGGTTGTCAGGCGCTGCTGCTGCTGCTGGTAGTAAGGGACGAGTTTGGCAATGGTAGTGGTGGCGACGATTGCCAGCAGCAAGTTAACCGTCAGCTTGACAGAAGATTCAAAGGCGATTGCCTGCTTAGCGCCGGTGTGGGGTGAGCGTTTTGGCCGGTAGGTGTGCCGGACTGCTGATGTTTGTTCATCAGCTAAACTATGGCTTCCAGCCGGTTCGCTTCTGCTTGCAGGGGGAGTAGAAAGCTGAAATGAGGGGTAAAAAGAATTGGTAGGGTCAGGCGAGACCGGGCGCTGAGCAGCATTCATAAAGCGAAAATCACCAAAATAGCGAGCTGATTGTAGTGGACTCCGAGGCGAAGAGCGTCCGGGAATTTACGGTTCCATAAATACTCGCATACATTATGAATATATTTCGGTATCTTGCAAGTATTTCAGACGATTTTTTGTAATTCTCATGAAGCGCTTGTTTGGAGCGCCTGTCTTGGGTTTCGGTAATTCCTCACGGACCTATTCTTCACAGAAACCAAAAGCAGATAACAAAATAGGTATCCGTATTACCATACGGTCCCTCCCGCATGCCAAAGAAAAATCTCCCAGGGCTGGAGTCGTATCCATGTCCTGGGAGATTTTTCTGAGCTGTAAGGCTGTAATTGTAAATCTGTAACCCCTAAACTTGTACTACAGAGGTTGATACTACAGAGGTTAAACCAGAGGTTAAACGTCGGTCGGCACTATGCGGCTTGCGTTTTATTTTGTGCTTGACTTCTTTTCTCTACTTGTAGAGCTCGGTTGCCAGGCGAAGGGCCAAGAAACCAGGAACCAGCGCCAAACCCAGCGCAACGAATATCTGAGTGTCTGATAGAGCCATGATACTTCTGTCCTACTTTAAAAACGACGACTGATAAGTTGAGGAGATACTCTTAGATTGTTTCCTAAAGTGGCTACGTGCCTACGCGAATAGTTACCAACCGTTACACAATAGAAATAAGGTGTAATGACTCAAATGACGTATTGCAGCCTTGATGACTTGGTGGCTATCTGGATTGATGGGTTTAGCACTGTTGTCTAGATGACAATCGTTGAAACCATTGATAGCTATAAATGAGTTACATAACAAAGCATATAGTCAGTGCTGTGCATATAGTCAGTGCTGTACTAGGCCGGGCAGCAGTTGGTTAGCGTCAACTAACTTGTGCGACTTGTTGGATTGTGTGTGTGGGTTTGGGTGTCTGTCGGAATCCTGTTTCAAGGCCTTTTTATCTCAGTTACTGCGTGTAAGCATTCAATATGGAAAGGACTTCTTTTCTCAAATCGATTGGCAAGCACAGCCGCAACTGGTCGGGTGATGGGTCTATGGACGATGAATTTATGGTTGATGGGTCTGCGGGCAAAACGTCATCTTCGCAATTTGGCCTCTCGACTGACGCTGGTGGGAGTAGCCATGAGCCGGGTGGCGTGCTCAATGAGGGTCGCAGTGTTGAGCAGCGCTCTATTGATAGGACTGATAGAACGGGCGATGGGGCGGGTTTGAGCGCTGACTTGAGCGCTGATCGTTCTGTCCCCATAATGCGTTCTAGCCTGGACCGCAAGCTAATTCGTGTTCAGCGCGATGTCTTGAAAATGGGCGCGCTAGTGGAAAATTCTTGCGTGCTGGCAAAAGAGGCACTTTGCGATCGCAATCTCGATGCGGCTAAGCGGATCCCCCTTCAGGACAAAGAAATTGACGCCCTCTACCGTCAGATTGAAGTTGACTGTGCGCTGCTGCTGAGCCTGGAAGCGCCTGTCACTCAAGACCTGCGGCTAGTGAGTGCATTTATGCAGATGGTTCGTGACCTAGAGCGCATTGGCGACTACACCAAGAGCATTGGCCGCTCAGCGATTAAGCTGTTTCCTCACCCGGTTCACGAGTGCATGGGAGAAATAGAAACGATGCTAGACCGCTGCCGTTCTATGGTGGCGCTGTGTCTGCGATCGCTCACTGAACTCGATCCAGACGCGGGCTTGGAGCTCAAGGACAAAGATGATGTGGTCGACAAAGACTATCATCGGCTCTACGAGCGATTGATCGCGACCCAGGTGGTGACAGGTTCTGTAGAGCCCATTGTTTTGATGGTGCTGGTGATTCGCGCCCTAGAGCGCATTGCCGACCATGCAACGAATGTGGGCAAGCGAGTGACCTACGTAGTGACGGGTGAGCGCTTTTAGGTTTAGGTGAAGCGCTCTGGGGGAGCGCTGTTGCGGGCGCTCCTCTGAGCACTTCTGTCTGAGCACTTCTGTCTGAGCACTTCTGTCTGAGTACTTCTAATGACATAGGCAAATCGCACCTCTATTCAAATAAAATATTTGACATCCCTCTACCTATTAAGGAAACATATGAGGGTTGTAAGCTGAGCATGTCTGATGTAGGTTCGTCGGGACTGTGGCGTCTCACTTCAATGCTTCATTTATCTCTTCGAACCCTACGGACACAATTCAAGGATTCATCGCTACATGGAATTTTCGATCGCGTCACTGCTAGCAAACTTTTCAAACGACAAACTGGTTACCGTTAAAACATTAGAGAAAAAGCTGAACTGTTCTGGTGGGACTGCGTCAAAAGATTTACAGATTGCCTTGGATGCGTTGGAGCGCACGAACGTCCTCGAAAAGTCTCGTGGAAAGTATCGCAAGGTAGAAGATGAAGATGTCATCGAAGGCAAGCTGAGATGCTCTAGTAAAGGCTTTTGCTTCGCGATTCAGGATGAAGAGGGAGCCGATGACATCTATGTTCGTGAAAGTCAGCTGAATTCGGCTTGGAATGGCGATCGCGTCTTGGTGCAAGTCACTAAAGACGGTAGCCGCCGCCGCAGCCCAGAAGGGGAAGTAAAGCTGATTTTGGAGCGGGCAAATGCCTCTGTGCTGGCCAAGGTGAAAGCCGATGAGGCTGAAGATGAAGCGGAAGAAGCCCACTTTAAAGCTGTCCCTTTGGATGACCGGCTGCTATTTGAACTAGATATTACAGAGAGTGAGGCAGACCTCTCAGATGCAATAGACCATTTGATTCACGTTGAAATCACCCGCTATCCAATTGCTCAGTACCCGCCGCAGGGTAAGGTGTCTCGCGTTTTAGGGAGTGACGCAGAAGACGCGGCTGACATCGATATCGTCTATTGCAAACACGATCTGCCTCGGATTTTTTCGGAGGAGGTATTCATTGCGGCTCGCGGTTTGCCCAATCGGGTCCGCAAGGCAGACATGAAGGGACGTGTCGACCTGCGCGAGCAATCGACGCTGACTATCGATGGCCCCAATGCCAAGGTGATAGATGACGCCCTCAGCCTAGAGATTACGGATGATGGCTATCGTCGCCTGGGCGTTCATATCTCTGATGTTGCTCACTACGTGCAGCCGAATGATGTGATTGACCGCGAAGCTAGGCGACGGGGAACCGCTGTGTATCTGGGCGATGAGGTGGTACCGATGCTACCACCGCCTATCCCAAACGCGCTCTGCGCGCTGATACCGGGTAAAGACCGCCTGAGCATATCGGTGCTGATTACGCTCGATGACGACGGCCAGGTGCTGGAATACGAAATTCAGCCGAGTGTGATTCAGGTGGAGCAGCAGCTGAGCTATGAGCAGGCTCAGGCTATCTTGGTGCGCGAAGACGAAGATGAGCTGGAAAGGCTCGGGTTTGACGCGGACGATTTGGAAGAGTTTGAGCCGGTCATGGATATGATCGATAGCCTGTTTCAGCTGTCTCAGGAAGTGAAGCAGCGGCGGCATGAGCGTGGATCATTTGAGCTGAATTTACCTGACCATGTCTTTCCGCCTGAGGCTGAGGAGCTAGCTGAGTATCTCTCTCCCAAATTTCAGTACGACGATGAAGGGTCGCTAGGTGCGATGGTGGTTTCTGCTCAGCTGCCTGCTCGCATTATTGTCACTGAATTTATGCTGCTGGCTAACCAGCTAGTGGCGAAGCACATTCAAGAGCTGGGTATGCCGGGCCTCTACCGCATTCACAGGACGCCTGACCCGACCGATGTGCAAGAACTCGTTAAGCTGGCGAATAATATGGAGCTTAACCTTCAGCTGGAAAATCCAGAGGAAGTCCATTCGCGTGACTATCGTAACTTCACCGAGCAGTTTGCAGAATCTAAGGCCGAGAAAGTTCTAACGTACCTGCTGCTAGCGACGCTTAAGCCAGCACTTTACAGCGGGCAGCCGGGGCCTCATTTTGGACTGGCGCTCGAAGATGCCTATACTCACTTTTCTTCGCCCGGACGGCGCTATCCTGACCTCTTGGTGCACAGACTACTGCATGCGGCGTTTCAGCATGGGCGCGATCGCCGCTCAACCCGGTCAAAAGATCGTGTCAATCTGCGGCACAGTTCCTGCCATGGCAAGATCAATTGGAGCGTTTTGCCGCCTGCCGTTCAGCAGGATGTGGAAGAGCAGCTCTCCCGGGCGGCGATTAAGCTGACTGAGCGGGAGCGAATCGCTCAAGACGCCGAATCAGACCTAGAAGGGCTGAAGAAAGCAGCCTTCATGCAAGCGCATACGGGTGAAGTGTTTCACGGCCTGATTACCGGCGTGCAGTCTTACGGTTTCTTTGTTGAGCTTGAGGAGCTTTTGGTGGAGGGGCTGGTGCATGTCAGCTCGCTGAAAGACGACTGGTATGAGTATCGCTCTCGTCAGCAGAAGCTGGTGGGCCGTAAGAACCGTCAGCAGTATCGTCTGGGCGATCGCGTTGAAGTTCAGGTGAAGAGTGTTGACTATTACCGTCAGCAAATCGACCTTGTGGCGGTTGGCGGTGGTAGCGAAGCGACCGATGATGACAATGGAAATGACGGCGCAGGCGAAGAAGAATAGGTGAAGCTGGAAAACCTTTTTCCACCTGCTGGACTATTTCCTTCTGCGTGCCGCTGTGCTGCGCTTCCTATCAGTTTCTCCATAACGTGACTAAAAACAATACCTCTGCGTCTGCTCTTCAAGCTGTAGGTGCTGCTGAAGTGCCGCCCATGTCGCCAATCATTCTTGGGATTAGCGGGGCTTCGGGCATGATCTATGCGGTACGTGCCCTGAAGCATCTCCTGAGCGCCAACTACACCGTTGAGCTAGTGGCCTCGCGCGCTTCTCAGCAGGTTTGGCAGCAGGAGCACGGCACGCCCATGCCGACCAATCTTCAGCGGCAGGTAGCTTGGTGGCGTGAGCAAGCGGGTGTACCAGAGGGGGGCAGCCTGCGCTGTCACGCCTGGGGAAACGTGGGGGCAAGTATTGCCAGCGGATCCTACCGGACGTTGGGTATGGTGGTGATGCCCTGCAGCATGAGTACGGTGGGTAAGCTGGCGGCTGGTTTGAGTTCTGACTTGCTGGAGCGGGCCGCAGATGTGCAAATCAAGGAGGGGCGATCGCTCATTTTGGTTCCTAGAGAAACGCCGCTAAGCCTTATTCACCTGCGCAACCTGACGACCTTGGCTGAAGCGGGGGTCCGTATCGTCCCGGCCATTCCTGCCTGGTATCACCAACCCCAAACCATTGATGACCTTGTCGATTTCGTTGTTGCTAGAGCGCTAGATCAGCTTAGGATAGACTGTGTACCATTGCGTCGATGGGAAGGCACATAAGCTGATTGCAGCGTGTTTTCTTGAAAAAAGCCAGAAGAAGTTACTTAGAAGGTACTGATCTATGCCCAGATTAATAATCCTGCTGCTAACTTTCATTGCCTTGGCTATTTTAGCGCTGCAAAATCTGGCGACTAGCGTTTCACTCGTGGTGCTAAGTAGTACTTTGCCAGATTTGCCGCTGGGTATATTGCTGGTTTGCGCTGTTGGGATTGGGGCTCTTCTGACGCTGATTCTGTATGGATTGGTGAGCCTTCGCCGTCCGCCCGAGAGTAAGTATAGGCCGATGGGCCGACGGGTTCCCTATCCAGATAGTCCGGGTAGCAGCACGTTGCCACCCTCGGGCCCCACTTACAAACCAGAGAACAGTTCAGTTTCTGAGGGTGGCTATGGCAGTACGTCTTCCGCCTTTGTGACTGAACCTGCAGCGCCTGCAACTCCGGTGCAGGATCCTGCTCCGGCGCCTATTCCCCCTCGGGACACGCCTACTCAAGATAGCTACGCTCAAGATAGCTACGCTCAAGATAGCTATTCACAAGACTATTCCTTCCGGGATGCTTACTCGCAAGACTCCTATTCACAAGACTCTTATTCACAAGACTCTTATTCACGAGAGACATATCAGTCAGACGTCTACAGTGACAGGTCAGAAAGTACGTCGCCGAATTACGGTGGTGCGCCAACAAGCAACATCAGTCAGGGCGTTGGTGTTAGGGGCAATGCCGAGGGCGATCGCACTGGTTTCCCAAAGCAGCCGCTGGCTGGCCTAAAGTCGGTGTTTGGTAAAAAAAAAGATCGTAACGATGACGAGCCGACGGTGACCGACCGGCCCATCGGTGATGACTGGGGCGATCTTAGAACCACAGCGCAGCGCAATAGCTGGGAAGTCATCGAAGGTCAGCGGTCAAACCTTGAAGAGGGGGCCAGAGAGTTACTTAGGTTTGGCCGCGATGTGGGTACGCAAGCTGGGCGACTCGCTGAAGATATAGCCAGCGGCTGGAATCGTAATGATGGCCGCGAAGGCACGGCGACGGAAGATTACCCTGCCGAGGGTTACGACGCCTACTACGAAGACGATAGCTACTACACGGGCAACCGGCCAGAAGGCTATGAGGAGGTGCCCGGCGCTGCCAAGCGAACCTACGGGGAGAGCCTGTACGATGGCCCCAACGCTCGCGACGTGCACAGTGACGCGACCTACCCTGACCACGAAGCGGATGAGATGCGCGATGAAATCGGGCCTGATGGCGTTTACGAGGCTGACTTTAGGGTAATTGAGCCACCTTCTAAGCCGTTGAGCGACGAAGACAATTGAGTGACGAAGACAGTGACTTTGATTGAGGGCTCGCCTGCTACTTCTTCGCTGGTTTGGACAGGTTGTTTTTGTGACGGGTTGTTTTGATAGGTGGTTTCTGTCAGCGGTTTCTATATTGGTAACCGATCAATGCGGGTTGCAGTTCATCGCTATCCTAGAGTAGTCACTTTTTTTTCTTGCCTTTTTTTGTTCCCGACTTTGCCGTCTAGGCGCGTTCTTCCTGCCGGTATTTCACTACGATGGCCACGCCAGCTGCTCACTACGACCGTAAAAGCTACACCGCTGGCAGTTGCAGATTAGAAGTGACTGCGAAATATTCGGCTTTGTCTCAGTGGTCTGAGCGGCCGATTATTCAGTCGCTGTCTTTTCAGCTGTGGTTGGCTGATGTGGCGGACGGGCAGATTCCAGAGATGGCCATGCTCGCAGACACTTGTCAATTGCAGCTGATCGCGGAGGGCGATCGCACAGAGCTGCAGTCCCTGGTCCGTTATATTCAGCGAAAGACCCGGCGCGTACTGGCAGTTGCTACCTTCGGTGTCCCGCACAATCTAGCCTCTGCCAAACCTGAACCCCCAGAGAATTCGCCGCCGCAAAGCCTACAGCTACCACAGCCACTCACCTACTTGCAGCTATGTGACCTTGCAAGCGTGCTGGGTCAATATGAACACAGCTCTCAGCCCTTGCCGGTTTCGCTCGCGGTTACCCCGCCCACTGCTGAGCGCAGTGATAACGTCGTTTCTCTGCCGAGGGTGCGCCCTAGGTCTCGCAGCGCGACGAGCAGACCGGTAGCAGCGGGACGTCGTAGAAATCGCGTGGGACTTTGGGCGAGTTCCGCTGCAGCTGCTCTTTTTGCCGTTGGACTGACGACGAACTTGTGGTCGAGGGATGAACGGCTGCAGCAGACCGCTGTAGAGCCTGCTGTTCCCGAATCTGCTGTGGAGTTGGAGTCCTTGCCGCGTGGGTCGGTCTTAGAGGAGTCAGCGCAAATTGCTGCTGAACCGGATATTTCTGTGTCTGAAGAGTCTGTCTCTGGTGCTGGCAGCTCTGGTGCTGGCAGTTCTGGTGCTGGCAACATAGAGGCTACAGATCGCGTTCAGCCCGACGACCCATCGACTGAAATAGAAAATGCCAACGGCGCAGACTTTCCGATTGCTGAGAATATCAGGCCTAATAGTGCGCTGCCATCACAGCCAGGCACTGTGCAAAGTCGGGAGCCTGCTTCTACTGTGCCGTCTGATATAGGTGTAGACGGAGGTGCGATCGCAGATGCTGACGGTGAAGAGAACACTCCAGTCGTTTCACCTACCCCCGAGTCCGCATCGCCAGAGGCAGCAGAAGGGGCGTTTGATGCAGATATTGCGCCCGCTGAAGATTTTGCTAGTTCGGCACGCCCCAGCTCAGCTGCCCGACGCTCAGATCGGTTTTCAACTGCCCCCTCTGTTTCGCAGGCCCCAACGACAGCGTCTTCTTTGGAAAGCACCGCAGAGAGCGCTGCAGATGCCGAAAGGACTGTCGTCGCACCATCTGCTCCACATGGGCTGTCTGGCACTGTTGAGGCCGTACGAGTGTACTTTCAGCAACGGTGGCCAGCCAACGGTCAGCGTCCTGATGAGGGGCCGTTGCAGTATCGTCTACAGCTGTCTGCGACCGGAGAGGTAGTGAGCTTTGCGGCACTTAACGATGCTTCTCAGCGCTACCGCGATCGCATTTTGCCAACCGATAATCCGCCAACCTTTGCTGTTGCCACGCGGGCTGTCACTCCGTCGGATGAAGTCGCACAAGAGAACGTTGAAACAGCGATCGCGGCTGCTCCAGGTATTGCGCTCCAGGTGATTTTGAATCCAGACGGATTAATTCAGGTCTCGCCGCTCTAGTACCTTTGCCCGCTCGCAGCCTAGCTCAATTGACAGCCTCATTAGCTGAGGTTATGACTGCCTTTGCTTTTTTCTGCGTTGCTGTACGGCAATGGTTGCCTTGTCGACTGGAAAGCCTACGACCGGAATTACCTGATGCTTGCGATCGCGCTCCAGCTGTCGCAGCTCGGTATAGTCCACTCGGTGAATACAGTCTACGGGGCAGGTATCTATGGCCTCTTGAATCAGCGCGTTTGAGTCACCATCCTGACGGATGACCCTCGCCCTCCCGTACTCTGGCTCAATGTAGAACGTATTGCGGGCCACGTGGGCGCAGTGGGTGCAGCCGATACAGGTCAGCTCGTCTACATAGACACCGTTTTGACGGAAAGCACCGCCTAGTTCAGGCTCTAACCCTGACCGTAGCTGCGCCGACCGTAGCTGCCCGCCAAGTTCTGGCTCCAAACCTGAGCGCTCAGCTTGCGAATCACAAGCGCTTGCCGCATCGGATGACGCCAGGCTGAGCTTTACTTCGTTACTGAGTTCCAGATTACCTGGGTCCGGTTGCTCGGTTTCTGTCCTATCTGTCATTCGGTTCCCTATTGACAGTTGTAATCACAGCTGTGACCACTTTGGTAGCAGAGTGAAAGCAGTCAGATTTTGCTATACTAATGCAGACTACCTACGTGCTCCAGCGCTGAAGCACTAATCGGATGGAACCGTCCTGATTCTCTACCTTTTCGGCTACCTGGAACCCTTGACCCGCAGACTCGTTGACAACGGTGTGGTAAGCGTATCGCTGGGTGATCTGATTTAGAAAGCCCTCGACGGACAGCGGCTGCTGCCAGTACTGCAAGTCAGCCACGAGTTCGTAGTCGCCTGTCTCGGTGTTGTGCTTGAAGCCGACATCGTAGCCATTTGCCTGCTCAATGACGATCTCAGCTGTTTGAGTATCGCCTTGGTAGCCGCGCACTGCTTTCGGTCCTGCCTGCCAGGAAATGCCAGCGTCATCAAGTGCTAGCTGCAAAAAGGGAAGCTTGCGGAGCTTTGTTTTGATTTGGCTAAAGTGGGACATGCTAAGAAACCGGCTAAATGTGCAATTGTGCAGTTAAAAATGTGAAAACGAGAGATTGGAACGCTTGGTTAAGGAAAGCTATTGGTTAAGGAAAGCTATCTTTTGAAATCTTTAGCAAGGCCGAGACCGGTCTGCCTCTGCCAGAGAACAGTTATTCGTGAGGAGTTGAGACTCCCTTGCTTAGCAACTCTCTTGCTTAGCAACTCTCTTGATGACTGCTGCCCTGATAGGCACGTTTGCAGGTAACGGGACAGATCCTGCAGTGCGAAAAGCGACAGCACAAGAAGCGATGGAAAGCGGTTACCAGCGACTTGCCGTAATGTCTGTAGCGACGTGAGAACGGGCGCTGCTGGTGACCTGCACTGGCTGCGCGTAGTACTCAGAAGTGGTTCTCTGGGCGACGACTTCACCCAGCTGAGCCTCAATGGCTGCAGTCACTTCAGCGCAGGATGCGCCAACAATACCCGTAACCATCTCCTTGACTCGGCCATCGGAGTAAATCACAAACTCAAGTGTTTCCATAGGTAATAAAGATCTCCCTCCAAGGGCCACACCAGGCAGGATCAAAACTGAGCCGCTTTGGTAGCTATCGTAGTCAATCTCACTAAAATAAACTAGTTACATCGCAGCAAAACTTAATAGTTTTTAGCAACTGGTGAGAGTGGCCGCTTCATACTACTATACGACTCTCTTAACCTTTTTTGAACACTCTCCGGTGGTAGACGCGGGGTGCCCTACAAAGGTATTTTTTGTCCTCTTTCTTTCGGCGTAGGCTATGGCAGCATCCTTCTTTGGCTTCGAGCAAGATTTTGTTGGGTCCTTACGCTGCATTCCGATGGTTGTTCGTCATCATCTAGATACCTGCGGCGTCAAGCTAAAACTTGACCACTGGAATCGCTTCAGCCCAGCCGAGCGGCAGGCGCTGGTGGACTGGCCTTGTGAAACCCCTGCTCAAGCGGCCGAATACAGGTCGCAACTGCAGAGGCTGATCGTTCAGCAGACGGGTTCACCGGCTAAGACGTTGGCGGTTGCAGCGCAGCCAGACTGGCAGAATCTCCAATCAATTCCTGATGCTGTCTTGGCCAAGTTTGCTGAGCAGCGGGTGCCCTTAGCGCTGCAGCAATGGGCCGACCTTGATGAGCTGCAAAGGTTTGCGCTAATTAAGCTCAGCCGACCTAGCCACGAAAATCGAAATTTTATGCCTGCGGTTGAAGAGTTCGGTTTGCTGCTAGCGACCGAACAAGTGACTGAAAAAAGCAGCTAGCTGAATAAGTTACTGACTGAACATTCACCCGACTAAACATTCACCCGACTGAACAAGCGACCGAGATGTGAATTCGCATCAGTTCGTGGCTATTGATACCTATCTGCTGACTTGATAGCCAATAGGCAATAGGTTTCAGGTTCCTCGGTATACTGCTCTAAGCAATCAACCTCTGAGTGCTTTACCTTCAGCCACCGATCTATCGAATTCATGAACGGCTCGAATTCTAAACCCCCTCAATTTAGCCAGCCTCGGCCCGGTAAGCGCCGAAGACCCATAAAACAGCCCAATGTCAGACAGCCTAAGCCTTGGCCTCTGATGGCTGCGCTGTTTGCCATATACCTGCTGATAGGGCTGCTATTGTCGGCACCGCAGCCGCCTTACTGGGTTTGGATTGCCGCGCTGGTGGCTGTTCCGCTACTTGTGTTTGGGTTCAATCGTCCTATTCGCGTCAGCGGTAGGTTTGACCCAGGGGGATTGATGGCCTACTTGGGGGGCTTGCTGATGGTGATTGCGCTGGCGGTTGCTGCAAACTATATCGGCAGCGCGCAGAGTTTTGAAACGGTTCGCTTCTTTACGGCAATATTCGGGCTGGCCGCGTTGACGCTCATGGTGGTGGTACTCACAGCGGCGGCGGCAATTGTGGGTGCGCAGGCCGGTGCGCGGCTGATGGTTAAGGTCAGTTACCAAAGCAGCGTCATGATGTTGCTGAGCATCTGTTTCTTGGGGCTTTGCTTTGGCGGCCTGGGCGGTTTGGCAATTACCACGCTGCCTGCGTGAATTTATTTCGGGGCATTTGCGGGACGGCTGTTGTATGTATGCCATTGATTTTGGGACCAGTAATACGGTTGTTGCCCGTTGGAATGAGACGACCCAGACTGCTGAGACTTTGTCGCTGCCTGCCCTTGCTTGGCAGCTGAAAGGTAATCCTCCGCTGGTGCCCAGCCTGCTCTATGTGGAGCAAGTTGAGACTATGTCGGCCGATGGGCTGACTGCGCAGGCAAGCTCTATTGCGGGACAGGCTGTCCGCGATCGCGGCCTGGATCTCGCTAGCGATCCTCGATTCTTTCGTAACTTCAAGCGTGGCATTGGCACGGCTGTGCAAGGCTTTATGCCTGAGCTTGATGGCCATGTGATTTCGTTCGAGCAGGTTGGTGGTTGGTTTTTGCAGCAGGTAGTAGGCCAGCTCAAGGCGCAGGACCCAGCGCTTGACTCACTGGTCTTTACGGTTCCGGTTGATAGCTTTGAAGCGTACCGGCTATGGCTGGGCGAGGTGTGTAAAAGCCTGGGTGTTGCGCAGGTTAGGCTGCTAGATGAGCCGACAGCAGCAGCCTTGGGCTATCAGCTGAGTCCGGCACAGCGCACGCTTCTGGTTGTGGACTTCGGCGGAGGGACGCTAGATTTTTCGCTGGTGCAGCCTATGTTCTCGGCGGAAAAACCGCCTGGATTTTTGCTGCAGTGGGGCAGAAAATCTAGGCAGCGGCAGTCGGTTGCAAAGCGATCGCCTACAACAGTTCGCGTTCTGGCTAAGGCGGGTGAGAACCTAGGCGGGGCAGACATTGACCGCTGGCTAGCTGACCACTTTGCCCAAACGCAGTTATTGCCAGTGACCTCGCTGACCCTGAGACTGGTAGAGAAGCTCAAAATTGCGCTCTCTACTGCGCCGACTGCCAGCGAAGCCTATTTTGATGAGGAAACGCTAGATACCTACGATCTGTCTCTAGACCGCGAGCAGTTTGAGCAGATTCTGGCGGAGCAAGGGTTTTTTACTCGCTTAGATAATCGGCTAGATCAGGTATTGCAGCAGGCGCAGCGCCAAAATATTTCAGCGCCGGATATTGACGCGGTGCTGCTGGTGGGGGGAAGCGCTCAAATTCCTGCGGTGAAGAGCTGGGTCGCTCGCCATTTCGACCCGAGCAAAATCAGAGGCGATCGCCCTTTTGAGGCTGTCGCTCAGGGCGCGCTACAGCTGCAGACAACTCAGCTACAGGATTTTTTGTACCACGGTTACGGCATTCGCTACTGGGATCGGCGAAATAATGCCCACAGCTGGCATCCGATTATTCAGCGAGGTCAGCCTTATCCAATGGCGGAGCCGGTGGAATTTTTCCTGGGGGCTTCTAGTGAAAATCAGCCCAGTATTGAGCTGATAATCGGAGAGCTAGGCGATCGCACCTCCGGCAGTATGGAAGTCTACTTCGAAGGGGAGCAGCTCGTGACCCGCCGAGCGAACCCAGACGGCACGGCCTCTCAGGCCGTGCAACCCTTAAACGACCGGGAGGGCGCGCGCACCATTGCAAAACTATCGCCGCCCGGTTTCCCTGGCAGCGATCGCATTCGTATTTTGTTCAGCATTGATGCTAACCGCTTTTTACGGATGACTGTAGAAGATCTCTTAACCTCAGAGACGCTGTTGAGCGATCAAGCTGTTGTTCAGCTGTCCTAGGGCTTGGCTAAAGCTGTTGAACAGGGCGGCTGGATAAATCCCTTTGCATAGATCTTTTGACAGGATCTTTAACTACTCGCCGCGCTCTTCAAAGAAAGATTCGTTGTCTTCCTCAATCACCTCTGGCACATTTAATCCATCGAGGGCTTCCTGATTTGCACGGGCTGAGTCAGATTCTAACCGGAGGATAATGAAGGCCTGTGTGGCAATGAGGACGATTAGGAACAGAGTGCCAGATACCAGGAAGCTGAGCCTGCGGGAAGGAATGCTCTGCCCTAGGGCGAACAGGGCGATCGCAAAGACTGCCGAAACGAAAATCTTAGAGACCAGCAGCATGGAAAAGGCCGACCAGCACAATGCAACCAAAATAGAGGTGAAATAGAAGAACAGCAGCAGCAGGTGCATGCGCTTGGCATACAGGGCCTTCATCGCCATCCTGGAGCGGGCAAAAGGCAGCACCATTGGGTTGCTCAGCGCGCTCAGCGTATCGACGAATAACCACAGCGCCGAGGGCAAAACGCAGGCCACAAACACAAACCATAGCGGCGGCTTTACCATGGAAATATCGACCGTGCTTGTTGTGGTGATTGCATTGACCGCGCCGCTCAAGATTACGCCGAGCAGGGCTGACAACAGGAGTACAACAACATCGACACTGATTGACTGTCCGACAACCGCGCCTTTTGGCAGCTTTGAATTTGTTGGAGACGTCGGCGGATGCACGGCGTTAATGGGCTTGGCAGTAGAAACATCTACTGTGTGAGGAGCTCTATATCGCATGCCTTAGGCACCTAATTTTGTAACGTTGAATACAGTAATAAAAAACACAGTGTGAGCGATCAAGTGCGGTACGTAGATAGACGAGACATGTTGAAGATGAAACATGTCGAACAATCTTCTTGTTGAGCGCACTGACTTTAAATCGCACTGCTAATTGCAAGGTAGATGAGATGGTTTCTGACGCCTCAGCCTCAAAAAAAATAAGAGACCGCGGATGGACTGAGCGATGAACCCGACCATCACTGAGGATGACAGATCACGGTAATAACCCGGGCATGGGTACTTGACTATCCTTTTCTTGATAATTTGTCGTACTGAAAAGCACGCAAATATCAATATAAATACGTAGAACAAGTAGATAAACATGCCTACGACTCCTATTACAGATAACAGGCAGTGGTGACATTCATCAGGATAGAACGTCAGTTTCACAAAGAATATATGGTTCCTATGAAAAACTGCAGTCATCTTTGTCTTTGTCTAATATCTTGGGTGTCTGCGAGCGATTGCCATAGCGTGTTTATACGGAACCGTGATTTAGAACCTGTCCCCTGAAAAGCCCATTGCGGGATACCATAAGCGGGAGAAATGCCACCGAAATGTCACCTTGGAGAGTGCTTCCCCCGTGAGCCTAACTTACACGCCCGCTGCTGATTCTGAGCCGACTGCTAGCAGTGAATTGGTCAATTCTCCTCCGGATTTGGTTCAGCACGCAGCCGGGCAGAATGGGCTGTCTCAGGGTTGGACGATTGAGAACAGTGAGGACCTCTACCGAATTGAGGGCTGGGGGGAGCCTTATTTTTCTATTAATGCGGCGGGAAATATTACGGTTTCGCCCCAGGGCGACCGCGGCGGCTCGCTGGATCTCAAAAAGCTTGTAGACGGTCTGAAGCTGCGAGATTTTCAGCTGCCGCTGCTGATCCGCTTTTCAGAGATTTTGGCGGACCGATTGGAGCGGATTAATGCCTGTTTTGCCAAGGCGATCGCCCGCTACGGCTATGAAGGTGTCTACCAGGGCGTTTTTCCAGTGAAGTGCAATCAGCAGCGCCACATTGTTGAAGATTTGGTGCGCTTTGGCAAAGCCTACCAGTTTGGCCTGGAGGCAGGGACTAAGCCCGAGCTGATGATTGCGCTCGCCAGCTTGAATACGCCTGACGCGCTGATTATTTGCAACGGGTACAAAGATGAGTCTTATCTTGAAACCGCCATGCTGGGTCAGCGGCTAGGTCAGAAGCCAATTATTGTGCTGGAGCAGGTGGAAGAGGTGGAGGTGGCGATCGCTACGGCAAAGCGGCTCGGCATTCGTCCCAACTTAGGAGTGCGGGCTAAGCTGGCAGCCAAGGGCTCGGGCCGCTGGGGGATCAGCGCCGGAGACAGGGCCAAGTTTGGCCTGACAATCCCCGAAATGATTACCGTGGTTGAAAAGCTGAAGGCCGCAGATATGTTGGATAGCCTGCAGCTGCTGCATTTTCACATTGGCTCTCAGGTCTCGGCAATCAGCGTCATCAAAGAAGCGATGCGCGAAGCCTGCCAGATTTATGTTGAGCTGGTGAGCCTGGGCGCGCCCATGGGCTATCTCGATGTGGGTGGTGGCCTCGGTGTAGACTATGACGGCTCGAAGACGAGCTCCCAAGGGTCAAAGAACTACAGCATTCAGAACTACGCCAACGATGTTGTTGCCCATATTAAGGATGCCTGCGTTGCCAGGGATGTGCCTATGCCGACACTGGTGAGTGAAAGTGGACGGGCGATCGCATCCCATCAGTCTGTTCTCATCTTCGATGTGCTAGGCACCAGCGAAGCCATCCCTGAAGATCCACTGCCCTATGAGGAGGGCGAGCATAAGCTGATCCGGGAGCTGTGGGATATCTATACGTCGGTCAACGCAGAAAATTATCAAGAAGCCTTTACCGATGCCGTTCAGTTTAAAAAAGAGGCTGCTAGCCTGTTCAATCTCAACTACCTAAGCCTGACTGAGCGGGCCCGGGTTGAGCGACTGTATTGGGGGTGCTGCAAAAAAATTGTCTGCTTACTGCAGTCTCAAGACTATGTTCCTGAGGAGCTTGAGCAGCTAGAAAAAAGCATGGCTTCTATTTACTATCTCAACCTCTCTCTCTTTCAGGCGGCTCTTGATAGCTGGGCGATTGGTCAGCTGTTCCCGATTATGCCTATTCATCGACTCAACGAAGCGCCCACAGCGCGTGCGACCCTCGCCGATCTCACCTGCGATAGCGACGGGAAGATCAGCCGGTTCATTGGTCCAAAAGGGGCAAAAGATGTGCTGGAGTTGCATCCTTTAAGGTCAGGTGAACCCTACTATCTCGCCATGTTTTTAGTCGGCTCTTATCAAGAGACCCTGGGTAACCTGCACAATCTCTTTGGCAATATCAACACGGTTCATGTGCACCTTGCGCCCAAGGCAAAGGCTCAGCAGGGCTACACCATTGAGCATGTCGTCCGCGGTAGCACCACTGATGAAGTGCTCCAGCAGGTGCAATATAGCCCCAAAGATATGATCGAACAGATTCGCCGTCGGTCTGAGCAGGCGCTACACGAAGGACAGATAACAATTGAAGAAGCCCGTAAGCTCATGGACAACTACAAAGCAGGCATGGATCGCTACACCTACCTCACCGAATCATAATCGAGCCATCAAAGCGTCACAGGCAGAAAATACCCGGTCTGAGCAAGAGTTTTCGTGAGCCGACGCAAGCTGCGGTTTAGGTGTGGTGATATTGACGGGTCAATTGCCAAAAACGCCAGACAAAAATAGTGCCTGCGACGGCTATACCTGTGTACTGACCAATCCACAGCCCTACGACCCCCCAGCCTACAAAAAAGCAAAGTAGATAGCTGGTGGTGAGCCCGATACCCCAATAGGCGATCGCACTCAGTATCATCGGCACCCCTGTGTCTTGCAGTCCATACAGCGCACTCATCGCCACCCGCTGCACACCATCCATGATTTGAACTGCGACTGATACAAGCAGGAGATCCATCGCTAGGTTCACAACGGCTGCATTCTCAGGCGCCTGCGTGTCTAGAAATAGGCCGACCATAAAGGGGCGAAAGATATAGAGCGCGAGCGAACTTGCTGACAAAAAACAAACTGTGCAAGCGATCGCCACTATCCCAGCCCGCCGCATTCCGTAACTATCGCCTTTGCCAAACCATAGTCCGACCCTAGCTACTGTTGCCTGCGACATACCCAGCGGCACCATAAAAATGAGTGCGATTGTCTGAAAGGCAATCTGATGGGCTGCCAGCACCTCTGTTCCTAAGCTGCCTGCTGCATAGGAAACCGCTGAAAATAGCCCCAGCTCTAGTGAAAATGTGACAGCGATGGGCGCACCGACCTGCGAGAGCTGCCGCAGTATTGATAGGTTTGGGTGCTTCCAGCCTCGCCAGAAGCGATACTGCTGCAGCAGAGGATGGCGCAAGATATAGACCACAAATAGCCAGAACATGAGCCATAGACTGAGCCCACTGCCAATGCCTAAG
Source organism: Cyanobacteria bacterium J06626_6 (assembly GCA_038523095.1). GTDB lineage: Bacteria > Cyanobacteriota > Cyanobacteriia > Phormidesmidales > Phormidesmidaceae > Phormidesmis. Next base: position 108,170 of record JBCBJS010000007.1, read on the forward strand.
CCCACAAGCTCTAGGCGGGGAAGCCCTAGCTTGCCAAACCCTAGGACGTAGTTGCAGGCCACATTGAAAGCTGTGCCGATGAGCACAATCACGGTGACTACGTTGGCTAGTGAAAAGGCGGATGTGTAGCCTCTGAGCATGGCAAAGCCCATGGCCGGTAGCACGCCAAATGCGATCGCAGTGAAATATTGCTGAGCGAGCACCGTCACATCCTCCGACTGCTGCAGCAACCGAAGCATGGGGCTCATGTTCAACAGCAGCAGTGTGAATGGTACCGATATCAGCAGACACATCCACATTCCTTGCCGGGCCAGCCCCGTCAGGCGACTATTGTCTTTGGTGGCTCTAAAGTCTGAGTCCCTCGTTTCAGTCTGAGCTGTTGCACCGATTGCTTCTGCCGCCAGCACCCCAACAGACACTACAAACCCAGTGACCACGGTCAGCGCCATCTGAAATGTGGAGGCGGCTAGGCCACCGGCGGCTAGCTGAGCTGTGCCCAAGTGGCCCATCATAATGGTGTCTACAAAGCTGACAGCGAACTGAGCTATCTGAGCTGAAGCGAGGGGAATGGCAAGCCCTAGAAAAGACCGAAATTCTGACAGCGCGCCAGATTTCACAGCGTAATTTACTGCCTTGGTAGGCAGCATTTTCAATCTCATGTCTTTGCCCTGATATGTAAGCTTAGCTTTTTGCAACCGCGCCGCTTCTGCGAGGATCGCCCTTGCCTTCTATTGGTCTGCTCTGTCTGCCCGCAGCGGCTGTCTGCTTGACTGTCTGTTCGGCTGCCTGTCCGGCCATCTGGTTTGAAGACGAGATACGATCGCCCAGTCCAACCGCGTGTACCCCACCGAAAAACATATTTGGCTGCTGCCACTGCACCACCTGATGAGTTCCCAACCGTTCGGATGCGATGGGTGCTTCGGCTAGGCCTGGTTCTAGATGGAGCACGCCATTTTCCCAGTGTAGTCTGGCTGCTTCGACCGCCTCACTCAAAGGCATCTCAAAGTCTAAAACGTTAGAAATGACCTGCAAAATTGCCGTTCGGATGCGGTTTGACCCTCCTGATCCTAACACCAGCTGCGGTTTGCCAGCTTGCAGCACAATAGTGGGTGCCATCATCGAAGACATTCGCTGGCCAAGGGGCCACTGATGGAAACCATGGGGATTGAGGTCTTCTTCGCCTAGCATGTTGTTCATCATAATTTGCGTGCCAGGTATTACGTAGGAAGCACCTTCCCCGTTGGATGTGGTGATGCTGGCGGCATTACCAGACCCGTCTATGACGCTGATGTGAGTAGTGCTGCCCCATCTGTTAGTGCCTTGGTTGACGATTTCTTGGAGCGGGCGAGCGTATTTGTCTGTTAGGCCAGTAGCGATGAACTCACGGGCAATGTCAGTATTGGACAGCATACCGGCTGACAGTGCGTCATCTAGGTGCGATCGCCGGGCGACATTTGTCCAGCGCATTGCCTGTGAGAGCAGCGTTAGGTGCGCCTTTGAGCCAAAGGTCATTTTGCCCAGGTCAAACCGGTTGAGTAGCTCTAGGCAAAAGGCAATCAATGCGCCGCCCGCACTCGGGGGTGGGTTGGTGAGTAGCTGGGTGCCACGGTAGCTAACGCTCAGCGGATCACGTTCAATTACCCGATAGTTTTGAAAGTCGGCCATCGAAAGGTAGCCGCCCTTTTCTTGGCAATCGCGCACGATGCTGCTGGCAATCTCTCCTGCATAGAAAGTATCTATCGTCTTTGAATAGTCTGCGGTGGATGTCCCCTGGGTGAGATATTCCAAAGTATTGGCAAAATCGGGGGTGCGTATGGTGTCGCCTGACTGTAGCAACTGGCCGTGCGGCGCATAGATCTGCCGGGATGCCGGAGAATTCAGCAAAATGGGCTCTAGCAGCTGGTAGCAGTAGCCTTGAAATGGGCTGACGGTGACGCCCTTGCTGGCATAGGCAATAGCAGGTTCAGCGACTACAGAAAAGGGCAGCTGGCCCAGGGATCTGTGGACTGCAACCATGCCTGCTAACATACCGGGTACGGCCATTGACGCTAGCCCGATGTGAAATTCTTGCACGGAGTCACCAAAGTCAGCCTCGATGGGAAAGAAGTCTGGCTTGATGTGGCTAGGCCGCCGCGCAGGCGTCTGGGTAAAAAAATCGAAGAGCTTGTTTTGCCCGCTGGTGGTGTGCGCCAGCAGAAAGCCACCACCGCCCAGCGAGGCTAGGGTGGGCTCCACAACACAGGAAGCCAGCGCTGCGGCAATGGCTGCATCGAAAGCATTGCCACCGGCTTGCAAAATGTCTCGCCCTGCCGCCGCCGTCTGCTCATGGCCGGCTGCCACGACGCCCTGACGTTCTGCGCCGGTATAGTCTGCGGTTTCGCTCCTTGGCGGCACTGCATCAGCCATATGAAATCCTTTTGAAATAGTTCAAATGTATTACTTTTGCTGTAGTTAGCCCATTTTTAGCGGGGAATAAATTAGAGTAAATGATTAGGACAGCAAGGACAGTTCTCCGCAATGGCTATTATCGCGCTCAAGGCCTGGTATCTCAGCAATTACGAACCGATTCGTGATCTAGAGGCGCGATCGCACGACCTTCGCCTAGCCAAAAATAGCCTGCTCAAATCCGCTCTCCGCGCCGATTTTCTAGAAGATATCGAAGAGGTCAAGCAGTCTGACTGGTTTCAGCGCTACCTAGAGGGCGATTTGGTTGAGTTCTATATAGAAGGAAGTGGTGTGTATGCGATCGCAAATATTGACCTAATCAGCCACGAAATCTATTTTGCCAAGCAGGATTCTCTTTCGAATTTAGATCCGACCATCTTCTTGAGCTATCAGACCGAGTACACAGATTCCAGCGATTTGCTACGCGATGCGCTAGAGGCCTTCATTTCAAAATTCAACCATAAGTCTCGCCTACCGCTCAAGCTGGTAGAGTCCCACCGACTCAGCCAAGGTGCGGTGAAAGTCAATAGCAGTCTAATGCGGCAAATCAGGCGATCGCTTCTATATGTTGCTGATGGCACCCCTATCCTCGGTATGGAGGGCTCCCCGCCCCAACTGGTCCCAAGCCCGAAGGTCTGTGTAGAGATGGGCTATGCCCTCCAGTGCAAGCGTCCCGAGCAGATTATATTGGCTCAGATGGAGCGCTCGGACCTGCCAGGACAGTTTCCATTCGATACCCCTACCCGCAACCGGCTGAGCTTCACCAAGAAATCTGAGCTGACGAGGGCGCTCCCGCAGCTTTTGCAAGAGCGCCTACAGCGATTTAATCTTGTCAGCTAATTCAATCTTGTCAGCGAAGTGGCTGACTTAAGTGGCTGACCTACATGAACTTACCGGCCATGCTGAGCATATCGCCCATGTCGATGTCGCCATCGCCATCGCCATCTAAAAATGCGGTGAGAATTGGGTTTTTGCCTGCAGCGCTGATGCCTGCCTTGGCATTGCCAGAGCTGAGGAAACGCATCACTAGGGGTAGCACCATCGGCAAGATACCCTGAACCTGATTGCTATTGAGATTGGTCTTTTGGGTGACCGCTGAGACCATGCTATTTAGCTGGCCCGGGTTAAATAGTTTGGGAATGACGGCAGCGCCGTTGGCGGACCCTTCTTCAATGAGGGCTTCGGCAGCAGCTTCCCCATCGGTTTGCCGCTTTTCTTTGAGGGAGGATCTCACGAAGCCACCGATGACGGACATGGCTTGCTGCATGGTGTCGGCATCCGCGTTGTTTTCGTTGGCGATTTGCTTGGCCGAGCCCAAAATTTGGGTTAGCTGGCCTGCGCTAGCCTGGCGACTAGGGTCTACGACCGCTTTCATGACCTGATCAAAAAGTCCCATAGTGTCGAGTTTCCTTACAGTTTTCTGGTGGCCGATAGCGGCTCATTGGGGGTAACAACGGCAATTATACGGTAATGATTGTCCTAGCTTTAGACAGCGGCTGAAGCGGTTATCGATAGGCTATAAATGAAACTTAAGTATTTTTACTTGTTTGGCTAGGCGTCTGGATGGGCTGATCGCCGCCAGACTGCACGGGGCATCTGTATCTCAATAAAAAATCTTTTAGGTAGTCTCATGGCTGTTTTCTCTTGGCGACCGGTGCACAGTTTGGTGGCTTTAGGTATGGTCCTGTCGGTATTTTCCTGTGGCGCGCGGCGTCTTGAGCCGAGGCGTGTCTCTCCCGAACCCGCTCTGGCAGCGCTCAATGACGATGGTGGTTCTGTATGCGAGCTGAATGAATCTGTGACTTCCCGCAGTGGTGCCTACCGTACCAATGTCGATCTTTCGGCGAGTATTGCGCTGCCAGGTGAGACGGGGGTAGATGTGGTGATGACGCCACAAGGAGCGATCGCTGCTGTCAATACATCCTCGGGTGCGACGCTGCACTGGGTTGATCCCGCGACTGGCTCAGTAGACCAAAGCGTGGATTTGCCTGCTGCCGTTGCCGACATTGCCTCTGATGGGAGCGGGACAATGGTGGTCGCCTCAGGTGAGCGGCTGCTGTGGCTAGATGCGGCTAGCGGTGAGGTGCTCAACCAGAAACGGCTGCCGGGTATTAGCCGGGTAGCCATAGCACCCGATGGCCATGTCGGTGCGATCGCAGATAAAACGGTTTACCTATACGATGCTGAAGGTAGCGAAATCTTTTCAAAATTGCGCAACTACCGACGAGTGACTGACCTGGAAGTGCTCAGCTGTGGTGCGGGCCGTCAGCTGGTTTATGTCACTAGTTTCCGAAATGCGACGTTTACCGACATTAAGGGGCGGACTAACCCAGTCCAAATTTCTAAGCTTGAAGCGCTGGACTTTTCTGGAGAGGTGCAGTGGTCGCTTTTTGGTGATTCAACCGACACTATCAATCAAAACGTCGCCGATACTCGTTTGTATCGGACAACGCTAGGTCGTGACGGGTACCTCTACATTTTGGGAGAGAGTGCTGGCACTGCGACGATCTTTCGCTGGCGCGGTCAGCCCATGACAGAAGATGAGCAGTTTGGCCGTACGAGACCTTTTCTGACTCGCATTGACCAATACTCTTCGCTGCACAACAGCGGCGCAGCGCATCTTACTTACTACGCCCGGGTCCATCCTACGGAAGGCCAGCTGGTGACGGCGCAAATGAGCTTTCCCCGCCTGCCCGATACGAAGGCAAATGTCATGCGGGTCGGCGACATTGCTGGAAATGCAGGCGGAACGGTGTATTTTGGGGGTGCTGCCGGGGCAACGATTGCTAACCGGGACGAGCTAACGCTCAACGGGGTACCGGTGGGTGAATACGAAGGACGCGATCGCGCTTGGATGTCTGTCGCGCCGAACTTTGAGACGAGGAACTTTTGGACTGTGCTGGCCGATGAAGGCGGTAAGGGTATTGTCCGAGGCGTCGATGCTGGCTACGGGTATAGCGCAGCTCTGAGCAACGCAGAGAGCGGTTCAGTGCCGGTGACAACAGGTGAAGGCACAGGCAAGGTATTTTTGAGCTTTACTGTAGACTGAGTGACTGGAACGTCACTATTGCGATGAATCGACTGCGAAGAGTACTACAAGCCCAACTATCGCATCGCTCAAACGCTGTCTGGGTTAATCCCTAGCTCGCGAAGCTTTTCAGCAAGCTTTGTAGAACGCGATTGCTCTGCGAGAAGTGATTGCTCCGCGACCGTAGCGCGTTCTTGTGCCGCCGATGCTTCTGCCTGTGCCGCCGATGCTTCTGCCTGTGCCGCCGATGCTTCTGCCTGTGCCGCCGATGCTTCTGCCTGTGCCGCCGATGCTTCTGCCTGTGCCGCCGATGCTTCTGTTACTGCTTGTGCGGCTTTTACCTGAGCTGACACCGCTTTGGATTGAGCTTCGATGGCAGCCTCATCAGGCGTAGGTACTAAACCACCGTCTGCTTCAAAAAATCTGAGCTGACTGTTGTGAATACCCAGGAAAAGCTGAAGCTGATCGCTCCATAGGTGTCCTTGTGGGGTCGCTTCGATGGGCTGATACTGCCCCCGGAGTAAGGCAAAGCCTTGGAATTCTAGACTGTCTGGATCAAACCAAAAGTACTCAGGGGTGCGAAAGGTTTCTGCGTATAGGCGTTTTTTTAATCCGCGGTCAACGCTCGCAGTGGAATCTGATAGGAGCTCTACGATGACGTTTGGATATTTGCCTGCTTCCTCCCACACCATCCAGCTTTTGCGAGGATGGGGTTGAGTATCTAGGACGACGAAAAAGTCAGGGCCTCTGAAGTCTTCGTCCTTTCGTTTTTGAGGACTGTAATAGACTGTGAGATTACCGGCTGCGAAGTAGTCACTGCGGTCTTGCCAGATCCAGTGGAGGCAGTTGAGAAGCAGTATCATTTGCTGCAAATGGAGAGTGGTTTCCAAAGGAGGCTCGTCGCTGTAGAGGTCGCTAGGCGGCCAAATAATATCATCAGAACCTACTTTTTCTGAGCCTGAGCCTACTTTTTCTAGGTCTTCTTTTTCTTTGGGCTCAGTCTGAACGCTATTGACTTGAGTCTCTGCTGCAGTGGGAAATGTTTGAGATTGACCGGTCACAGCGGTTGGCGATGTCATGGCAGAACCTTTGTTCGCATAAGGCTTAGTTTACAGTCTAGCGAATAGAATCTGGCAAGTTAGTAATTAAGTGCGAAGATACGTGGGTCAAACCGTGGATTGTGTTTGTATGAAATGGCCGAGGTTTGAGACGCTAGGGTAGAAGAGCCAAAGCGTTCTGTTTTATCTGTTGGACTTATGCGTCGGCCTGTCGTTCTATTTGCTGCAATCGCAACATTAATCAGCCTTGGACTGCTGTTAGTTGGCGTTAGTTCCCTAGGGCAGCTGTATGGTGCGATCGCCTCTGTTTCCCCTTTCTTAGCGCAAGTAGTGACTTGGCTAGTGGTGCTAGCACTGCTGATTGCTGTGGGTGTGCTGGTATATTACGGCTGGCTATTTTTGCGCCCTAGGCGCAAGCGGCGAATTGTGCTGCCAGATACCTTAGAAGAGACAGCTGCTGTAAGCCTGCAATCAGGGCAGCAGCAAATGGCACAAATTGAAGATGAGATTGCCCGTCAGGCGCTGGAAGTGCGATCTCAGATGCTCAGCGAGCGGCTGGCAAAGCGCACGTTTGAAATTGTTGTTTTTGGATTGGGGTCGGTAGGTAAGACGGCGCTGGTCAATGCCCTGCTGGGCGAAATGGCTTCACCTGTCGCGGCAACTGTCGGTACCACTGAGTTTGCGAAGCGCTACCGAGTTTTACTGTCAGAAGATTTATCAGAAAATTCATCAGAAGGGGCAAAGCAAGAGATTTTAATCACAGATACACCGGGTTTGCTAGAGGCGGGTGTCTTGGGTGAAGAGAGAGCACAGGAAGCCAGATCTTTGGCAGTGAAGGCAGACTTGTTGTTGTTTGTGATTGATAATGATTTGCACCGGGCGGAGTACGAGCCCCTGGCGATGTTGATGAAAATGGGAAAGCGATCGCTGCTGGTATTCAATAAGTGCGATCGCTATTTGACTGAAGAAAAGCAACAGATTTTTCAGCGACTAAAAGAGAGAACGCAGGGACTCCTCTCTCCTGAAGACATTTTGCCTGTTGCAGCATGGCCTGCTGCCGCGCAGCTACCCGATGGTACCTGGGTGCAGCCTGATCCAGATATTGCCGCACTGACTCAGCGGATATTGATGATTTTGCGGCAAGAAGGGGACGACATCATTGCGAGTAATATGCTGCTGCAGTCTCAGCAGCTCAGCGAGGAAGCGCGGGCACTGCTGGGCGCTCAGCGGCAGCAGCAGGCAGAAGCTATTATCGATCGCTACCAATGGATCGGTGCAGGGATACTGGCAGCAACGCCCTTGCCGGTGGTAGACATGTTGGCGACGGCGGCGGTGAATGCGCAGATGATTGTAGAACTTGGCCAAGTTTACGGTGTGGTAGTGAGTATTGAAGATGCCAAAGCTTTGGCGGTGTCGCTGGCAAAGACCATGGCCGGACTGAGCATAGCCAAAGGCGCTATGAAAATGCTGGCCTTGGGGCTACAGGCAAACGTGGCAACCGCTGTCGCTAGCAAGCTCCTGCAGGGCGTCAGCGCGGCCTACCTAACGCGGATTGCCGGAAAGAGCTTTATGGCCTATTTTCAGGCTGACCAAAACTGGGGCGACGGTGGCATTCAATCAGTTGTGGCTCAGCAGTATCAGCTGAATCGGCGGGATGAATTCGTTCGGCAGTTTTTGCGGAGCGCAGTTAATCGCCTGGCCTAACGGTTAGGCCTTTGGGAATTAATTTCTAGCGACAATCATTCGAGCGATCATAATTTATATGTAGAAGCTTGTTTCATTTGTGGCATTAGAGGTCAGAATTCAAACTAACGTGCTCTCTTAGCAAAGCTAATTGGCGATTTTATCCTGTTTAATCGCTGTTTAGTGAGTTTTCAGCTGTCTATTTGCTGTGAGCTTTGTTTACAGCAGTACGTACACCATTCTGGCACTACCATGGTTAGAGATACTTCCAGAGATGGCCTTAGAAATAAGCTCGAAACATTTGCCCTGACAAACTTTAAGGGCGTTTGGTCGTTGATTCAAAACACGCCTGCATTGGAGCGCAGGGTCAACAAGTTTTTGATCAACAATGCGATTTACAAGGTGCCGACTCGGCCAAATCCTTATAGCATGATGACGCTGGAGCCTGTTGTTCCAGGGACAGATATTCCTAAGCAGACGGATACCTACACCTCTTGGGATTCGTTGCGCGATCGCACTTACACCGGCCGTCACCTCCCTCCCGACCCCGCTTTCAACCAGTCAGATGCCTTGCCCGCTCCCGAGTCAGTGGCAGAGCTGTTTCAAAAAAGAAAAAGTGAAACGCTCCTATCGGAAAAATCGACGCTTCTATTTCCCTACTGGGTGCAGTGGTTCACCGATGGCTTTTTGCGCACCGACCGCTACAACCGGCTCAAAAATACATCCAACCATCAAATTGACCTTTCAAATGTCTACGGCCTGACCGCCAAAGTGACCCATCAGCTCAGGTCTTTTGAGGAGGGAAAGCTCAAAAGTCAGCTGATTAACGGCGAAGAATATCCTCTCTTTTATTACGCGGACCCTGAGCAAGGTATCGTCAAAGAAGAGTTCAAAGATCTCTACGAACCGTTGAATACTGAAAAGCGACAGCCCGCTGAGAAGAAAGCGACTATGTTTGCCATGGGCGTAGAGCGCGCCAATGTACAAATTGGCTACGTGATGTTGAACGTGCTGTGCCTAAGGGAGCACAACCGAATCTGCGACTTGCTAAGTCAGGCCTATCCCACCTGGGACGATGAGAGACTGTTTCAAACGGCCCGGAATATTGTCGTTGTTACCATCATGAAGATTGTGGTGGAGGAATATGTCAACCACATTGCACCCTATCATTTCGACTTCAAGGTTGACCCTGCTGCGTTCACCCATGAGAAGTGGTACCGAGAGAACTGGATGAGCATTGAATTTGACTTTGTTTATCGCTGGCACAGCGCGCTCCCTGAAAAACTGATTTATAAGGGGGAGCCGGTGCCGATGGAAGAGTCTCTTTGGAATAATCAGATGCTGATTGACCAGGGGATAGGTGCGCTGATGGATGAAACCTGCGCTCAGAGCGGTACCCGGATAGGTCTATTTAATACGCCTGATTTTTTGGTGGAGATAACGGAGATTCCGAGTATTCAGCTCGGTCGCCGGATGCAGCTAGCAAGCTACAACGACTACCGTGAGATGTGCAAATTTCCCCGCGTGACTGACTTTGATCAAATTACTGCCGATGAAGCGGCTCAGACGCTTCTAAAAGCGCTGTATGGCAAGGTTGATAATATTGAATTCTATGTGGGGCTCTATGCAGAAGACCTTCGTCCTAATTCGGCCCTTGGTCCTTTGGTCGGCAGGCTGATTGGGATCGATGCATTCTCTCAAGTTCTTACGAATCCTCTGCTGGCCGATACTATCTTCAACGAAGATACGTTTTCTCCAGTAGGCTGGAAGATTATTCACGAAACCAACTCGCTACAGGAGATCGTTCATCGCAACATTCCGCAATCGGGGCGATTGCCGGTGGTGACGTTTGATCGCTAGGGTTTTTGATTGCTGAGACAAGAGCCATCGTTTCAAGAGCCATTGTTTCAGGCTCGTCTAAGGCTCATCTAAGGCTCATCCATCAGCAGTATGGCGTATCCCCTGACATCACGATTTTTTGCGCCTACATAGCGAAACTCTATCTTGAGAGAGTCTTCAAATCTGATAGCTGGTATGACCAGTATCCCGGTGTTCTCGCCTTCGTTATCCTGGGCAAAGGCGAGAATGTTTTCATTTCTTGATGATGACTTTGGGGGATATTGAATTTCTTGACCATCCACGCTCAAATTGATGGTGTAGAGAGCCCCGTCAGATTCGTTGTGGAAGTAATAGCCGGTCAATGTCGATGTGATCAGGCATCCAGCGCCCTGCAGATCCACTAGCTTAACAATGTCATTCCTAGTTTGCTTACGTTGCTCACTGTAGACCTTCATTTTCCCGAAGTTAGATTTCGTCAGCGCTCTTGGACAATTAGACGCAGTCTCTTCTACGGTTTCTTCAAGGGCATCCACTTTCTCAATCAATTCGCCCAGCTGATTTTCAGAGTCATTGATGGTGTCCTCAGTTGTTTTACTTGCCACACCTCCAGCGGTTATCCATGCTACTGCAATGGCCGATATCGCTCCTATGACGGCTACGCCAATACCTGATTTATCCGTGGACATCAATTTGAATTAAAGTTAAAACTTGGAGATTGGCAATAGCATATATTGTTCAATCGACTCTGTCACGAGGTTTATGGACCTGAATTGTATCTGCTTCAGTCCACAGGCAATAGTCAGCCGAAGGTTATACAGCCGGCGAATCTTCTATCAGAGCGGACTTTCTCCAAATGCCTTGATGGTCGTAGTAGCGAATTATTCTGGTTCGAATCAGGGCTGAGGTTTCTGGATTTGCCTTGTTGCTTCTGACCCATCCAACTTCTACTCGAAAGGCAGCTTTTTGGTCGATGATTTGTGGCATAAGGCAATAGGTTCCGTTGGGCAGGGGCGTTAGCTGATAGTCAGGCGCTGAGTCTTTGTTTTTTTTAAGGGATATGGGTTTTGTTTGAGTGGGTGAAGTGCTGCGATCGCCCTTCAAACAAGTTGCTAAAGCAAGTGTCCATTCATCTTCATTTTCTTCTTTGCAGGTCAGTGATAGGTCTTCATTGAATGTCCAAAGGCTTTGCCCAGCTGTTGTCGGGTCCATAGAGGCGTAGAGCATTTGAAGCCTGCCCTGCCAGTTCCCCAGGACCTGTTCGATATGAAAGTGGGGTTCTTCGAACCGAGTCCCCCCGATCTGGGCTTCACGAATGAGCGTAATGTATTTGATTTTGCTCGTCCCCTCCGCCGTGCCTTCGTACATAATCACAAATCGAACGCGGCGATCGCCCACTTTCAGAGACATTTCAGCGCCAAACTGTCCGAACTTGGACCATTGCGCCGTCCCCTGTGAGAAGGCTCCACTTTCGAAGAAATACACATAGGGTGCAGGCCCTGGGGCCGAAAATGAGCGACGGGTAATATCGGTCGTGCCACCGTCTGGCGTGCGCTCCAAGGTTAGCTGCATCCTTTGGCCGGGCTGGGTTTCTTCCAGGGTGAGTACGCTGGGAGTTTCTTTGACGAGGTCGCCATCAGGGGAGAACTGGGCGAAGGTGCCATGCCAAGTGCCGATATTTTGCTGGATACATTGCCATTGGGAGAGCATGGACGGTGTTGGGCGCTAGTTAGTAGGTGGGTTTGACTTCGGGCTCAGTTGTCTCTTCGGCGCTACCCAGGGGTGGGCGGATAGATAGGTAGAGGGCTGCTCCCAATAGGGGAAGGAGGGTCGCTGTCCAAAAGAGGATCGGTTGGTAGAAATCGCGTTTGGCCATGTCAGCTTTGATGAGGGGGCCGACGATGGCGCAGAGCATACAAAAGTCGAGGCTCATAACATGGATGAACTGGCTGGTTTGCCACTGTTGGACGAAGTCGGACCAGTCGCCATTAATCAGGCCGTAGGTGATGAGAATGAGGCTTCCCAGTGCGATCGCACGTCCTGTCCAAGGCGAATCCACCAGGTCAATCAGCTTGGTTTTTTCGCCTTCAAACGAAGTGCTAGACGTTCTTAGTGCCAAGTAAGGAAGCAGCGCAAAAGCACCAACAGCAAAGCTACCTGCGACGAATGGCCAAGCCGGGATTTTTTGGCCGCGGCCATCTATCAGCGCTAGGCAAGCGTAAATCATGGGCCAAATTCCCATCAGGTTGAATAGGGCGATGATAGCCGGATTAATACCTGACCACTGCCCGGAAGATAGGTCGACGATTAGGTCTAGGATGTCTGGCTGTGCGGGCGGAGCGAATAAAAACGCGTAGGCCACAAAACCGACCCAAAGTAGCGCGAAGCCGAGTTTGTTGGACATGTATGGTGTGTTTTTGTCTGGCAATGGGGCTTTACAGAAGTTCTTTAAGTTTTGAGTGGCTATGTAACTAAGCCAACAGATCAACCCATCGTGTACGGTCTAAAGATTATCTTAATGATTGGATGTAGCGAAATCTAGGGAGACATCTAGAAAATAGCTGCTGATTTTCCCCAGTGGGGCTTTCCAAGGGGGATTCAATGGGGTTTTCCCTTGGAGAGACAGGTTATGCAATCAAAAGAAGTCTTGAGACTTTATGAGGAGGGATACAGGGATTTTACGGGGCTGTCTCTGGTCGGGGTCGATTTTGGATCTCGCATTTTAGTCGATGTTAACTTCTCTGATTGTGATTTAACCGGGGCGAACCTGAGCCGCGCTTTTTTGACCAATGCTGATTTTACAGAGGCAAACTTAAATCGAGCAAATTTTCGATTCGCCAAGCTGAGCGAATCCTGTTTTCACATGGCGAGCCTGAACAAGGCCGACTTGCAGGGCGCTTTTGCGGTGCGGTCAAATTTCTGCAAGGCAAGTGTAAGCGGCGCTAGCCTTTCCCACATCAATTTACGGGCGGCGCAGCTGACCTCGGCTAACTTCAGCGGTAGCAACCTCTCGGGCGCAAACCTCCGCAATGCTGATCTGACCCAGGGAAATTTTGCCTGGGCCAATATGACCGGCGTGCGGCTAATTGGAGGGACTCTCTCAAAGGCAAAATTTACCGGTGTTCGGCTTGCGCGAGCGTTTCTGAACGGATTGGACTTTAACGGGATGGGGCTGAGCGGTGTGAGCTTTGAGGAGGCCAAGCTGAAGGGCGCGACTTTTCAGCGGGCTGACCTGACAGCTACAAATTTTAGCGAAGCCAGTCTGCAGAATAGCGACTTTAAGTGGGCACAGCTAGCGGGTGCTAATCTGGCCAATGCCAACTTGCACCGGGCTAAATTTTCTCAGGCAGACCTGCGCCGGGTAGACCCGACTAATGTGCATTGGGAAGATGCTGAGCTGACTGGTGCCTACCGGGAAGAGCTAGGGCTAGTGCAGATGCGAATGGTCACCGCTAGCTAGCTGGTGGTGATAGTTTTAGTCTATTTGCTTTGGACGTATTGCTTTGGGTGTTTTGCTTTGGACGTATTTGCTTTGGACGTATTTGCTTTGGGTGTTCGAGTAGTTGGCTTATGGGTGTTTGGGGTTTGGTCTTGACGACAGCTCAATCTGAGGCGGAGGCGGGTGCGATCGCAGCTGCCCTGATAGATGCCAAGCTCGCAGCCTGCGTGAGTCTTTTTCCGATTAAATCTGTATATACCTGGGAAGACCGGGTGCAGAACGAGAGCGAATGGCAGCTATTGATCAAAACCCGGCTCGACCAGTTTGATGCGCTCTCTGAAAAGGTCAGATCCCTCCATAGCTACGATGTCCCTGAGCTGATCGCGGTACCTATTGAAAACGGATCAGCAGACTACCTCAGCTGGATGGGGTCACAGATACGTTCTTAATCTGTCCAGATTCAGACAGGATAAAGAGGGGTCAAAAATCATAGAGGGGTCAAAACTTTGCGGCGGCCAGGGTTTTGTCATCGTATTTGTAGCGGCTGCTGCGGTCCGTAATGCCGTATAGGTTAAACGAAATCGTGGGCTCATCTCCCATGGGCGCGACGCGATGAACGGCGTTGCCTGTAAAGCCGATAATGTCTCCGGGGTAGAGGATTTGCTCACCGACTTCGGTGATGGTTTTGGGATCTTGCTCGGCCTGTGTCCAGAACGTATTTTTTTCCTGCCCGCCGACCATGGCAACGATGCCCCAGGTGGCGTGGTTGTGGATTGTGGACTGGGTACCGGGCGCCCAGGCGACCATCTGCACCGTAAGCGGAAACTCGTGCTCGCGGTAGAGAAAATTGACCGACCAGCCCGTCTTTTCGTTGGGCGGTGTGTATTCCATCTGTAGCCAGTAGGAGCTAATGAGAAGTTTGCGCACAAGAGGCACTAAAGCTTGTACGCGTTTGGCATCATCGGGTTCACTTGCCAAGATGTCTTCCATTTCGGTGAGGAAGCGGTACATTCTGTATGTCTGCGCTGGCGGTTCGGTTTCAGCTGTGCCGAACGCGGTGCATGCACCATCATCTGTGACTAGCCAGTTTTTCATAGGTCAAATATACAGGGGCCGTTTTATTGGGGCGGATTTATGTGTGGGTACTGACTATTTTATCTGTTGATTACTTTCTGCCGATCACTTTAAGAGGAGAGACTCGTGGGAAGAGTGCTGGTGCGTGGGTTGTTACTAATGCTGATGGGTCTGACGGTGGCCTGTCAGGACGATGAGCTGTTTGGACTGGTGCCAGAGGTGGAGACGTTGGTCACTCAGCAAGATTGTGAAGCCCAAGCTGGATTTGCTTTCGTAGGGGGCGGTGACTTTGTGATGGGCAGCGATCGCACGGAAAGAGAATACGCCTATCGCATCACGGCTGAGGGATTTGCCGACTCGCCCGCCGATGTGGCTGCGGCAGAAGCTGGCTACCGCAAAAATGGCTGGTTTGACCGTGAGCCCAACCGGCAGACGGTCAACTTGCCCTCCTTTTGCCTCGGAGAAAACCTAATTACAAATGTGGACTACCAGGTATTTGTGCGGGCGACTGGGCATCGCGCGCCCGGTATTTCTGCTGCAGAGTATCAGGAACAGGGCTTCTTAGTGCATGACTACAGCGAGGTTGTGCCCTACCTGTGGCAGGCAGACCAGTATCCTAGCGGGCAGGGGCAGCATCCGGTGGTGCTGGTGTCTTATGAAGATGCGATCGCCTATGCTGAGTGGCGATCGCAGCGAGATGGCGTGACCTACCGGCTGCCGACGGCGCTGGAGTGGGAAAAGGCGGCGCGGGGAACCGATGGACGCTATTTTCCCTGGGGTAGCGACTGGCGAGCAGACGGGACAAACTGGGCAAAAAATGGACCGATGGGCACCAGTGCGATCGCTGCCTACCCTGCTAGCCGCAGTCCCTACGGCATCGAAGATATGGCCGGTAACGTGTTTGAATACACCAGCACCCTCGTCGAAAAATCCAGTGGCCAGTTTGAAATATTGCTCAAAGGCTGCGGATGGGACGACTATCCTGGCTTTTGCCGCGCGGCTTACCAGCACGATAGACCTGTGGACTCAAGGCATATTTTATTTGGCTTTCGGCTGGTATTAGACGCGCCATAGCAGATAGCGCCAACCCACTAAGATCAACTAGAGCACGTCGAACTAGAGCACGTTCTGGTTGTTCGAATCGCTGCTTTGCCTTTCCCCAAGTACTTTTCTGAGCTGCGCTTATGACGCCTTCTCATCCATCTGATGCCGCCACGACAGCGGACGTAACCGCCCAATCTACAGGACCAACTCAGCTGCTCAACGAGCTACAGCGGCTAATCGACATTATTGCCCAGCTGCGAAATCCAGAGGGAGGGTGCCCTTGGGATTTGGCCCAAACGCCCAAATCGCTTACGCCCTACGTGATTGAAGAAGCCTACGAAGTGGTTGATGCGATTCGCAGCGGCGACAAAAAAGACATCGAAGAAGAGCTGGGTGATTTGCTGCTGCAAGTGGTTCTGCAGGCTCAGATATTCAAAGAACAGGGTGACTTTGACCTGGGCAACATCGCTCGGGGAATCGCCGACAAAATGGTGCGCCGCCATCCCCATGTTTTCCCGGCGCAGGCAGCGCAGTCCACCGGTCCTGTGATAGCCGAAACAGCAGCAGCGGTAAAGGCAAACTGGGAGACCATCAAGGCTGCAGAAAAGGCCGATACTGAAGACCCCAATAAACTCACGCCCAAATTTCGCCGGTATGCGCGATCGCTGCCACCGCTGATGGGCGCCATGAAAATTTCTAAAAAAGCGGCAAATGCTGGCTTCGAGTGGTCCACGCTAGACGAAGTGTGGGAAAAAGTGGAGGAAGAAATCGGCGAGCTGCGTCAGGCAATCGGCCACGAATCTCAAGCGGCACAGGAAGCTGAGCTAGGCGATGTGTTTTTCTCCCTAATTCAAATCGCTCGCTGGCAGGGGCTAGATCCCACCGCGGCGCTGCAGGGCACGAACCGTCGCTTTGTAAACCGGTTTGCAGGTGTAGAAGCGCAGGCGCAGCGCCCCCTCTCCGACTACAGCATCGAAGAACTAGAGGCTTTTTGGCAACAGGCGAAAAGGCAGCTGGCGCAGGCAGAGCAGCGGCAGGCAATTTGATTATTTGCTTTCTCTAGCTGGGATTTCCTTTGGTCTGCTCTAGATCAGGGCTGACTTTTAGGCGAATTGCGATCGCCGTGATGTTGTCATGACCATTGACTTCGTTGCTGAGCTGCACCAGGTCATCCACGCCCGTTTCTAGCTCCTTCTGTCCTCTCAGTATGGGGTCAATATGACTTTCCAAATAGTCTTCGACAACGTCGTTGTCGCTCAGCCCATCGGAGCAGAGCAGCAGCAGCGTATCTTCTGAAAAGCTCAGATTGCTCACGCTAGGTACCAAGTCCTCAGACTCTCTGGGCCCTAACGCTTGGGTGAGCTGATAGGCATCGGGGCGCGAATAGGCCGCTTCTGGATCAATTCCGCGCTGGATTTCTCGCTGCCCGACTTCGTGGTCAATGGTGACTTGCTTGAGCCCTAGGCGGCGGGTGTGCTGGTACAGGCGGCTATCTCCCACGTGGGCGACAATGGCTGAGGTCCCCTGCAGTAGCAGCATGACTAGGGTTGTCCCCATCCGTTCGTGTCCGGCCCGCTGTTCTGTTTCGTTGACTTCAAAGATTGCTTGATTGGCCAGTCTCACAGCTTCTACCACGAGTTCTTCGCTGGGCAGTGACCGAGGTGTTTCGTCGGCGCGAGGGGCTGGCCAATGTTCGTCAAAATACTGCGCTAGGGTCTTTGCGGCCAGCTCACTGGCGACTTCGCCCCCATCGTGGCCTCCCATCCCATCGCAGAGAACGTACAGCCCGTGGGCCTGGGTGCGCTGCCCGCGATTGCCAGAGTGCTTTTGTAGACTGTTTGCAATTAGGAAGCAGTCCTCGTTGTGATCTCGCTGTCGACCCACGTCGGTTTGTCCGGCATCTTCCAAGCTGACCAGCTTCATCGGCAGCACCATCGTTGCCTCGCTGTTGTCTGGCGCATCAGCGATTGCCTCTGTGTCGAGTAGGACGGTATTGGCCAGCAGCTGTTCGTCAGAGCTGTCAAAAGGCGTCTCATCAGGCGTCTCTGTTTCTAACGCTGAGTCATCACTTTCCCAGGGGTCTTCGAGTTCAGCCATGTCTGAATGATTCGAGATAGGTGGCATAACATTAGGTGGAGAAAATCTGGATGGCGTACTGGGAGAGCTAGATTCGGGTGTGATCGCGGCTGGCGTATCGAGCAGTGCCTTTCCGATATCGGCGAGTTCACCACTGAGCTGTTCGAGCGTTTCTGCAGTAGAGACAGCCAGGATAAGCTGCCTAATCTGGCGGAGCGAGGCGATGTCACCTCTGTGGGGCTGGGCTAGCAAGGATTTTAGGAAGGCCTTGAAATCCTGCAGGTTGGGCGATGGGTCAACGGGTGGAGTGAACCGGCAAATGCGCAGCGATTGCTCTGTATCGATGCCTAGATTATCAGCTTGCAAGAGACTGGCTCGCCATTGCGGTATGGGGGCAAGGGCTGCCCAAAGCTCGGTCAGTCTGTACATCCAGTACACATACTGAAGGGGGTCTACAGCTGTCGAAAAGGCTTTCAGAATCGATGAAATCGAAGTCTGCTCAGCCATGATGAGCAGCGTCGTATCTTCCAGCTTCCAGGTATCGTAAAGCAGCGGGGCCGCTTCTGGCAGCAGCAGGTAAGGATAGGCGGCCTCGGGTAAGTCTGAAACCGCACCCAGGGTTTCTACTGAGCGCGCTTCTGTGGCGGCCAGTTGGGATAGCTGTTTTTGTAAAGGCGATCGCACCTGTGGTGTCTTATCGAGGATGCGTGCGCTGCCTTGACTGAGCACGGTAAGCACCTGATAGCGCTCCGCATTGCCAGTTTCCTGCGTCTTAGTCAGGTGGGTATCTGGCGTCAGCTCAAGCCGGTCGGGCGGCATCAGTCTTACCTGCAACCGGTCTTGCGGTGGCAGCGGCTCCACTGTCGGCTTTGCTGTCGGCTTTGCTGTCGGCTTTGCTGTCGTTTCTACTGTCGTCTGGACGTCGGGCGCTGCTAAGGGTGCACCACACCGCTGGCAAAACTTGTGGTCGATTGGGTTTTTAAACTGACAGGCGGCGCAGGTGAGCATATCGGTCTTCAGATGAACTTTTTTAAGATGAACTTTTAAGACTGATTGAATTCGAATTCACGATTGATACGGCCCTTATGTATCCTCTTTTTATCTGTAGGCGGACTGACAGGTAAATATACAGGTGGATTATGCCTGATTATGGTCGTGAATTCTTGGTGCTGGCTCACAGGTGGAAAATCGCGCTGGGCTGAATAGCGGGTAGGGCTAGGTAGAGACGTGGGTTAGGTCCGAGGGAGCGATCGCACTTCTTCAGCCGTGAGCGATCGCCACTGTCCGGGCTGTAGTCCTGCCAAGGTTAGCGCCTGATCATGGCCGCTTTTGCTCTTTTCCCCTCGCGTACTTTTCCCCAGTGGACTGTTGCCTGACGATTGGCCTGACGATTGGCCTGATGATTGGCCTGGTAAAAAAAGTGCACTGCGTACCAGGCGTAGCGTTGGGAAGCCAACTGCGGCAGTCATCCGACGGACCTGACGATTTTTTCCTTCGGTGAGAATGATTTCTACCCAGGCCGTAGGTATGTGCTTACGATAGCGAATGGGCGGATTCCTCGGCGGTAGGTCTGGCTCTGCGATCAGCCTTACCTGGGCTGGACGGGTGCGGTATTCCCGGATGGTGACGCCGCTTCTGAGCTTTTTTAAGGCTGATTCGTCAGGGACCCTTTCCACTTGGACCCAATACTGGCGGCGATGCCCAAACTTTGGGTGGCTAAGACGGTGCTTCAAAGGGCCATCATCGCTCAGTAGCAGCAGCCCTTCACTATCTCTATCTAATCTGCCGACCGCGTATACGCCTGGTACAGAGACAAAGTCCTTTAGCGTCGTTCGACCGGCTTCATCTGTGAACTGACTAAGAACGTTATAAGGCTTGTAGAGGAGGATATAGCGGTAAGCCACGTAAGTAATCTTATTAATTCTTGAACTCTATTGATAAATCGTCCGAAAGCCGTAAGCAGTCGATATCCTAGGAACACTTAGATTGACTCTTCACATCCCAACTTATTGGCCATGGACAACTTTAAAACGTATCGAATGAACTGTACGCTGACCTTCGGAGATATCTACAGCCAAATCATCGTTTGGCTAATTGTGCTGTTTGTGAGTTTGGCTGCTGCACTGGGTCTCATGGGCGCGAGTCGTCCGATTTATGCGCTGGCGACGGTTGGTCTAATTTTGGTGCTGTCGCTGCCTTTCTTGCTGTTTGCCTTTGTGACGACGCTGCTCAATCATATTGAATTTAGCGAGATCGACCCCCAAGCAGCGCTTTCTGCTGGTACACCATCGCCATCAGCTCAAATGTCTAGTCAGAGCGCATAGTCACTACAACTCTAATAGTCACCACAACTCTAGTAGATAAAGCAGACAGAATATAGACGGATAAACCAAGCGGGGCCATTGACAAAAGCAGTGGCCCCGCTTAGTTCATTCCAGCTTTCATAGCCAGTTGAGCGACGAGGTTAATTTAGCTAGTCAACAAAGCCAAGGGCATACAGAGCTTGCGGCCCGGCAGACTATCAAGCAGTTAGGGCCGAGCAGTTAGGGCGCGACGGGAGGTTCAGTCGTTTCAGACGTGGCCTCACTCCCCGCCGTTTCTGCATCTTCTGCCGGTTCTACTGCTGCTGCGTCCTCAGTGCCTGTCTCAGCCGATTCTTCGCTGGCTGCTGCCGTGCCTTCACTGATCAGCTCGCGAACGCCGTCTTTATATTGAGTCGGTGCGAGGGCCAGTGCTTGGTCAAAGAGGGCTTTGGCACCAGCCTCATCTCCCTGTTCTCTGAGAACAAGGGCCTTTGCCAGGGTCGGTCGAAAATCAGGCTGAGTAGGTGAAGCTGCCTGCGCGTCTGCAATCGTTTCGTCGTAGAGCTTGAGTGCCTCGTCGTAGCTTTTTTGCTCGACGTACACTTGGCCAAGCAGTAGCTTGACTGAAAGCTTGTCAATGCTGCCAGGAGAAAGTTCATTCGTCTGATCGGCAGTGGCCAGGGTGTCTCTGAGCAGGCCAACGGCTGCCTCTGTGCGCTTTTGGCTGATGAGTAAGGCAACGAGCCCTTCCAGTGCAGGAATGCTGCCTGGATTCTGTGTAAGGACCCGGCGGTAGACTTGGGCCGCGCCTTCTAGGTCTTGGAGCTGTTGCTTTGTTTGGGCTAGGGCAATGGCGTATTCGGGAACTGTGGGGTTTAGCTCAGCGAGCTTTTCGAGTGGCTCTACGGTGCCTTCGAGGTCGCCTAGTGCGATTTTGGCTTCAATAATGCCGATCAGTGCCGTTTGGTTGTTTGGCTCGCGGCCTAGGACGGCTGTATAGCCATCAATTTCGCCCTGGAGCTTGCTAGCCTGATCGGCACTGGGCTGCTGGGTTGCGGCCAAATTAGCATCGCCGCTGGAAGATCGGCCATTGAAGGCGAACAGGACAGGCACAGCAACAAAGGCTGCTACCGCTAAGACCAGTACGCCCCTAACTAGCCAACTATCCTTCTTAAAAGCCACAGCAGTCTCCCTCGCAACAAATGTTTTATTCATCAAAATAACTTGCTCATATTAACCCTAAGCTTCCCGTTATTGCTTTCGTTCTTGCGCTTGCTTACTGCCTTGGGACGCAACGTCCAGGCAAAAAGGTACGGATTTGCCCCGGTCTCGGGTGAACTATTAGTCACAGGATTTTACTGAGTGGTTTTAGTTGTTTGGCTTACAGATAGCCTGCGCTTTTGGTGACGGTGATGGATAGGACTGGTTAAACCAACTTTTTTTAATAGTTTTTCGGCCAGGTGTTTCCTTTTTGACAAGAACCGTGAACCCTCAGTAATAACGGTTATCTGTTTACGCTAGCCTGTAAAAAATCTTGTAAGAACGTAGCGAGTGCCATAAATCAAGTTTGGCGCTGATGCTAACCTAGGTTATGGAAAGCGCCACTGAAGTTATGAAAGCGACCTTTCCGTGAGATTTTCCCATCTCAAACATCAGAGTCGCAGGTACAGTTTCAGGAGTTGAAGAGTTGATGAGTTCTGCCGCTAGCCGCCCCTCTCGGCCTACAGATCAATCTGCGAGCCCTTCTCAGGACACCGCTCTGGGTAATTCAGCGCGAGCGGCCTCGGCGTCCGCTGCGAATGGCTCAGAGTCCGGTTTGCGCAAGCCTCCTAGTCGCTCTTTACTGAAGCCGCCTGCTAGGCCAAAGCCCCCGGTGGTACAGCCTGCGGCAGCTGCTCCCGCATCAGCGCCACCCAAGTCAGCGCCGCCAGAGCCCGAAGTGCCACAGCGCCCTGGGCCTATCTCTCTGCCCAGTGAGCCGATGCAGTACCGGGCAATTGGTTTGCTCAAGGGGAAGTTTGTTCCTTCTGAAGAGCAGTTCAACCGGGGCGATATCGTTGTCGAAGACGGAACGATGGTAGATGCAGTCCTGCTGGGCCGGGTGACCAGTCTGATCAAAAAGCATATCGATTTAGAGCAGCCCCATCTCTGGGTAGTGTACCCTCGTACGCTTTACAAAGAAGAAGAGGGTGAAACTGAGGAGAAAATCCCGGCGCTGCATGTTCAGATTGTGGGGGTCTGGGAGCCTGAAACGCTCAATCCCGACGCGGCCAGCGCTGATGATGACACGCGCCCGCTCTCAAGCACTGAGGCGGAAGACCAGTGCGATCACTTTTCGGTGCGGGGCGAGATTGCCAAATACTCCCAGGACCAGGGCGAGATTGTAGTCAATATTGTGCAGAAGAGTAAGTCTGAGACGGCAAAGCCGAAGCGACCTTTCAAGCTGCTGGTCAACGGGACGCTTACTGGCAGAACGGTGGGCTATTTCTGGGACCTGAAGGTAGAGCGCCAGGAAGGCAAGCTGGTGCTGAAGGAGGGGCAGTCGATTGCGGTGGTCCCGCCTAAGAAGAAGCCGAAGGGGCAAAAGGGTGGTGGACGGAAGCGCGGCGGCGGCCGGCCGAGAGGAAGTGCTGGTGCGCCCAAGCCCAAGCCTAAGCCTAAGCAGAGCACATCTGAAAAGCCTGCAGAGGTTGCCGCTGAGACGGTTTCTACCAAATCTGAGTAAGCTGCCTAGTCATGACTGGTTGATTGACTGGTCGATTCGCTGGCTGGCTGGCCAGAGGGCTGCCTGGCCTATCGAATATCCAACTGGGGACCCCAGCTGTTTTGTGGCATCAGTCGAGTGTCTGCGGGTAGTGGTGCGATCGCTTCGGTGAGTTCAAATTCTCCTGAGTCGATTCGCTGCTTTAGGTCTAGGGCGATTTGGCTGGAGAAATACAGGCTGGTGAGGGGCGCTGTCCGTACGGACTTGCCGTCGAGCGTAAGTCGGCCAGATTTTAGCTGGGCGTAGCTGACGAGGCCAAAGGTCGGACGGACCCGGCGCGGAATTGAAAAGTCGATCACCGGGGCGACCAGCTCTTCGTCTGTGACTGTGCATCGGCTGAGGATGGCTTCGTTCAAAATTGGGATGGGTACGCCTACACCGATCATCAGCGAAGGGCCATAGCCTTTGAAGTAGCAGCCTCGCACCCAGTGGGCGTCCATCTTTTTGGCATCGCCAATCAGGGCGACGGTGGCGGCTGGCCCGACAGGTGAATGGTTGGGAAGGCGGCGCTGTAGGGGGAAGTGTTGGGTGCCTTCCCAAGCGATGTAGCCTTCGCCGCCGCCGAGCAACACACGGGTGCCAATGCCGACGGTCTGCAGGTCAGGATCGTTGAGCAAAGGCGAGAGTGCACCTGTGTTTGCGTAGACGGCGTTGCCTAGGTGTGGCTGTAGCGGGCCCAGGTATGTAGAGAGCGGGCGATCGCCGCCGTTGACCGCCACGATGAAGTTTTGGTAGAGGTTGCGCGGATTGAATAGGTAGAACTGATTGATGCGATCGCGCGTAATCTTTGTATCTAAGCTGGCTCTTGGGTAGCAGTCAGTCACCTGCCCGGTAGCGGTTAGCGTCACGGCCCTATCGGCAATCAAGTCGGCAATGACATGGCCACCGCCGCGCTCCTCAGCTTCCCCTTCGCGGTTACTATCTCGGCTGCGCGTCGCTAGCTGCCCCGCCCCAATGTACAGATCTACCGCGCCAAAGCCAGCGTAGGCGAGAACCCCATCTAGGTAGCATTCGACGATTTTGATAGGTGGGTCGGTATGGCCCAGGTTCAGCATGGCACCGGAGCCCTCCATGGGCTCAAAAGTGCCTGTGGTAATGACATCGACAGTTTTAGCTGCTTTGGCAACCCCCATCTCCGCAATCTTGGCTTTGGCTTCTGTAATTGTCCAAGCGGTGACTTTTCCCTGACGAATTTTGTCGTTGATCTCGTCAATGGTGCGCATGTATGAAAGCAGGGTTGGGGAGAGGTAAGGAAGGGAGCTAGCTACGGGCTAGATATGAAAGGTCGTCGATCAAGCCAGCGTCGATCAGGCAGGCGTCAATAGGCGGGTATCAATCAGGTCGGTCTTGCAGGAGCATTGCGCCTAAGATGCTGCCAATGGTTAGGCTAGGCAGCAGGATGATTGCGATCGCCCACCGGTTGAGCGTCTGAGAATCAACGCCTTTGAGCGAAATACCTGGACCACCCACCTTGATGAGGACGCTGAAGACCGCCGAGAAGGCGATGACTTTGACTAGGAAGCGAGCGTTGTCCTTCATATTTTGTCGTTTAAGCTGCGGGTGCCAGGGTAACGGTCATTGCGCACCATTCATCTTGATGAATCTGGCTGTTTACTTGCCAGCCATGGGCAATTAGATGCTCTTCCACCCAGTCTGCTTTGCTGGTGAGGATGCCGCTGAGAATGCACCAAGTAGATGGGCGGGCCAGCTCACCTAGGCGCGGGAGGATCATGGCCACAATAATCTCGGCAAGGATGTTGCAAACGATGCCATCGACAGGACCCTCTGCTATCGCAATAATGTCACCGACGCTGCCCAGTGAGATCTTCAATTGCTCTGGCACAATTCCGTTGAGATTGGCATTGTCTCGGGTGGCTTTGGTCGCTAGCGGATCGACATCGGCTGCATAAACCTGCTGCGCGCCGTAGAGCAGTGCGGCAATAGAGAGAATGCCGGAGCCGCAGCCAATGTCAGCCAGGGTAAGTCCATCTGCGGGCTGCTGCTCTAGCGCCTTTAAGCAGAGCTGGGTAGTGGCATGGGTGCCTGTACCGAATGCGCTACCTGGATCGAGGGTGAGAACGGTGCGCAGCGTCTCTGGCGGCGCCATCCAGGCGGGGTTAATGAGTAGGCGATCGCCGACTTCTTCGGGCTTCCAGTGAACTTTCCAACTCTTGGCCCAGTCCTCTTCATCTATTAGCTGCCAAGTTACTTGGAAGGGCGCTGGCAAGCCGCTTTCTAGGGCGTTGTTCGCTAGCTGCGACTGAAATGATTCAAAGTCTGACGGTTGAAACTGCGCTTCGAGCAGGTAGGCGCTGACCAGGCGAGTTTCCCCATGGCGCTGGCTGACAGTGCCCTTGCCGCCAAGCTGCTCGAAATGCCAGTAGACGATGTCTTCTAGCTCGGGAAGGCAGGTAACGGTGACCTCCCACCATCGATTGTCTGTTTGCGGATGACCGGTAGAAAGCATGTTGCCAGTTGAACTTTTGTCTAAAGCGTCTTCGCAGCATCTGTATGACGCGCCTGAGCGACACTCTACAAAAATGACATCCTAGAGTGCCACCGTGTAAGCATCGCGGATGCCCGGCTCTTTTTTAATTTCTTCCAAGATGCCTTCGGGTAAGGGGTCGTCGATGCTGAGGACCATGACGGCATCGCCGCGGACAATCTTGCGGCCAACTTGCATGCTGGCGATGTTGACATTGAAGCTGCCGAGCAGGGAGCCAATTTTGCCGATGATGCCGGGCATATCGCGGTGAAGCGTGAACAGCATGTACTTCGTGGGTGGCACATTAATAGGAAAGTCATCCATGTCGATGATGCGAACCTCAGTGCCGCCAAGCAGTACGCCCGTCACAGAGTGCTCCCCGAGAGAGCCCTTTGCCGCTAGGTAAAGCGATCCTGTGTAGTCTTCTGCGGTCGTATCGCGCGTTTCTATCACTCGAATGCCGCGCTCTTTAGCTTCAATAGAGGCATTTACGTAGTTGACGCGCTCTTGTAAAGCATTGGATAGGAGGCCTTTGAGGGCGGCAATGACAATGGGCTTAGTGTCGTTCTCAGCCAGCTCACCCTGCAGGCGAATGTTGAGTTCCTCAATGCGGCCGCCTGCAAGCTGACCGACAAAGTTGCCCAGGGTTTCTGCCAAGTTGAGGTAGGGACGCAGCTTTTCGAGTACGTCGGGCCGCAGGCCTGGAATATTGACTGCTGAACGAGCGGGTAGCTCAAGCAGCACATCGCGGATTTGTTCTGCGACATCGACGGCGACGTTGACCTGCGCTTCTGCGGTGGATGCGCCGAGGTGAGGGGTCAGCACGAGAGATTTGTCGAGCGACCTGAGGGGGGAGTCGCCCAAAGGCTCTTCGCTGTAGACATCTAACGCTGCACCTGCAATGACGCCGTCTTTTAGCGCGTGGGCCAGGGCGGCTTCGTCGATGATGCCGCCCCGCGCACAGTTCACAATGCGGGCGCTGGGCTTCATTTTCGCCAGGGCATCTGCGTTGATCAAGTTGGCCGTTTCGGGCGTTTTGGGAATGTGTAGGGTGATGTAGTCTGATTCGCTCAGCAGGAAGTCCATTTCTACCAGGCGACAGCCCAGCTCTTCGGCTCGCTCGCTGGAGATGAATGGGTCGAAGGCGAGTAGATTCATGCCCATGGCCCGGGCAACGGTTGCCACGTGGGAGCCAATTTTGCCCAGACCCACAACGCCTAGCGTCTTTTTGTACACCTCTACGCCGGTGAATGCCTTGCGGTTCCAATCTCCGGCCTTCATCGATTGGTTCGCCGCTGGAATGTAGCGAGACATCGACAGCATCATGGCTAGGGCATGTTCGGCGGCAGCGATGGTATTGCCCTCTGGTGAATTAACCACCACGATGCCGCGACGGGTGGCCGCTGGCACATCGACATTGTCGACACCGACGCCCGCGCGACCGATAATCTTCAGGTTCTTGCCCGCTTCGATCACTGCCTGGGTGACTTTGGTGCCCGAGCGAATCATCAGCGCGTCGTATTCAGGAATGATGGAGATTAGCTCTTCTAGGGGCAGTTTGATTTTTACATCTACGCTGGCGACCTGGGAGAGAATGTCCAGTCCGGCCTGGTCGATGGGATCGGAGACGAGTACCTTAGGCATAAAGCGGCTAGCAGATTTCGAGTTTGTGATACAGGCTGTAATGTTACTGCAAAGCGGGGGCCTATTTTCACGCCTTGTGATTCTCCTTATTACTGGGGACTAATTGGGGCTTACAGCCTCCAGTGCATTGAATGCATCCACGATGACAATGTTCGACATTAGGAAACCTTCGGGATCGCTTAGGCGAATGCGGTCGGTGGGTTTAAGGTTTGTTATATTTTCAGTATTTTTATCAGCATCGACCGTTTTTACGGTGACCCAGCCGGATTGGATATGGGGTGCGATCGCTCTACTCAATGCCTCCAGTCCTTTCTGTCCATGCACCTGGTGAACTGGCTCTAGAGAAATACCTGGCTTTAGCCTCAGGCCCATCATGATCGTCTCGACGACCTGCTCAGTCGGTGGCAGCAGGCCATCATCTGTTTGTCCGCCACTGGCGACGAATTGCTCTACCCAAGTTCGATAGGTCTTTTGGGTTCGTGGCCGGTCAATCCGCTGAGGGCCACCTGGCTGAGGCAGATAGCTGGTGGCACCCATCCCAAAGCCATAGTTAGCTTCACATCGCCAGTAGGTGAGGTTGTGCAGGGCCTCATATCCAGGCTTAGCGTAGTTGCAAATTTCATAGTGGTCGTAGCCGCTTGCCGTAAGCTGGCGCTGGGCAAGGTTGTACATTTCAGCGGTAATAGCCTGGCTGGGTAAGGGAGACTGCCCAGGGGTAAAGTAGCGGCTGAAGGCGGTTTGCGGTTCGATGAGCAGATCGTAAATGGAGATATGGGCCGGGTTGAGTGCGATCGCTTCCTCTAGCGAAGCCTGCCAGTCTTCCATCGTCTGGTGCGGTAGACCAGACATTAGGTCTAGGCTAAAGTTTTGGATGTTTGCCTGATAGATCAGCTCTACGGCGCTGAAAATATCGGCCCGACGGTGAAAGCGACCAGCGGCGGCCAGAAGCCCATCTTGAAAGGCCTGTACGCCTAGGCTGACCCGGTTGATGCCAGCGGCTTTGTACCCTTGAATATGGGCTAGCCCAAACGTTGCCGGGTCCATCTCCATGGAGATTTCAGCGGTTGGCGCAATGCCAAACCGCCTATCTAAGGCGGATAGAACCTTCTCGACTTGGGCGACAGTGAGCAAAGACGGGGTCCCGCCGCCGAAGAAGACTGTCTCTAACGCTGCGGGCGGTTTGCCGAGCCTTGGCGTGGCCGCAATTTCGGTGAGTAGGGTGTCAATGTATTGGGCAATGGTGTTGGAGCTATCGCCTCGTTTGCGATCGCCCACCACCGACACCGCGAAATCGCAGTAGAAGCAACGGCGCCGACAGAAAGGGATATGAACGTAGGCGGAGCGCGGCGTTTTCAACCTAGTTTCAACCTAATGTCGACCTAGTCATTTGGTAGCCTGCAGCTGGAAAAATCTGATAGCTTGCAGCTGGGTAAAATTACAAAAAAAGCGAGAAGACAGGCGATTGCTAATCCACCCCCTATAATAGCCGTAATCTTAATCACATCAGTGCTTTTCAGCCCGCTTGTAAGGCTTTTGTGATGCTTTTAATCTGTGATGTTTTTAATCTATGCTGCGTAAGCGTCCTACGACTTAAATAACTATCTCGGGAGCGATCGCCCACCCCCTCTATACCTAACCTATGCTCGACGCACTGATTGTATTTTCATTTGTTTTGACTGGCGCAGCCGTCGGCTTCTTTAGCATTGATTTTTTGCCCGATTCTGCTCTGCAGCAAGTCACGAATATTGAAGGCTTAGAGTCTGTCACAGCTGGCTTTGGTGCTTTGGTGGGTGTCGCCATTGGGCTGCTAGTACAAACTAGCTACCGACGGGTAGAGCAGCAGATCAAAGACATGCCCCCTGACCGGCTTCTATCGAGAGCCGTGGGCTTAGTGATTGGTCTTTTAATCGCCAACCTGATGCTCGCCCCGCTCTTTTTGCTACCCATTCCAAAAGAGTTTGGCTTTATCAAGCCAGTCACGGCTGTGATGGGGAGTTTGCTGTTTGCCGTGTCGGGAATGAGCCTAGCTGAAACCAACGGCAGGGCACTGCTACGGCTCATTAACCCAAACAGCTACGAAGCTATCTTAATCAATGAAGGAACGCTCAAGCCCTCTAAGGGTAAGGTGCTCGATACCAGCTGCATTATTGACGGGCGAATTGAAGATTTGCTCACTACTGGCTTTATCGAAGGGCAGCTGCTGCTGCCGCAGTTTGTCCTGCAGGAGCTGCAGCGGGTCGCCGATTCTGCCAGCGACCAAAAGCGTGCTAGGGGCCGTCGCGGTCTCGACATTATCAACCGCATCCGCAAAGACTATCCTGACCGCGTTGTTGTTGACCCCGCCGACTACGACGACATCACCTCGGTAGATGCCAAGCTGGTCAAGCTGGCTCAGGAAATGAAGGCTGACTTGCTAACGACCGACTACAATCTCAACAAGGTAGCCAGCGTGCAGCAGGTCAGCGTGCTCAATATTAACGACCTGGCCAAATCGCTACGGCCTACCTATCTGCCCGGTGACGACATCGAAATTCGCGTACTCAAAGAGGGTAAAGAGCCCTCTCAGGGCGTTGGCTATCTAAATGATGGCACCATGGTTGTCGTGGAAGAGGGCAACGATTACATTGGCGACAAGCTGGTGGTGGTGGTCACTGGCGCGCTGCAAACCTCGGCTGGCCGCATGATCTTCGCGCGGCCTGACCGTTCAGCAAAGGCGTCTTGAAGTCTTGCTTCAAGATCTAGGGTGAGTAGAAAAATAGTTTTTGGTTTTAGCTTAGTAGGCTGAGCTGCCCGTCGTGCTGTTTTTCCTTGCGTTTTTGACGGTTCTTCTGTTTGGCAATTTGCTGCCGTTTGGGATTTTCTAGCCAGCTGCCGTGGGCAATGAACCAGGTGCGTAGCATCTGGAATTCTGGTTTTTCTAGGCTGTCGAGGTCTAGCGCGGTGGGGTAGAGGGCCTCGGTGGGTTGCTGTGCCCAGCGGACGTCGCTGGGGAACAGGTCTGCGCCGAAGGGCGTGACATCTTCGGGGAGGCGGGTGATGAGGGGCTCTATGTTTGGGGCGTGAATGATTTCGAAGCGCAGTTCGTCGATGAGGGCGGCCCGGCGGGCGCGGGCTTCGGCGTAGTTGAGGATGGGTGCGGGGTAGCCTTTGACTTTGGGCGGTGTGCCCAGCTGCTCGGGCTTTAGGTGGCGAAGTTCAGGCACCCAGCGATGGACAAACTTGCCTTGGGGGTCGCAGCGGTCAATGGCTTCTTGCTCGGGATTGTAAATGCGGATCCAGGCTTTGTTTAGGCAGTGGGTGACGCCTGCCTGCTGGGCCCACTGGTAGTGATCGATGGGGCAGTCGCCATCGATCAGGTAGCGCATGAAGTGGAGCGCGCCGTAGCGCCAGTCCATACCGATAAGGTTGCACAGAAAGCTGGCGTAGATGGCCCGTACGCGAAAGTTGAGCGCGAGCCAGCCGCCGGTTTCCTGCAGACAGCGGGCGGCCGCATCGACAATAGGGTAGCCAGTTTGGCCTGCTTTCCAGGCTTCGTAATGGTCTAGGTTGTAGTCCCAGCCGCCGTTTTCAAGTGCGCTCTGTAAGAACTGAGTGTTTGCTGGACCGCTTTCAAGGGGACCGCTTTCAAAGGGCGTGTAGAGCGATCGCACTTCTAGCTGCGGGAGATAGCGAAACCGCTGCGTAAACCCGCTGCCCCACCGGAGCCGCGAAATCAGCTGGTGGCTGCTACGCTGAACCCGCTTATCATCAGCCCAGTGAGGTTCTGCCTGCCTAGCCCAAACCCTTTGGGCGCATTCTCGAATGGAGATAGCGCCGTACTTGATGTACGGGCTGAGGCCGCTGGTGGCATTGGTGCCAGGGTAGGAAAGCTGCCAGTAGTAGCTCTCTGCCTTACCCCGATCAAAAAAGAGGTTTAGCAGCTTGCGCGCTTCTGTCGTGCCGCCGGGAGGAATCACCATGGCGTCCTGGTGATGTCCTAGCTTCTCTACCTTGGGGAGGTCGTCAGAGGGAACATCTGGCGGCACGTTGATGGTTTGCGGGGTGGGGACTTGGGGCGATCGCATTTGCTGATGCCACAGCTGCCGGTACTGCGGGTAGCTGATCAGCGCTGAGGTGGTGCCCTGCGGTTCAAACCATCGAATTTTTAGGCCTTCCTCAGCTAGGGCTTGGTTGAGCCTGGCATCGCGGACGCGGCCATAGATCCGCTCAAAGTCAACATAGCTGTAGATGCCTTCTGCGCTAGTTTCTTTGACGAGTCGTGGCAGCACATCTACTGGGTCACCGGCTCTGAGAATCAGCCTGCCGCCTTTTCTCCTGAGGTCTTGGTCTAGCGCTTTGAGGCAGCTCAGCATGAAGCGAACTCGGCCTGACCCGGTTTCAGGATGCAGGAGAAGGGCGCGGTCGAACACAAAGACGGGAATCACCGCGCCCCGCCTAGCTGCCCTGTAGAGCGGTTCGTGATCGGATATTCGTAAGTCGCGGCGAAACCAGACAAGGGTACGGTTCATGACTTAACAGCGCTGGCTGTTTTAACTTTATGCCTGACTCTACTTTAAAAAGTTTCTGAGGAGTTTGCAGCTTTTGGATATCTCTGGGTGGTTCGACTAGCCAATTAGACTAGCCAATTCGATGATGCAATCAGAGTGCTTTGTCAAAAATGTTTGTTAGATATAGTTCAAGTGTACTATTATTGTACTACTGACAGCTTTCGGAGACAGCTGATGTCACGCTCACCTGCATCTCGCACCTCAACTTCTGCCCATCGTTCCCGTCGAAAGGCCACCCATGCGGGAGCTCCCACAAATAAGCCTATCCAGGTAAATTCCTTTCGAGGCAGCCATCAGAAAGGCATTCAGAAAAGGGTTGTCAGAAAGCAGTTGGCTCAGCCAATGCAGCCAGCTACAGTGACTGAAGGGTCCGAGTCGTTTCTATCGCCCCATCGTCGCAAAGTGCTGTGGGCTGGCGGCGCGATTGCCCTCTTGGCGACGGCAACGGTACTGCCGACTCAGGTTTCTTCGCAGGCGATCGCCCAATCCAACTGCGAGCAAGTGATTAAGTCAGGCGCAGAAATCTCACGCGGTCAGATTTCACAGCTGCTTGCTGTGCCCGCAGGCGCCAGTAAAGAAGCCGTACGTCAGGTGGTTTCAGAACCCTATTGCACTCTGCCTGCGATCGCTGCTGAGGGTGCACAGACAGCAGAGGGTAAAAGTAGAAGCAGGGACCTTGCAGAAAGCGCCCCTACAGAAATTGCCACAGAAAAAAGTGCCGAGGTCACCTTAGAGCGCGATGCCTATCCCCTGGCCTTCGATCCAGACGCCTGGGTTGTGCTGACTTACGAAGGCGAAGCCTACGCAGGTTATGATTTCGTTTTTAAGCCCTGATGTCCGCTCAGGCACTAGCTGCTTCAGGCCAGTCAGTAAAAGGCTTGTCTACCAGTGCAATGGCTGTATCAGCAGGGAGCGCCTTTTGGAATAGAAAGCCTTGCCCGTATTTGCAGCCGAGCCGCTGCAGCTGTCGCAGCTGCGTAATATTTTCGATGCCTTCGGCAACTACCTGCATGTTCATCGTTTCTGCCATGTTAATGATCAGGGGAACGATGCCAAGGCTGCTCTCTTCGCGGGTGATGGTCTGTACGAAGGACCGATCTACTTTCAGACAGTTTACCGGAAGGGTATGGAGGTAGCTCAGTGACGAATAGCCCGTTCCAAAATCGTCTATGCTCAGCTGGATGCCGGTTTTCTGGAAGGACCGTAGCACCTTATCTACCGTGTCGTGGTTGCTAATGATAGAGCGCTCGGTCAGCTCTAATCTGAGCCTGTGGGGTGCTACGCCCGAGCTTTTTAAGATGGTCTTTACCTGATCCAAAATGTCGGGCTGTAAGAGCTGCTCGGCTGCCATGTTCACGCTAACAGACATCTTCTCATCGATAGCGCCCTGATTCTCCCAGTGAGCAATGTGCTGACAGGCGAGCTCTAATACCTGGGTCCCCAGTTCTACAATTAGCCCTGTTTCTTCGGCAAAGCGAATAAATTCATTGGGCGGAATCAGGCCTTTGGTCGGATGCTGCCAACGAACGAGGGCTTCAAAGCCCACT
The DNA here is from genome assembly GCA_038523095.1 of Cyanobacteria bacterium J06626_6. GTDB lineage: Bacteria > Cyanobacteriota > Cyanobacteriia > Phormidesmidales > Phormidesmidaceae > Phormidesmis. The sequence goes on from JBCBJS010000007.1 coordinate 141,143, forward strand.
ATTTTCATTGTTTCTAGGCTGACGATCGGTTGGTAATGCAGCTCAAATTCTTTGCGTTCAAGGGCCAGACGCATGTCAGTCTCTAGCTGAAGCAAATGCACAGCGCGGCTATGCATGTCTGATTCGAACCAGCAATACCTGCGCTGGTTGCAGTCTTTTGCCTTGTACATGGCGACATCTGCGTCACGCAGCATATTTTCAGCTGCGACATAGGTCGATTCGCCCCAAACCAGGCCAATGCTGGCGTCGATAAAGATATGATTGCCTGCTAGGAGAAAGGGGCGAGCCAAGGATTGGAGAACGGCTTCTGCGATCGCAACGACAGCGTCCTTATCTGCAACGCCTGATAGCAGTAGGGCAAATTCATCTCCCCCGAAGCGGGCAACCATATCAATAGTGGGGTAGGCCTGCTCGATATGGACAAGCCTGCGGGCTAGCCCCTTGAGCAACTGGTCGCCAATCCGATGGCCCAGGGAATCGTTGACTCGCTTAAAGCGATCGCAGTCTAAGAACATCACGGCAAAAGCGCGATCGCGATAGAGCCGGGCCTGGGCCATTGCCTTACTAAGACGCTTCACAAACGACAGGCGATTGGGCAGACGGGTCAGCCGATCTGTCAGGGCAACCTCCAGTAGCTGATTATGCGCTAGCTCCAGTAGCTGCGTGCGCTCTTGAACCCGATTTTCCAGCTCGCTGTTCAGCTGTTGCTGCTGTTGCTGCGCAACCTGAAGATTGACCTGGTGCCTTACCCGGGCGAGTACCTCTTCCGGTTGAAAAGGCTTGGTGACATAGTCAGCTGCGCCATAGCTGAAAGCTTGAACCTTATCTAGCGGAGCATCCAACGCGCTCAGAAAAATGATCGGTATGTTCGCCGTTGCAGCGTGCAACCTCAGGCGGGTACAAACCTCGTAGCCGTCCATTTGAGGCATCATGATGTCGAGCAAAATGACATCTGGACTAAAAGCTATTGCCATCTCAATAGCCGCGGTCCCGCTGCTGGCCTTACTGACCTGGTAGCCCGCGCAAGTAAGCAACTTATCTAGGACCAGCAGGTTGGTGGGTGTGTCATCCACTACTAAAATTCGGCCTGCATCCTCTATGGCATCTTCGACGTGAGGTGAAATCATCACAGCACTACGCGATATGGCAAAGCTATTGGGCAATTTCTGGTCCAAAAACAACTACGGTCCAAATTGACGTTCGAAAAATCGAACTAAAGACAGCTGCAGACATAGCTGGTGGCAGATGACTGGCACACAGGCAAAATATCTCATACCATCTAGGGTTGGAGCTAGGGTAAGTTTCGAGCCTATTGGTTTGGGCTACACTACCGCCTAGCTCCTGTAAAAGAAAGCCTACGGTTTGAACGATAGCAAGGTGACTTGGCTAGCTTATTTAGTTCAGTAGTTATACTTAAATATAGTAATAAACTTTTACCGATATATTTTGCTTGCCGTCCTGCAGAGCCGCAAAAACGCCTTCGAACGCTCTAAGGTGTAGGTAATTAGAATAATCAGGAAGAATACCCCAATAATTATGTTAAAACCCTGTCATTCATAATCGATGTTAGATTGATACCTGCTCAAATCGTCACCTGTGAGCTTAAGAGATTCTTAAAATGAGCCTGCTTTCACTTCTTCAAGCAGTCCTTTGCAGGCATCTGTGAGCAAGTCGATGACGTAGTCGAAGCCAGCTTCACCCCCATAGTAAGGATCGGGAACTTCGCTATCATCATGGTCACAGCAGAAGTCGCACATGAGTTTTACTTTCTGCTCTGCGCCGAGCTCTTTGCTGTCAGCACCTGCAACCGACAGGATGTCTTTGTAGTTGCTACGGTCCATGGCCAGGATCAGGTCGAAGTCCTGAAAGTCTGACTTGGTGAACTGACGGGCGCTTCCTGTCAGCGTGATGCCTTTTTTCCCAGCCGCTGCAACCATACGGCGATTCGGCTCACTGCCAATGTGGTAGCTGCTTGTGCCAGCTGAATCGCAGATGATGCGGTCTGTGAGCTGCTGCTGCTCGAGTAAGTGATTCATGATGTTTTCGGCTGATGGAGAGCGGCAGATATTGCCGAGGCAGACGAACAATAGGCGAGTGGGCATTGTGGTTTGGCGCTTTAGGGTGCTTTGTATGTCAGGCGGATGGACTTTTTAGAAAGGGCGAAGATGCAGTCGATTGGCAAGACAAAGCCCAAAAAAAAGAGGGACTGGCCCTCCTTTCTTATCGTTCTGGTTGCAGCTACATTCCCGGTAAATTCAGTCCGCCTGTGAGTTCTTCCATTTGTTCTCGCATAGTGGCCGTTGACTTGTTGTAAGCGTCAAGCATGGCCGCTTTTACTAGGTCGGAGAGAATTTCTGCGCCTTCGCCGAGTGCTTCTTCAGAAATCACCACATTGCGAGGCTCTTGGTTGCCGCTCATGGTAACAGTGACCATGCCACCGCCCGCTTGGCCCTCTATCTCCATTTGTTCAAGTTCTTCTTGTAGGCGCTTAGCACCTTCTTGAACCTGCTGAGCTTTTTTGAATGCTTCGGTAAGCTCTTTCATCTTACCGAGACCGAATCCGAATCCTTGCCCTTTAGTCATAGTGGTTTGGGATTTCCGATAAATTGACTGTCAAACTATAGCACTGGTATCCCGATTAAGCCGAATGAGGGTCAACACGGACTGATGGCTGTCTCAAATGAATGGGAATGCAGCCCAGATTGTTCTGTTGTCCCTGTGCTGTTATCCCAGGTCATAGAAACTGAATTAGTCAAACGGATTAATCGAACTGATCAGTCGAATTGTCCAATGATTTTGACTTCGGTTTCTAGCTCAATATCGTTGCGTTTTTTGATGACGGCTTGCGCATGACGAATGAGCCCAAGAACATCGCTAGCTTTTGCGCCCCCTAAGTTGACGATGAAATTGGCATGGAGCGTTGAAATCTGTGCCTGTCCAATTTGGTGACCTTTGAGCCCAGCTTCTTGAATAAGCCTGCCTGCGCTGTGGGGACGCGGATTGCGAAAAACGCTGCCACAGTTGGGCAGATGGTAAGGCTGGGTGGTTCGGCGCTGCTTAAGATCGTCTGCAGTTGCAGCTTTTACGGCAGCGGGGTCATGACCAGGGCTTAGCTGAAAGGTTGCCATTGTTACGATCTGGTCGCTGCCTTGCAGGTTGGAAGTGCGGTAGCGGTAGTCGAGGTCTTTGGGTGTGAGGCAAGCCTGAGTGCCGTCCGGGTTAATTACCGCTGTCTCAATAAGGATGTCAGCGGTTTCCCCGCCGTGGGCACCGGCATTCATCACGACCGCACCGCCGACGGTGCCTGGGATGCCGATGGTCCACTCAAATCCTTTGAGTCCGTGGCGAGCGGCTTTCCAGGCTAGGGAGGACCAAGGTTCTCCGGCGGCAGCAATGACCCGGCCGCTCTCCGCGTCAAATTCACTGTGGCGAAGCGCGCGGGTGCAGATGACGAGGCCTGGCAGACCCTGATCGCTGATCAGGAGGTTGGAGCCCGCGCCTAGCAGCGTGATGGGTAAATTTTCCGCTCGCCCCCAGCCTAAGGCCTCTTGGAGCTGTTTGGGGGTTTTGGGAAGGGCCAGCCAGGCCGCGTTACCACCAACCCGAAAAGTGGTGAGTTTGGCCAGAGGCGCTTGAGCGGTGATTTCAACTCCGTTGCTTAGTTCGATAGTTGCCCGAACCGGATGCGCTTGAACTGTACTCGCTTGACCTGTATTAGCCGTCACTGTTTTGAGTCCTCTTTTACGTCAGGGCGGCTTCTGGCTGAAGTACCTTCTGGTAGGCTGCCATGACTTCGGGAATGACTTGGTTAAGGTTGCCAGCCGTTAAGAAAATGACGATGTCGCCAGGTATTAAGCTGGTCGCTAGGGTTGTTTTGATATCGCTGAGGGCTGGTGCGTATTCAACATTTGGCTGATGCTGAGCGATCGCCTTCACAACGTCTTCTCCTGTGATGTTAGCGGTGTTGGTTTCGCCCGCGCTGTAAATATCAGTGACTAAAATACGGTCTGCACCCTCAAAAGAGGTTGCGAATTCGTCTAGGAGTGTTGCTGCGCGGCTGTAGCGATGCGGCTGAAAAACGGCGATAATGCGGCGCTCTATGCTACCCGCCAGGTTGCCTCCTGGGCGATTTCCGTTCGTCCGATTGTCACGGGCGAGTGCGCCAGCAGATAGCGTCTCACAGCGCTTAACCTGGGCAGCAGCAAGGGTTGCCCTAATTTCGCTGGGATGGTGGGCGTAGTCGTCGATGAAGAGGATGCCGTTGTGAAAGCCACGGTGCTCAAACCGGCGGCGAGCACCCTGAAAATTGGGCAGGTGGGTGGCCAACGCGCCGAAGCTGACGCCAAGCTGGCGAGAAACTGCGATCGCCGCCAGCGTATTACTCAGATTGTGCAGGCCCAAGAGCGGTACGGTCAGGCTTCCAAGTCGTTCGCCGCGCTCCCAAATATCCGCCGTCGTACCGGTCGCATTTTCAACAATATTGGTCGCAATGTAATCAGCGCCAGAGGTTGGTTCAAGGCTGTAGGTAATATCTGGCTTAATGCGCTCCCTCACCGTTGGGCAGTCCCAGCAGCCAATGACTTTTTCGCACTGGCTGACAAACCGGTCAAAAATCGCCACCACCTGATCGAGGCTGCTGTAGTGGTCTGGGTGGTCTAGCTCAATATTGGTGATGACGCCGATATGAGAGGCCAGCTTGACGAGAGAGCCGTCGGATTCGTCGGCTTCTGCCACGACATAATCACTGCTACCCACGTAGGCATTGCCGTCCCAAGCGCTGACTTCGCCGCCGATAATAATAGTTGGGTCGATGCCTGCTTTTAGCAGTAGGTAGCCGGTAATGCTGCTGGTGGTGGTTTTGCCGTGGGTCCCTGCGATCGCAATTCCCTTACGCTCATTCATCAGAGCTGCCAGAATATCCGACCGATGAAAAATCGGACATCCCAGGGCGAGTGCTTCTCTATACTCGGCATTGTCTTTGCCGATTGCGGTGGAGCAAACCACCTGAGGAAGCTTACGCGCCACCTGCCCATTGGTCTGTCCCGCCGTGAAGAAGGACAAATTTTCAGCCTGCTGCTGGTTAAAAATGTGCGCGCCCTGTGTCTCCAGTCGCTCAGTGATGTGGCTCAATCTTAGGTCCGACCCCGATACTGGCAAGCCTCGACTGGCTAATACATGGGCCAAAGCCGACATCCCGATTCCGCCAATTCCGATGAAATGGAATGGCTTACCGCTGAAATCTACTGAATTCAGCATGCTTAACTTCCTCTCAAGCCGTGGTACATCACTATAATCAGGCGTATCATAGCAGGAATCTTCAGTGGACCCTACCTGAGTTATGTCCGCCATCTTCCGCCATCTGTGGAGGCTAACGCCTCGGGTCATCCCCAGATCATCCCCAGGTTTTCTCCATCAGACGTTCCAAAAAACGCCTAGAGGGATGATACAGCGTTTGTATTCTACGACACTTACACAGATCGTTACTCCTATCCGTGAAGCGATAGCATACAGCCTTTGTGTACAAAAAGTGCAAAAAATGATCGACAACCTGCCCCACTTCAACAGGCTTCACCAAAAAACCTTGATAATAAACAGCCCTTTTGCAGATGTCTGGGGATCGTTATTTTTTTAAGGCAAATTAACAGCAACTTATGGTGCTTGCTGGTGCGGATTGAGGGACGTAATCACCGCATGTCAGTTTTGTTACCCAACCTTCAGCCCCTAGGGCAGGGCATTGCCTCTTGCTGATCGGCGTAATAACTAGGTATAAAAACCTATCTGATATGGGATTGAGGTGACGCCGATGCGATATGATTATGTTGCTTATCAAGTCTTAACTTGACTACATCATTTCATTTCTTTTTCTGAAGACACGAGGTTAGCGCGCAGTGGTTAGAGTAGCAATCAACGGTTTTGGGCGAATTGGCCGGAATTTTTTACGGTGTTGGTTAACCCGTGAAAACAGCAACATCGAGCTAGTTGCCATCAACAATACTTCCGATCCCCGAATCAATACCCATCTGCTGAAGTATGATTCATTGCTGGGTCGTTTGGATGCGGATATCTCCTACGATGCCAACACAATGACTGTGAATGGCAACGTCATCAAGTGCTACTCAGACCGAAATCCTAGCAATCTACCCTGGAAGGACTGGGGCATTGATCTTGTCGTTGAGTCTACCGGTGTTTTTAACAGCGAAGAAGGGGCTTCTCGCCACATCGAAGCAGGCGCCAAAAAGGTTTTGATCACTGCGCCTGGTAAGGGTGGGCACGTGGGTACGTACGTCATGGGCGTGAACCACGAGGACTACGACTACGACAAGCAGAACGTCATCAGTAACGCCAGCTGCACTACCAACTGCTTAGCGCCGGTTGTCAAAGTCATCAACGATAACTTCGGCATTATCAAAGGTACGATGACGACCACCCACAGCTACACGGGTGACCAGCGGATCTTGGACGCGAGCCACCGGGACCTGCGCCGTGCGCGAGCTGCCGCTGTAAATATCGTGCCGACGACGACGGGTGCGGCTAAGGCGGTTGCCTTGGTTATTCCTGAGATGGCTGGCAAGCTGAACGGTATTGCGCTGCGGGTGCCGACGCCTAACGTCTCTATCGTTGACCTGGTTGCTCAGGTTAGCAAGAAGACCATCACAGAAGAAGTGAACGAGGTGCTCAAGAACGCTGCAGCCACTAACATGAAGGGCATTTTGGGATACACCGAAGAGCCTCTAGTCTCAGTTGACTTCCGTAAAACAAATGTGTCTGCGACCATTGATTCGCAGCTCACCTTGGTTATGGATGGCGATATGGTGAAAGTGATTGCCTGGTATGACAACGAGTGGGGCTACAGTCAGCGCGTTGTAGACTTGGCTGAGCTGGTTGCCAGCAAGTGGAAGGCCTAAGCCTGGCCTACCTGAACTGATTTTTTCATTTCAGTGAGCTCAAACTTCAACGACTCAATGATCGATGGGTCTATTGACTTGAAATACTTATAAGAGCAGGGGCTTCGGCGCCTGCTTTTTCATTGCGCTAGGCTTGAAGTGTGATCTTCAGAGAGATCGCATTCACCCCTAAAGAATTTAATTTTCTACACTGCTCCCTATTCTCTATTCGCCTGTGACCCGCTCAGTTTTTTCAGATGAGAAGCGCCTGTTTTCACCTGCTACCCATCCTGCTGATGCGGTGCCGCTGATTTTCGCGTTTCCAAATGAGTACTCTGTGGGCATCACGAGTCTGGGATATCAGGTGGTGTGGGCGATGCTAGCGCAGCGGGCTGATATCGATGTGCGGCGGCTCTTTACCGATGTGCAAGAGCCTTTGCCCTCTCGAGCTGAACTAATGGGTTTTTCGCTTTCTTGGGAGTTGGACTATGTGAATGTGCTGACGCTGTTGGAAAATCAGCAGCTCCCTCTGCGGTCGGTACAGCGTACGGCAGGGCATCCGTTGGTTTTCGGGGGCGGACCTGTTTTGACTGCAAACCCAGAGCCGTTTGCTGCGTTTTTTGATGTGATCTTGCTGGGTGATGGCGAGACTTTGCTACACGACTTTTTGGACGGCTACAACCAGGTGCGAACGGCTGACCGGATGGCTCAGCTGAGAGCGCTTGCCCAGATCCCTGGGGTATATGTTCCAGCGCTGTACGAAGTGACCTACCTTGATGCGACGGGCCCGATTGCTGCGATCGCACCGATTGATACGGCGGTCCCAGCAACGGTCAAAAAGCAGACTTACCGCGGCAATGTGCTTACGGCCTCCACAGTGGTGACCGAGCGGGCCGCCTGGGAGAATATCTTCATGGTGGAGGTGGTGCGTAGCTGCCCGGAGATGTGCCGCTTTTGCCTGGCAAGCTATTTGACGCTACCTTTTCGGGCGGCGAGCATGGAGGCCTCTCTAGTCCCGGCTATTGAAAAAGGTTTGCAGGCGACTCGGCGGTTGGGCCTGCTCGGGGCATCCATTACACAGCATCCAGAGTTTGAATCGCTGCTGGACTATCTCAATCAGCCGCAGTACGACGATGTGCGCCTGAGCATGTCTTCGGTACGGACCAATACGGTGGACGAAAAGCTAGCACAGACGCTGGTAAACCACGGCTCGAAGTCGATCACGATTGCGGTCGAGAGCGGTTCGCAGCGGGTGCGCAACATCGTTAATAAAAAGCTAGAGACCGCAGAAATCGTCGCGGCGGCGCAGCAGGCAAAAGCGGGCGGGCTAAAAGCGCTGAAGCTCTACGGTATGGCGGGCGTGCCTGGGGAAACTCAGGACGATCTGGCTGAGACCGCTGATCTGATGATTTCGCTGAAGAAGCAGGTGCCTGGGCTGCGGCTGACGCTGGGCTGTAGTACCTTTGTGCCGAAGGGACACACGCCGTTTCAGTGGTACGGGGTGAACCGCCAGGCTGAGAAGCGGCTGAAATTTTTGCAAAAACGTCTGCGCCCTTGTGGCATCGACTTTCGCCCGGAGAGCTATAGCTGGTCAGTGATTCAGGCTTTGATTTCTCGGGGCGATCGCAGGCTGGCCGACCTGCTGGAGCTAACGCGCGGCTATGGCGACACGCTAGGGAGCTATCGACGCGCGTTTAAGGCACTGAAAGGAACGCTGCCGCCCTTGGACTTTTATGTGTATGAAGACTGGCCGACACACCAGGTTTTGCCTTGGGATCACTTGGCAGGACCGCTACCGGCCTCTACCTTGCGTCAGCACCTGAGTGACGCGCAAGGTTTTATGGCTGCTTAGTGAGTCGCTCTGCGGGTGTGGTTCGGGCTGAGAATATGTGGAATAGCACCTTGAGGAATCAGGCTTATAGGGATGGGTTTGTTTAGCTTTCTGCCGCAGATGCCTTCATGTAGGTCTGCTTGCGGGTTTGAGCGGTGCGCAGTTTGCTACTGAGAATAAAGGGCAGCGTAACGGGCCAAAGTAGGGTGGCGACTGCGATGAATACCCACGCCTTTGGATTGAGCTTGGCTGCTTGTTGATCTTTTAGGAAAGCCTTCATGACGGTGATGAAGGTCGCGCCAGCAATTGTCCAATATGCGATAGCCATTGACTTGTGAAGTGATGATTGGTGTTTAAGTCTGCCCTTCCGGAACAAAGAAGTGCAAGTTCAGAGATCAAAACTTGATAATGTAGACCAAAAATTGACACAAAAACGCAAAAGTTGATGGATCCAACACGGTTTCTTATGGCGACCCAACTTAAGGGGGCAGTCGGTACGGTTATCAACTTTGAAGATCAATCTTGAAGATTTTGAATCGTAATTTTAGAAGATGCTACTCTGACTTGACCTCAGCTGCCCTGCACCTCTAGGCGAACAGCTGCAACCGTAGGCTCCCACACCAGAGAGGCGTATAGGAGACGATCATCTTAAGATCCTGTACGAATGGTAGTGGTTCTTGGCGGTGTCGTGGGTGAAGATTCTTCCCTGTGTAGGGCGGAAATTGTGAATATATGATGGCTTGAAGCAGGCTCAGTTGCTGTGAGTTAAGCAACTGCCGCTGAGGGCGAATCCACGTCAGAATCAGCGCTTTGTAGCTGCTTGAGGGTGCGGCATAGATGCTGCGCAGCTTGCTGGGGTGAGTATCCTGTGATGTCAACTTCCGGGACGGGATGGTCGCGCTGCTCTAGTCCATAGCGATAGGTGCGGTCGTAGTAGTCGAGGGTGATGGTGACGGCGGTGGCCAAATCACCTGCTCGAAAAGCTGCGATCGCAGCTTGGGTCCTTTGTCCGCCAAGTCGCTTCCGGATGCGCTCGGTCGCTGCGACGAGATCTTCGGTAGCGGCCTGCCCGTAGATTTTCACCAGCAGTGCAACGCGCTCAGGCACAGGGCGGATCACTTCTAGGGCAAAGGCGGTTTCCATCTGTGCGAAGAGCTCTTCAGGGATGCGGCAGGCTCCCACCCGGCGGCTTTCGGCTTCTATCCAAATGGGGCGATCGCCCTCGAAGCGATGCCACTGGGTAGCCAGGATATTTTCAAAGTGTTCGGTACTGGGCTGGGGGGGGAGGCACAGGGCACCGAAGCTGCTGCCCCGATGGTTGGCATGGCCTTCGAGGTCGAGAACCTGCTCGCTTTGGTCTGCGAGGGCGTGGAGAATGTCGGTTTTGGCAGTGCCGGTCATGCCGCCCAGCAAAATGATCGGCTTAGGGACTGCCAGGATGCGACGGACCCACTGCCGATAGGCTTTGTAGCCATGTTGAAGGGTGAGCGTTTGAAATCCAGCCAGGTTGAGCGCCCAGGCGATCGCCCCACTGCGCATACCGCCTCGCCAGCAGTGAATTCTTACCGTCCGCTTCGGGGCCAACGCTTTGGCCGTGCGAATAAGGTCGCCAAGCTTAGGACCGACCAGGTCGAACCCTAGCTCTACGGCTTGCTCACGACTTTTTTGCTTGTAGCAGGTGCCTACTTGTGCCCGTTCTTCGTTGGTAAAGAGGGGAAAGCTGACGGCTCCGGGAATATGGCCCTGGTCAAATTCTCTGGGACTACGCACGTCCAAAATGGGGCCGGGTGCGGCGAGGAATTTATCAATGGTGACTGAAAGGGCTTCGGACACAGTATTTTGAGATGTTCTAAGCGGCACTACCACCTAGTAATTGTAAGGGGTTTGGGGCGGTCCGAGTGTCCTCGCGCCGGGGGCTTGGTGGTGACGGTACCGATGCGGCGGCTGTAGGCATAGCCCAGACGATGCAGATCGCTCAGACAGTCACGGGTTTGTGCTGCTGGGACACTGGCCAGCAGACCGCCAGCTGTCTGTGGATCGAAGAGAATTTGAAAGCTGGGTAGGTGGGACGGCGTGCGGCCAAGATGAATAGAGGGTAAGGCGTTGTCCTGATTGCGCTGGTGAAGGGAGCTAATAAGGCGGTTCTCTAGGGTGCTAAGAGCGCCGGGTAAGTGGTCGATCGCGCCAATATCGAGATCGACCTGTGTCTGGGAGGCCTTTGCCATTTCGAGCAGATGACCTGCGAGCCCAAACCCGGTGACGTCGGTGCAGGCGGTTGCGCCGTGCCGTCTTAGGCAGTTTGCAGCGAGCCGATTGGACTGGCGCATGCTGGCGATCGCAGCTTCTATCCAGCGGCCCTTTGCCTGCAGCTGCTGATCGGCAGCGAAGAGCGTGCCAGTGCCCAATGCTTTGGTAAGAATTAGCGACTGCCCAGGCACAAGGCCGCTTTTTTTCCAGGTTTGATTGGGATCTAGCCATCCATTACAGGCTAGCCCTAGGGAAAGGGTCGGCCCTTCGGTGGTGTGACCACCGACTAAAAAGGTCTTCGACTCGTTCAGCGTATGCATGAGTCCAGAAAGTAGCTGGTAGAGGGTCTCTTCCTGGTGTTGGCTGCTGCCGTAGGGGAGGGTTGCTAGGGAGAGCACGCTGTGGCTGGTTGCGCCCATAGCAAATAAGTCGCTAAGGCAGTGGTTCGCGCAGATTTGACCGAAGATAAACGGATCGTCCACGATGGCGGTGAACTGATCGACGCTGTGAACGGCGAGTTTGCCAGCGGGGACTTGAATAATGGCAGCGTCGTCGGGTTCGTCAAGCCCGGTGTAGATGTTGTCTCGGTGAGGCCAGTCGGCATCGTTTGGACGCTCAGCTCGAATCCGTTTGAGGGCGCGGGTGAGGGTGAGGCTGCCAACCTTTGAGCCGCAGCCAGCGCAGTGCATCTCAGGCGAAGCCGCTAGGTTCGGAGATTGGCTATCCATCTGGGGGAAGTCAGAAAAAAGAGACATAAACTTGCGGTCGATGCTGTCTTTCCAGGTGCGGCACCATTTGGCGTGGATGGCGAAGGGTCCCCAGGAGGCGATAGCAGTCTGAGTATCGGTATCGATGATGTTGAGATAGCGGCTCTGGGGCCTGAAGGGTTTGGGTGAGTAGCCAGTGACGTGGCGCTTGAGGTTTTCGTAGAGGGGTGGCCCCTGACGAACGGCGAAAACGCCTGCTTTTGGCCGCTTGTAGTTGACCATGGTGGCGACGTCGCCAGCGGCAAAAATGTTGGGATGGCTACGGGTTTGCAGGGTGTCTTTTACAGCGATGAAGCCATCTTGGGTGAGGGAAAGGTCAGTTTCCTGGAGCCAGGGCGGGGCGGCGGCGTTGGTGACCCAGAAGGTGCGATCGCACTTCACTTCTAGCCCGGAGTCACAGCGCACCGCATCGGCGGTCACTTCACAGACAGTTTCTCCGGTGTGCACCTGGATGTTGCGCGCCTTGCACATGCCCTCAACCATCCGCTGGGTCCATCGGTTGCGCCCTTTCGCCAGATGGGCACCCCGCTGAAAAATATGAACAATCACCTGTTGTTCGGGCGCTTGAGCATAGTTCCTCATCAGCGCCCAAAGCCTTACCTGCATCGCAAAGGCCATCTCTACACCGCCCACACCGCCGCCTACAATACCGATGGTGGCAGGTGTTTGGGGATGCTCTTGGAGTGTTGTTTCAAGGCCATTGAGGTACTGACTCCAAGCTTTTAGGAGATTGGGAACAGGTTTTGCAGGAGTTGCGTATTTGGCTGCGCCCGGGACGTGGGACTTTGTCGGTGTGCTGCCGATATCAATAGATAGCGTATCGTATGCGATGGGAGGATGATTTTGGCAGATGATCTGTTGTTTTTCAGCATCTAGACCGACCATCTTATCCATTACTAGCTGGCAGTTGGCAAAGCGAGTCAGCGGCCGCAGGTCGATATGGGCGGTATCAAAATCGTAAAGGCCTGCGATATGGCAGGGCAGCATGCCCGAGTAGGGAGTATCTGCCAGATTTGTGATGAGTGTGAGTCTGACATTTGTAGGCCAGGGCTGCATGCCCATTCTGCGGAGCACGAGCGCATGGCTATGGCCGCCGCCAATCAGGACTAAATCGTGGTCTGTAGGGTTGGGAAGCTGCATGGTTAGCCGTGCAATGGTCGCTAGGAAGGGCCGCCGCTATGGTATGGCAAAGCGCAGAAGGCCATAGTAGAGCAGCGGTTTCTAATGTAGCGAGAATGGGATAGGCGAAGTTGAAAATTTGCTGAGTCGTTGGATAGGAAACGGGCGGGAGTGGCCTAGCTATGGGGTGGCTTTGCTGAAGGTGATTGTTTGGTTGAGCGCTGTTTCGAGGAGTTGACGATCGCTTCTCGCTGCCCACAGTTCGATAGCCATATCTCCGCTACCGGAGAGAACAATCTCCAGGGTGCCTTCTGAGCAGTGGCAGGTGAGCGACTCAATCTGTTGGCTTTTTGTCCGGTCGAGTCCGATGACGATTCTTAAAATGCCCGATAGAATCCGGACTGTTTTTTGTTGTTGATTGGAGAGTTTTCTAAACTGTTTGTGTTTTGTTTTTGGGGGTGCTTTTCGGTGATAGCGAACGATCTGCCTAATCAACAGCATTTCTTCGTCGGTGAAGCCGCGTGGGTCTTCTCTTTTTAAGATGTAGCGAGAGCTCTTGTGGTAGGCCCTGAGTGAGAGATACTGGCCGATGTCGTGAAGGAGTGCTGCGTACTCGAGCGCTTCTGCTTCTAGATGGCCTAGGTGATGACTGCTTTGGGTTTGTTTGAATAGTTGGTGAGCGAGCGCTGCAATGTGTTGATTTCTCTCCCAATCTGCGCCGTATTTGTAGACGAGCTGCGCGGCTTTTCGGTGGCGTAGATCGGTCGGCACAGGAAATGCCGACACGGTTGGCCGGTTGCGTTTGAGATAGTCGAGAATCAAGCCTTCGCGCAGCGAGGCATCGCACAGCGTCAGCTGCTCAATGCCTGCTAGCTTTAATAGCTGCACAAGGAGAATACCGCCCAGATGTATAGCATCGGTCCGCTTGCTGCTAATGCCTGGAATCTCTTGGCGTGCTTGAGGCGCGATCTGAGTGAGCTGATCGGTGAGGGCTTCGAGCGCCTGGCGAGAGACCACTTCTGCATTGACTGAGTGCAGGGCGCGTGAATTTTTTTCGCTGGCGAGGTAAGTGGCTTCGCCGAGGGTGCGAATGGTGCCTGAGGTGCCAATAACTTGGGTAAATGCGGACTGTTTCGCCTGGGCGATCGCACCTTCTGCCAGAAAGCGAATGTGGGATTCTAGAATGCCCTGGGCCTCTGCGCCAATCGGGCCCTGGTCTCCCACCATATCGAGTAGTCTGAGGACGCCAAGCTTCAGGCTGGTGGCAAAGAAAATATCCTCACGATTACCGACAACAGCTTCGGTACTGCCACCGCCAATGTCGAGAACGAGGGCGTTTTGCCCTTGAAGCGCGATCGCATTTCTCACCGCCAAGAAAATTAGCCGGGCCTCTTCTTTGCCAGAGATGATGCGAGGCCTGATTTTGGTACGCCGGAAGATCTCCCTGAGAAAGGCCTCTCCATTTTGAGCTTCTCGGATGGCGCTAGTCGCCGCAGTAACAATTTCTTCTGCGCCGAGCTGATCGGCAAGCTGCACATATCGCTCGAGGGTATCTAGCCCTAGGGTGTAGGCCTGTTCGCTCAGGTGATTGGTGGCAAAAACGCCTGAGCCAAGCTTGACCATCTCCTTAACACGGTCAATTACCTCAAAGTGTTGCTGCTGCACCACTTCTACCACGATCATGTGGATGGAGTTGGTCCCAATGTCGATGGCGGCTAGCTTCATAAATTAGCGGACGAGCAGACGGCGATCGCTATCTACGGGCTAGCCTAGCGCTTTTTCAATGGCGGCGACGAGTTCGGAGTCGTTTGGCGCGGTCCGAGGGCCGAATCGCTCAACGGTCTCACCGTCACGACCGACGAGGAATTTGCCGAAGTTCCAGTCGATGTCTGGGCCACTGCCGACTAGAAAGCTGTAGAGCGGACTGCGGTTTGAGCCATTGACATCCTGTTTTTCTAGCAGAGTGAAGTCTACATCGTACTTGGATTTTGTGAAGTCTTTAATTTGCTCTGGGCTGCCGGGCTCCTGCATGCCGAACTGGTTGCAAGGCACGCCGATGATGACTAAGCCGCGATCGCCATATTGTTTGTCAAGCTCGACTAGGCCGTTGTATTGGGGGGTAAGGCCACACTGACTGGCAACGTTGACAAAGAGAACGACTTTGTCTGCGATCGCTGCCGGGGAGAGGGCTGTTCCGTCTAGGGTTGTGAGATTGGTGGGTAAGGCCATGGGAAAGCGAACTGTAAACAACGCTACCCATTCTGACACGGAACAGATAGCGCGTGAACAAACGGGCTTATACTGGCGCTTTCATATCGGCACTTTTATACCGGTACCTTTATACCGGCACTTTTATACCGGTACTTTTACATTGGCACTTTTACATTGGCACTTTTACATTGGCACTTTTACATTGGCACTTTTACATTGGCACTTTTACACTGGCGCTTTCCTACCGGCGCTATTCTTGAGCCCTATCGCCAATATTGATACGAGAAGCATCTCTTGTTGAGCCGATGTTGATATTGTACTTACCCTGCTGATTCACGTTGTAGGTGCTGGCGGTGTTGTTGCTGCCTGTGATGATGGTAGCGCCATTCGCGTTGCCACTAATGGCGACAGCGCCTGCGCCTGAAGCTGTGGTTTGGGTGATGTTTCCACTCAGTTCACCGGGCGTTGATTCTATTTGAGGCGGGCTAGCCAATTCAGGTGGCAGACCCTTTGGCTGCAGCTCTCCCCCTGCGTAATAGGCCAGTACAAAGTTATCTGCCTTGTCAATATCAAGCACCGGATGCTGGAGATCTTTTGTCAGCTGCGGCACAATACTGCTGGCATACATTGCCAAATCTGTCGCCCGGACGTAGCCGTCTTTTTTGGAAACGCCTTCTCCGTGGAATCCTTGGAGGAGGGCGTGGGTAAAGGCACTGTAGGGCTTGCCGCCATAGGATAGCTCGTCGGCTTTGGAAGAGCCAATGATGATTCGCCCATCTCCTTTGGAGAATATTTTTTGTGCTTCAGGAGGTAAGGGAGACTTGGCGACCTGAAAGTCAGAGAAATCGCTCAGCCCGCCTGCATGGCAACAGTCGAGAATTACCAACAACTTTTTAGCTGGAATACTTTGTAGCCGCTCTGCAAATTCATCGCCTCTGATGCCGGTGCCCTTCAGGTTTTGAATTGAGTATCCACTACACAGCAGGTAATAAGTATCTACAACCGAGCCGCTTAGCTGGTGCCCATGCCCAGAGAAATAGATAACGACTGTGGCATCATCATGGGTACTTGTCGCTAGGGCGTCTAGCGCATTCAGGATGTTATCGCGGGTAGCGGCTGCTGCGGTTAGCAATTGCACCTGCTCTGGTGGATAGGCGCAGCGTCCCGGATCTTTGAGAACATCTGCTAGCGCTGTGGCGTCTGTTGTGGTGTTTGGTAAATCGCCGCCAACCCCGATGATACAGGCATGGCCATGCTTGAATAGGTTGCTCATTGGCTTTGTATCCTCAGAATTTGTATTTCGGAGTCCGGGCTAGAACTGACGTTAACAATGAATCAACAAAGTAAAGATATCCTTTCTATTGCTAAATACGAATAGCTTTCAAGTTAATTTCAGCTTCGGACGTGCTGCGAGCTAGCTTGCAGTATGGGGAACTGATCGTTGTCCCGGATAGATTTTTGATACGCTGGTGAGTAAGAAATTGACCAGGGATAACCTTTGGAAGGTCATGGGTATGGTTTCAGTAACTTTGCTGATGTTGGATTGCCTATGGATAGCAGCGATCGCATCGTCTGGAAATTTGCTCAAACCAATCGGATGATTTTGATTACAGCCAATCGAGACATGAAGGGCGATGATTCTTTAGAACAGATAAAAGACTATAGATAAAAGAGCTGAGAGGGTGACACAAAGGCCAAACCGCCGATGAATTGCAGGGTTCGACATACAAAGAGAAGAAAAGATAGGCTGG
>JBCBJS010000008.1:0-154138 GCA_038523095.1 Cyanobacteria bacterium J06626_6
GTATCTACTAGGCGGTCTACCAGAGCGCGGTTATCGCTGATGAGTGCGATCGCTTTGTTGAGGCTATCACCAGCTCCTGTGCACCAGCATCCGCTAGTGTGACGTCTATACCATTTCCGCCATTATCAGAAATTGTGCTGTTTCGAACGATGAGTTCCTGCACGGCAGCTGTGCGAATTGGCCCCGTATTGGCTTCACCATTTACAAACGTGAAACCATTCCCAGCGCTATCGGAAACAGTGCCACTAGCAAACGAAAATTCTTGGCTACTGGCGCCGTCACGAGTTAAGACGCGAACACCTTCAGCACCGCTGCCGTCAACTGTAGTGTTGGCAATCTCAATTTCCTGAGTTGCTGTGCTTGTTAGCGAGGCAGTAGAACCAGTGGCCTCGGCGATGATGCCCTGATTGGCACTGTTCAAAATGCTGTTCGTCAGCACTGTGTTATTTGGTGTGCCTTCGCTGGTGTTGGCCGTGGTGCTTGGGCCTATTGAAACTCGTTGACTTGGAGATTCCGTCTCACTAGCAATTGCTAGGAACTCCATTCCAACTGGATTACTATTAAGATCGAAGCCTGCGATCGCAACCTCAACCGCCTGCTCTGTCAAACTATTCTGGATATGAATACCGCGGTCACCTGAGTTGTTAATTTCATTGTCAAACAGCACCACGCTGCCGCCCACATTATCCAGGGAGATACCGCTACCACCGACATTCTCAATCAAGTTATTGCGCAGCTCTACGTTGTTAACATTGGCTGCAGTCACACCGTGATTTGCCGCATCTCTAATCTCAAAGCCAGCGAGAACCGTACTCTCGCCCAACGAAACCAAATCGGCATTCGCACCCCCTGTGATTGTTGGGAAGACACCGTCGTTGGAGTCTGGTAGCTCAACAGTTATTCCGTTTGCATTGGGGGCGTCGCTCTCGACATTAAAGTTTTGGTCGACCGAAAACGGGAGGCGGGTTGCCGTGCTAGGGAAGCCAGGGAAAGCCATCCCTGCGATGGTCTGCGTCGGACCCTGAGAAAGGACTCTCACTCGGTCAGGAACAGAAAAGCCAGGAACGGTGGTTGTCGGCGCATTTTCGCCATCGACATACACAACGGTGTTTCCGTCGCTATAGGTGTCGGTATCTGTATTGAGGAGTGCGATCGCATCTTCAACTGCACCAAACGGATTCTCATAAGTGCCGTCACCCGCGCCTGCACCCCCAGCCAAATCGACATGAACAAAGCGATAGTCTTGTTCTTCCTCTGGATTGCGCAGCGGACTGGTATTGTTTTCAACGGTGGTTTCCGACTCTTGAATGACATTGATCGCAACATTAGGACGGCGCGTGATTGGGTCACGCAGGCGAATAGCCACTTCATTTTGATCTTGAAACTCACGCTGCTCATCGCGATGAAAGCGCGGCCCAGGGAAACTGGCACGAACAGAAAAGCCAACGCTCGTGCCAAATACGCCATCGTGCTGTAGTGAGAGTCCAGCGTTGAACCGTGAGGCAAAGTCGCTTTCCAATCGTCCTTGAACGCCCAGACTGCTCTCTTCTCCGGTGAGCAAATAAGCGCCAACATGTCCGGTAAGGTCGCCACTGTCCCACTTGGCCAAATCAGTGCCAACTTCCACATCAAATCCACCGAGCGCATTCTCCTGCTGATAAACTCGCTGGCGCTCTTGCATGGAAGAAAGAACTAGCTGATTACCTTCAAACTGACTGTTGGCTTGTAGCGTCGTTACATTGTCGATAGATGCGATCGCACTGGTCTGGTCACCCACTGGCAAGTAGCCATTTGCACGAATCTCCCAGTCTTCTGCAATGCGCTCATAGCCTGCTGCTAGCTGATAAAACGTACTGTCATCTGTCGTCCGGCTATCGACACCAATGTATCCACCGTTGATTAAATCATTATCTGCGTCGTACTTGCGGTGGCCAAGGTTGGCGCTCAAGCTGGGGCTACCGCTCGTCAGCTGAACGCTTCCTTCTACAAAGGTAATGCTCTCGCCTGCTGTTTGGCGGATGGGTACAAAAGCATGGGCACCTACAACCTCATCAAAGCCTGGAGACGTGCTAACGCTTGCACCAAATCGGAAGGGAACCTTGAGGTCTGCGGCGTTAGTACTGTCTACGGCTACACCGCCAGGGTCTTCAGCGTTTAGATTCTCAGAAGGAAAACTCTCAGAAGGAAAACTCTCAGAAGACAGACTCTCAGAAGACAGACTCTCAGAAGGCAGACTCTCAGAAGGCAGACTCTCAGAAGGCAGTGCTTCGGCGGGCAGCCCTTCAGCAAGCAACGCTTCAGTAGCGGGCGCTTCGGCAAGTAGATTTTCAGAGAGTGACGTTTCCAGGAAGAGTGATTTTTCTGGAGAGTCGTCTGCAAGAGATTGTGCCGACAGCGTCTCCTCGGGAGAAGCAGACTCGGATACAGATGACAAAAGGAGGGGCGCTTGTGTCTCAGCCTCTTTAGAATCACTAGCCAAAGCTGTGCCAGTAAATCCATAAAAAACAACAAATACGCTAGAGACAGCCAAAAAGAGCGATCGCACTGCTTTTAGCTGCAAAGACTCCCAATCTGGATTGGACATTTTTGAGTACATGGTGGATTTCAATAGTGACTGCGAGCAACAAGCCGAAACACTGGAAGGCCTTCGCTTGCTCTGCAACGCAGATTACATTTATTACTTTTCTTGGATAAGTAATCCCTTATGCACAGGCCAACTATCGAAAGTAAGGTGCAGAATGTAAGATTTTCTCAAAAGTACCAGTAATGACTGACATTCAGGCCATTTTTTCACTAAAAAATCTGCGCGAATATACGCAGAGTGAGACCGGAAAGCCATCGTATACAGCGCCTGTCGACGTACGTCAGAAGCGTAAGGTAGCAACGTTATCTCACCTCTACCAGCTTGTTATTTCAGTTCAAAACAATCCAAGGTCGCTGCCCTTCTAAGAGTAGCGAGCTTGGATTTGCTGTAATAAAGCTGTCTGTGTAGTTCTGCTACCGAACTCTTACATTAAAGCGAATGTATCCAAATGAATTGGTCGGTGTGCCTTGGTCGGTTGCGTTGGGTAAATCACTCAGGTCAACCACAACAACACCATTGTTGTTGGTGCCGCTACAGTTGATGCTTGTACCGAGCGCCACACTGGGATCTACGCTGGGCGGAAAGTAGTAGCCGCCAATCCCATTGTCATTACCGCCCGTCTCCAGGATTTCATCACCGTCATTCTCATTGGTCAGAGCAACATCGCTACCATTAAAACTAATAAAAATGCCTCGATTGCTAGTGCTAGGCGCAGCAGGCGCAGCGCTATTGAAGGCGCTGTGCTCAAAGACTGTGTTTGGAGGAATCAGATCGCAGAGATACGTGTTCTCTGCGTATGCGTAGCCATCTGACAAAAATGAAATCGTATATTCCAATACATCTTCTGGAATCACGGCAGTATTTTCTACTGCAGAAAGTACGGCTGTAATCCCTGTAACTCCAGGAAGATAGCTCTCAACTGTTCCAGTCCCACTGCCAAAGTTTTCGGCGACAGGATCGCCCAGCCAATTGATAGCATTGTCATTATCGTCATCTGTGACATCGACATAGCTAGCGTCAAACAGCTGTTCATTCGCAGCACCTCGATTGATAGCAGTCAGCCTTTTGACCAGCCTCACCAGCGGCAGCGCAACAACCGTCAGTGAATAATCTTCTACTTCGCCATCGATGGCCCCTCCCAAAGGACCTAAATCATCTGTTGAACTTAGCCTAAATCGTGCATAGGTTGTGCCATTAGCCGTGTCAGCAGGGATTGGATTAGTCGCTGTTGCACTCCATTCTAGATCGGCCGTTGTTTGGCTATCGCTGATGGTTGCGATCGCACGCTCATCGTTATCAAAAGTGCCAGACTGATCAAAGTCGATCCATCCGGTTAAAAACGCATCGCCACCGGTTGTGTTAGTGACGGCAATGTTGCTTAAGGTATAGGCTGCATCAGCTGCTAACAGCGTAGGTAAAACAATATCGCCCTCATCATTACCGCTGGTATCGTCTGCGTCGGCTGCTGCATTTTGCTGTGTTCCATCGTCCGCATCGGGCGCCGCGCCAATTTGCAAGCCTGCTGTAATAATGTGATTGGGGCCACCATTCGCTTCAGTGGTTTCATAGTTTGTATTATCTGTCCCACCCGGGGCTGTATCGGGTGCATCGCCATAATCTCTGGCAACGGGGTCATCAGTCGAGCCGATAATAGCCGCTGAGGTGACTGTAGTATCGTTACCAAACACATAGGTATCGATAAATCTCCGGTTGCCAAAGCCGGAGCCTGTGTTATTTCCCCAGGTATGCCGGGCCGCTGGAGAAGAAGATGGATTTCCATTGGGTAGAGTAGACGTCCCACCTGCGCCGCTCAGCTTTGTAAAATCGTCCCAAAATACCAGCGTGTCTTGATCAATCCCAGGTCCTAATGATTCAAAAACAGTCAAGCCAGGCTGAGTGCCACCACTGGTTTCAGCATCGCTGGCAACAAAGTGAAACTCACCCATGCGCACCTGCAATTGCGCCGTATAGCTACCCTCTGGCAAAACAGTATTGTTATTGTCTGTGCCATCCCAAACAATATTGTTCGAACCTGGCGTTACTTCTGCAAATAAGTAGGTGTCACCAGGCGCATATAGGCCATCTTGGTCGGCATCGATAATAACAACAGCTGTTCCACTAATGTCTGTATTGAAGCTAAAGGTTCCGCTATCTTGAACGCCACCTGTTGATCCAGGAGAGATACTGTTATCTTGGCCATCGCTATCTGTAAATTGAAAGTTGACCACTTCTGGCGGCACATTGGGCCGAATACCCGTCACTGCTGGATGAGCCAGATACAACGGAAACAGAGGATTAATATCGTTAGCTAGGCCAGTATTCGCATCGGTAAAATCGTCACTGAGACCCTGGTTTGGAGGCTCCAAGCCCAGATTGTTTGCAATAATTTCATAGATAAATCCAGCGAAGTTGTTAAGGTCTAACCGCCAGACAAAGTTTTCACCTGGCCGTCCGCCTGGCACCTTAATAAAATAATCTGTGTCAGCAGCTTCGGCAGTTCCAAACCCGCCTGCATTAAAGGCCCAGCTGTAAGAATAGGCTCGCCCCAAAGCCGCAGTCGGATCGACAGGTGTCGTAGCCGTCGGTGTCACCGTTACGTCAACCCGGTTCAAAATATCTCGCGTTGAGCCGTCACTATTGAGGCCATCGTTAAATAGCCTCACCTCATAGGTACCCGGCGTGGGCGCAGTAAACTGCAAAGGCGTCGTTAGCGTCCCCGTCATGCCATCGGCACAGTCCACATTGCTGTTTGCCAGCGTTTGGGCAAAGGCCTGGGACCCTGTAGATGGTACTAAGGTCGGATCGCTTATATTGGGCAGCGTGTCATAAATCTCTACGCGAACATCGTCAGCATTTTCAATTCCGCAGAGGGAGACGTTTATGACTTCATTGGCAGCCACAATATCGACGTAGATTGCATGATTAGGAGAGAAAATACCCGTGTTGGCTGTGGTAAAGCTAATGCCATATTCATAAATAGGCTGATTGATTCCCAGCTGCGCACTTCCTTCTGCCTTGGCGGTCGCGGTGTTGAGAAAAAAGGTAGAGATTGCTAGAGTGCCTGCGATCGCAAGAGAGGATAGCGGTTGTAATGTCTTGGGATGGGAATCGGGCAGATGCTTAAAAGCCATAGAAACAACAAAAACACCCTTTTCTTACTTTTCTTACTTAAGTTATCCCATCAAAAGAAATTAATGATCAAAGTAAGATCAAAATCTGACAAATCAACCCTATTCCTCAAGCGTCCATGTTAGACATGTAAGGAATAGGGTTGTTTCAGATATATTTCAGATGCAATAATCCGCCGAGGTGTGACCTACTCAAACTCGGTCATACCTCAGCGGATTATTTGTGCAGATATTTCTTTTCGATTAATCCACGACTGTGCGAAATCGAATAAAGCCAAAGGAATTAAGCGGCGTTCCTGGTTCTGTGGCATTTGGCAGATCGCTCAAGTCAACCACAATCACGCCATTGTCATTCGGGCCACCACAGTTGATAGTCACGCCCAATGCAGCACTCGGATCAACCGTTGGTGGAAAATAGTAGCCGCCGACGCCATCATCTACTGAGCCGCTTGAGTCTGCAATTTCGTCGTTATCGTTTGCGTTCGTCAGCGCAACGTCTTGTCCGTTAAAGCTGATAAACAGTCCGTGATCGCCCGTGCCCGAACCCGCTGGCGTCTCACTGTTGAAGGCACTGTGGGCGAAGGTGGTGTCTGTGGGTATGCGATCGCAAATAAACACATCTTCTGCAGCTACATCGCCATCCGACAAAAACGAAATCGTATACTCCAGCAGCTCACCTGGCTTAACTGTGACATTTTCAACCGCAGTTGAGTCGTTAATTCCACTCAGCCCATTGAGATAGCTTTCCACCATTCCCGTGCCGCTGCCAATGGTTTCATTGGTCGGTAGCCCCGGCCAGTTCACTGTGTTGTCATCATCGTTAGGTGTTCCCACATCGATGTAGCTACTGTCAAAAAGCTGCTCCGTTGCTAGCCCTCTATTGATAGCAGTAATTCGCTTCACAAGCTTAATGTCTGGATCGCTAGCGATGGGCGCAGTGACGTTTAGTGGCGTGGGGTCTTCGTGTTCGGCTGAGGTTGGATAGTCGGACGGAATGCTAAGCGGATACTGAATCGGGAGATTGGTGAGCGTAGACTGGTTGTAATAGTCGCCAGCCGGGAGAGATGCGCTGAGCTGCACGTCGGCAGTGATGGTGAGGGTTTCTCCACCTGCTACGCCAGGATCTTGAGCGGGTAGGGTTAAGTTGTTGATTTGTAATGTTTGGCCGCCATTGCTGATGACTGCCGTTCCAGTTCCATTGGAGACCGTAAAATCTCCGGTAAATGTGCCTTCAATAGGAGTTTCTCCAGGAACGCTGCGCAAGTCATCTTCGAAGGTAACGCCGGTAATCGGTAAGACGTTGCCTGTCGCAATGGTGTATACGTACCTAACCACTTCACCGGCTGGGGATGTTGTAATGACATTGTCATCGGTGTCTGTAACCGTCTTTTCCATTGCGGTTGCAAATAGGCAGCTGACGCCATCGTGGTTACCGCCGCCCGGCGTGCTAGAAACGGCAGTAGCTACACCGTAGGTAGGACTGTTTTCATCGGTATCGACTTGATAGAGGGTGTCTGTGCTGTTGCTGCGATAATAAAGAACACCAAAGGCATCGACAAATTGGGAACCTGCATTGTGATTAAAGCCTGTGAGGTTAGGCGCAGAGCTTTCAACCGTCGGTGGAAAATTTCTAATGTTTAAGATGACTAGCCTGTCGTTGGTAGAGTTGGGTGGATTGCCCTCATTTATGGCAAATACATTACCATTGGTCACCGAAGCCGGATCTCTTGGGTCTACAGCAAAGTCATTAAGCCGAACACTGGAAATAGTAGTCTGAGAGTTGATGATGGTTGGGGGAGTAGTGCTTAAATCGAGAGTCGCAAACTTTCCACCAGCGCCAATAACATACGTCCCATCTGACAAAATAGCCCCTGCGAAGAAATTGCCTGAGAGTGCCGTTGTGCCATTTGGGCTGCTGGTGACAGGTTTGCCCAGCGAGCTGGCAATCCCGTCGCTGCCAATTTTGATAATGTTACCAGGGCTATAGGGGCCGGTAGTCGGCGCGCCATCCTCTGGATTTATGTGGGCGTAAATGTAGTTATCTACAGGATTGTAGGCTAGTGCATTGTAGTCAAAGTTGACCGGATAGCCGCCGCCGGTCGTTGTAGCAGGGCCAATAGGTGTAAACGTGAATGTTGAATTTGATCGGTTGACGCTGTAGAGCTGTTGATTGGTTCCGCCCCCTGGTCCAATCGTAATGTAAAAGGTGGAATCGCAGAGAAAGGGTGAGCCTACAGGCCGGTTACCTGGGACTAATACTTGGGTCTGTTGTGTCGCGCTCGCTTCTTGCCGGTGGAAGGTGGCATCGCCATTGAGCGGTGTGCCGGGAGATTCTGTTTCTGTTACTGCAGTGGCAGGCACGTCCACGTTGTCGGTATCTGCGTTGTCTTGGGTGTACACATCTAGGCTGTTGCCATCATCTACGTAGGCCTGGTTGCCGCGATCGCTCGCTGGAGTATCTCCCAACACAACCGTCAAGTCACCAATAGTCGTATCTGCTTTCACCGGCACTCTTACCGTCACTTTCCCGCCAGGCGCGATAGATCCTTCTGGTAGCCCAATCGCCGCACCCGTTGATAGCCCTCCCGCTGTAATATCGATGGGTGCGCCTAGCGTTGTTGTATTGGTGCCATCGGTATCGTAAGCGATGATTTGAATTGGGCCGATGGTGCTGCTGTCAAAGGTGCCGCCGGTCACAGTGACATCGTCTGGAATGAAAAATTGAGTGGGGTCGTTGCCCACATTGGTGATGTCGAAGGTGAAGTATACGACATCCTCGGGGTTGATATCGCCGTCGCCTTGGTCTGGCCCTGCGCTCGCGACGCCGCTGGGTGCTTCTGCCACACCCTCTGCGGTAACAACAATGCCTGCCACTTCAGCTACCGTTACGCTAACGATATTGGATTCTATGTTTTGGGTGCCTAGGCTGGGGTCTGTGAAGCTGCCGGTGGCTTGGTTTTGGATGATGGTGCCTGGGGGCGGCGTACTGGCAAGGGCGATCGCTGTGGAAAGAATCGTGCTCCCCATGATCAATGCAGCTATCGACAAGCGGCTGATCGTACTCCTATTTCTGTGCTTGCTTGAAATAGATTCTGTTGTTTGTTGGTTTGTCTGCAGCATGATGGTAGTGCACCCAAACAGGGCTAAGTGACGATCTTAGAGAAGATAAAGGAAGTCGTTATCTTGAAAGGCAAAGCTGCTTAAGAGATGAATATTGGCATATCTCTCGAGCGGCTTGAAGAGCGGCAGGCTCAAGGAATAGTGCCGACTCGCGTGGTAAATCGAAAGAGGCCGTATGCGTCGTTGGGTGTGGCTTGGCCGGTTGTGTGCGGTAGCTCTGTGAGCGCCGGATTGCCAGTGCTGGGTGCGCCGGTGATGTCGATTTGGAGCGTGCCGTTGTCGTTTGTGCTCTGTAGGTTGCAGGTAGCGGGAACGGCGCTGCCAGCAGGAATTAGCTGAGTGCGATCGCTGCTATCATTTGCCACTGTTAATCCCATCGGCGTACTGGTGCCGAGCTGTAGCTCCACATCTGCGCCGGAGCCATAGGCATCGGTCACAAGGATCTGATGGGGAAATATGCGATCGCACAGCCGCACATCTGTCAGCGGTACCCCTCCTTTATTGAGGAAGTACACGGTGTATTCCAGCTCGTCGCCGGGCTGCCCCACACCCGCATTCAGCTCTCCTACCAAGTAGTTGTTTGGCCAGTTAGCTTGGTTGTCGTAGTTTGTATTTATGTCGTCTACTATGGCAGCCAAATTTGTGCCATCGTTAGGATTTGTTGGCTGACCATTCACCGCCGTAATCCGTTTTACCAGCACCAGCCCTGGTGAAACAATCACGACATCTTCGCCGGTGCTAGACGCTGGGACATAGCTAGCACCTGGCACATCGGTGCCGACCAAAGAGCCCGCTTCGTAAGTAGTGTTGCCGCCACTCGCTCCCGTTGCTGGTGTGATGAGCCGTCCTGCCGTTGTTGCACTGGGGTCAAGATAGCTCACAAAGGCAGGATTTTCGTAGGTGCCATCGGGTGTGGAATGTACAATATCTACTGAGAACGTAATTGCAACAGATCCACCCTCCGGGATGATGTAGCTACCAAATGAAGGGGCGCTGGCCGTACCGCTGTTGGTGGGAGAGGCTGGCCCAGTGGCACCTCCTCCTAAGGTAGCTGTTGCGCCAGAAGCGTAAGTAAATCCAGCGGGCAAGGTGTCCGCGATTTGTACATTGGCGGCTCCGCCTGCTCCGCTGTTGGTCACTGTGATGGTGTAATCTGCCGTGCCCGGGGCCGTTCTTCCACCAGGCGTGCCTGGGTTTGCTTCTGTTTTGACAACCGTGAGCAGCGGAAAGCAGTCAGCACCCTGCTGTACCGGGGGGACGATTGCCGGATTGAGCGTCCCCACAATGCCAACGACGCCATCGGTCGAGCCATGGGCACTGCCCGCCCCATCTGCGGCTAGTCCGCTATCGCCGCCCGCCACATCAATATTAGCCGCAGGTACCTGTCCCCCAGGACTGGTTGAAATAACCACACCGCCGCCGCCACCGCCACCAGGGCCATGCTCATTGTTGAGGTCATCTGTCGTGTCGCCACCATTACCGCCCCTCGCCACTACCGTCAGACCTGAGAGATTTCCCGACTTTGCAATCAGGGCAACCGTACCGCCTGCGCCGCCCCCACCAGCGCCATCTGGCGCACCAAATGCTTCACCTTCTTCACCATCGCTGCCGTTGGTGACAATGGTGCCCGATCCTACAAACTGGTCAGCTCGAATCATCACAATGCCGCCCCCCTGACCGCCTCGAACGCCATTGGTGTCATTGTTAACATCACCGCCGCCGCCGCCGCCGCCCATAATTAGGCGATCGCCCACAGGCGATGTAATCGGCACGGCACCCCCAATCCCCCGAGAAAACAGCGGTCCCATCTGATCGCTCTGCCAGCCGATGCCGCCAAAACCGCCTTCGCCGCCATTACTTCCGCCGCCGCCGCCAGCATTGTGCGCGTTGCCACCGCCGCCAGCATTTCCCGGTGCGCCTCTGCCGCCGTCACCACCGGGTAGCTGGTCTGAGCCTAAATCGATAGCGGTTGTCCCATCCCAGGTGTAGTGAGGCGTTCCTGCAATGCCCTCACCCTTGCCGCCCACTTCGGTAGAGGTCGTCGGCGCAACATAAATATTGTTGTTTGCCCCAGAACTGGTGTCGTTGGGAATGAACCCTCCCCTAAAGCCTCTTTCGGTGCCGTCGATAGTAAAACTATTGAAGTTCATATCACCTGCGATATCGAGGGCGAGTACGCCGCCAACATTACCGTTCCAGTCGGGTACGGTAATGTTGCTAGTGAGGGTCAAGCTTGCATACTGCACCATGCGAATCACCTGAAAGGTGCGTCTGCCTCGAGTAGCTGTTGCATCAGTATTGACGTAGGTATTGATCACGCCATCGTTTGTGTTGCCACCTACGAAAGTGAGCGTACCGCCTGTGGCCGCACTGATGCTGTTAGTCGCTCGAACAAATTCATAGATTCCGGTGTTGCCTAAGCTCGTGACCCCTTTCCCATCGTTAGCCGCGTTACCAGAGCCGTAGGCTGCCGTATTGGAGCTGTCAATTTGGGCGTCCTGCATTTGAATAATCATCAGCATGTCCCCCGCTGAGATATCCACGCTGGCCCCCCCTGTGTAAGCGCTATTTATGGTGATGGTGTTGTCGCCGCTATTGAGGGTAGTGTTCGACAGCGGCGGAAAATAGCTGTTGACGATATCTGTCGCATTTACGGGGCCGTCTTTACCAGGGGTAGCGCACACGTTGGGACCGGCGATCGCCGGGCGCGCGGGCAGCACTGCAAAGAGGTGTGCGGTGAGTAAAGCTAAAGACAGAGGGCCTGCCAAAAGATTACGAGAACGGTTCATAGGGTTGCTTGCACCACAGCAAGATTGCACTAACCTGTAGCATTCCCGTTGTTCATCAAGTTTTGTTGGTAGAAATAACTGAAATAATGCTTTCTTTTGTTACTTTTATCTCTTTTAAACAGCTAATAAATAGCCCTTGCCCCATGGTGACACAGGGCAAGGGCTACACCGTAAAACTGTTCTATTTCACCTAGTCGATTTCTACAGTAAATCGAACATAGCCGAAGGAGTCAGTAGGCGTGCCTGGACCTGTCGCATTATTGACCGTAGTATCCGTAGGATTGGCCGTATCCAAAATTCGAACAAAAATGCCGCCATCTGTATTCCCGCTTACTGGACAAGGGGCTCCGGGCGTTGCTCCTACAGCAAAGCTCTCACCGGCGTCGGTGTCGGCTGCATCGGTTAGCGTTTGATCTCCATTTTTGAAGTTCATTACTAAGGAGCCGGGAACGTAGGTGGTATTGTCTGGCACAAAGTCGCAGATTTGGATGTTGTTGATGGGTGCGTTTCCATCTGAGAGGAAGTAGATGGTGTATTCTACTTCCTCGGTGGGTTCAGCCGTTGAATTTTCAAAGCTTCCTTGGAGAAAGCCTGCTGGCCAATTAGCCGAATCGTCGTCGGTATCTGCAGGGTCGTCGTTGACACCTGTGATAGCTGTGCCGCCAATGCTCGTAATTCGCTTTACTAGGCGTAGGGCTGGGTCAGAAGATACTAGGGTGATGTTGTAGTCTTCTACCTCACCATCGGGAGCCGCGCTGGTAGAGGTCATACCGTTGGCGGTGTCGACCGTGCTGTAGCGGAAGCGTGCGTAGGTACTGCCTGCAGTCGCACCAAAAGGAACCGTCACAGATAGAGACTCTGTGCCACCTGTCGAGGCGACATCGGTTGCGATCTCTTCACCTGTTTCAAATTCACCGTCTCCGTCGAAGTCAATCCAGGCATTGAGGATGCCTGTACCAACAGTGGTTACGTCTAGCGTATACGTCTGACCTGCGATCAGACTCTCGTTGTGTAGTATGGGGTTGGTGCCGCCATCGTTAATCACAACGCCATCATCTTCTAGCGGTGGCCCATCGTCTTCAGAATCTGTTGCTTCTGCATCGACAACGCTTCCCAAGCGGAGAGGGCCAACAACGTGGCTAGGTCCTCGTCCGGGAGCGGTTTGGTAGTCGCCAGGGCCTGTGCCTGCCGTGGTATCGGGGGCATCGCCGTAGTCCAGCTGGGCGTCGCCTACTGCGGTAGTTTGGCTGCTGCTGGCCTCTCGCTCAAAGGCAGGTGCACCCACAGGATCTCCGGGGGCAACACCGTCACCATCAGCATTATCTGCAGTGTTGACGTCAGTAGTACTGCCCGGTGGTACGGTAAATGCGCCCCCAGCGACTAGCTGAACATTTTGATCGATCGGATTTTGGCTAACTGTGTTACCCAAAATCACTGTGACGGTATCGGCTCCTGCGGTTAGCCCAGCGCCTGCCTTAACGGGAACACGAACGTCGATATATCCATCAACCGGTACGGAGCCGTCGTTTGGAATGCCGCCAGGCGCAGTCCCTGCGAAGGTGCCCGTATTCGCCCCTGTGGTGACGTCAATGTCAAGGGTTGTGGTGTTTACACCATCAGCGCTGTAGCCAATGATTTGAATGGGGCCAGCCGTGCCGAAGGTGGCATTGTCCAACCCGACTGGGGTATCTGGAATAAAGAATTGAGTTTGGTCGTTGCCAATATTGGTGATGCGGAAGTCGAAGTACAAGACATCTTCTGAGCCAATGATACTGTCGCCTTGTGCGGGGCCTGCATCGGTAACGCCAGAGGGCGCTTCAGAGACGGTCAGATTCGTGACCGCAATACCGGCGACTTCTGAAATAGTCAGAGTGACCGTGTTGGATTGCACATCGATAACGGTGCCTGTTACATCGGCGGGGTTTTCAAACGAGCCGAAAGCGGTGTTGTCGATGGTTGTCCCGGCAGCGGTGCCATCTGCCATCGCAGGTATGATCCAGTTGCTCAGCAGCGCCAGCCCAATCAGCGGGGACAGGCAGCGCTTAGCCGTTTTTTGAACTGTTCTTTTAGCTGTTCTTTTTACTTGTCCGGTAGTTGCTTTCATGTTGATTGAGCGTAGGTATTACTAGAGAGAAGGTGTTTGAAATAGCTGTTCGCAGCCCAGTCTGAGTGAATCTGAAGGCTGGCCAAGATGATTTAATCTACGGTGACGCGAAAGCGAATGAAGCCATAAGCATCTGTTGGGGTGCCAGGACCTGTGGCATTGGGTAGCTGGGCGGGGGAAGGGGCAAGGTTGACGATGACAGTCCCGTTGTCGTTACTGCCGGGGCAGGGGACACCGGGGGTAGGGCTGGGAGAAGCAACAAATTCAGCGCCATCGCCGTCGGTGTTGGTGTCGGTGAGGTTGCTGGTGGCGCTGTTGGTAAAGAACACCATGGATTCGGCGATATAGGTTGCGCCTGTCGGCACGCGATCGCACAATTCCACATTCGTAACTGGATTGTTCCCTGTTGCGAGGTAATAAATGGTGTATTCCACCTCATCACCGGGTTCAACAAACCTTTCAGTCGCCCCTGCAAGAAAGGTGCTAATACCCGCACCACTTGTGCCAGCGGGCCAGTTCGGATGGTTGTCATTATCATCCGATGGGTTGTCTACGCTGTCTGTTAAGCGTGCCCCATTGATGGCCGTAATTCGCTTCACCAACGCCAAGTTAGAGTTGGTAAAGTGGCCAAAGTCGTTGCCCGTATCGGTCACATCAAAGCTACTGCCAAAGCTGGCGGTTTCCAAATTGTCTGTGGTGAATGTGTTATTGTCTACCGGTAGCGTAGCCGGGTCGACATCTAGAACAAATCCACCATTGGCTGCGACGATAAAGTCAAACGTGCCAGCAGGATTTGCAGAGGCTTGAGACGCCAAGAGAATATCGCTGCCATCAACAGTGCCATTTCCGTTTATATCTCTATATAGCCTGACTATGGCATTCGCCGTTCCCGATTCGCTTCCGTCTAAGACTGCATTTGTGTTGGCATCTAGAAAAACAGTTCCCGTAATCCTGTTGGTATCTTCGGTAAGACAGGCGAGTCCTTCGTAGTCTCTGATTCCGGAAAGATTGATGTGACTGATTTCTGTTGCTGTTCCAGATGCCTTATTGACGCTGTAAAAGCGGTTTCGGTGGCTGTTAGTAGGCGCGTTGTTCCCTGTGGTCGCGTAGAGGCTGCCGTCGTTAAAAGTAGAGAGCCCTTCTACGTCGCCGACGCCGAAGTTGCCAATAGATGTTGTTGAGCCATCGGTAATGTCAATGGTAATCAGGCGATCGCCGTTGCCGCCGTCATTCGCAATGCCATACAGAACGCCCGTGATGGGGTCGAAGGCGATGTCGTCAATATCGTCAAATGGCGTAGAGCTTTCAGAGTCAATCACCAAATAATCGATCCCAGCTCCAAACGCATTGGATACGTGAGAACCGGTCGTCGGGTCAATTTGTATAAGCAGATCTTCGTTGCCGCCACCTTCTCTTTCGACACCAAAAAGCTGACCCGTAAAAGGATTAAATGCAAGGCTATCGACATCGTTAAATGTTCTGTTGCCATTACTGCCGCTACCGGTGCCAAAGAGGCCAAGATTGCTGTAGGTCCCTGTGCTAGTGCTTAGGGTGCCAAGGCTATCAGCATCTGCAGCGTATAGCGTTCCAGGGAATGCTGGCCAGAATGCGATCGCTTCAATCTGAGGGACACCGGCCGTCCCCCCAATTTGACCGGCTGTGCCTGTATTGATATCTACGCTCACCAGCTGATCTCCATTATCTGCAAATGCGTAGCAAATGGTTCCAGTGGGCGGTGGCGTAGTGTTGATAACTGTTACCGCACTGTCTCGGTTGTTGCTGTCATCAGGATCAGTGATGTCTAGATTGCGAAAGACTTCTGCTGTATTGGTGATGATACCGGAGGCCGATGTGGAAATGGTCCCATCAATGGTGTAGGTAGCAACCGCCTGATTGTCCAGATCGAGGGTCGTGTCAATGTTGTTACCATTGCCATTAGAATCACCACAGCTGCCGTTCCCAGCGGTGATTGCGCAGCTCCAGCTCACGTTGTTTATCGATGCGGGCACCACATCCTCAAATCTAATGCCCGCCTCATCGCTAGGGCCATCGTTTGTAACGGTGACCGTATACTGTAAGTCTTCTCCAGGGTCGGCAGTCGATAGGTCAACAATCTTATCGACAATGAGATCGGCTTCTCTGATGACGATTCCACCGGCAAGATCAACGTCTACAGAAGGGTAGTAAACCCAGGTGTCAATGCCTCGGCGATTACCGAAATTACTTGTAAAGGCATGCCCTCCCGACGAACTGTTGACCCCGGTGAGTGCTTCTCTGGGACTTGGCGCGCCGCCATAACAGTTGGATTCTGTATTGGGACTCGTGTTGGTTTCTCCGCTGGCGCAAACTGTGTAATCTGTGCCGGTGTTGCGGTCGTCGTAGTAAATGTTGAACGGATCGTCGGCAGGACTCGTCGGACCTGCAGGCTGGTTCAACCTTTGTAGGACAATGCCGCTATTGCTCTGTTCAGCATCGATTAAAGGAAAATGGGCTTCTCCTGCATACTGATTGATTCTGATGTTGTAAGGAGTGGCGCTTGCCGGGACTTTGACGCCGTTGCCATCTAGCCCGTCCCACAAGACGCTATTGGCTCCAAATACTGACCGACCTACAAAGGTCCGGTCATTGCTATTGCCATAAATGCCGTCTTGATTGAGATCTAGCGTGATCGAAAAGGCGCTCTGAGAGGTGCTATCGAAGGTGAGTGTGCCGCCTAAGGGGGCAGTCCCTGCCTGTCCTACGGTTCCTTCAATACCAGTAAAAGCCACATTGCTCGGTATAGGAGGAGGAACTGGCAGACTGTAGAGCCAGGTGAAGCCAGTAGGCGAATTTGCCGAACTCGGCATGCTGCTGTCCGGCGTGTTGATGAAGGTTTTGTGGGTAACGTAGATGCCGACGTCCGGGTCGTTTGGATTTTGAAAGCTGTATCCAGTAGGTAGCTGTCCGGGGTTGCTGCCTTCAAACTGCAGGGAACGAAAGATAGAGTCCCCGGTCATCGTGTCAAAAAAACCATTCCGATTGGCAAAAAAGATAAATCCAAACGGGTCGGTTCCGTTGAGATCTACCCGATACTGGTAGCCCTCCCTGGTTAAAACAGTAAATCTGGAGCTGAGCGATCGCCCATTTGACCCAATATTAAACGCATAGTAGTTGGCATACACTCGCCCCGGAATTTTTGTGCCTGCGCCAGATCGCACGGTGACATCCCATGCAGATACCACGCCAATGTTTGGCTGAGCCCAGTTAGCTGTTCCGCCGATTGCACTGGGGTTGTCGTCGGTATTGTTTTCATCAGGGCTGACAAAGTCAATCTCCCAAATGCCGCTCTGCCCAGAACCCACTGTTACGGTACAGGGAATAAATGTTCCACCGGTGCCATTTCCAGGACCCGCAACTTCCTCTGCCCTATTGGCGATTAATCCGCTGGTTCCACAGGTCCCAGCTGTGCCGCTTGGGTCGCGGTAGTTGATAATGCCAGAGCCCACGCTCACTGCACTTGAACCTAGATCGATAGTCTCTCCAGAGTTGGCGTAGACTTTGATAATGCTTCTTCTAGGAATGTTACCGTTTTGATCTGTGCGAAATTCTAGGTAGGGTCTATCGCCACCACTACTGACTAGGTCCTGGCTACCTTCTGCCTGAGCTGCCGTCGTAGAAAGTCCTCCTACGCATCCTAAGACCGCCAGTCCACCTAAAATTTTGAAGTAAGCTTGTTTCCCCATTAGCTAACAGAAAATTCCTACAATGAGCGATCGCACCGGTCAAAATACTGACCAAGTCAAAACATTAAATCAATACACCTAGTTGAGTCTTCCCAATCCCACGACTGAACCCTATCAAGGCTCTATCTGTAAATCCTCCTCCTGATTAACAAAGGTAATATCTGCCTCACGCACATCTTTAAAGACAAGTTCCACCCGGCGATTGCGGGCATAGTTCGTTCGGTTAGTCTCTTCTACTAGGAGTGCCGTCTCACCGAAGGCACGAATAGTCATTCGCGCCGCGTCGATGCCTCTGCTAAGCAGATACTGACGGGTGTTTTCTGCCCTGCGCCGAGCGAGGTCATGGTTGTATGCTTGCGTGGCCCTAGAGTCCGTATGTCCATGCAGCTCAACAACAATATTCGGATAGTCTCCAAGGGCTGTCGCAATTTCATTGAGCACTACTGCACTCTCTTCACTGATGTAGTCTTCGTCTAGCGCGAAGTGAATATTGCGTGGCACCGTTAGTGAAATAACTTCTGGTATGGGTGCAGGTTCAATAGGTGGTTCAACCACTGCAGACGGCGCAGTTGTACAGGTGGGCATGTCTTGATTTGAGATGTTTTCAGAAGGCGGGTTCGCCCGCTCTTCCAGATTGCGAATAGTTGTGTTTTGTGCGGGCTCAGAAGTGCCATAGACCGGATCTGTCGCGATCGCACTCAACACCTCTGCGCCTAGCAAGGCATCCAGCACAAACTCAAATTCACCATTCTCATCAGCTGTCTGAACGGCCAGCGGTTCGGATAGGGGGCCACGCTGACTGCCACGACTATCAGCCCTGTATAGCTGCACTTCATTGTGTGCATCTGCCATCCCACGAACAACAACGCGACCGTCTATCACGAAAAATTCAGGACTGATGAAGATCGGTGCGTTGACAGCCCCATTGCCGGTATCTTGTCGGCGGTTGTGAGAATTTCGCCTGGGGTTGGCCCCGTCGCCTCGTTGAAAATCTTGCGGGGTGCGATCGCGTCTTGCATTTAGGTCAATGCTGAGTCCCTCAATGTGGTCAAACCGATTGCCGGTAATCACATTGTTGATGCTCTGCGTATTTGGTCCCTGCCCAAATGCAGTGACCACAACACCCCCCCCTTTTTGATGGGTGATGCGATTTCCCGTAATGCGATGGTCATCTCCCATCACATAGACCGCCGCACGCCGCAGCCGCTGCCCGTTAAAGCGGATATCGTTGTTGGCAATAGTCACTGCCCCCTCAGGCTTAAACATGAAAATAGCGCTACCGTCATTGCCACACATCAGATTCTCTTCGATGCGTCCGCCCTCTACGCTGCCATCTAGCCGCACCCCGTCTGGCATTCCAGAGAGTCCATTACCCACCAGAATGTTGTTAATGACTTCTAAGTTGTCAGCCTGGCGGCCCGTAATCACGCCGCTACCATTGTGATATTGGATCCGATTTTGATAAATTCGTGTGCCGACCCCGTCAAAAACTGATACTCCAAAGGCTGAGCGTGTTTCTGGCCAGCTTTCATCCGGGGGGATGCCTAGCCAGTTCTGTTCAATAACAACGTTGTTGGGCGGGGTGGTTTGAGTTTGCTCCCTGCTCTGTGGCCTGTTCTCTCTATTGAGCGGAATCGGCCGATGAGAGATGAAAATATCGGCAGGCGGTGTGGCATTGTTGATTTTGTTAGTGGCGTTGAATCCGTACAGACTCAGCCCGCGTACGGTGACCTCATCAGCGCTAACCGTCAGCCCTCGAAAAACCGACTTTCCTGCAGCTGGCCGCAGAGAGACTACCGGTACAGGTACGTGGACTTCTGCTGTGGCAGAACGGTTCGCATCATACCCAGCTTGCGTGGTTCCATCTATGGTTACGCCGGGCTGCACGATAGCCGGTAAAACAGACTCCAGGGCAATATTAGTTTGCGCTGCTGGTAGGTCAAAGGCGATTAGCCATCTGTCATTGCTTGATGGCTGTACTTGAGATTGTTCTGTGGCGCTGAGGTCGGTGATATTCAGCGTGCCGTTGGCTAGGGCGATCGCTTCCCGCAACGTGACGACAGCATCCGCCTGGATAGGTCCATCTAGCGGACTGTTCACGGTTACTTTCAGAGAAGTAGAAGAAGGTTCAGAAGGCTGTGCGATCGCGTCAACTGAGCCTATGCCCATTCCCACAACTGCGCTCAGCGTAATGCACTTAGCCAGTCGCCGATATTCAAGATTCTTGGAGAATAAAATGGCCATCTTTCAAATCTCAATACTCAACTGCGTCTGGGTAGTCACTTTCACGATTAGGCAATTCGATTAGCAGCTCATCTAACAGATTTTCTGTGCTGCTCGCTTCAGCGTTCTCAATGGCCGACACAACAGGCTGCTCTTGAGAGGTTTCATTCGAAACTTCAACTACTGACTCACGCTGCTGCACAGGTGCGGCAGGCTGTGTTCCAAAGCCACTGAGCAAGCCACTGAGCTTAGCTGTCGCCCCAATGTAAAATCCACCTGCGCTGCGGTTTTCTCCAAAGTCATAATCTGTTGCGCCGCCGCTGTAGCCCGCCGAAATTCGCAGGTCTGGCAGCGGATAGTACCCGGCCTCCACAGAAAAGCCTGTTTCGTTGTATCCACTGCCGCCTAGCCAGCGTGCTTCGCCGACCATGTCCCAGCGGTAGCCAAGCCGGTAGGTTGCTCTTGCCTGAGCAAGCTGCACGGTGCTGTTGCTAGAAAAGTTGTTGCCAGTGGTACCAATCTCTGTGCTGCTATTGCGGATGGCGTATTTGCCGTACAGCTCCCATCGCCAGTCGGGGGCATATATCGCCTCTGCCGAGAAGAGATGTTCTTGAGTGGTGGTGCTGGTGCCTGTGACGGCAGTGGTGGGTAGCGTGTTCGGGTTTTGCCGATACTCGTAGCGCA
The DNA here is from genome assembly GCA_038523095.1 of Cyanobacteria bacterium J06626_6. Classification (GTDB taxonomy): domain Bacteria; phylum Cyanobacteriota; class Cyanobacteriia; order Phormidesmidales; family Phormidesmidaceae; genus Phormidesmis. The sequence goes on from JBCBJS010000008.1 coordinate 20,355, forward strand.
AGAGCGCATTGAATCGGTCATCATTGGGGTCGCGGTAGGCTAGCCCTAGCTTCAACAGGCTGGTAGTGCCTGTGCCCCTCAAGCTCTGATTCGCCGTATGTGCCAGCTGATAGTCACCCAGTACGGTCAGCGCTGGGGTCAACCGGCCTAGTGCTGAGGCCGAAAATACAGTGTTTGTTCCTTGCGAAGAGCGACGATGCTCGAACCTTGTACTCGCTTGGAAGTCAGCACTATCGGTATAGGAGAGGCCCACATGATAGCTTTCTCCGCCCGACAGTCTCAGCGCAGAGGCGTTACTTCCTGTCGCAAAAGGCTGGCTGACCTGTGTGCTGACTGCCGTTTCGTTGCCCAGGGTGCTAAATGTTCTCTCATAGCCCAGGTCCAGGTTTAGCCCAGGCGCGATCACGATGCCCTGCTCAAGCCCAATACTGCCGCCTATCTGACGGCCATCTACCGTCGAGAATCTGCCGTGAACAGTCGTGTCCGTACTAAAGGTGTGCTCCCCCGTCACGTCTAGGCTGGTAGAGCTACCTCGGCTGTTGCCACCGCCACCATAAAATATTTGGTTGAGCCCCACACTCACGCCGGGCATCACTTCCCAACTCAATCCCACCAGCGTGCGACTTGGGTAAATCGGATCCACATTAGAAGAAAGATTGAGTTCGTTTTGTGCAACTAGGTTGAGATTTCTGGCAATAGGCGTGGTAAAGCGGCTTCTAAGCTGATCAGAAGAGACGTTGGTATCGCTGTTGATCCGGTCGGTGCGATCGCGATGAATCCAATCCACTTCTGCGGTGCTTCTGCCAATTTTCTGAGTAAGCCCTAGAGAATAGGTCGTCAGTGAGTTGTTCACTGGCTGCGCCGCGGTGGCTTCTATCCCAGCGAGCAAGGGAGAAACAAACGGATCTATCTGGGGCGTCGTGCCAAAGTTGTCCTCATGGTCAAACTGAGCCCGCAGCGTAGTGGTAGAGCCTAGCTGCCCTGAGACCTGAGCGCCATACCGGGTTTGCCCCGGCACAAAGCTAGTCGTCGCTAAATTGCTAAAGCCTGTATCGGTAGAGCGGTAGTAAGCTCGGCTATTCAGGCCGCCTAGCGCGCCTTCAAGTTCTAGTCGATAGGCGTTTCCAGAAACGCTATCGTTACTGTCAAAATTGTGCGATGAGCGAGCGACCTCAGCGGTGAGATGTGCATTCTCTCCCAGCGCAATCCGAGTATCTGCGCCATAGAGCGTAAAGTCTCTATTTCCTTGGTTTTCTGTGAGGTAGCTTGTACCCAGCCAAGACTCTCTACCCTGCTTACGATTGAGCGTGTATTGCAAGCGCCCTGCCAAGACATTGGTATCACTACCGTTCTCATACTGATAAGTCGCCACGATGCGACGAACCAACAGCTGACCAAATTCATCGACCGTAGTCTGCATGATCGGATCAGAAAACAGTAACGTGCCCCTGTCGTAGTCGATGTCATAATCGAGTCCCCGACTCAGCTGCTGACGGTCTAAGACGGTTCCTGGTCTTTCGAGTTCTTCTGTTTCTAGGTAGACCGTTTCACTGCCAGAGACAATGTCTCTTTGCGAAGTAAAGTAAAATCCGCTCGTGCCATCCGGTGGGATAATATCTCGCTGGAAACCTTCTACATTGTTTGCATAAAGGCCCGTGGCGGCTAAGTTGCCAAAGTTGTAGCTTGCCTTAAAGCCGTGCAGCTGGCGAGTGGTAGAGGTGAAAACCTGAGCCGGTGTAGCGAATTCTTCAGTATTAAAATCGCCCCACATCGCATAGTCAATACCCACCGGATTCGAGGGCGAATTTCGCTCGAACCGGAGATAAAGGCTATCTAGTGAGGGCGCAACTGCCTCTGTGTGTGAATCATCACCGTAGGTGGCATAGGCGTTGTCACAGCTGCCCGTACTGGCGTTAAAGAGGGCGGTCTCTCCCCGGCAGTTTTCATTGAGGCTGCGATCGCTGTTGTAAGCTCCCGTATAGAGCCATTCACCCAAGTTGCCTGTCGCAAAGACCGCCGCATCTATATCAACTTCATAGTTGTTATCACCATCAATTGGCAAAAACTCTCGGTAGCTATCGTAAAAGTCCGTACCCCGCGCGCCCACCCGCAGGTCGACAACGCCAGATAACAAGCTAGGCCGCTGCGGCGTAACAAACTGGATCTGGCCAAATGCCTGGTAGCTACCGACACTTGCCTGTAGCTGTACCAGATGAGACTCGAGAGAGGACTGTAGCTCCGCCACAAATTCTCCATCGTTTACGAGCACCTGGAACCCAGGCGCATCCGGATCCTGGTCAGCACCTATAAATTCTCCATCGCTGGCCCGTAACGTAGCCACCGATCCCCACAGAGAGATGTTGCCTTCTTCATCTAGCAGCTGACCGCGAATATTACTCGTCGAACGGCCATCGGAAGGAATGGCTCTGGGGGTGAGTAAGACGAGTTCGGTCGGCCCGCCCCGAACAAAGAGAGGCAAATCCTGGAGCACTTCTCCAGTATCTGTAGAAACAATCTCAAGTAGGTTTTCACCAGCCTGTAAGGTAACGCCATACCAGGTCTGTGTTCTGAGTCCGGTTTGAGAATCCGTTTCTGTCCTACCAACGAGGTTAACATCGACCTCTCTGCCGTTTGCGAGTAGCGCTATTTTCGCGCCCGCTGGGAAACGCAAAACAACTGGTGTAGATGGAATATCTAAAAACGCGCCTGATTCGGGGCTAAGGAACTCAACTTCACTGGCGCCCACCGTAATCTGGTTTTCCTCAGCTTCTGCGAGGTAGGTGGGCGTGATGGCAACTAGGGAAAGATCTCCCACATCGTAAACACGTCCGCTATTGCTGCTAGCGGGGGAGCGGACGGCCACTTCTACACCGCTGTCATCTGAGCGACTAGGAGAATTGCCAGGTGCCGTCAGCTCGTAGGGTGTGAGCGTTACCCAATCTGCCGATCGCTTGTCTGGTATGTGTTCAGAAAGGTCTATGGAGAGCTGAGTGCCCGGTCTTCGAAAGATATTTGGCGTCGAATCTTCTTCAGCCGTAGGGCCAGATAATGCAAGCCAGTCTGGCTTGGTGGTTTCGTTCTCCGCTTCGGCATTGCCATTTAGACGCGCTAATAGAGACCGGTTTCGCTCTTCTTCCGTTTCTTCTTCGTTAGCGGAGCGTAGGGAAATTTGAGGGATAGCGGGCGCCTCTGGCTCAAAGAAAAGCTGTGAGTTGCCCAGCCATGGCGCCTTTTTGCGTTCGGCGAGATAGTCGGGGTCTGAGGATGCGATCGCAAGCAGTACCGCATCTCTTTCAGTAACTATTTCTGCTGCTTCTGTTTCTGTCTCAGCGTCAGCCAGTGCTAGCAAAGGTACATCTTCAGACGCGTCGGCCTGAGTTTCTTCTTTCTCGTCTTCGTCTTCGTCTTCGTCCTCTTCTTGGCCTTCCTCTGTTTCCGTTAGTCTTGTCTCATCGACGTCCTGGGCTCTTCCGTCAGGCGTTTTTTCTGCGGCGGTTTCCTCAGCTTCTGCAAGTTGAGCTATCTCGATAGTCAGTGCGGATGAGACATCGAATGCTGGCTCATTGGCTGCACTGGGTGACAGGTCAACTGCGGGAAGTGGCTCGCCGATTGGCTCTTCTAGATTTAGCGTGACTAGGCTATTATTAGCCGCTGCAGGTGCTAGCTCAGCATCAGGCTGCTCAGCATCAGGCTGAACGCTATCCGTTGTGACGATATCTGTTGTAACAACAGCAATAGCGTCCGGCGCAGGGGCTTGTATCGGCTCAGGTACGTTGCTGGCGAGTAAGCTTTCATTTATTGCTGTCTCGATGAAGGGAGATAGAACGGCCTGCTTTTCTTTTGCGAAGGCTTCTGTCGCTTGCTGGACTTTTTGTCGCTCAGCGATCGCGCTAACCGACTGTCCGTCCGATTCGTCATTATTAGGAGAATCGAGTGGCTCTATCTGCGTTTGTGCGGCATGGACTTTGGCTGTGCCAATGAGTAACCCCAGGGCTGATAGTATGCCCACCATACCGGAGTGCAAAATGATTCTGTTGCCTGATTCTTTGATCATGGCTACTCTTGCACCTCAGAGAAGGATGGCGTTACGCCAAAGTTCATACGGACAAGTCCGCCGGGCGCGAGGTTTACCAGCCTAGAATGACTATTTCGTTCGATGAAGTTGAGGTTTGGTGCGAGGGTGTAGCCCGGCAAACTGCTGAGATCTAGCGTGCCTGTCCGCTGACCAGGAAGCATTTTTTGTACTGAGAACAGGCCGTCTGCATCGGTAACAATACGATTGCCGTCATCTAGGAAAATGACTGCGTTAGGAATGCCTGCTTCGCCTGGCTGCTGCTCTCCATCGAAGTTCTTATCTTCGAAGACGCGGCCAATCAGCGTGCCGCAATCTGAGAGGATGCCCGGGTCAAGTGTGGTGCGATGGAAGCTGGGCCCATCCTGCAGTCGAAACTGGCTATCTGTTCTACGCGCGGTGATGAGAGCGCTGTTGCGTCCAGATCCTCGGAGCGCATCGGGCGTGACGCGTACTGCGTAAATGATGTCGAGAGTTTGTCCAGCCTCGAGCGGTTCGCCTGCCACGAAACGAACATCGTTCCCTGTGTGTCTGGTTGTGATATCGACAACCGTTTCGCCGATTTGTCCAGAAACAGAGTCGGCGATCAGTTCGAACCCTACTGGCAAGGTGTCAATTGCCGTAACTGACTCAACAGCGACCGGTGCTATGCTCTGAACATTTAGCCGGTAGACAATGACATCGCCTGGCTGCGCGGCTGAACGGTCGGCAGACTTGGTGATGCTCAGCTGATTTTCTTCGCAGACAATCGAATCTACGCCTAGTTCGAAGAGCGTCAGCGACTGAAACTCGGCATCGCGAATTTCGATACTGCGAGAGACTTCTGTTTCACCATCTACAGAGATAGGCTGACCATCGAGTGAGGTCGCTCGGTAGCTAAGCACTGCCGAGGAGAGGGCATCTACCCTGGTCACACCCAACATTTCGATGAGGATTCTACGCTCGCTGAACGGGCTGCTCTCAGGTGGAGCAATGACCAGAATGTAATTTGTACCTGCATTGGTTTGGCCCTGGGTCTCATCGAGTAAGAAGTTGTAGGTGCCTTCTGATGAGAGCGGGAAAGGATTGATATTGGCTGTGTTGGGTGGAATGCTGTCGTCGCCGATGGTCGGGCTCAAATTTACTAGTTGGCTCGGTAGCAAACCACTGCTATCGGTCTCGTACAGTGCCATTGAGAAACCCGCATAGCTATCTAGCGCTTCTCCGTCGCAGCCCAAAAGTCTTCCAGACGGGTCAATCAGCGGCAGCGTGACATTGTGCTCAATCGGATTTGAGATTGTGCTGTTTTGAATGGGTGAATTGGAACCTGCGGGGAGGCTAGTATATTCTGCAGTTGCTCGGTTGATGGTGTTTGGTATGGTCTGTGCAAAAGCACGCTCAATCGGATGGGTGAGCATGCTGACAAGAAGCAAAGCAGCCATCAAGCGCTTCCGTCGCCGAAAGGGGCGGGACGGTGGAGGAGAGGAGAGGAATGGCATCGTTGGATAGATTGGGTTTGCCCCCAACTGTTGGCGTAGAGAGGCTCATCTATAGCTATAGCTACGTCACCTCTGGCATTTCACATCGATTTGCTCTGTGAGCTACGAGAGGCGGTGTTTCGCTAGCGTGAAGGTCTCTGAGGCTAGCTATCGTAGGCTTATAGCGTGCTCCAAAGGCAAGGGGACACAGTCTGCAGAGAGGGTAAATCCACAAACACAGAGACTATGTTGAAAAGAGAAGGTTGTTTTGAATAACTGAAATAGAAGTTAGGTCTTGGAGGAGGCGATCGCAGTACAGGTTATCTATGGCTGCGATCGCCCCAATCGAGACTTACGTAGACTTACTTGACAGTGACTTCGTGAGAAACTGAAACCGCTTCAGATGCATCTAGCGCTTCAGAAAATGTCCACTTGACGTGGGTATACGCTTCAGCCGGTGCTGGCTTCATTTCTACGGTGCCGTCGGGCATGACAACTTCGACCATGGGCTCAGCCACAAAGGTTTCACCATTGTCGATGCTGTATGTAGCTTCGGCAGCGCTGTTGCCCTTCTGAGAGCCGATAGTGTACGTCATCGCAGCAGGAATAGGTTGCGTAACAACCAGGTTCTCAGCTGCAATGTCGCCACCATTCATAGACTCGACTGCATAGCGCAACACATCACCGGGCTGCACGGTTGCAGAGCCTTCAAGGGCCTGCCACTCGGCTTTCTCTTGTCCGTTCTCGTCAACGACGATCACCTGCTTCTCTACGCCCATCTCAAGCTTTACTTCAGGGCGAAGGAGACGCTGTGCGATCGCACTACCTGCTTCTTGCAAGCTAGCAAATACGGGTGTGCTCATAGCGAGGGGCGCTGTCGCCACCAATGCTGCGAGACCAAAACCAAACATGAACTTACGTTTCATTGATAACCAACCTTTTTTGTTGTGAATGTCAAAAGATACTTGTTGGAGAAGAACCCCCAAGAGCGGAATATATTCCGCTCTGACGGACTCATGGGTCATTCCAGACCCGTCTTATTTACTGGAGTTCGCGAATGAATGTCATCGATCCAGTTGCTCCAGGTGCAACTGTTCCCGCATTGTTTTCGTAAACAGTGACAGCAGAAGGACCGGTGGTCTCATCGGCGGGCTCAGTGGTTCCTAGAGGAGTGGCACCATCGAAGAACTCAATCTGACCAGCACTTGCTGCAGAACCAGTCTTGTGCAGCGTTACGCTTGCCCAGTTGTTGGTTCCTGTAGCACTGCCGCTAGTATCGACACCTACGATAGTGGCTGAGCCATCCTCTCGAATTGTGAAGTCAGTAGCATTTAGAACAACGTTGCCACTACCCACAGGAGCGCTCTCTGAGATGTTGATGTACTGGACTTGGTACTCAATCTCATCGCCCGGACGGATGCTTGGTGTCAGAGCGTCGAGCCCAGCTTGATCTAAGAAACCAGTTGGTGGGAGAGTGACGCCATCTCGCTCTGCGTAGATTACTTGTGCAGACTTAACCAGCTCCATGAAGCCAGTGTAGACCCGGTTAACAGTGATGTTTGAGACGGTCTCAGAGCCCGGCGTTGCATCAGTGCCCGGTGTGAACAGACCGTTCCCATCGTTGTCGACAAAGGCCGCAATAGGAATACCGTAGCCTTCAACGTGCTCTGAACCGGCGGGAAGGTCAATAGTGACGGTGTAGTCTTGAGGCACACCCGCAACCAACGTACCGACCACAACAGGGCTAGGAACAGTATTGACGTCTCCTACAGTGTGGAAAGGATCCGGGTTGCCCGCAGTGTACTCGTAAGTTACTGTCTGCGCACCAAAGCTAATGGTGATTTGGGTGCCGTCAGGTAGGTCAGTATCCACGCCATAGTCGCCGGCTGTGCCAAATGCATCATTGGCTTCTTCAGGAGAAAGCGGTACCAAGGTAACAGTATCCAAATCGGTCGCTGCACCAGCAGGGTTCAACAATTCATTGGTGATCACAGGAGAGGGATCTGGATCAACAGTTGTCCCTGGTGCACCAACGACAGGAACTGTCGTTGCGACGTTTGTGAAGTCATCTTCGGTGTCGTTAGGACCGACGGCATCGGGTGTGCCATCAGGACCATTAAAGATATCACCAGCGGGCGGTACATTGATGGTATCGACGGTTGATTCACCATCGTTGCCGGTACCTGTGTTGTTACCAGGGTCTGCGTCGTTGATGTCGCCTACACCCAAGTCATTTGTTGGGTCGAAGTTTGTGGTGTTGTCAGTTGGGTCAACACCATCATCTTGGTTGTTGAACTGTTGGTCACCAGATTCATCGTAGACAACTTCGTTGCCAGGATCGCCTTCTGTTTCACCAAAGACTTGAGCGATGTTGGCAATGCTGCCACCAGCAGGTGCACTCAGTCCATCAGTAACAACCGTGAAGCTAAACTCTATGCCCGTTGTTGAAGGCGTTAGTGCGCCGTTAGCCACAGCGTCGTAGATGAAACCAATACGGGTGATGGCAGCAGGCGCGGGCTGAGTTGCGGTCCAGTCTACGCTGAGCGCATCGCCACCTGGTGCGATCGCATCTGTTGAGTAAACAACTGTCCAGTTTGGCACAGGAACCGTAGGTGGCGTTGACGGGTCAAACGTAGTATTCGCAGGAATCGCATCCGAAACCAAGATCCGGTTAGCGGCTACACCCTCAAGGGTAATGTCTGTTCCTTCCAAGTTGCCCGGTGCAATGCCAGGGAAAGTGTTGTTTCCAATCTGCAGCTCTAGGTCATAGGTAATAGAGTTGTCAGAAGGATCTGCAGGGGTTGCAGGTGTTGCATCAGTGACTGTAGATGATTTCAGAATCAAGGCCTGAGCAAGGTCTACAACAGAAGTTGCAAACGGTGCGACCTCAAAAGCAGCGGCTTCTCGCTCGCCGTTTACAGGCGTTGCACCATCGGTGGTGTCGTTCAGAGTACGAACGTCATCGAGGTTGGCGTTGGCTGCCGTTTCGCTCAAGTCAGGAATGTTCTGCTGGTCTTGAGTTCCGTCAGCACCGGGGGCAACGTCGTTATCTGCAGTATTACCAAACTGCACGCGGACAATGTCACCCACTGCGTCGGCGTCGACTTCTACAGTGACACGAACGGTGATGCTTTCATCGGGATTGATCAAGCCGTTGTTGGGCAGCCCCGTCAGACCTTCAGTCGTTGTGCCAGTATTGGGAACGACCGCCAGCGATGCGCCAGGCTGTGGTGCTGGGACAATCGCTTCTGCAGCAGTAGTCGGAACACCTGGAGTAACAATGTCGACGCGCAGAATCGTGCCTTCCTGAATTCCGATATTGTCGAGACCTGGAATGAAGAAGTAGTCTGCTGCGTTACCTGTATTAGTGACTTCAAAGTCGAAGGTGATAACGTCATCAGTGACGACACTACCGCCGTTGGGGTCATGGACACCACTGCTGCTAACGGTAATACCGGCAACTTCAGCAACGTTGATAACCACTGTGTTCGAGATGGCGTCGAAAGTGGTTGTGCCATCGCTGTAAGTCGCAGTGGCGGTGTTTTCAATCGGCGTCCCGGCTGCAGTGCCTTCTGCCAGTACGGCGCTCATCATGTTGAAGACGCCAGCAAATGCTAGGGCAGATGCCAGAATTGGCTTCTGTATCTGCCGGTAGAATGTCTTTTTGTTTTTCAGTTTTGCCATTGTTGTGATGCCAAATTATTCAAGCAGAGTAGGTTGAACCAAGAAGGTCTCTCAATCTCAGTGAGACGCCTCAGAAACTGAAGATGGCTTGAACGTGGCTTAAGCACTGCCGCGTTCAAAAAGATTCCTTCTTTACGAATGGATTTTGTTCCGGATGACAGACAACAGACTGGTATAGCTATGTAGCTGTATCTAGAACCGAACCAGACTTAGCCTGCCCACCTGTTACATCTGTGGGCTAGTTCTATATACGTAAATATCAGTTTTTATTGTCTTAAACGATACTGATAGAGAATTCTCATAGGCTCTTTTTCTTGTTGTAGACTGTTTTTTGGCTCGGATGCTGATAGTGATTTTCATTACCTCTTTGCTTTTGTGCGAAGAGAGACCTTTAAACTGAAAGACACCTTCTTTCTGTAAGAAGGTGTCTTTATCCTGAGCGATCTATTCCAGATGGTTGGAGCTTGCCGTTTGAGGCTCTTTTCGTTTGGTAGCTGCGCTAAAAGAAGTGTTTTATCGCGTGGGTGCTAGAGAAGGTAGCGAAATGATGTAGCGATATCCAGATGCATCCGAGCCTTGTATAGAAGCGTCTCCTCCGTGCATTTCCGTGAGGTGTCGGCTCAGCAGCAGGCCAAGCTCTTGCCTGGAGGCGTCGACCTTTTTGGCAGTGGCTAAGGCCTCAAAGACTTCTCCTGCCTCAGCGGATGGTGATTCACCTACCAGCGGCTGTGTGCTAGCAAAAACGGGCGAGGTGCTAGCCTGCTGATAGGCCTGAGTAGAAGGGACGGTATGTGCCCTGTCCCAGGCGATTACAGCTTGGGGGAGATCTTCTCCTAACCAAGGGTTGGATACCCAGAGCGCCAGATTGGCATTGTCATCTTTACGAGAAACATGCAGCCGGATGGTGCTACCAGCTGTAGACATTTTGATAATGCTAAACACCAAGTGATAAATCAGCTGTTTGACGACTCGCTTATCGAGATTCCAAATGCGAGAGCCCGGCTCTACAGTGAGCTTGAGCTGGAGATCTTGTTGCTTGGCAATATTCTCTAGGGAGGCAAATGCCTGCTGGCCAATCATTTCGATATCGGCGGTTGCTACTGAGAGCTGATAGTCTTCTTCTTTGAGATCGCCAATTTCAACTATCTCGTTGACCATGGTGAGCAACTGCTGAGAGCTGCTGAGAACAATCTGGGCGTATTCTTGTTGTTTTTCGCTGAGGGGGCCGTAAATTTCTCGGCTGAGCATACTGGCCATGCCCGTGACAGAAGTCAGCGGATTTCGCAGGTCTTGGGTGAGCTGAACGATCAGGTCGAATCGGACCTGATTGACTTTTGCCAGTAGGGGACTTTCGCCGCTCTCACCGTAGGAGACAGCGGAGCGTGTTGTCAGTTCGCTTTGTTGTAATGCTTGCAGTGCTCTTTGCTTCTCAAATTCACTCATGCTCCAGCGAGCACTCAGCTCTAGGAGTGCAATCTCTTTCTGGGTGAACACGTGAGGCAATAAATCCATGACGGCTAAGGTGCCGATGCAGCTTCCTTCTGTGGTAATCAGAGGAACACCCAGATAGGACTGGATGCCGTACTTTTGTACGAGAAGACTGCCGGAAAAAGCGGGATGACTTGTCGTATTTTCTAGGACAAAAGTTTTGCCACTATCAACAACTTGAGTGCAGAAAGATTCTTTCCTGGGAAGTGTGCGGGCCGCTGCGAGCTGATTCATTAGCCCCAGACTGGAGAGCCCAACGACAGACTTGAAGCGCTGCCAGTCGGTGTCGATAACGCTAAGAATACAGATCGGCATGGCCAGCAGCCGAGAAATATTTTGGGTGGCCTCATCAAAAACGGGAATGCTGTCGCTTTCGAGTAGGTTTAGCTTAGCGAGGGTGGCTGTGCGGGTTTGGTCGCGCTCTTGTGGGGAAAGGCCTTCTAAAAAGCAAGAGAGTGCCTGCAGAGAATTCTCCGCAGAGCGATTGGGTTCTTTTGCATTGTTAGAAGTACCGTTAGTCATGCGCGGTGCATTTGGAAGGGATGTTTTAGTTGACTCCATCATTCCCTAGGGGGTGATAAAGTCAACCCGTAGCTTTACAGAATCTTTGAGCTGTATGGGATTGACCTTTGCCGAAAGTAGATGATTTTCGGCCAACCTATCGGTAAAAACATGCAGTAGACTGATGAGGCGAATGGGCTGTAGTACACGGCTCTCAATATATATGATGATGAAGCAACATCGTGAGATACGGTTTCCGTTATGCAATCTGCTATTCCTGTCGGCACACTTTTGCAAAGTCACTATCGAATTGTCCAACTGCTGGGACAGGGTGGATTCGGTCGAACCTATTTGGCGGAAGACCAAGGCCGATTTAATGAGCGGTGTGCGATTAAAGAATTTGTCCCTGTGAAGGGAGAAGACCGATTTTCTGATAAGGCGACTCAGCTTTTTCAGCGAGAGGCTTCTGTGCTCTATCAGATCAGCCATCCGCAAATTCCAAAATTTTGGGCAACGTTTGAAGAGGCCGAGCGGCTGTTTTTAGTCCAAGACTTTGTAGAAGGACTTACTTATCACAATGTTCTAAATCAACGGAGAAACCAGGGAAGTTCGTTTTCTGAAGCTGAGGTGAGACTGTTTTTACAGCAGATGTTGCCAGTGCTTGCCCATATTCACGCTAAGGGAATTATTCATAGGGATATCAGCCCTGACAACATTATTTTGCGGCAGGTAGACGGTCTGCCTGTGCTGATCGACTTTGGCGTGGTGAAAGAAGTGGTGACGCGGATGCAGATGAGTGGCGCGGCCCCCCAGGCGACGACCGTGGGCAAGGCCGGATACGCGCCCAGTGAGCAAATGCAAACGGGCCGAGCCTATCCCAGCAGCGACTTGTATGCACTGTCTGTGACAGCTATTGTGCTGCTAACGGGAAAAGAGCCACAGGCATTGTTTGATGATGTGAACTTTGCTTGGCGATGGCAAGAATCGGCCAATACTAGCCCGGGACTGGCCGGTGTGTTGAACAAAGCGCTGAGTTACCGGCCAGGCGATCGCTACCAGTCGGTCAGCCAGATGGCGCAGGCACTGCAGGCTTCTGGAGGAGCGCAGCCTGCCATCCCAGCCAAACCGCCTACACCGCCCGTCTCTCAGATAAAGACTGTTGCAGTTGGCCGGGCTAATCCAAATGTCAATCCAAATATCGGCCCTGGTAATCCTACTGTTCGGCGATCAACAACGGTGCGACAGGCTGTCGGCGCTTCGAATGTACCTACAAACAGGCGCGGCGATGACACCCGGTTGAAAATGCCCTCTGAGCAGGATCGTGGTTCTCTGCTTGAAAACCCACTGGCCGTTGGGGGGCTAGCTGTGGGCTTGGCTGCCGTGGCTGGATTTGGTGGCTGGGCTGTGGTGCAGTCGCTAGAGCCGCAAAATACGCCTGAACCCACGATTACGTCTTTGCCGCCACTGAGCAGTACGCCGACACCGACACCCACCCCGACTCAGGTAGCGCCTCAGCCAGTTGAGTACGAGCAGCCACCGCTGCGGCTAACACCTGGGGTGACCAAAACGGTAGAAGGCAATATGCGTGGCGGCGATAAGGTGAACTATCCGCTGACGGCTGAAGCTGGACAATCTCTGAAGGCTGCCGTGGCTGATGAGGGCGTTTTGCTGACGGTATTGGGCCCCGATGGAAATCCGATTGGGAGAAATTCGGAGCGGGTTGCAAGATGGGAAGGTGAAATAGAAGAAGATGGAGATTACCGGGTGCAGCTAAGCCCTGTGCGAGGTGTGTCTAGCAGTGACTATCGTTTGGATGTGACGCTGAGCGCACCCCCTGAGCTGGTACCTGAGCCGGTGGAGCCCGAGGTGCCGGTAGAAGATCCTGAGGGCCCAGACGTTGAGCTGCCAGAGGACCCCAGTGAACGGCCTGGGTCTGGACCGGGCGGTGAAGTTCGCCCGCCTGCAGAAGACGTGCCCGAAGACATTCCTGTCCAGCCGGATGTTCAGACTCAGCGAGTCTCTTTCCCCAGCGGGTCCGATGGGGTGCTAGTTGCTAACAATGTTGGGCCTGGGCAGGTGAAACGATACGCCGTGAATGCTCAAGAGGGTCAGATCCTGTCGATTAGCTTGGTGGAGGCGCAGGGGCCGGTGGTCTTTGATGTGCTGCTGCCGGGCGGGGAGATGGTGGCTGATGCCGAGGGGCTACAGCTGTGGGAAGGGTTTTTGCCAGTGGGCGGCGACTACAAAATAGATGTAAGAGCCAACCAGTTTTCTGAATTTACGTTGGAGATTCGGGCCAGTTCTCTAGTGCCATCGGAATAGCGATCGCGGCTATGGCGTAAGTCTTGGGTGCTGGCGTACGCTGCATTGGTGGCATGCCGGAATATGCCGGAGTATATGTAGATGGATGAGATAGAAGGGGCTGATGGCGGCTTTATTGATTGCAGGGACGAATACTGAAAGTGGCAAGACTGTACTGACTGCTGCGCTGATTGCCTACTGGCAGCGGTACTGCTGGGCTTATCGGTTGGGGGTGTGTAAGCCGGTGCAGTCGGGGGTGGGCGATCGCGAATTCTACAGCCGAGTATTTGACTTGGACCAAACGCCTGAACAGATTAATCCCCTCTGGTATAAAGCGCCGGTGGCCCCACCTGTTGCAGCTGAATTGGAAGGCTTGCGGGTGGACTTAGCCAAGGCCTGGCAGGTGGTTGCTGAGCTGCAGGCTGAGCGGGATTGGGTGTTGGTCGAAGCGGCTGGCGGCTTGGGGTCGCCGGTGACTGCTGAGCTGACGGTGGCCGATGTGGCAAATCAGTGGCGGTTGCCGACGGTACTGGTGGTGCCGGTGAAGCTGGGGGCGATCGCACAGGCGGTTGCCAACGTAGCACTGGCTGAAAAAAAGCGGGTCAAGCTCTGTGGCATTGTGCTGAGCTGTGTGCAGCCCTGTACCCAAGGCCAGATAGAAACCTGGACGCCGATACAGATGATTGAATCTTTGACGCGGGTGCCTGTGCTGGGAATTTTGCCCCATTTGAAGCAGGTGAAAGATCACGAACAGCTGGCTGATGCAGCTGCTCAGCTGGATTTGGAGCGGCTGATGCCAAAAGCGTTTTGGGCCTGATTTCAGGGCCTGACTTCAGGGTCTGATTTCAGGGTCTGATTTCAGGATCTGATTTCTGTGAAATGGACCTAGAGAAAATCTGGCAAGATGAAAGGGCAGCCACGGAGATTTTATGCTGACCCTTTCTCGGCCTTTGACGACTGATTTTTCGGCGCTACGACCTGAAATTCAAGCCTTGCAGGCCGATTTGGTCGCGTGGCGGCGGCAGCTGCACCAGCGGCCAGAGCTGGGTTTTCAGGAGGAGATAACGGCTGGGTTTATTGTGGATTTGCTGTCCGCGTGGGGCGTTGAGCACATACATGCGGTCGCTAGGACCGGTATTGTTGCCACGATTGAGGGGAAGGCCCCGAGCAGGCGTGAAAGCAGGGGAGAAAGCGGGGGCGAGTCCGGCCCTGTGCTGGCTATTCGCGCAGATATGGATGGATTGCCCGTGCAAGAGCTAAATGAGGTGCCCTATTGCTCGGTGCACGATGGCAAAATGCACGCCTGCGGACACGATGGCCATGTGGCGATCGCACTCGGTACGGTGAAGTATCTGCAGGAGAATCGCGATCGCTTTGCCGGGACGGTGAAGGTGATTTTTCAGCCTGCTGAGGAAGGTCCGGGCGGGGCAAAGCCGATGGTGGAAGCGGGCGTGTTAGAGCATCCGGCTGTGGATGCTCTGGTCGGGCTGCATCTGTGGAACAATTTGCCGCTGGGGACGCTGGGCGTGCGTAGCGGGCCGATGATGGCGGCGACAGAATTTTTTCACTGTACGATTCAAGGAAAGGGCGGACATGGGGCCATTCCCCAGCAGACGGTGGATGCGGTGATGGTGGGTGCTCAGGTGGTGACCGCGCTTCAGGCGCTGGTGGCGCGAAATATCGACCCGCTCAAGTCGGCGGTGGTGACCGTGGGTGAATTTCAGGCCGGTACGGCGGTGAACGTGATTGCCGATACGGCTCGCCTCAGCGGAACGGTGCGCTACTTTGATGCGGATTATGGTGAGCTGATTCCAGCGCGGCTAGAGCAGATCATTGCGGGGGTGTGCGCGGCCCATGGTGCGAGCTATCAGCTGGACTATCACAAGCTGTATCCACCGGTGGTCAATGATAGTGCGATCGCCGATCTGGTGCGTTCGGTGGCGCTTTCTGTGGTGGAGACGCCTGCTGGTGTTGTGCCCGAGTGCCAGACAATGGGCGGCGAAGATGTGTCGTTTTTCTTGCAGGCGGTGCCGGGGTGCTATTTCTTTTTGGGCTCAGCCAATGTGGAGCGGGGGCTGGCCTATCCCCACCACCACCCTCGGTTTGACTTTGATGAGACGGCGCTCGGGGTAGGGGTTGAGATGTTTGTGCGAATTGTCGAGAAGTTTTGTGCGATCGCTTAGCGCCTTAGGACGGGCTCCGATAGCAGGACGGGCTCCGATCGAGCAGTGATATATGCAGTGATATATATTGGATCACCTGCAGCACCAGACGTTGTCTAATTTATTGAGTATGAGCGCTTCTCAGTCGCCGGATTCGGCACCCCACGAAACCCCTCTCGATTTACCCCTGGGCGAGGCGATGCGTCAGGCAGTTTTGGCGGCGGTGATTGAAAAGTTAGACTGCTATGCCTTTCCAGAAGGGGCGCAGAAGATTCAAGCCGATATTCGCGATCGCCTAGCGACCGGCGGCTACCAAGATGTGCAGAGCGGCTTTCAGCTGGCAGAAACGCTGACGGCACAGCTGCAAACGCTCAGCGCCGACCTTCACTTAAAGGTGCACTTTAGCCCGGCTGTGCTACCCCATCTAGAAGCGCAGGCGGACATTCCCCCGGAAGAGCTGGCGCTGCAGCAGCGTCAGGGCGCTGTGCGCAACTTCGACTTTAACCGGGTGGAGCGGCTGCGGGGAAACGTTGGCTATTTAGAGCTGTTTAGCTTTGAGCCGCCCGAATTTGCGGGTAATGTGGCCGCTGGTGCGATGCAGTTTTTGGCCAATACCAGCGCCTTGATCATTGATTTGCGGCACAACCGAGGCGGATCTGCCAGCATGGTGGCCCTGCTGACGAGCTATCTGCTACCGGCATATCCCCTGGTGCACCTGACCGATTTGCGCTGGCCGCAGGCAGATCGTTTGCAGCAGTCTTGGACGCTGTCCCACGTGCAGGGCGATCGCTACCTCGATAAGCCCGTGTATGTGCTAATCAGCCCAGAGACCTTTTCAGCTGCAGAAGAATTTGCCTACAATCTCAAGCATCTGAAGCGGGCTGTGATTGTCGGCGAGACGACGGCGGGTGGGGCAAACCCTGGCAGGGGCTTTCGTTTGCACGACCACTTTTGGATCTTTGTGCCGACGGGACAGGCAGTTAGCCAAATTACCGGAGAGAACTGGGAAGGTAGCGGCGTGCTGCCAGACTTCAAGGTCCCGTCAGAACTGTCCTTGAAAACAGCGCAGCTGCTGGCGTTTCGAAAGCTGCTGCGAGAAGACGCCGAGGGTCCGTTGACCGGTCAGCTAGAGAGTAGCCTGCGACGAGAATTAGAAGATTCTCTGACGCTGGTGGAAGACGACCTGAATCGAATGCAGCAAGATCTCGTCAGCGAAATGAGTAAGGTCCGCTAAAAAGTTGTTAGAGAGTAGTTTAGAAACCTCGGTGTATTTACGGCAGTTGATAATTAAACCGTAAAAATAACTACAAACTCTATGGATTCTGACGCTTTGCCGTGAATAATACATGACGGAGTTCTTTATCCATATGCAGGTTTTGACGCCGATGTTGAAAGCGGGTCCTTCAGAGATGGAAAAGAATTCTTCTGTTGTCATACTTCTGTTGTACGTGTGCCTTTGATGAAGGCAAGCCCTGATGATTTTTCGTTCTATTGCCTTGCCAGTTCGACCGTCTCAGCTGTCTGCCAAGTACGTACAGAAAAGACTCTGGCAGCTGTGTGGTGTGGTTGCCCTAGGCACGTACACATTGATGTTGCCCATGGCCAAGTCACTGCAGGCGCAGACAGCGCTCTCCTCAGCTAACGACGCCTTGCTCAACGCGTATCAGATAGCGCAGACGGCAAGTGTTGTAGAACCGCCCGCCAGACCTTCCCCGGAGCCGACGCCGTTTTCCCCCATCGCAACTGGTATTCTCGACCTATCGGCAGGCTCTAATGCAGCGCTGGAAAGCGCGGGTCACTTGCGGCCAGCAGATGTGGCCGGGCTCGCTGAAGACAATGTGGACTGGCTGAAGTCTGTCCGGCTGCCTCTGTATATTTCTCCTGGCGGCGATCACTGGGGCTGGATCTACGATGGCTGGCTGATTCCAAGGGGGCAGGCTTACCTGGCGATTGGCCGAGATGCAGGGTTTGCGATGGTGCGAGCCTACGAGAATCTATACACCTTTCCAGTTCTAGAAATCCGTGAAGATGGCTGGTTTCGGGTGCAGTACACACCGGGCGGCAGTGCTTGGGCGCATACGTCGCAGCTGGCGTTGGGGGAGACGTCTTTGGCCCTGGAGGGTTGGGAGAGTCTTTTGGAAGCGCAGGCAGCGGTGTATTTCTTGGACCCGGGGAGGGCTCAGCCATTGCGATCGCAGCCAGAACTCGCGAACAATATGCTGAGCTTGATCGCCGCTGATAGCCTAATTGAGCCTTTGGACTTCGTGGGCGACTGGATGCGAGTGCGGGTGACCCGGCCCACAGCCGACTGTACGCCGCTGACAGGGTCCACCGTGACAGAAGGCTGGATGCGGTGGCGTGGTGATGACACGGCTTCTCTGGTATGGTACCGGCCAGATGGTAGCTGTCAGCAGGGCTAGTCGACCCCCTTTTCTTTCAGTAGAAGCCTCTTTCTGTAAGGAGTTGGAGCGCTGCTCGGCGATGGTCTTTGGTGCCCTCGGCAAGCAAAACTAGCTGACTCTAAAATATTAAGATTTTCTTATCTTTCGATAGGCTTTTGCCGTACAATCACTTAAGCGTAGGGCGTTGGATCGATCGATAGAATTGGACGCTTTTCGCTTTTGCGCAGCGTTGTAGTAGTAGGCGTTCCCCTATGTCGATTGGTTATCTTGCACTCGTCCTCCACGCCCATCTTCCTTTTGTACGCCACCCCGAGAGTGACTTTGTTCTAGAAGAAGAGTGGTTGTTTGAGGCGATTACCGAAACCTATGTACCCCTACTGACCATGTTCGAGGGGCTCAAGCGCGACGGCGTCGACTTTAAGCTAACTATGAGTATGACGCCGCCTTTGGCTGCCATGCTGCGCGATCCGCTGTTGCAAGAGCGCTACGACGTTCATTTAACTCAGCTGGAAGAGCTCTTAGAAAAAGAAATAGAGCGCAACGAGCACAACGGCCACATTAAATATCTGGCAGAGTATTATGCCAAAGAATTTGCGCAGGTTCGCAAGGTCTGGGAGCAGTACGACTGCGACTTGACGAAGGGCTTTCGTAAGTTTTTGGAAAGCGGCAATTTGGACATTATGACCTGCGGGGCGACCCACGGTTATCTGCCGCTGATGAAAATGTATCCTGAGGCGGTGTGGGCGCAGATAGAGGTGGCCTGTCAGAGCCATGAGGAGACCTTCGGCAGGCGGCCCTCCGGTATTTGGCTACCTGAGTGCGCCTATTACGAAGGCTTGGAGCGCATGCTGGCTGATGCCGGGCTACGGTACTTCTTGACGGATGGCCACGGCATTTTGTACGCGCGCCCGCGTCCGCGCTATGGGGCCTACGCACCTATATATACAGAAACTGGGGTTGCTGCGTTTGGCCGGGACCATGAATCTTCTCAGCAGGTTTGGTCTTCTAAGGTGGGATACCCAGGGGCCTCTGAGTACCGGGAGTTTTACCGTGACTTGGGCTGGGATGCTGACTATGAGTACATCAAGCCCTACATCATGCCGAACGGTCAGCGGAAGAATGTGGGCATCAAGTACCACAAGATTACGGGTAAGGGACTGGGCCTCTCGGATAAGTCGCTTTACGACCCCTATTGGGCTAGGGAAAAGGCGGCTGAGCATGCAAGTAATTTTATGTTCAACCGTGAGCGTCAGGTCGAAAATCTCCATGGCATGATGCAGCGTAAGCCGATTGTGGTGTCTCCCTATGATGCGGAGCTATACGGCCACTGGTGGTACGAGGGACCTTGGTTCTTGGATTATTTATTCCGCAAGAGCTGGTACGACCAGGGAACCTATGAGATGACACACCTGGCAGACTATTTGCGCAGCAATCCGACACAGCAAGTGGCAAGGCCGTCGCAGTCTAGCTGGGGCTACAAGGGATTCCATGAGTATTGGCTAAATGAGACGAATTCATGGATATATCCCCATCTGCATAAGGCAGCGGAGCGGATGATCGACCTGGCTAGGCGTGAACCTGCAGATGAGCTGCAGTGGCGGGCTCTGAATCAGGCGGCCCGCGAACTTTTGCTGGCACAGTCTTCTGACTGGGCGTTCATTATGCGCACAGGCACAATGGTGCCCTACGCGGTGCGGCGCACCCGGGCGCACCTGATGCGGTTCAATAAGCTGTGGGAAGATATTCGAGCTGAGAAGGTGGATTCGGGCTGGCTGGAGAAGGTGGAGGAGATTGACAATATCTTCCCGAGTTTGAACTACCGCACGTATCGTCCGCTGTAAGGCTTGTCTGCTGTAGGGATAAATCAGAAAAAGCCGGGCTGGGAAAAGTTCCCCAGTAGACCGATTTTGGTGAAAGCTTACAAAAGCGGACGGGCTTAGCGAAGCCTACACTGGCGGGCCCCATCAGCGCCTGACGAACAAATTTTGGCGTGTGATGATGGGGTGAGTGCTTCTCAACTCAGTGTTTTTCGCTATGTTTGCTCTCTGGCATCTGCCCATTTTGGTGATGACGTCGCTCTATCAGGCGATCGCCTGCGCTAGGGAAGATAAACAACGGCCGCCTGGCCAGCTGATCGATGTGGGCGGACATCGCTTGCACCTGGTACATTTGCCGCCGGTTAATTCGGCAGATCGGCTAAAGCCAACGGTGGTGATAGAGCATAGCCTGGGCGGGGTGGAGGGCTACCTGCTGGCGAAGGAGATCTCTCGAGTGGCTGAGGTGTGTTTGTGCGATCGCGCGGGCTACGGCTGGAGTGAGGTGAGCTGGCGACCGGCGACGAGTGCTGAACGCGTCAGGCGCCTAGATAGGGCACTGACCCAGGCAAATATTCAGCCGCCGTATATTTTGGTGGGCAATTCTTTGGGAAGCTACCACATGCGTCTGTACGCGCAGCGCTTTCCGGAGAAGGTGGCTGGCTTGGTGCTAACAGATGGCTTGCACGAGCGGGCGCTGCTGAAGATGCCGCGATCGCTGCGGCTGCTGCAGCTGCTATTTTTTGCGGGCTTTGTGATGAGCGTGGTGGGTTCAGCGCTGGGGTTTGTTCGTCTGTCGGCTCAAGTTGGCCTGTTTGAATGGCTCAAGCCTGAACTGCGGCAGGCACCGTCTGCAGAGCTCGGCCCGGTGGTTCGCAGCTTTTGCCGGCCTAAGCACTGGGTCACCATGGCTCGCGAAATTGTCCAGATTGACAACAGCGGGCGTCAGCTGAGGGGGGCGAATGCATTTGGGGCTTTGCCGATTGTGAATATTCGGGCGAAGTGCTTTTTTAAGCGGACGTGGCTGACGCGGTGGTTGCCACTAGGCGCGGTGGAAAAGTTGCGATCGCAGATGCATGATGACCTGATGACGCTCTCTACGCGGTGCGCTCAGCTGCCTGCTGAGCGCAGCAGCCATTTTGTCTGGGTCGATCAGCCAGAGGTAATCGTTCAGGCGGTGGAGCTGCTGCTGTTGCGGATTGCGCCGGTCTCTGTTCGCAAGTAATCTCTATTCGCGGAAAAAGTGAAGCGGCAAACGCTGTCTGTTTTGTGATTGTCGGCAACCAAAAAAGCAGACTCTACATGAGAGCCTGCTTTTGAGTTTTAGCCTGTTTACCAGTTGAATCTGGTATTGCTCAGAAGCTTGTTTAGAAGCTCATCTCGGCGGCTTGAACACGCTCGACTTGTTTCTTCTTCAGCACGAGCAGAATTTGAGAGAGGCTGATAGCAACCAAGAAGGCAATGAGGCCCTTGATGCGGTTCGGGTTCTGTAGAACCAGCTCCCTTTCGGTTTGGCCGAATCCACCGACGTTGGGGTCAGTAGTGAGCGGTGTGCCTGCTTCTACGGTGTCGCCTTGGCTCACCAGCAGGGTTGCGCCTGCTGCGATTTCGTCAGTGACTGTTGTTCCATCTGCCTGGGTGATAGTGACGTTGTAGCCAGCGCCAGTATCTTCAATAGAAGAAATAGTTCCGGCTGCAGAGGCATCGTACGCCACATTGTTGGATGCTTGGCCGGTGGGGTACACCTGACCGCGACCGCGGTTACCGCCGACAAAAACAAGATTCTTGCCGAAGTGGATTTTTTTGTCTGTTGCTGGGTCGGGAGAGAGGACAGGGAAAACAATTTCCTGATATTGCTCACCAGGGATAGGACCCACCAGTGCCCAGTTGGGATGCTCGTCGCTGTACTCCATGAAGTAGGTGCCGCCAACCTCTTCTTTCAGCTCTTCAGGAATGCGATCTTCAGGGGCGATTTTGAAGCCCTCAGGCAGCATCAGCACCGCGCCAACGTTGAGTCCGCCCTTGCTGCCATCGCCTAGGACCTGCTGCTCATCTAGGTCGTAGGGCACTTTTACAACGGCTTTAAATACGGTGTCTGGTAAGACTGACTGAGGGACTTCTAGGACAGTTTGCTTTTCGCCCAGATGACAGTTAGCACAGACGATTTTGCCGGTGGCTTCTCGCGGAGATTCGTAGTTTTCCTGTGCCCAGAAAGGATAGGCTGCAGCGGACTGGGGGGCTGCCCAACTGCTGGAGAAAACGAGCAGCATCGCTGCTAAGAGAACGGCTGCGCCCTTCACAAGTGAACGGGTGAACGCAGCTAGCTGAGAGACTATCAGCTTCGGAGCAATCGAGGTTGAAAGTAGGGTTTTCATGCGTGCTAGCAAGTGAAAGAGTTTTATAAAGAACTTGACCAAAGACCATGCAAAAGACTACGGCCAAAGACTGTGACTAGAGATCGTAGTGAGAAGGTACGGCTAGAGACCGTGACCAGCGCTGAGGCTCACCACCAGGGGCTATCGCCGGTTCGGAAGTCGGTTTCTTCCCAGTTGGAGAGGAGCACGGTGTCATCTTCGGTGACATCGGCATGGGTTAGGGCGAGTGAGAGGGGTGCGGGGCCACGAACGACCTTGCCTTGGTAATCGTATTGGGATCCGTGGCAGGGACACATAAATTTGTTTGCGTTGGCGTTCCAAGGGACGACACAGCCTAGGTGCGTGCAGATGGAGTTGATGCCATAGCTTTCAATGCTGCCGCCTTCATCGGTGACAACGAGGTAAGTCGGATCGCCTTTTAGGCCTTGAACTAGAACCCGCTCACCAGCAGTGTGCTCTTCCAAAAAACCGCTGACTTTGACATCCATGCCTAGGGCATCTTTAGCGGTGACGCCGCCACCGCTACCGCCGCTGCTGGGAGGAATGAAATACTTGATAATTGGATATGCAGCGCCTAAAACGGTTCCGGTGATGGTTCCGAAGGTCAGCAAATTCATAAATTGTCGACGCCCTAAATCAGGAACATCGGGGTTTCCAGAAGCTTGAGTCATAGGTCAGCTATCTAAACGCTACATTAAATAAGAGGCATTAAAAACCGAAACGCAGCCATCGCCGGTCTGCTCAGCCTGTGCAAAACAACCTGTGTAAATTGGCCGATGCAAAGGGCCGCAGCTAGCCATTGCTTCCTCAGCGCTGTGATGAGCACCTTTTGGTAAATGGCGATTTGAAAAATGAGTGACTGTATTACAGTACTCATTCTTTCATCACAGAACGTTGCAGTTTCTCTCAACATTATTACACCGTTCAGAGCCGCGACTGAGCTAGCGCTGTCCATGGCCTGTCAACTTACTGAGGAATGATATGAGCTGCGCCCAGTCGGTTGATTTTCACCAAAAACTTTCCCCTCGACTGGAAACCCATCTAGGTTAGGGCTCCCAAGGCTTTCAGAAGTTTTTTGCTGAGCTATCCTCTTTCGTTTTTGGCGAAAGAGGACCCGTTTAAGGGGTGTTTCGCTCAAGAAAAAAGGTGGCTTGGCCTTGTAAATAAATGTAAATTAGAGTGAAAGAGCAGGCGGGCTATGACCGGACGAGATTTACATGAATTACTGATTGAGAAGTGGGGATATTCTTACGATGTACAGCTACGGAAGCTACCACGAAAAATCTTCTTTCAGGTGATGTGGCGCTATTTGGAGCAGGCGTCTTTCCCGATGAGCGAGGAGGCGTACTTTTCCCATTTGGACGAAGTGGCGGCCTATCTAAACGCCTGGGGCGCGACTGGCCAAATTCAGTCTTTTATTGAGCAAACTAGCGAGCGACCGCGTCTGGGAAAGGCGGTTAGCATTCCTGTGGACTTGGGTTCGCGGGCTTCTGAGTGGCTCCTAGATGATGCTTAGCTGGCACGTGGCTAGTAACTTCGTGACTGTGTGCTAGTGCAGCTGATAAATTTCCTCATCGGCTCAGAATTCGGGGGTTGGAAATTGTGAGTTACATAAAGAAAACTCAATACCTGTGAAGAAGCGTCGTCGTCTTCCAGAGAGATTGATAGGCTCTATCACATGAACGGTAATTGCTTGGTGTGGGTGGCTACTTATACTACAATTGTTAAAATTTTATAACGCAAAAAATTTCCAACTTTTAGGGTCTACATTTTTATCTAATGCCGGTTGGAAAACAACTGTCCACTTTGATTTAAGACAGGCCTGGTTGAATAATATTTGGCAAACGGTCAGCAGGTATAGGTGTTTGCCTTTTTCTGGTTGCTGTGGGGCCAAGAGCTTTTTCGGGAGTCTTGCTAAACCGAACACTTTATTTAAAGTGCGATCGCTCTAAATTTATTAAAAACGCATTTAAGGCTGGCTGCTACGCTAGCCACCGTCAACTGTTCTGAACTGACCTAACGCTCTTGATATTTGCAGTGAGCTGTTGTTGGAACTATTCAGCAGCAGTTTGTGTGAATCTTTTGGTGTGAACTTCTGGTACGAACTTTTGAGATTCAGCCGTGATCCATATGCGGGCCCTGTTTCTGCCTGTGTATTGCGTTGAGTCGGGTTTTATCTCTGAAGTGAGCAGCTGTGTCGGAGTGTTAATGTTCTCTGTGACCATCCCCACTGTCTATCGCCCACTTATTTACGCTTTGAGGGTCTGCTGCTGTGACTTCTACTGCGACGCTGCCGCTGAAGTCGGTGCTTTCACGCATCGAGACGAACAATCGACTGAAGCTTTTTTCGGGTTCATCTAATCGCACGCTTTCTAGAGAGGTCGCCCGCTACTTGGGGACAGATTTAGGGCCTATGGTGCGCAAGCACTTTGCCGATGGTGAGCTATATGTTCAAATCCAAGAATCTATTCGTGGCTGCGATGTTTATTTGATTCAGCCGACTTGTCACCCTGTCAATGACAACTTGATGGAGCTGCTGATTATGATCGATGCCTGCCACCGGGCATCGGCTCGTCAGATTACGGCGGTGATTCCTTACTATGGCTACGCCCGGGCCGATCGCAAAACTGCGGGCCGTGAATCGATTACGGCCAAGCTAGTTGCCAACTTGATTACTCAGGCCGGTGCAAATCGTGTCCTGGCTTTGGACTTACATTCTGCTCAGATTCAAGGCTATTTTGATATTCCTTGCGACCATGTATATGGTGCGCCGGTGCTGGTGGAATACGTGGCAAGCAAAGGCATTGAGGATTTGGTTGTGGTTTCTCCAGATGTGGGCGGGGTTGCCCGTGCCCGCGCCTTTGCCAAGATGCTGGATGATGCGCCGCTGGCCATTATCGATAAGCGCCGTCAGGCTCACAATGTGGCAGAAGTCATGAACCTAATTGGAGATGTGGAAGGCAAGACCGCTGTCTTGGTCGATGACATGATCGATACTGCTGGCACGATTTGTGAGGGCGCGAGGGTGCTGCGCGAAAACGGTGCCCGTGAGGTATATGCCTGCGCGACGCACGCCGTATTTTCCCCACCGGCGGTAGAGCGGCTTTCGAGCGGCTTGTTTGAAGAGGTGATTGTGACCAATACTATTCCCGTGGTGCCAGACCGGCAGTTTGACCAGCTGACGATGCTGTCAGTGGCTAACATGCTGGGCGAAACTATTTGGCGTATCCATGAGGAAAGCTCTGTGAGCAGCATGTTCAGAAGCTAGTTAGAAACGCGAGCGAGTTCTGCAGAAGAACACCCTTGCGTGGAGAGCTGACGCAAAAAGGGAACAGAGCCAAGCTTCAGCAAAGAAGCGCTCTGTTCCCTTTTTGCGTTCTTAGGTCGCTTTTAGGTTTTACCGATTCAACAAGTGACCGATACTTTCACCCAGTGACCGAAAGCAACTGTTGCTTAGCGCAAGATTGCTCAGCGTTAAGTGCTTAGCGTCTAGAGCGACGCTTGCGCTGACGCTGGCGGGCTAACGCCTTGCGCTTGTGCTTTTCGGGAGGTGTCTCAAAATAGCGGTTCTTCTTGATGTCTTGAAAAATGCCTGCTCGCACAACTTTGCGCTTAAAGCGCCGAAGTGCTGCTTCGAGATTTTCGTCTTGTCCGAGGACAACTTGAGCCATATAGGTTTCACCTCCTTAATTTTGCCTGCTCAGAACAATCAGAGTACCCTAATTTTTGCTGTCTTGCCAGTCTTTCGCTCGTAACGTAGAAGATCTGCACATAAAACAAACCCGATGGCTGTCGGTGCTTGCAGCAAACAGCCATCGGGTTATGCAATCTCGGGCTATGCAATTTTGCCTGTTAGGCAGACTGGGCTAGTTCCATCCGCCACCACTCGACGGTCGGTTGCGCGGTTCTCTGGGCTTAGCCTTGTTAACCCGGAGTTCCCGGCCCATCCACTCAGCGCCATCGAGCGCTTCGATAGCTTTTTCTTCGTTGGCTTCGTCTTCCATCTCGACAAAGGCAAAGCCACGGGGACGGCCCGTTTCGCGGTCGGTTGGTAAGGTAATGCGCTTGACTGCACCGTACTCGGAGAAAACCTCGCTGAGATCTGCTTCTGTGGCGCTGTAAGACAAGTTTCCTACATAAATTGACATGGCCTGTTGGCTCTCCAAAAAAATGAGAATTTTAATTTAGGGATGAGGTATTTGCTGAGGCAGCCAGCTAATGATTTATAGTTTCTATTTAAACTGATATCTTGCGCCTAAACGCTTTAGCGACAGCCGAATATGGCATCCAACATCACTGTTGAATACAACGATATCATATCAATCTGAGTTGTTTGGGTAGATAGGAATCGTCAATTTACAGCATTTAATAGTCACAGATAGGGATACATATGGGGCATGCAGAGTTTAGGCTGGCTATTGTAGGTGGTTTTGCTCAAATATCTCTGAAAACTCTCTTGTTTTAACGGTTTACCCGGTTTTGGCTGGACGAAATGTTGAAAGGGAGGGCGTGCGATCGCACGTCTACCTAATACTTTCTAGCCGCCTAAATCGCTCTTTGAAAAATTACTTAAAAAAGGAAAAACCGCAGCTGTTAACTTTATTCAACAATGTTTACAGAGCTGCCTATGGTTTTCATTGAGTAACTTTTATTCAGTTACCTATGGTTCGCACAGAAGCGAGCGATCTCCTTGTTGTAACCGGCTCAAACAGCAGAGGATTTTTATTAGCTTTAGCCGCTGCATAAGCCGGTTAAAAAATCGCAGATTGACAAATTTAGTCGGATATCGCATCCGGGTCACCCAGATACACTTTGATGACGCGAGGGTCGCTTTGGATTTCGTCCATAGTGCCTTCACAGAGCACGCTGCCCTCGTGGAGCACAGTGACCTTGTTCTGCTGGGCGATTTGCCTGACAAATTCCATATCGTGCTCGATGACAATGACACCGTGGCTTTCTGCTAGCGATAGCAGCAGTTCACCGGTGCGCTCGGTTTCTTCGTCGGTTAACCCAGCGACCGGCTCATCGACCAGCAGCAAATCGGGAGACTGGGCAACCAGCATGCCAATCTCTAGCCACTGTTTTTCGCCGTGGGAGAGCAGGGCAGCTGGCGTATCGGCTTTGGCCGTAAGGCCAATTGTTTGCAGCAGTCCCCCGACGGTGCGTGATTCGGCTTTGGGGGTGGGCTTGAAGAGGGTGTGCCAGACGGTTTTTACCCGGTTGCAGGAGAGTTCTAGGTTCTCTCTGGGGGTGAGATTCAGATAGACCCGGGGCGTTTGGAACTTACGACCGATGCCAAGGCGGGCGATCGCGTGCTCTGGCATTTGCTGAATGTTTTTGCCTTTGAATAGGGCTCTGCCTTCAGTGGGCTGTACTTTGCCAGTGATCACGTCTAAAAAGGTGGTCTTTCCGGCACCGTTTGGACCGATGATCACCCGCAGACCGCGATCGCCCAGCGTGAAGTTGAGGCCGTTAATAGCTTTGAACCCATCAAAGCTAACGGTGACATTTTCAATGTCTAAAAGGGGCGGTGTCGTTTTACTGGGGAGGGCTGCCGGTGCATTTGTGGTCATGGCTGGGGGGTCTCTCCGGGCTCGATATTGCTAGGGACTGGATCGCTAATGACTGGATTGCTAGGAGCTGAGGTGTCTTCGCTGCCAGCAGCATGGGGTTTGCCGTATAGTTCTGCTTCCTGGCGAATAGACTCATCCACTTCTAGCCGGGGATAGGTGGCCGTTGGAATGGGCTTACCAAAGAGCGAGCGCAGATCATCTGCGGCGCGATACCTCAGCCAGCCCACGATGCCATCGGGCAAAACCGTCACCACGATGAGAAACAGCGCGCCCTGGAAAAATAGCCAAATCTCAGGATATTGCTCGCTGAGCAGGGCTCGGCCCCAGTTCACGGTAAGCGCGCCGATAATCGCTCCAATTAGCGAGGCCCGGCCGCCGACTGCGACCCAGATGACCATTTCAATCGAGAAGGCAATGCTCATGTACTGCGGTGAAACAATGCCGGATTGAACGGTGTACAGAGCGCCCGCAATCCCCGCGATGCCACCAGAAACCGCAAATACCAATACCTTGAAGGCAGTCGGGTCGTAGCCGGAGAAGCGAACGCGGTTTTCATCGTCGCGAATGGCAATCAGCATGCGGCCAAAGCGGCCGCTGGTGAGCCACCGGCAGAGCAAATAGGTCAGGGCTAGCAGCACAACCGTGGCGCAGTAAAAGTAGAACTGGGCGACATTGCCACCGACCGACATACCCAGGAGCTCGGTGGTGTCAGTTTTGAGTCCGTTGGTGCCGTTGATCAGCTTCTGCTGACCGTTGAAAAAGTTGAAAAAGACCACTAGCGCGGCCTGGGTGAGGATCGAGAAATAAACGCCGCGAATACGATTGCGAAAGACCAGGTAGCCCAGCAGCCCGGCAATCAGCGATGGAATCAGCACAATCGCCAGTAGGGTGAAGGGCGATGAATAGAAGGGCTGCCAAAACCAGGGCAGCTCTGAGACGCCGTAGAGGCCGAAAAATTCTGGAATGCTGCCTTCGCTGAGGGTGCGTAGCTGCAGGTTCATGGCGAGCGCGTACCCGCCTAGGGCGAAAAATATGCCGTGGCCCAAACTCAAAAGACCCGTAAAGCCCCAGATCAGGTCAATGCCCAGCGCGACGATGGCCAAAGATAGAAACCTACCCAGCAGGCCAAGGCGAAAGCCAGAAAGCACCATGGGAACCAGAAAGATCAAGAGGAGTGCGATCGCCACGACAATCAGCAGCTCCCATCGTTTGGCGCCACCCGGTTTGGGATTGGTTTTCGTTGTAGCGACCGGTGTCGTTGTATTTGACATGGGCTTATACCTCCGCCGAGCGCCCTTTCGGCGGGAAGAGTCCCGCAGGGCGCACCTGTAAGAAGACAATAATTAGGGCAAACACCATAACCTTCGCCATACTGGTCGTTGCAAAAAAGTTAAAGAATGCGCTTAGTGGCCCCGCCCAGTCTGCGGAGCCTAGCAGTCTTACCATGGTTCCTGAGCCGAGCAGATAGGTGACGATGCCAATGCCCAATGCCGCAATCACACTGCCGAGCAGATTGCCGACGCCGCCCACCACCACGACCATAAAGGCATCGACAATGTAGTTCACCCCGAGGTTGGGGCCGACTGAGCCGAGTAGGGTAACCGCGAAGCCCGCAATACCCGCCAGCCCAGAGCCGAGGGCAAAGGTGACCGCATCAACCTGGGCCGTCGGAATGCCTAGGCAGGCGCTCATGTCTCTATTTTGGGTGACCGACCGAATGCGCAGCCCCCAAGCCGACCGCTGCAGAAATAGATACACGCCGAGCAGACAGATAAGCGTTAGCCCAATGATAAAGATTCGAGAGGCCGGAAACCGTAGCGTATCTGTTACTTGTATGCTGCCCTGCAGCCAGCCAGGTGCGGTGACATCGACGTTACGCGCACTGAACCAGGGACGCGTTAGTCGTGAATTGCTGCTCAGGCTGTCGCCTAGGAACCAGGCGATCGCACCCGACAGTAGAAACAGACCCGTCGTGACTAGCTGCTGCCGGTGGGGGGCAATGCGAGCAAATTTTTCGAGTAGCCACTTGCCCACAAAAAAGAGGACGCAAAAGACAACGATACCCGCCACCATTGACCAGCTCACGCTGCGAACAAACTGACGCAAAATCAGGCTGACGCCCCATGTCGCCAGCAGCGTTTCGAGCGGTCTCCCGTACAAAAAGCGAATCACGCCCCGCTCTAGGGCCAGGCCCACTAGCGCGGCCACCACGAAAGACAGCGGAATAGCTACCCAAATGTATAGCCCCTGCAAGTCGCTGCCCAGAAATTCTTTGAAGCTATTCTGCACAACATAGGTGGTGTAGGCGCCTAGCATCATCAGCTCGCCGTGGGCCAAGTTGATGACGCCCATCAGCCCGAAGACGATGGCCAGACCCAGTGCCACAATCAGCAGCACCGTTCCAATGCTAATCCCATTAAAAAGCGTAGTAATTAAACTATCTAACACAACTGAACCTTGCCCTCACATACATCCGCCAAACATATTCGCCATATTCGCCAAAGAAAAAGGGCAGCGAGTCTGTTGCGACTGCAGCCCCCTTTTGGTTAACGACTTTGTGGACGACTCCACTGCTCACGAACGACGACGATTCGTTTGGTAAGGTGCTGATCCGTGAGCGAGGTCGTAGCTCTAGGCTCCCTCTGTCTTGTACTTGCCGCCCTTGGCGGGATCGGACCAGTCACAGGCAAACCCCTTTGTATCGGGAACGTACTGATTCCAGGGTACAGGCTCTAGCGGGCCATCGGTGGAAGAGACAATCTCAAAGAGTCCATCGTCACGGATTTCGCCAATTCTGACTGTCTTGGAGATGTGGTGGTTTGGTTGCATGGTAACCAGACCTTCTGGCGCTTCGAAAGTTTGGCCGTAGGCCGCTTCACGGACAGCTGCAACGTCTGTACTACCGGCTTTCTCAGCTGCTTGCGCCCACAGATACACCATGATGTAAGCCGCTTCCATGGGGTCGTTTGTCACGCGGTCATCGCCATACTTCGCTTTGAAATCGGCTACCCACTTCTCATTGGCTGGGCTTTCAACAGTCTGGAAGTAGTTCCAAGCCGCGTAGTGTCCTTCCAAGAACTCAGGACCAATCTGACGAACTTCTTCTTCTGCAATACTGACAGACATCACGGGGTACTTATCAGGTCCCATGCCAGCACTCTTGAGCTGCTTAAAGAAGGCAACATTACTATCCCCGTTCAAGCTATTGAAGATGACGCCGCCATCAGGCAGTGCCTGCTGGATTTTTTCGATGATGGGGGTGACTTCGGTGTTGCCCAGTGGCAAATAGTCTTCACCCACGGTGGTGCCGCCGCTGGCCTTCAGCTGCTCTTTGATAATGTTGTTCGCAGTGCGAGGGAAGACATAGTCAGAGCCCACCAGGAAGAACTCTTCGCCCTTGTTTTCCAAAAGCCAGTCTACAGCGGGTTCAATCTGCTGGTTTGGCGCTGCGCCTGTGTAGAAAATATTCTTAGAACATTCCTGGCCTTCGTACTGTACGGGGTACCACAGCATGTGGTCTTTTTCTTCAAAGACAGGCAGAACTGCTTTGCGACTAGCAGAGGTCCAGCAGCCGAAGACGACGGCAACACCATCTTGATCGATGAGCTTTTCAGCCTTCTCAGCAAACGTGGGCCAGTCGGAGGCGCCATCTTCCTTGACGGCGACAATCTGCTTACCGAGAACACCCCCTGCGGCGTTAATTTCTTCGATTGCGAGTTCTTCAGCATCGACGACTGTGGTTTCACTAATCGCCATGGTGCCACTCAATGAGTGCAGAATGCCGACTTTGATAACATCACCATCGGCTGCGCTGGTACTTGCCGCTTCTTCGCCTGCCTCGGTTGTAGCAACCTCTGCTTCAGGTGCACAGGCCTTGAGAAGCACACTGGCGCCTGCCGCTGCAGTGCCATATACCAAAAATTTACGTCTACCCAGTCTTGCCATTGCCGTTATTGGACTCCCTTGAATCACGCTTATCTTATTTGTTCCAGCGTCTGCGTCTGCCGCCTTGCCTCACCTCTGCTCGATTAAAACGAGATTGAGGTGCTAGACCATAGAGCTGCCTGTACTTCCACTGATTTTGAAGGTATCCTAGGCCCCTAACCTGTCAAAAGTTGTATAGCAGGATACAAAATTGATAGCTTCACGATTCCTCACAGTCATCTTCCCAGAAGCGTACTTTTGTGTATTCCTTCTGGACTGTTTGGCTAAGAGAGGAGCCGTAGCGACGGTAGCGGTCAGCCAATAGGCGATGGTTCTCAGAACGATGACTGTTAGAACAAGAAGTAGCGCTGGGCCATGGGCAGTTCGGCTGCGGGTTCGCAGGTAAGCAGCTTGCCATCGACTCTGACTTCAAATGTCTCGGGAGTCACTTCGATATTTGGGGTGAGACTGTTGAGTTTGAGGTCGGCTTTTTTGACTTGGCGGGTGTCGAAGACGGGCTGTAGCCGAGCTGCCGTCAGTCCGGCTTGGTCGGCGATGCCATCGTTGTAAGCGGCTTGCGATACGAAGGTGTAGGCTGTGCTCTTGGTCGCACCCCCATAGCTGCCAAACATCGGCCGCATATGCACGGGCCCTGGCGTTGAAATACTCGCATTGGCATCCCCCATCTGCGACCAGGCAATGAAGCCCCCCTTCACCACCATCTCCGGCTTAACGCCAAAAAAGGCA
Organism: Cyanobacteria bacterium J06626_6; assembly: GCA_038523095.1. Classification (GTDB taxonomy): domain Bacteria; phylum Cyanobacteriota; class Cyanobacteriia; order Phormidesmidales; family Phormidesmidaceae; genus Phormidesmis. The sequence goes on from JBCBJS010000008.1 coordinate 52,855, forward strand.
GGGCTCCAGAGGCACAGGTCAGCTAGCTTGCCCTCCTCTACTGAGCCAACGCAGTGGGCAATCCCATGGGCTAGTGCCGGGTTAATGGTGTACTTGGCCACGTAGCGTTTTGCCCGGTAATTGTCGTGGGTTTGGCTGGTGTTTTCGGGGTCTGGCAGCAGCCCTTTTTGCACTTTCATTTTGTGAGCGGTTTGCCAGGTCCGGGTGATTACTTCCCCTACTCTGCCCATTGCCTGAGAGTCGGAGGCCATGATGCTGAAAGCGCCCATGTCGTGCAGCAGGTCTTCTGCGGCAATGGTTTCACGGCGAATGCGAGACTCTGCGAACTTCACGTCTTCGGGGATATTTTTGTCGAGGTGATGGCACACCATGAGCATGTCTTTGTGCTCATCGAAGGTGTTGATTGTGAAAGGACGAGTGGGGTTAGTTGAGGCTGGCAGTACGTTGGGCAGTTTGCAAACGGTGAGAATGTCGGGGGAGTGCCCGCCGCCTGCGCCTTCTGTGTGAAAGGTGTGGATGACGCGATCTTTGAAGGCGGCAATGGTCGTTTCTACAAAGCCCGATTCATTGAGTGAATCGGTGTGGATGGCGACCTGCACGTCGTAGTCGTCGGCAACGGAGAGGCAGGTGTCGATGGCGGCTGCGGTGGTGCCCCAGTCTTCGTGGAGCTTGAGGCTCATGGCACCAGCCATGACCTGCTCAATCAGGGCTTGGGGCTGGCTGGCGTTGCCTTTGCCCATGTAGCCTAGGTTCATTGGGAAGGCTTCTGAGGCTTGGAGCATGCGGTGAATATTCCACGCGCCGGGGGTGCAGGTGGTGGCCAGGGTGCCGGTGGCTGGTCCGGTGCCGCCGCCGAGCATGGTCGTAACGCCAGAAGCGATCGCAACCTCTATCTGCTGCGGACAAATGAAGTGAATGTGCGAATCAATCGCCCCGGCAGTGAGAATCTTGCCTTCACCCGCAATAATTTCTGTGCCCGGCCCAATAATGATGTCGATCTGGTTCTGGGTGTAGGGGTTGCCCGCTTTGCCGATTTTGGCGATTTTGCCGTCTTGGATGCCAATGTCGGCTTTTACCACGCCCCACCAATCCAAAATCAGCGCGTTGGTAATGACCGTATCGACTGCGCCATCGGCTCTGGAGATGGGCGATTGACCCATGCCATCACGAATGACTTTGCCACCGCCAAACTTGACTTCGTCGCCGTAGTAGGTGCCTTCGTAGCTAGTGAGGTCCTGCTCAACTTCCAGGAAGAGATCGGTATCAGCTAAGCGAATGCGATCGCCCACAGTGGGACCGAAGGTAGCAGCGTAATCGCGGCGACTAATGTAGTTACTCATGGTGCTCTCGCATTAGGATGTGGGCTGTATGGACGGATATATGGAAAATACAGTAGAAATCCAAAAACCTACACCGGAAGTTCATCAAGCGTATTAATCTGCAGTGAGCATAAGTTCAGTGAGCATAAACCAGCTTTCACTGCGGCATCACAAGGTGCTGTGGCATCGACAGCTGAGTGGGGATATGACGCAGCAATTTTTCTTGCAGGCGTTATGCTTAGTACTCGTCAGCCCCTTGGGTAAATTTTTGGCCTTCGAAAACTGGGGAACCCTGGGAGCGCTGTCCGTAGTGCGCTACCTGACCGCTTGATATTCTGCCCCTGCAGTCATTGGGCAGCGTGGCGGGCCAACGATTACAGTTGCCAAATCTGCGGCTTCCTGTGTGCCATCTGCGCCGCCCCCTGGAAAGTGAGCTTCGCACAGAGTGGCTAATGTTGTTGCCGCTTTAACGCCGGGTACAGAACCCAGCTTGACGCCACCGATGTAGGCTTTGACCGATTGTTCTGTTGCCAGTGGTTGGGCCTGGTTCGTAACGCCATTGCCAGTGGCTGAGCCAGTGGCTAACGTCATCCCGTATGAATAGGTCTGTGTAGTGCTGACGATTCCAACGCCTAAGTCTTCTAGCTCACCAGCGAAGGTATTCTTTTCAAGAAAGTGCGCCTGTTGAGCACGATTCATGGCACCTACGTAGGTTTTGGCTTCGGTTTGTTTCGCTTTGTTTGCTTGGTTCAAAAATGAGGGGAGTGCGATCGCTGAAAGCATGCCAACAATCACAATCACAACCATCAGCTCAATCAACGTAAACCCTTCGCTTGTGTTGCAGTCGGTTGTCTGATCTGCGGACTGACAGTAGGACGAACGCTGAGTCAATTGTTGGACTAATTGTCGAATAGGTATGGCTGTGAATGGATGCTTCATAAATAGTGTGCGAGCGATGTGGTGTCTAAATTTCAGCCTTAAGGGATTTGCCTGCCGAAATTTACAGAATGTCTGTGGTCAGAAGATGTGATCGCTGGTGATATGTTCAATTTTTCCCAGGTTTTAATGAATTTGCGCTTGCGATCGCAAAGTCTTCTGTAGTAAGAAGTTTTCTGTGAAAAGATTGAGCAACTCGATGAAACTTCGACAAAAACTCTGGTTTGGAACCATTGCGAGTTGTAGTGGCCTGATGATGTCTGCCCAATCGCTGTTAGCCGAGACCATCCCGCCCGAGCCAAACTCGAATCGGGTAGGTGACTTTGCAGTGAGGACCAGTCATCCTTTTTGGACAGTGGTTGATCCAGACGAAAACGGTCTGAGCTGCCGCTGGTCTCCGGATGCGCCTGTAGATTGGTATTCACCGGCGGCTGATTTTCCCAATAGTGCTTTTTACCAGTGGCCAGTGGTCAGAACCTTTGATTACGGTACAGTGCTCACCGCAAACATTACGCCAGCAGGGTTTGCTACGCTGACCGACAATCGAGGACTGCCATGGCTCAAAGTCCGTCAGGGTGACAATGACGAAATCTGCTTGGTAAGGGCGAACGCTAGCTATATTCTTCCGCTGCCGTAGCATGCTGCAAAAGCGCTAGCCTTTCGCGGTTCGTTCCGTTGATATGTTTGAGGACCGAATGAAAGTTGAGGGCTGAATGAAAGCTGAATTTCCGGTCGTGACGATGGCTGAACTTGATGTTGTGATGCGCTACATGCGCGAATTCCACGACTTCGACCATTCTGAGCCGTTTGATGAAGCCTGCGCGCGTCAGACTATGCAAACGATTCTGTCTGACCCGGCGGTTGGTCGCATATGGTTGATTTGTCAGACTGGGGAAGCCGTTGGCTACATGGCAATAACGCTAAGTTATCGGTTGGAATACCGAGGAGCGTACGCCTTTCTCGACGAGCTGTACATTCGAGCAGACCATAGGGGGAAAGGTCTGGGAACGGCAGCGCTGGCATTTTTACAAACGGCCTGCCAGTCGCTTGGGTTAAAAGCGCTTCAGCTTGAGGTGAAGGCCAATAACCCCGGTGCAACTGCGCTATACCGTAAAGTAGGCTTTCAGATGCAGTCGCGCTGTGTCTTTCTTCAAAGCTTGAGCTAATGCTGTCTACTCATTCTGCCGTGTCTGGCCCGAAGTAGCGGGGCGTGAAGCTGCCGTGCAGACCATAGGGAATGTGATGCTTCAGCTTGAGGGTGGCAACTGGGCCGTCTGCAATGTTTTGAGCATTGAAAATGGCGAGTTCTGTGCGATCGCGCTCAGCATTATAAATCCACAGCAAAATCCATCCGTCGTCTTCTGCGCTGCTGCCCGGACGCGCTACAAATAGCGGTTCGCCGCCATATCCCCTAGGCGCTGCACTCCAGAACTGCTCCTCACCGGTTTCGAGGTCGCGCTTGATCAGCGCCTGTAGCGGTGCATTTTTTACGGTGCCGTGGGTGGCTCCCATGTACAGATAGCGATAGCTTCTACCCACATTTTGAGGGTTTAGAGTGGGAAATTCGCAGGGCCGTTCAATTAGCTTTTCGACCTCAACTTCTCCGGTAGCCAGCGTCGTCGTAAAGCGCCAAAGCTGACTGGCAGGCACGTGGTCGAAGTCGACGGTGCTGTAGTCTTCTGCGTCATCTAGGGTTGGGAAGCTGTCGTAGCAAACGGAATCTAGAATGAGCTGCGGCCCTTGTTCAGTCTGCCGTTCGAACGCATTTGCATGGTGAAAGACAAAGCAAGGTTCAGTTTCATAGAACTGCACTTCACCCTGACCGCTGCGGGGGATCAACACGATCTTGGTGGGCTGCTTAGGGTTGAACTGAATGCACTCTGCGGCACCTTTGAACCCGAGGGCAAAGGGGATTGGGTTGAAGCTCACCGGGTTCTGTACAAAGATGCAGTAGTTCGGTGTGATGGCAAAGTCGTGTAGGAAGGCAAAGCCTGGCAGGCTGTGCTTATGCTGGTGGGCAAGCTTGCCGTCTGGGGTGAATTCGTACAGGCTGATGGTGCTGGAGAGGCCTGCCTTTATGCCAAAGTTGACCATGCGCTCTGAGCCTTGGCAGTCTGGATCAAACTTAGGGTGAGCAGCGAAGGCTTCGCCGGGTTTTAGCAAACCGTCTAGGTGATCGAGGCCGATAGTGTCTAGCGTGTGAGGATCGAGGCGATGGGGTTCTGCCGCTTCCCACAGGGCGAGTAGCTTACCGCCCCAGTACACCACGTGGGTGTTGGCGATGTTTTTGAAATTGATATCGAAGGCGTTGGCTAGCCAGCCACCTGGCTTCTGGGTGCCGAAGACGCCGCGATATTCGGGTTTGCCGCTTTTTTGCTCTTTGAGGTAGCCCGCAGTGCGAACAAACTTGTTGCGATAAAAGGCCTTACCCGATTGGAAGGCGATCGCATTGACCATGCCATCGCCATCAAAGGGATGCTTGAGCCGGTAACCATTAATATCTGTGAGCCCTGGACCATTGCGAAAGACCGTGCCCGAAAGCGCCGATGGGATCTCGCCTTCAACATCGTCGATCCAGTAGGCAAATTCTTCTGGCTGTGAGCGGTACCCGCTGGTCCAGTCTTCTCTGGTGTAGGAAAGTTTATTGTTGAGTGTGCTTGAGGGTGGCGTCAGCGTTTGCATATGTATGAAAGAGAAAAGTGGGGGTGAAAAAGTGGGTTTGACAAGTTGGACGGTAGAACGGGAATAACACTTACAGCGTGAGATCTAGGCGAACGGCCGAATCTTCTGTAATTTCCGGAGTTACCATCGCGAGCGGAGTATCCAACCCGGGGATATCCGATGCAGGCCTGTCTGATGTAGGTTTGTCTGATTCAGGAACGAGCACAGAAAGGCCGTTGGTTTTCTTATTCTCACTGCTTTCATCCTCGCTACCGGCTGCTTCGCCTTTTACGGCAGAAGCGGCGGGGAGCATGCCCAATAAGGGTAGCGGCAGTAGGGTCGTCAGATTGGTGATGAGGACAAGCAGCCAGAGGTTGGTGAAGTCCGTCTCAGTGACGCCTAGCTGATGGGTGAGCAGCGCGCCCAGCTCATGGGAGAGCAGGCCAGAAAGGTTGACCACCGACATCAGCAGTGCAAACAGAGTCGCTTCTACGCCCGGCGGGCAGAGCCGAGCTGAAAGCACCAGCACTGGCATAAATGCAATCTGTCCGGCGACAGTGAGCACTAAGCTGTCGCCCAAACTAAACCACTGGTCGTCTATTCCAAGGGTGCGATTAGCATGGGTGACTAGCAGTAATGTGGTCATCCCAAGGGCAGCTGAGAGGACCGTTGACCAACCAAATATTTTGCGGAAGGAGACTTCTTTTAGGAACCGCTGGAAAATCCAGATGCCCACGAGAGAGGCTAAGCTCGTCACAAGCCGAAGTCGGCCCAAAAATTCAGGCGCAAATCCCAAGTCGTTGGTAGAAAAGAAGAAAAAGGCTGAGTCGGCGGTGGGGGTTGCCTGCCACAAAAATAGGAAGAGGGCAGGCATCCAGATGACTCGCTGAGAGATGGCACCTTTAAGAAGCTTGACTTGGTTGAGAACGACTTTGAAGTTGGCGGTCTCGGTGGTGGGCGCTTCGGCAATGAGCCAGGCAACGGCGCAGACAATCAGCGGAAAGGTTGCCGTAATGCCAAAGATGACTCGGGTACTGGTGTGCTCTAGAAGCAGTCCGCCGAGGTAGGCCGTGAGCAGTCCGCCGACGGCAGAAGCACCCCAGGCTAAGGACTGTAGCGTACCTGCACTACCCTGGTCTTCTGTTCGGGCGCGCTCTACAACCAGCGAATCGACGATCACATCTGCGATCGCAACCGATAGCGAAGACAGGAGAATGGCTGCCGTTGCAGCCATAGCCGTATCGACAAAGGTGGCCATAGAGAGCCAGGCGATCGCCCCTAAAATGCCTGACAAGATTAAATAGGGCCGCCGTCGATACCGCCAGATAGGCAGTCCATCTGACAGGAAACCAAAAACGGGCTTGATGGTCCAAGGGAGTACCGCAATGCCCATGAGCGCAGACACTTCTGCTGGGGAAAGGGCAATGTCGTCTTTGAGGAAAAAGCTCACTGCCAGCCGCGACAAGCCCAAAATGCCCTGCACAAAATACACCAGTAAAATGGCGCTTAGCTCTAAAGTAAGGGGATGCCCCAGCAGCAGGCGTCTCTCGATAAAGCCCTTGAGATATTGCCGGGTAGAACGCTCAGAAGGAGAGGACGCTGTCATATAAAGCTGTGCTTGTGAAGTACCGTTTTATAAAGAATTATCAAGTTCCCCCTCAATAATAACCGGGTTCTTCGATTTGTTAAGAAAAGTATCTCGACGGTGGTAGCGCCTGTTTGCTCAGCGCTAGGCAGTCAGGTTTAAGCAGGTAGCGCCGGGCAGTCAGCGCTGGGCCGCCATGATTTGAGATGATGTTGAGGCTCATCTGCGCCGATTGGAGTCTTCGACATCATGCCCTTGATCAAAGTACAAACTTCCGTTAATTCGCCCGCTGATACGACTGTCGAGGAGCTGCTAAAGCAGCTGTCAGCCAGTCTGTCAAAGCATTTGGGTAAGCCAGAATCCTATGTGATGACTGCGTTTGAGCCGGGTATGGCCATGACCTTTGGCGGCACGACTGACCCCACTTGCTACATCCAAATTAAGAGCGTGGGAACGATGGGCGGCGATCGCACCCAAACCATGAGCCAAGACTTTTGCGCCAAGGTACAAGCAGCCCTGGGCGTACCGCCAAACCGTACCTACATCGAATTCGCCGATGCTCAAGGCGCAATGTGGGGATGGAACGGTACCACATTTGGGTAGGACGGCTACGTGGGAGCTGATCGATTATTTTTTTCGATTATTTTTTAGGACTACTGGGCAGCTGAAGGGGGCTTTTCTCGCTTAACCCCGAAGTACTGATCCAGCACTTTTTTTACCATGGGCGCGGCAAATGAGCCGCCGCCGCCGCCAGAGTGCTCACCGAAGGCCACCACGACGATTTCAGGATTCTCGTAGGGGCCATAGGCGCCAAACCAAGTATGGTTCTCTCCGGGGGGCGCTTCTGCTGTTCCGCTCTTGCCTGCGATGGGTGGCAAGAGCGGATCATTTAGAGAGCCGCCTGTCCCGGCTGAGACCACCTGCCGGAGCCCTTCTTCTAGGACTGTGAGGGTGCTAGGCGCAAGGCCAATTGGCTCACGCCACTGTTTGGTTTCTTCTTTGTCCATCACGAAGTGGGGAATAACGCGATCGCCTCCATTTGCCACCACTGCGAACATCACCGCAATCTGCAAGGGCGTGGCCAACACATTTCCCTGCCCGATAGAAGCATTAATCGTATCTCCCAGATACCAAGGTTCATCTAGCACTTCCCGCTTCCACGTCTCATCAGGGACCAGGCCCACATCTTCTTCGAAGCCCAGCTCAATGCCCGTCTTTTGCCCCAGCCCATATTTCCGCATCCACTGCTGCAGAGACTGTTCGCCGACCCCTCGCCCAACCTGATAGAAAAAAGTATCGCTACTCATCGCCAGCGCGCCGCGAAACCCCAGCGGCCCAAAGCCTGCATTATTCCAGTCCCAAAACTGAATGCCACCAATATTCAAAAAGGCATAGGTCGGCAGCACAACATCGGGCTCGTACTTGCCAGATTCCATGCCCGCTGTCGCTGTAATCACCTTGAACGTACTGGCGGGCGCGTAGGCTCGCATCGCCCGGTTGACGAGTGGATAGCCATTTTTTGTGATTTGCTCCCACTGGGCTTGGGTAATCCTAGTTGAGAAAATATTGGGGTCAAAGGTGGGGCGACTTACCATCGCGCGAATCGCACCATTGCGCGGGTCAAGCGCCACGATAGCGCCAATGTGGTCGCCCAGTGCTTCTTCTGCAGCTCTCTGTAATTCCAGGTCTAGGGTGATCTGTACATCTTGGCCTGAAATAGAGGGCTTTTCACCGATTACGCTCAGTACGTTGCCGCTGCTATCCACCTCGACCTGCTGTCCGCCCCACTGACCTCGCAGAGTCGGCTCCAGCGCCATTTCCAGGCCCATCTTGCCGATAACGTCGCCAAGGCGGTAGTCCTGCTCCTCAAGCTCTTCGAGTTCGGCATCGTTTAGTTCACCGGTGTAGCCAAGTACGTGGGCGGCGAGGTCTCCCCGGGGATAGTTGCGAACCGCCTCAGCCTCCACTCGAATGCCCGGCAGCTCGTGGGCATATTCGGCTAGGGCTGTGGTTTGCGCAGAGCTAACCCCGCGAGAGATCGGCACCGATTTATTGAGGTTGTAGCTGCTCTGGGCTAGGCGATCATTGATTTCGCTGACCGGCACGTCTAGGATTTGGGCGAGTCGCTGAATGACACGTTCTTTTTCACTGTCCTCTTTGGGAAGCGCAATGGGCCAGATTGAGACAGAGTGCGAGAGCCGCGAGCCGACCAAAATGGCACCATTTCGATCAAAGATAGTGCCTCTGGCAGGCCGCCTCGGGAGCAGCAGAATGCGATTGTCTTCGGCAAGCTCTCGATTGCGCTGACCTTGTACCAGCTGCAGGTAGGCAAGTCGGCTACCGATGCCGCCGACCATTACCAAGCTGAGTAGCAGCATGATCACAACAGACTGGTACTGGCGACCGACGGTGCGGCCTCCTTTTTTTTCGCCAAAACCAGAAGATGTGCGCTGGGAGAAAGCCATGATGCCAAAGAAAGGGAAGAGGGCTTGTGGATAGACCTTCTGAAAACCCATGCGCAGCAATGAGCGCTGGTCTTCAGGCATGATAAGTCTAGCGTTTTGGTACGGCAAAATGCATAGGCACTCAAATTTGATAGGCCTCACAATACACGAGCCTTATCAAGTTTGTAGCCAGCATGCCAAAGAGTGTAGGGCTGACCCGTCAGCCCTACACTCTTTCAATCATTGTTCTAAGTCATTGTTCTAAGTCATTGTTCCAAGTCGTTGTTTTAAGTCGTTCAGTGCTTCGCGACTGTGCCTAGCTGTCCAGCCTAGCTTTCTATTAGTTGTCTAATACACTGGGTCGCGGGGGACCTGGTGCTGGAGCAGGCGCGGGTGCCGGTGCGGGCGCCGGTGGTGGTGGCGGTGGCGGTGGTGGCGGGGGCGCTGCTGCAGGTGGCGGTGGCGGTGCTGGAGCCGGTGGCGGTGGTATGGGAGCCGCCGCAGGCGCGGGTGCCGGTGCAGGCGCGGGTGCCGGTGCAGGCGCGGGTGCCGGTGCAGGCGCGGGTGCCGGGGAGCTTCTGAAAATAGGTTCTGGTTCAGGCTCGTTGTAAATGGGTTCAGGTTCAGAGATATCTGCTGGCTCTTCTTCCCAGCGATCGCCGCTGTCGGTGGGCTCAGGATCTGCCTGACGGGTGGCCGCTCGTCTCCTTTCTTCGTCTTCTCTGCTCTGGCCTGGCTTTTCTGCAATGACGCGACCGGGCGTAATCGGTTTTGCCTTCAAAGTGCCATCTCGGCCGCCCAAGCTGGGCAAGTCAGGAAATTCTTCGACGGGTAAATCATCGACGAACTGATCGACGAATCTGTACCAGGCTAGGGCAGCTGTGCGGCTCGCGCCACCGGTGGGGCTGCTGTCGTCGTTGCCCATCCACACGCCAGCCACCAGCTGTGGCATGTAGCCAATGAACCAGAGGTCTCTATTTTTTTCTGAAGTGCCCGTTTTTCCGGCGACCTGTCTGCCAGGAATCGCTGCGTTGCCGCCGGTACCGCCGTTGACCACACCTTCTAGCATCCAGGTCATGATAGAGGCAGTGTCAGGATCGATAGCCTGCTTGGGCGTTTCCTCGAATTCGTAAATGACATCGCCTTGGTTATTGGTGATTCGTGTAATGCCGTGGGGCTTGACGTATTTACCCTCGGCGGCAAAAGTCCCGTAGGCGCTGGTCAGCTCTAGCAGGTTTACCTCAGAAGAGCCAAGGGCCAGGGAGTAAGCGGGCAGCAGCTCTGAACTGATGCCCATGCGGTGAGCTAGGGCAATGACCGGATCGAATCCGACATCTACCAGTAGCTTGACCGCCACGATGTTGATCGAGCTAGTAAGGGCTCGGCGCAGGTCGACACTGCCACTGAAGCCACCGCCGTAGTTCTTCGGCTCGTAGCCATCGACAACGTAGCGAGCATCGTCATAGCCTTTGTACGGTGACATGCCAGTGGCGATCGCAGTTGCATACACAAACGCCTTGAACGTAGAGCCTGGCTGTCGCTGAGCCTGCGTTACCCGGTTGAACTGACTCTCATCAAAATCAGTGCCGCCGACCATGGCTTGAATCTCACCTGTTTTCGGATCGATAGCCACAAGAGAGGCTTGCTCAAAGCCTTGCCAGTCACCATATTCTTCAATGATTTCTTCGACCGTTTTTTCGGCTGCCTGCTGCCACTCGGTATTGAGCGAAGTTTCAACAATCAGTCCACCAGCTTCTATCTCTTCCGGTGAGAGAATCTCCGCTAGCTGTTTTTTAATGTAGATAGTGAAATAGGGGAATTGGCTGTAGAGATACTTGGGTTCTTGGGCTTCTAGGGTGACATCGGCCTGGTAGGCCTCGTTGGCTTGGGCCGTGGTAATCACCCCGTTGGCCTCCATGCTGCGGATGACTTTATCTCGCTGTTGGCGCGCGGCTTCTGGATCTACTAGGGGAGAGTAAACGCTGGGTGCAGGGGCCATCCCCGCAATCAGGGCGACATCGGCGACGCTGAGCTTGTCAACGGTTTTGCCAAAGTAAATCCAGGCAGCATCGGCAACCCCGTAGGCCCCTGCGCCTAGGTACACCAGGTTGAGATAGCGCTCGAGCACTTTTTCCTTTCCTAGCTCTTTCTCCAGACGTTGGGCTAAAAAGGCTTCTCGGATCTTGCGCTGGAAACTCTGATCTAAATTGAGGAAGGTGATGCGGGCAAGCTGCTGCGTAATGGTGCTGGCACCTTCGACGACGCCACCGCTGGTGACATTGGCGACAGTCGCCCGGGCGATGGAGCGATAGTCCACGCCGCTGTGCTCATAGAACCGGCGATCTTCAGCGGCAATGAAGGCTTGGACAACAACGTCAGGAATTTCATCGAAAGTTAGGTTTTCTTGGGCCGTTGGTCCGACCTTCTGCAGAATCTTGCCATCTCCCGCCTTGAGCGTAATGGTGCCGCTGCGCTCGAAAGTCAGCGCTTTAGTAACGTCGGGAACAGTCTCTTGGAGGTTGCTCCACAGCAAGTACAGCCTTGCGCTGGGCCCGGCAATGCCTGCGCCGATGAGTAAAAGCAGCCAAAACCAGATGCGGGTGTAAGCCGGACGACGGGGCTTGAAATGACGAGTTTGAGCTTGGGGGCTAACTGCGGGCCCTGTGCTGCCTACTCGACCGTTGGTTCGGTTAGCAGGTGTGGTGACGTTGCTGTGGATTCCGTTGCTGCTATTTCCGCTTTTCCCATTGCCATTTGTGCCAGGTGTCCCTAGCTTTGGCCTACCGGTTGGCGCAGAGCCACCAGTTCGAGAGGCGCTGCCGGTTCGAATGGAACCATTCGTCCGGGGTAATCGCCGACTGTGTGGACCTGTCCGGTTGGCGCTGCGAGAGGCGTGCTTGGCTGATCCTGTTAGCCGGTTAGACCATTGTTTCAGCTGTGAAAAAAGGTTAGCCACTTCAGTAGATTCTCCAGACGGCCTCACCGCCATTGACAGCTCTGGTTGCCTTGGCAATATGCCCGGCGGATGCTTGCTTTAGATGCTACCACGGCCTGTTGATGCACCCATTTGTGAACTGGGCCGGTTCTATAAACCGGGCGATCGCAAAGGGGATCAGGCAATTCTTTCGACTGGTTGTTTAGATAAGCAATGCATTTGTCAGCAGTACATTTAACTGGGCCTTTAACCGGACATGTAGTTGACTAGGTCACTGTGACCTAGGGCCAGTGCCATCACCAACATTCCGAGGACTAGGAAAGGCTGAGCACTTGCCTGATACTTCACATCATTTTCTAGCGGGTCGCGCAGAAAATACATGTCTTGGAACGTAATTTGAGGAATGATGAGCAAGATGAGCAGTACCGCATAGAGATTCTTGTGAATACTCATGAGGTAGGCTGCCATGCCGCCTTGAAAAACATCGATCATTAAGACGCAAATCCAAGCTGCCGTCTGTACGCCGAACATGACGGGCAGGGACTTCAGCCCTAGCTGGCGATCGCCCTCTACAGCCTTAAAGTCATTGACAACGGCAATGCCTAAGCCCGCCATACTATAAATCAGCGTTAGCACAATAATAGTGGGGTTGAGTTCGCCAAATAGCGCGTGACCCGCCCACCAGGGCAAGGCGATATAGCTAGCCCCTAAGGCATAGTTTCCGAGCCAGCCGTTCTGCTTAAGCTTGAGCGGCGGTGCAGAATATATGTAGGAGACCAGCGATCCCCCGACGGCTAGCGCAAAGAGCGTTGGAAACTCATGCCCTGCCCACACATCCAGCCCATAGGCAACGGCTAGCCCGGCTAAAAGCAGTACCCAAATTTGCACCTGCACCTGCTTGAGCGAAATTGCCCCCGAAGGAATAGGCCGATTGGGTTCATTGATAGCGTCTAGCTCGCGGTCATAGTAGTCGTTAATCGTTTGGGTGTAGCCGGTTAGCAGCGGGCCCGACATTAGCATACAGGCCGCTGAAATTAGGACGTTTTCAATGCTCCAGGTAAACTTCCCAGAAGAGGCTGCGCCGCAGACGACTCCCCAGATTAGGGGAATCCATGTGATCGCCTTCATTAGCTGAAGACGAATTTTCCAGATCGAGGTTTCTCCTGCCTGGGCGCCTTTCATGCCGAGCAGCTGCCTGGCTTTGCCGTTGCTTTCGGCAGGCGATCGCGCCGCAGTTGGCAGCGGTGTCTCTTCAGCCATATCAAATTCCTTCCATCACTAAAGCGGCCACTAACCAAACGAGATAATCAGGTAGCCAGATTGAAACTTAGCCCCGGTAACGCTTCTGCCGTTGAGCGCGGCAGGTAAAGACACATTATGCCGCTGATCACCCGCTTCAACCGTTACTTCTGGGCCATACTGCGTGAGTTTTACCTGTGTTTTATCAAATCCCGGCAAAAAAAGCTTAACAGTACTACTGGCTGTATCTACCGCCATCGGACGAGGAACTTCGACCGGTGCGGTCAATGCCGGAAGCGCGGCGATGATCGGCTCCCAGCGGTTGTCGCTGTCGCCGTGGGGGATCGGCGTGACGGGGAGCGGAGCAAAGGCCGCTGTCGCCGCTGTCGGCTCCGCCTGGCCAGATAGTCCGGCGTTTATAAAAGTACCGGCAACCGTGAGTCCAATCTGCTGGGCTGCGCTCCAGAGATATTTGCCAGTTGCGATCGCTAGCTGATCGTCACTGGTTACCACGTAGGCACGCAGCTGCATTGGGTCTCTGACCATGGCCTTGCCCTTGGCGACCATCTCCTCCACGCTCTGCGTCTCCGGTTGGCTCCAGATATCACCAGAGAGTCCATTGCTAAACACCGCGCCGGTAACTGGCGCAATAAACGGTGAAATAGATCGATAGAACTGGGAGCTTTGAAAGACCTGCTTAAACCGTCGAAAGTACCAGTCTACGCCGCCAATCGCGCCCCACATTCGCAGGCTGGCCTGGTTACTTGGCCCGTCGCGGACAATCACATCGTACTGAGCACTTTCGGTGTACTCACGAATAGCATTCAAGGCCAAGAAATCATCCATGCCAGGAATGACGCTGAGCTCTTGCCCAAACACAGCCTTGAAAAAAGGATCTCGAAGGTACTGGGCTTCAAATCTTTTGAGCTTTTCCCAGTTCTCCTCCAGCAGAACGGTGGTTTGCAGCTGCACGGCTTGGAAGCCACCGGCTAGGCCTTGATTGTTTTCAGGTACTGCCGTGGGTTTATTATCTACGGCAGTGCCCAGTAATAGAGAGAGCGCTGGCCCTGCCTCCTGGGAGACCAACAGGACGCGCTTACCGCTGTCGGCTAGCTTTTGGGCTGCAGCAATGGCCACTGTGGAGCAGCCTGTGCCCCCTTTACCTAGAAATGTAAGAATCAGCGTCATAGAGCGTTATCGGTGGGGTAAGCAGCTCGTCCGGCCAGCTATTAGGGCGCTAATTGACCGGTCGCAGCTCATCTTCGAAGAACCAGGTGGTGAAGTCATCTGCCTCAAAGCTGACTAGGGCACCAATGTTTTGTCCATCTAGCACTTTAAACTCTTTGACGATAGCGGTTTGACCTAGGCGTGCGGCTAGGTCTTTAGCAACGCGATCACGCATGCGGCGTACCTGAACCCGCTGTCCAATTTCTAAGTCCATGTCTAATAAACTGTATCCTTACTTAATAACTGCGTCTGAAGACCAATTATCAGTCTATCAGCGACCTGTGCTCTCCTGTAGAGTTTTATGCCTGCCATGCTTGCCAAGAGAATTCTGCCCTGCCTCGATGTGAAAGCCGGTCGAGTGGTGAAGGGTATTAACTTTGTCGATTTAAAAGATGCGGGCGATCCGGTCGAGCTGGCCAAGGCCTACAACGAGGCGGGTGCTGATGAACTGGTTTTCTTGGATATTACGGCCACCCACGAAGACCGCGATGTCATCTACGACGTGGTTTATCAAACGGCAGAGCAGGTGTTTATTCCACTGACGGTGGGTGGCGGTATCAGCTCGCTCGATACGATCAAAAAGCTGCTGCGGGCAGGTGCTGACAAGGTGAGCATCAATTCGGCTGCGGTTCGCGACCCTGAGCTGATTGACCGAGCCAGCGCTCGCTTCGGTGCCCAGTGCATTGTGGTCGCCATTGATGCCCGTCGCCGCTCGGCACCTGCTGTGGCAAATGCTGGCACAGAGCAGACACCAGGCTGGGACGTATTTGTCCGGGGTGGGCGTGAGAATACAGGGCTGGACGCGGTGGAGTGGGCCTGTGAAGTGGTGCGACGCGGCGCGGGCGAGCTGCTGGTAACGAGTATGGATGCCGATGGTACGCAAGCTGGATACGACTTGACCTTGACCCAGGCAATCGCTAGTCGTGTGAATGTTCCTGTGATTGCTTCAGGTGGGGCGGGTACTTGTGAACACATCTACGAGGCGCTAACGGATGGCAATGCTGAAGCGGCCTTGCTTGCTTCTTTACTGCACTACGGTCAGCTGAGCGTCGGCGAAATCAAAAGCTACTTGGCTGAACACAACGTGCTTGTGCGCCAATCAGGCTGATGATGACCGGTGCCGACGAGTGGTACGCCGATACGTGCTTTCAACCTTGGGCAAAAGCACACCAACAGTACCCGTAGTAGGCGATGGACTGCATATGCTGCGCGAAGGTAATGCTTAAAGTGTAGAGATAGGGTGTGCTTGTACAGAAATATTTACATAACCTTATGAAATTTAAGTCTTTTTGAATTGTCTACTACTCTTAACAAAGCATTGACAAAAAGCTTAAATTAAGTTTCCTATACTTTGGCTCCGTATACTACGGACAAGCAAGGGTCGACTGCTAGTCGACTGCTAAAAGTTCTTGGCAAACATCAAAAAAATAAGATACGTGCATTCCCAGTGTTCTGAATCTGAGGGATCTGTTAAGCTATGTAAAAGTTCCAAAAGAAAAGATTCAAATCTGGTTTTTCTTTTGGGTTTGAGGGGTGGTTCCTCATTGGTAAGGTCTGCGAGTTCACAAGCAGCTTGCGCCTTGCTGATCCACCGCAAAATTATAGGTTTCCAGCCTCTCTCTGACCGATGGTATTACTGATTTTAACGATTGTTATTGGCTTGGTTTTTTGGGCGTTGCGCCTGATGGACCGAGCCGTTGAGAATCAAGAGTTCTCGCTGATGCTGGCGGGCTTTCTGGTCGCTTCGTCTGCTGCTGCCATCGTGGGTGTGTATTTTTTAATGAGTGACTACCTTACGTTTATTAACCACGCCGGTTCTGCGTTTGATGGATACGATACCGCCATTATGGGCGGTGAGCTGCCTGTTTGGTTAGACCAGATAGGGTCTGGTTCGTGAGCGTTGGCAGCAAAGCGTGGAAGGCTGAGAATTAAAAGCCTGCTGCCTTATCTGACTTGTCTATCTGACTGAACGCTACAGACTATTTAATGCACGCGTTAGAGCATCCCAAGTAGCAGGGCCAACCACAGCATCTACCACTAGCTGCTGATCCGCTTGAAATTCCTCTACGGCTGCTTGCGTCTGAGCGCCGTAGCCACCGTCAATAGCGCCATTGTAGTACCCGAGTGCCTGTAGTTCTCTTTGGAGTTGGGCGACGGCAGGTCCTTCTGCGTCAGGCCTGAGAATCGGCGGACCGCTGGGAATGCTGGCCTCTGCGGGGGGCGTGGCGGCTGCAGGCGTAGCGTTTGCTGCCGGTGCCGGGGGGGCTGTGGGGCTGCCTTGGGCGGTGCCGCTACCGACAGCATTTTGTAGGTCATTGGGATTGGGCAGGAGCTTTTGCCAGGTGGAGGGGCCTGCGATGCCATCGGCAACGATGCCTGCAGTGGATTGAAAGCTGGCAACAGCTGTCTGGGTGGGCGGGGTGTAGTTTCCGTCAATGCTGCCCTGATAAAAGCCAAGCAGCTTGAGGATAGCCTGCAGCTGACGGACAGATTCTCCTGTGCTTTCTTCTGTAAGCGTAGGGTAGAGAGCTGCCTGTGCTAGCTGCTGAGTAGGGCTGGTGGCTCTAGTCGTGGTGCTCCTTCTAGTGGTGTTGGGCTGGCTAGTGGTGTTGGGCTGCGCTGTGGCAGGCTGGGCAAATTCTACTGAGAGCGTAATGGCTGTAAGGAGCGCTGACAGGATAGCTGGCGCTGTCAGTTGCTGAAAGGCTGAATTATTTTTTTGCGATCGCCCCATTTCGGGTTTCCTTAACCTTTTGAAGAGTGTCTATTAAGTCATAACTATATAAACAGATATAATTCCGGGTGAAAAGAGCGATCGCTGAAAGTCATGAATGCTCCAAAGCCTGTCGTCTCTTCGTTGGCGCTAACCCGAACTGACGCCCATGAGGCCGACGCTTGGCCAATTGACGATGGCCTTTTCCGGGGGGCTTTGTTTGGGCTATACCTCGCGCCCGTAGCGATGCGGCTCACTCAGCCGGGCGCCGCCGCCCATAGTTCAACAGCGAGCAGCTCAATTGAGATACCACCAGACAGCCTAATAGCGCTGTCGTATTGTTTTGAAAGACTGCGCACATTTCTCCAAATACCAGAGCTTTTCGATCCTGAGCTGACAGGTCCTGAGTCGGCACTCAACAGCGTGCCAATATTGTTGCGGTACTGCGACGACCCCTCTCAGCGATGGCAGATGCTGTCTGCTTGGGCACCGACTGTGAGTGCTCCCTGCTTAGTTTTAGGTGATGTTTTGGCGCTGACTGTCCAATGGCATTGGTATCCATCTCGCTCTCTGACAGGAGAGCAGATACTGACGCAGCTGACTGACTATGCCTGCGACCATGCACCACAGCAAGCAAAGACGCAAACCCTATGCAACGGATTAGATGAAGACTATGGCAGCCGCTATCTGAGGCTGTGGTCAGCTATTGCAACGCGAGTGTCGACTGTGCTTGGCACTGCAATGTCAGCGACCCCTGATACATCTTTCGGGCGATTTTCTGCGTCGCTAGATTGGCTAGAGCGGAGTGCTACTGATGCTGATAGGCAAGTTATTGGTGGTATTACAAGTGCGTTCCTACACCGTTGCGACTACGGTGCATCTGTGAGAGAGGCTTCGCACTATCGGGGTATTGCGCCTTGGGTGGCCGGGCTCGTGAGTGGAGCCATGGGCAGATATGCTGCGTTGCCAGTGCTGTGGCAGCTACAGGCCGATCAGGCCAATCAGGTGCCTGTGATGAACGCTCAGCAGTGCCATCGGCTGGCTGAAAGGCTACATGCTCGCTGGTCTGGTCAGTGGTGCGGTCCGCAGTCTGACTGAAATCTGTGTCTGAATCAAGACTCAGCCTAATGTCAATGCTCAGCCTGATGGTCCCGTGGGAGGTATGTTGCTTTATTCAGCGAATTGGGAAAGGTGAGGAGAACGTGTTCCGGGTGCAGTTTAGCGAACAGCCACCCACAGAACCGCATACTATAATGGCTAAATGAAGTATTTAGTGACCCGATACTATTCGTTGCATGTGACCGCTAGTAGCCTGGCTACAGCGGACTGTTAGGCAATCCATCCGGTAGGGCTCATGGGTGTTCTCCGTTACATTGCCAGTCGGGTACATAGGGTTTGGTCACATTCGTTTCTGTGGCTAAAGCGCCCTAGCGGCAAGCTAAAGCGACAGATTAACCATCGCTGTTCTCCTTGGGTAAGCGGCGCGCAGCGGTTCCTACTCCTTGAAAGTGCGGTTGACTTGCCTGAAGGTCTGCCTGAGCAGCTCGACCCTGAAGACCAGAACTCAGGGAAATCAACCACTTCAAACGCCGAACATCCAGTTGGTGAGCGTTCGGCCTCTGGACGTCCGGTTCCAGAGCAGCGTTCAGCAGGTAAGCGTTCGGCCAGCAAACGTTCTGTGACTAAGTGCTCGACGGGGCAGGTCCTGATTCGTTCGCAGCGAGGTGCCCGCCGTACTTGGACCGTTACGCTGCTTGCGGTGCTGATTTTAGCAACTTGTTTTGGTCAGAGGTTTTACCGTCAGCCGGGTTTGGATGTTCGCTCAGTCTCTCCGAAGACATTTTATGCACCGGCTGCTGCAGTCATTGAAGATAAGAGAGCGACCGAGCAGCAGCGAGACGATGTCCGCAATGGGGCAGTTCAGATTCTTAAAATCGATTTGGAGCAGACGGCGGCGGCTGAGCGATCGCTAGAGACGCTTTTGCAGCAAGGCCGGGAGCTACGCGAGCAGGCAGGCAGGCCAAATTTTTTGAACCTGGACACCCTTTCCCAGTCGACCCAGGATTTTTTGTTTCAGGCGACCGATACAGAATGGCAAACGGTGTGGCGGTTGGCGAAGCTATCGACGCTGTCTGTAGACCAGTTGAACAGCCTTGGCGAGTCGGCTAATAGCGCAGCTGCATCAGACGCCCAACCGGATGCACAGACGGAAAATGAAGACAGTGGAAACGATTTAGCCGTTCCCCCAGGTGTGCCTTTGCCACCACAGATTGCCGCTCAGGTGCGATCGCTAACCCCCGATCAGCAGTCTGCTTTGTTAGAGCTGCTGGCCTACCGCGATCTGTCTAGCCCGAAAGGCTTGACGATGCTCCAGACCCGCCTCGATACTCGCAGACGGCAGTATCGTAGGGCCTACGAAGATTTGGTGGCTGCGGCCAGCACCCAAGATCAGCCCCTGTACAACTACCGGCTGTTTGAGCTATCTGAAGAGCAATGGCTTGAGCTAGAGCGCAATGCCAGGGAAATTTTCTCTAGCATCATGCTGCAAGGCGTGAATGTTGGTACTCCAGATGATTTGCTACGCAGGGCGATTGAGGCCCGTGTTCCTAGAGGTTCTGGTATCAATGTGCAGCAGCTAACGGCAGATGTCATCGCAGCGGCTGTCTCGCCAAATTTGGTGAATGATGTGGAGCGCACTTGGCAGCAGGCAGAGCAAGCGGTTCGCCAAATCGATCCGGTGATGGTTTCGGTGCAGGAAGGGGATCTGATCGTACGGGCGAATGAGACGATTGATTCTTCTGATTTTGTACTGTTGGATCATTTTGACCTTACTGACCGCTACTTCAACTGGGTGGGGCTTTGCGGCTTTAGCGTGCTGGTAGCGGCGGCGGTTGCCCTCTATCTGTGGGTGGACCACTGGCAGCTCAACCAGCTCAATCAGCGAGACCACATTTTGGTACTTTTGCTGTGTTTGGTGGTATCTATTCTGGCGGCGCTGCGGGTGCCGACCTTTGGCCTGCCAGCTGTCGGGCTGTTGGTCGGAAGCTTTTATGGTCCGGCACTGGGGATGACGGTGGTTGGCCTGCTGACGCTGCTGATGCCTATCGGTGTGCCGCTGGGTGACCTGATTCCGCTGGCGGCGGGGGCGGCGGCGGCTCTCTTGGGGAGCTGGATTGCGCCTCAGCTGCGATCGCGCGAAGAATTTGCCTTGCTAGGTGGGATAGTTGGCCTCAGCCAGGCGGCAGTGCATTTGGTGCTGACGCTGATGCGATTTACGGTGGCTGCGCCACTGTGGAAAGCCGTCTTTGTGGGTTCTGCGCTGCACGGTTTGTATGGCATTGCTTGGAGCGTAGTGGCGCTGGGCGTAAGCCCGTATCTAGAGCACTTCTTTGATGTGGTCACGCCCATTCGCCTGGCGGAGCTGTCGAACCCCAACCGCCCGCTGCTAAAGCGATTGGCTGCAGAAGCGCCGGGCACTTTTCAGCACACCATGTTTGTGGCTAATTTGGCTGAGGCAGCTGCCCGCGCCCTAGGGCGGAATGTGGAGCTGGTCAGGGCGGGCACGCTTTACCACGACATCGGCAAGATGCACAGGCCGCAGGGCTTTATTGAAAACCAGATGGGCGGGCCTAACCTGCACGATGCGCTAGATGATCCTTGGGAGAGTGCCAATATCATCAAGAAGCACGTGACCCAGGGACTGGTCATGGCCCGAAAATATCGCTTGCCCCAAGCTGTTCAGGCGTTTATCCCTGAGCATCAGGGCGATATGAAAATCAGCTATTTTTATCAGCAGGCAAAGGAACGCCAGGCCAGAGAGCCGACGCTGGTTGTTTCGGAGTCTGACTTTAGCTACGATGGCCCAATTCCTCAGAGTCCGGAAACGGGTATCACGATGCTGGCAGATTCTTGCGAAGCGGCGTTGCGATCGCTCAAGCCAGATGCTTCTATAGATGAAGCCTACGCCATGGTGAACAAAATTTTGCGGGCTCGCTGGCGCAACCGACAGCTGATAGACAGCGGCTTGAGCCGGGAGGATATGGACGTGATTGCCAGCGTATTTATTCAGGTTTGGCAGCAGCACAACCACAAACGAATTGCCTACCCCAAGAACGTGCTGGCTGTGTCAGAGGCTTGAATCTGTCTGAGCGCTTCCCCGGTCTCTCACCTTGCCATGCTCCACCTCAGCGACTTACAAGTTACCTTTTCGCCCGGAACGCCGCTAGAAAAGTTAGTTTTTCGGGACTTTTCCCTCACCATTCCGCCGGGGCAATTTGTGACGGTGATTGGCAGCAATGGCGCTGGCAAATCGACGCTTTTGAACGTGCTGAGCGGCGAAGTGAATACATCTAGCGGGCTACAAGCTGGTCAGGTGATGATTGCTGAGCGTAACGTGACGAGCTGGTCGGTCGCGCGTCGGGCGAAGCTGGTCTCCCGCGTTTTTCAGAACCCGCTGGCAGGTTCTTGCGCTGAACTGTCTTTGGAAGAGAACTTGTTGCTGGCTCAGCGGCGATCGCAGTCTTTAAGCCTGCGCCCTGCTCTGACTAAGCCGCTACGGAGACAGTTTCGCGAGCGGCTAGCAACCTTGAATCTGGGGTTAGAAGATAGGCTCGGTGACAAAATGGGTTTGCTTTCTGGCGGGCAGCGCCAGGCCGTGAGCTTGCTAATGGCAACGCTGGCACCTACGAAAGTCCTTTTGCTAGACGAGCACACAGCGGCGCTGGACCCCACAACGGCTGCGTATATTCTTGACCTCACTAGAGAGCTGGTGATAGGCAAACAGCTGACAACGCTGATGGTGACGCACAGCATGCAGCAGGCACTGGACCTGGGCGATCGCACTCTGATGCTGCACGATGGCAGGATCGTACTCGATATTTCAGGTAGTGACCGTGTAGGTCTCAGCGTGAATGACCTGCTAGATGCCTTTGCCAGACAGAACTCTATGCGCTCTGATACAGATGTGGATATGCGCGCGGGTGTAGATGCGATCGCCGATGATTCTTTGCTGCTTAGCTGATGGCATGAGCACCCAAAGCGGCAGGTTGAAATATAAAAATAGTATATTTGTACTATAATGTTTCCTGATCACTGTTCTTTCGTAAACCATCTACTCACAAGACCTATCTGTAAGACACTTAGCCGGGCATTTTGACCTAGAAGGTGCCGCATCGCACAAAAACATGTCGCTAGACCGATGTATGGTGCTGCCAGCTCATATTTAGATAGACATGCTCAGAAACCATACTTGAGAAAACGTATTTTTAGCGGATGTGTAGATGTGCTTACTTCAAAGTAGTTTACAAACTTCCACATTCTTTTAATAATCGGATGCTTAATCCAGATAGAAATACTCATATTCTTTTCGTAATAGAGTGTTTGTATCCCCTGTGAAATACGGCATTTATTCTGTGTGTGCCCTGTAGGTGAAGCTACGTTTTTCAAAACCAAAAAATCAGTTTTCTCATAAACGTTACAGTTTGTTACTATTAAATGGAGAGACAGAGGTGGCGGTCAGTTGCCTTTGTTCCGATGGCTGCAGCTGTGCTGCTTTCTGCGTCTGATTTCCCACTCTTCCAAACTCTTGCTGCTCCGCGATTTTTATATGAAAGCTGCTGCTCCCTCAAGCGACCTTGTCCGTACCTATCTCAAAGAGATTGGCCGTGTTCCTCTGCTTACCCACGAAGAAGAGATCATCCTCGGTAAGCAGGTGAAGCAGCTGATGTCGGTAACTGCCGTCCAAGCTGAATTGGCCGAAACCCTTGGCCGTGACCCCAGCCAGGCTGAATGGGCGGAAGCTGTCAGTCTCTCTGTGGAAGAACTTGCAGGTGTTGTAGAAGCGGGTGAACGTGCAAAGCGAAAGATGGTAGAAGCTAACTTACGGCTTGTTGTCTCGGTTGCCAAAAAGTACATCAAGCGCAACGTGGATCTGCTGGATCTGATTCAGGAGGGCACGATTGGTATGCAGCGTGGCGTGGAAAAATTTGACCCGGCAAAGGGTTACCGCTTCAGTACCTATGCCTACTGGTGGATTCGTCAGGCCATTACGCGTGCGATCGCTGAAAAAAGCCGCACCATTCGCCTACCTATTCACATTACCGAGAAGCTCAACAAAATTAAGAAAACCCAGCGCCAGTTTGCGCAGATGAACGGGCGCACGCCGACAATTGACGAAATTGCTGAAGATACTGGCCTGACTACCAAGCAAGTTCGCGACTATTTGGACAAGTCTCGTCAGCCGCTTTCCCTCGACCTGCGCGTGGGCGACAATCAGGACACCCAGCTCGGTGACCTGCTCGAAGACGATGGCCAAACGCCTGATGACTACGCTACACAGTCCTCTTTGAAGAGCGACCTGCGTCGCATCATGGCTGACCTAACGCCGCAGCAGCAGCGCGTCATCTCTCTACGCTTTGGCCTAGAAGACGGCAAGAACATGACCCTTGCGAAAATTGGCGCGATGCTAGAAATCAGTCGCGAGCGGGTTCGTCAGATAGAGCGGGAGGCGCTGACAAAGCTTCGCAAGCGTCAGGGTGATATGCGGGAGTATCTAGCTGGCTAGCGTGAGAGAGATTGTTCTTCTGTAAATGTGAGCAGCCGCACAGCCTGTTATGATGCTGGCTGGCTTCGATGGCGCTGTTTGTGACCTCTCAAGAAATTCTGCTGCTGTTGTTTTCGGTCTTGACTGCTGCCTGCGGTCAGCTATTGCTAAAGCTAGGTGCGGTCAAGATAAACCTGCTTGAAGCTTCGACCATGATAGGCAAAATTTGGGAGGCGGTGACTATCCCAGAGCTGATTATTGGCCTGACATTTTATGGTGTGAGCGCGGTTGCTTACATTTTGCTGCTGACGCGGGTAAAGCTCAGCGTGGCTGCGCCAGGGACCGCTTCGATTTATATTTTGTCAGTTCTTATGGGCATTTGGGTACTCAAAGAGCCTGTTGTCCCAGCACGTTTGTTTGGTTTGGCGTTGATTGCCTGCGGTGTTGTACTAGTCGTTTCGAAATAGCAAAGCCGAACGCACAGGATATCTGTTTTTGCCAGCTGTCTAGCGCGTACATGCAAAATATAGTACATTAGAACCAATTCCACATAACTTGACGATGTGTGCCCTTACTAGCTTGGTAAGGGCTCTTTTTTTAGGTATTGAGCTGATTCGATAGTACTTATGGAGAGTGCCTTGGAGCCCTCTTGTCGCTGAGCTGATACTGCGGTGGGAGCGACACTATATATTAGAGGTCACCGACCGTTGCACCTAACTTGACATGGCCGCCGATTCTTCGCCTCGTTCTCGCTCTTCCGATACTCAGAGTCCGGCCTTTTACCCGCCCAAGCAGCTGCCACTGATGGCCCGTTTGGTGCAGAGCATTAGCTACCCTCTGGCTCACGTGCTCTACAAGGTGCGGATTTTTGTATCTGAAGAGTTTGTGGGCGCTGTGCGCTCGATTGATGATGCTCGCATTGTATTTGTGTGCAACCATCCCACAATGGAGGATGGGATTGCGCTATTCGTGCTGTCAGCACGGCTAGGTCAGCTGTTTCATTATGTTGTAGCCTACGAGGCGTTTGGCGGGCTGATGGGCTGGTTTATTCAGCACTTGGGGTGCTATTCGATTCGTCGAGGATTGGGCGATCGCGCCAGCATTAGCCAGACCCTTTCTATGCTCAAGCAACCCCGATGCCGACTGGTGATTTTTCCCGAGGGCGGATGCTCCTATCAGAACGACACCATTATGTCTTTTCGTCCGGGAGCCATTCAGCTGCCGATGTCGGCGCTAGCGCAGCTGGCTAAGAAAGCTGACTCACCAGCGCAAATTCCCGATTTGTACGTGGTGCCACTCAGCTTGAAATATCAGTACCAGCAGCCCATGCAGCGGGTGATTGAAGCACTGCTATCCCGGTTGGAAGATCGGCTAAACCTTGAAGCTTCTAGTTTGGACAGCTATCAGCGGCTGCGCCGAGTCGGTAACCAGGTGATTTTGCGCATTGAGCAGGAGGCCGACCTATCTGGTACAGAAGACTTGGATTGGAACGAGCGTATTGAGCGTCTGCGTAAAATCTTTATTGAAAAGTGCGAGTCTGCCTTAGATATTGAGCCTAATTTGAATGCGCCGATTCGTGAGCGCGTTTACCGAGTGCAGGCAGAGCTAGAAGACTTGGAGGCAGCTACGGAATCCGTTAGTGAAAAGGTGGTTAAAGGGGCAACGGTTAAAAAGACGGCTAAAGGCGAAAAAACTCCCTCTAAAGGTGCTCATCGCCTGAATCCGCAGAAGATATATTGGGACACGGTGCGACTGCTGAACTTTGATGCCATTTATGACGGGTATGTCGCCGAAGCGCCCACGCAGGAGCGATTTCTCGATACCCTAACGCGCATAGAGCGTGAGGTCTTTCACCTAGAGCACGCGCAGCCTAAAGCGCCTCGCAAGGCCCGGTTCTATGTGGGTACGCCCATCAACCTTAAGCAGTATCTAACGGACTATCAGGATGACAGGTCGGGTACCGTAGAGCGCTTAGCCGTTCACTTACACGATGTGATGCAGGCCAATTTAGAGAAATTGATCTAGTCGGCACCTGCTCGGGAGAAAGCACCTTAGCGAAACTGACTATGCGCTGTAAGGATGTTCTCGAAACAAAGCTTTTAACTCTTGAAACTGCTGTGTTAAAAGGGTTTCAGGCTGTCAGTGATTCATCTCACAAATAAAATTCTTAATATACTTTTATAGTGGAAATATGAAAATGCCTCATGGTAGATGTATCTTTCGTCACAAATAGACCTGTAGCGCCCTCCTGAAAATCTGCTTTATGGCTCGTTTGCCCTACCGTCCAAAATCCTGGCGTCCACTCCGAAAACTCATCCTAGCGCTGAAGCGAAACTTGCATAGGTCTCGCTTCCGGCCCGAGCAACTGGTTGAACATACCTGGCTTCAGCGCCGTTTGAAGGAAGCCGCTCGGCGCAACGCCCGTCCTAGTCGGCTAATGGCCCGTCTGGCACAAAAGCAAGCCCGTAAGCGTTTCCTTCGCCGGGTGACGCTCGCCTGTACTCTGACTATTGCAGTAGTCGGCGGGAGTTGGGTTCACCTCTTTGTTCACGAGAAGGTGACCTTTGGCGGTGTCCCCTATGGCATTATCGATAAGTTTTGGAACGATCGGATTGCCCGCAATGCATATTTCGCGGGAGATCGGCAGGGACTGCACGACCGCTTGCAGGTGCTGGGGGTAGAAGAAGATATTAAGGATTTTTATCGCGATCGCTTTACGAACGAATACGAACTGGACCGCTACATTCACCAGATCATGTTTGACCGGACGGGCTATGTCGGTGAAGCTTACGAGGTGAACAATTACGGACAGCTTATTTCAGTAGAATACTAGCGCTGTTCCTCGTCTTCGTCTTCTTGCTATGACGCGTCCTCTGCAGGCCCTCGGTAGGGCCAAGGCGGCTTCTGGCTGTCGGCTGCCGTCGCCACTAGTGCCTGGCGATTTGCTTTATGTTATTTCGCCGAGCGGTGGTCTGCAGCCTGCTGAAAATTTTGAATCGGGGCTCAATATTTGGCGGCAGCGCGGCTACCGGCTCCACCTGTGTGATGGCTACGATGCTTGCTGGGGATACCTAGCAGGGTCGGATGACAATCGCCGACGGCAGCTGGCAGCCGCGCTGCGCGATCCGCTCTGCAAGGGAATCTTGTGCGCTCGGGGAGGCTATGGGGGGACCCGCTTGCTAGAGGGCTGGTCTTGGCCAGATTTGCTAAACCTAGCTGAGCCCAAGTGGCTGATCGGATTTTCAGATATTACGAGCTTGCTGTGGAGCTTGAGCAAACAAGGTATTTCTGGTGTGCATGGTCCGGTGCTGACGACGCTCGCAGATGAGCCAGAATGGTCTGTTGATCGGCTGTTTCGCTGGGTGGAGCAGCATCAGATTGGGGCGATCGCTGGCAAGGGATGGATCGAAACGAGTGGCGGTAGCTGCGCAGAGGGAATTTTGCTGCCTGGCAATTTGTGCGTAGCGACTCACCTGCTGGGCACGGCAGCGGAGCCCGACCTGACGGATGTGATTTTGGCGTTTGAAGATGTGGGCGAAGCGCCCTACCGGCTAGATCGCATGCTGACGCAGTGGCGTTCAATGGGAAAGTTTGCGAAGGTGCGGGGAATCGCTCTGGGCCGATTTAGCGGCTGGGAGCCAAGTAAGCGCGGGCAAACGCTAACGGTGGAAGAAGTTATGCGCGATCGCCTCTGCGATTTGGGCATTCCCGTTGTGTCTGAGTTGCCGTTTGGCCACGATGGTGTCAATGCAATGCTGCCGGTGGGGTTGCCCGTTCGGCTGTCGGCCGACAGCGGAGAGCTGTCTTGGTTTTTCGAGTGTTCGGATGAGTGAGTTTTTATGACTGGGGTTTCTACAGGTCAGTGGGTGTGTCAGATATCACAGGTAAATCGATGAACGCTATAGAATAAAGGCGCAGCTGATTATCGTAGGCATACTGTGGTTCCCATTCGAGACGACAATCCGATTAGTACAACGCCTGTCGTTGTCTATGCTTTGCTCGCGATGAATCTGGTGATTTTTCTGTATGAGATAACGCTACCAGAAGCAGCCTTACAGCAATTTTTTAACACCTGGGCACTGGTGCCAGTGGAGCTATCGGACTCTTTTGGTGGAGGTGCGATCGCTGCCGAAAGGGAGTGGATTACCCTGATTTCTTCACAGTTTCTCCATGGGGGCTGGCTGCACGTGGGCGGCAACATGCTCTACTTGTGGGTATTTGGCAACAATATTGAAGATCAGCTGGGGCCGGTTAAGTTTTTAGTTTTTTATCTGGCTTGTGGTGTGCTGGCCGGGCTGTCGCAGTGGATATTTGATCCGGCTTCTGCGGTTCCTACGCTGGGTGCAAGTGGTGCGGTCGCTGGCATTATGGGCGCATACGTTATCCGGTTTCCAAGGGCAAAAATTGTCACCTTGGTGCCGCTATTTATTATTTTCACCACGTTTCGGATTCCAGCCATTTTCTTCCTTGGCTGGTGGTTTATCCAGCAGGCCTTTTACAGTGCAATGAGCCTGGGGGCAACGGCGGATATGGGGTCTGGTGGGGTCGCCTATTGGGCGCATGCAGGGGGCTTTGTATTTGGAGCGATTTTGGGACCGCTGATGGGCTTATTTTCTAAGGGACGAGATAATTTTCGTTGGTAGCAAGTGTCGATTCGCGCACATAGACAGGGAGAGCGCTATGGAAATCTATGATGGTCAGTTTGGAACATTCACGATTGAGCAGAGCGATCGCCAGGAGGTGATCTGGTATCGGGTAGGGTTAGCGGTATCAGCGGTGAGTGTGGCGACTGCAGCCATTGGCGCGGTATCAGCACCTGCGATCGCGCCAATGGTTGCGACTGTTTGCTATGGTTTGCTGTGGGCTGCGCTGGGTCTAAGTCTCTTCACCATTCATATTTACCTGCGTCCTTTGCACAGAGCTCTGCAGCTATTTTGGGCGATTGGCGGCCTGGCGAGTTTGGCGATCGCACTGGGCTACCCTTCGCCGCTAGCGCTGACGGCCTACCAGCATCCACTGACCCTCTTTGGCATCGGATTTACCTTCGCGGCGCTCACTGGCATCTTTGTCAAAGAGGCCTTCTGCTTCAATCGATTAGAAACTAAGTTTTTGGTGGTGCTGGTACCCGGCGTACTGCTAGGGCACATGGCGGGCGTTCTTTCAATTGGGACAGAGAAGGGAATGCTGCTCGCCTGGGCGGGGCTGCTGGCGATTTTCGCACTGCGTAAAGCATTTCAGCCGATCCCGCCCGATATTGGGGATAAGAGTGTTTTTGCGTATTTAGAACAAGAGAGAAAAAAGGAGAAACAACAGACTGTCTAACACGGCCGTCTAAGGATCCGTTCGCAATTAAATTGCCGAATTGTTCATTACATACAACCCAGTTCGCGGCCCTGCTCTATCTAAAATCGGTAACTTATTTACGGATGACTCCTAACACTGCCGCGTACTGTCTACCACAGGGTTTACTCAGACTGATGAACTGGCTGACTCAGCAGTGTTGTGACCGCATTGACGACGTGCTGAGCGCACCCTTTAAAGAATGGACCGTCTAGGGTCGCTGGCAAATCTTGCTGTGTGTGGTAATTGGGATTGCGAAAATTGGCGGTATCAGTGACAAAGACTGCTGGAACATCTTTCTCCCAAAACGGTGCGTGATCGCTGCGCAACAGATCGGGAAAAATATTCAAAGTTGCTTTGGGCAGGGGCAAGCTGTACACCGCTGGCCAGATGTTTTGCGCTGATCCGGCGAAGGCGCCGATCAGTTCTGGGTGGTCTGAGAGTCCTAGGACGGCTAGAAATTCTCCAGTGTCTGGAAGGTTTTGTAGGGGAATGCCCTGGGGGTACTGCTGGCAGCCTGCTGTGCGACAGGCGAATCCAATCATGTCTAGGATGACTGCGCCTTTTATGCTGTCTAGATTTTTGTTGTTTAGGGTGTAGGCCAAGCTGCCGAGGAGTCCGCTACCGTCTGGCTGACGCTCCTCTTGATCAAAAAAGAGCAGTTTCAGGGTCGTCGGAAAGGCTTGCTCAGGAGGGAGAGATGAGAGAAGGCGGGCTGTTTCGAGCAGCGCTGCGATCGCACTAGCATTGTCGTCGGCACCGGGCGATGTTTCATGGGCGTCGTAGTGGGCACCAAGGAGAATGCTGCCTGCTGTCGGATCGCTCCCGGGCAGGGTTGCGATAATGTTGACGCCCCCTGTGTCGGCCTGCTTGGTTTTAGGATGGACGTATGGCTGCTCGACAGGGGAGATGCCGTAGCTTTTTAGCTGCGCTGTGATGTAGCTGCGAATCGGCTGCTTCTGGGCGTTGGTAAATCTTGGTTGCGCGATCGCGTTAACATGCTGCCAGAGCAGCGCTTCATCGACGGAAATGTTTACTGCCGCCAAAGATTCGTCAGCTGGTAAGAGAACGGGAATTTCTGGGAAAAAGGTGGCTTTGATACGGGTGATGGGATTTCCCCAGACAATGCCCACCATAATGATGGCTGCGATCGCAAAAAAGAGGCCGCGCTTTTTCATACAATCCCTGCTACTCGAGTTCTCGGTTTTCTAATTTTTTCTGAGTCTTCTGAATCCTCTGAGTCTGAATTTTATCGCAGATAGAATTTTGCTAGTTTGCTCGGGGCTATCACTCGCTCTACGGACAGCGGCAGGGAATCGCCGGGGAAATAACACAAAAAACAGGCCAGCCTCGAAGGGCTTGGCCTGCAGCGCAATATTTGAAGATGTGCCCAGCCCCGAGGCTGTAGCGGCGGCTTAGTGCATCCGGTCGTCAATTTCGGGGGCGCTGTCCTGCTGCAGAAGCTTCGAGAGCTGGCCACGAATGTCTGCTAGCTGTGGATTATTGGGCTTGGGGACAACGACTAAGCGAACTTCTATTTCTGAGACATTGTCTATGCGAGTTGTCTTTTCCCAAACTTTACGCTCAGTGTCGGACTCAGATTCGTAGCGGAATGTGAGTATGCTGTCGCCAACTTCCAAAATTTCAACGTTTTTGAACCAGCCGCTACTGCTTTGAATATATAGCCAAACGCCAGGCTTCCCGATAAGGTCCCTGAGTTTTCCTTCCATGTATCTGAGTTCCTAATCAAAACGACTAAGCACAAAATGACTCACTGAAAAATTCTGCGTCCTATAGCTTTGGCTGCTTAGCTGACGACAGCCTTGCGCGTTGCGGTCAGTGACTTTACAAGCTAGCTAACCGTTAAAAGCTAGCTAACCTATAAGCTCTAGCTGACCGAGGGCTAAGTAGCGCGCAAGCGGCAGAGACATCCATACGCTTGCTACATGACAGAGCCTTTCTCTGTTTGTAATCTGTAATTATTAAAGAAGTTTAGCACTTTGAGAAGTTTTATAACGTAGATGAGCGGCAATTATTAAATAAATCTAATGAGAAACACGGTTTCTTTTTTTGTAAGCCTTTGCCTGGCATAGGTTTGGATTATTAACCAATGGATAATTATTCGCAGGTACACAAAACGGCGGATAGTAGTGTTTGCTCATGACTACCCGCCGTTTTGTATCAAATTCTGTGGATTTGTTTACTGGATTTTCCAGGGGTATCCGCCAGATTGTTTACTCAGATTATTTGCAAAGTATTGGACAATCCCCTGCGGGTGATCGCAGGGGATTGTCCAAAGTATCTGTTAAACAGTATCGGCCAGACAGATGGCAGATACTATCTGGCCTATCCTGCCTGGGGAAGTTCTGGTTGAATGAGCTCCAGCAGCACGCCTTGGCCATCTTGCAGTTCAAAGGCGCTGAGATCCTGGAGGGTGTCTTCTGGGATGCCTGGAGTGGCGATCGCAAGTCGCCACTGGCTCATATCGAGCTGTAGCCATTTTCCTAAGGTGACCGTGCAGGGATTGCCGCCCATGTGGGTAGCCATGGCAATCTGGATGCGTTCATTGTCTGGGCAGGTGCGCAGCCCGTAGAACACGGTTCGCTGGTTGTCGCTGATGCGGTTGAAGCGATCGCGCCCAGAAATATTGTGCTGTAGCCAAGCGTGCTGACGGCGGTATCGACGAAGCGCCAGATTAAAGGCCGCAATGGTGGGGTCGATTTCATCGTAGTAATGGCTGACTTTGCACAGCTCATGGCCATCTTCCATAAAGGCCATTGCAAAAGCTTTGAGCTTGGGCACATCCAATGTAGCGAGAAAATAGGGTAGGTTGGGCTCATTTAGCTCTTCGAGGGCAGGGATCTCGCACACGCCATGGTCTTCGCCCAGACAGTGGCTACAGATTTTGGCGACCTGCTCTAGGTCATAATCTGTTTCTACCATGGCTGTTTGTAATGCCTTGCCAAAGGCCCGCAGCTGCTCTAAGTCATCGAATCCCAGCTGCTTAATCTGCCCGAAGCTAGCTTCCCGGCTATACATTCTCGGTGAGACCTGCCAGTCTAAAAAGCCGATCTCCTCTGAGGCAACCTTGACGCCGTAGCGGTCATCGGTATTGCGGAAGAAGCCCCAGGATGCGCCAACGGTCGCGTTTAAAAAGTCCATTGGCAAACCGGGGCAAAATCCCTGTACCCAAATCTGAGTGGCGGGGTTGTTGTAGGCCGTATTGAGCACTTCAGGGAGCGTATTGCCTAGGTGCCAGTTGATGTCTTTATCGAGGTCTATCTGGTTGCCCCTGCGTACGGTGTCGTGGTTTCCGCAGCCAGTGATCCAGCGATCGCCCTGAAAGATCACTTCGCAGGCCCGTCTCCACTTCTTGTCCCAGTAGCCTTCTAAAGCAGGCGTATTGTGAGCAAAAATCAAGGGCCCCCACTGGAAAGACTCCGGCTTGAGCTCAATCAGCTCCCGGTACCGGGAAATCTCTTCCCACCCTTCCTGTGGCCAAGGCCGACCATCTTCAAAAATAGTGAACATCAGGCGGCGGTACCCCTGGATGTTTTGCATGAGGTCGCTCATGGCCAGCAGGTAGGTATCGTCCTGCTCCACCCGGTCCGTAAGAGGATTGAAAAATCTAAAGTCTTGGCCGCCATCTACGCGAATGCCGTCTGCCCCTGTATTGATCTTGCGGCGCTGCATTTCTAGCAAAATGGCTCGCACTTGGGGCGACTGATGGTTGAGGTCTTGGCCGTACATGTTGGGGCCCTTGAGGAACTGATGGTTCAGAAGTTCCAACGCCTGATTGTCTGCGTGGCCGTAGACCAAGTCATAAATTAGCTGGATGGGGCCTTGGGAAAAGTTGTGCAGGGTAGCGATAAAGTCGATGACTTCATTGGGTCTCAGGCTGCCCAGAACGGCTGGATTGGTCGTAGATGAACCTAAAATTGGCACATCGTAGCCCCAGTTTTGGGTGTTGGGTTTGCGCAGGGTTACCGTCAGATCGGTGTCGGCCAGATCGGTGTCGGCCAGATCGGTGTCGAGATCGGTGCTGGGTTCGCAGTCTTGAGGGCTGATAGAGGCAGGTGCCTGAGTGGACGCTTCGGTAGCCTCTTCCAGCAGATTCATCTGGCCGATGTTGGGCGCAGGATGAATCGAGAAGAACTCATGCTCATTTTGAGTGTCTTCCCGGCGGTACTCAATGGTCGGTTCGACTGGCAGGAGCTGAATGGCATCGTATCCGGCGTACACGGCTTCTTTGGCCTCCAGCGGTTCGCCGTTGGCCAGCTTGTCAGAAATTCGCTGGTAGATTTCGGTGAGGTCTTCTAGGCTGCCTTTTTCTGAGGCCGTATTGACGTGGATTTGCAGAATGGTGGTGGGGGCAGGGACGCGCGGAATGGTGGTGTCGCTGAGGTTGGTAGAGCTACCGGTGCGGCGAAAGTAGGCCAGATCGGGGCGACGGCGCTGCAGCCTGCGCATATCGTATAGCTCAGCTGGGGCGAAGACGCCGTAGGGTAAGGAATAGGCTAGCGGATCGCGGATGATTTGCACTTTGCCGTCGGCATCTTGGTAGCGCAACCAGTAAAAGCAGCCTGCCTGATCGCGAGTGCCTGCCTGCAGTCCGTAGATCACGGCCCAGACGTATTCACCTTGCTTAATGACAGGAATGCGATCGCGCTTAAATTTGACCTGCTGCTCCGGCTTCCGAAAGTCAATCGGGTCAATCGGGGTGAAAATTTCCAGCTCTAGCTTGTGCTCAGATTGAATAATGTCACCGGCAAGCTCGGGGGTCCA
Source organism: Cyanobacteria bacterium J06626_6 (assembly GCA_038523095.1). Classification (GTDB taxonomy): domain Bacteria; phylum Cyanobacteriota; class Cyanobacteriia; order Phormidesmidales; family Phormidesmidaceae; genus Phormidesmis. Next base: position 86,580 of record JBCBJS010000008.1, read on the forward strand.
AAAGCCGATTTCGGTGAGGCGATCGCTCCTGTAGTTCGCCCCTAGGCGGTGAGAAATCTGCTGCGCTTTTTCAAAATAGGTCGTGGTGGTTGCCCGATGAATGCTATCTGCCCACTCAACCAGGCTATGGGTTTCATCCTCAACAAATCGAATGCGCTTTGCCAGTGCAATGACCACGGTGTTCCTATCCTTCAAACATCCAAAATTGCCCCAAAGTTACCTTAGTCTGTTTGCCCATAATCTGTCCGCCCATAGAACGTTGACAAATCGGGCTTCCCCTCGCGAGATTGTTGTTTGCGCTGCCAAAGACTTTACAAACGACCGATATTTCTCTCTTGAAAGTTTCTCAAAAACCCTTGCTAACAAAGGCTGTAGGGCTCATGCTCACTTAGCTTAAGCCGGTGGCACTGGGGCTTAGTGGTTTAACAACTGTTTGCATAACTTTAGAAAGGGCAGGTTATTCCTTATACTTGCTAATACCCATTGTCTGACCAATTTATCTGGTAGATGAATGGTAGATGAAAGCGCCACTTGCTGGCACAACAAAGGGAACTTCGATGAAATCTTCGTTAGTGATTCTGTACCACCGTGAGCCCTACGATGAGGTTGTTGAAAACGGTAAAATCTACTATCGCGAGAAGAAGAGTCCCAATGGCATAGTGCCAACTTTAAAAAGCTTTTTTGCCAATGCTGACCAGAGTACCTGGGTCGCCTGGAAGCAGATCAAGCCTGAGCAGGTAGAGGGCTTCGAAGAGCGCGTCACGATGGAAGGCGGCAGCGACAGCTGTGTGGTCCGGCGTATCCCGCTGAATGCGGAGCAGGTGAAAAATTTCTACTACATCACCTCCAAAGAGGCCTTTTGGCCAATTTTGCACTCCTTTCCAGAGCACTTCACCTACGACAGCTCGGACTGGGAAAATTTTCAAAATATCAATCGTCTATTTGCCCAGGCTGCCTGCGAAGATGCCGCAGATGACGCGCTGATCTGGATTCACGACTACAACCTCTGGCTGGCACCTTTCTACATTCGTGAAAAGATGCCCAACGTGAAAATTGCCTTTTTCCACCACACGCCCTTTCCGGCTGCTGATGTCTTCAATATTTTGCACTGGCGAAATGCCATCATCGACAGCTTGCTCTGCTGCGATTTGTGTGGTTTTCACATTCCCCGCTACGTGCAAAATTTTGTCAGTGCGGCCCGGAGCTGCCGCGAAGTAGAAGTGCTGGAAACCATGCCCGTTCCCAAAGCCTTCACGCGGGTAGGCACCGCGCTGGCTGAGCCTGAAATGACGACAAAGCTGCGCTACAAAGGCCGCGTTGTCAATATCGACGCCTTTCCGGTGGGTACCAATCCGCAGCACATCCGCAAGACGGTACTGACCCCCGAAATCACCGCCCGCGCCGAAGAAATTCGCAACCAAATCGGCGAGAATAAGCTGATTGTGTCGGCGGGCCGGGTCGACTATGTGAAGGGGGCGAAAGAAATGCTGCAGTGCTTCGAGCGGCTACTGGTACGCCGTCCGGAGATGGTCGGCAAAGTAAATCTGGTGATGACAGCGGTGAAAGCCGCTGCCGGTATGCGGGTGTATCAGGAGGCGCAGCAGACGATTGAGCAGCTGGTCGGTCAGATCAACGGTCGATTTTCTAGCCTGGGCTGGACGCCGATTGTGCTGTTTACTGAGCCACTGCCACAGGAAGATCTGATGGCGCTGTACAAGACGGCGGATGTTGCCTGGATTTGCCCCCTGCGCGATGGTTTGAACCTGGTGGCAAAAGAGTATGTAGCCGCCCACGGCGGTGAAGATGGGGTGCTGATTTTGTCTGAATTTACGGGGTCGGCGGTGGAGCTGCCGGAGGCCCTACTGACCAATCCATACTCTTCTACGCGGATGGATGAGTGTATTGATGCTGCGCTAGAGATGTCGCCGGATGAGCAAAAGCAGCGGATGACGAAGCTGTACAAAGCGATCTGTCGGTACGACGTGCAGCAGTGGGCCAACCATCTATTCCGAGAAGCGAAGGCAACCGCGATTGAGACGAGCGCTTCGCTGCTGTCTTAGCGTGTTTTCCCAGAGTGCTTTTTAGGGCGCTTTTTAGAGGGCTTTCTTAAAGAATGTACTTTATGCACAGGTTTTTTTAAGGTGCGTTCGGTAGGATGACTTCGTAGCTTTTTCCTGCTTGCCGATGTCCTTAAAAACGCGAGATTTCTCTGCGATTGATTCGATTGAATACGATCTGGTTGTGATTGGCGGGGGAATAAATGGTGCGGCGACCGCGCGGGATGGTGCGCTCAGGGGACTGAAGACGCTGCTGGTGGACAAGGGTGACTTTGCCAGCGGCACAACGAGCTGGTCATCCCGTCTGGTTCACGGCGGGCTGCGCTATTTGGAATATTTTGAATTTAACTTGGTGCGTGAGTCGCTGGCCGAGCGAGAAATCTTGCTCAAGAGTGCGCCGCATTTGGTGCATCCGCTGCAGCTGACGATCCCTATCTATGCCCAGGGGTCGCGTAGCTACTGGGAAATTTGGGCGGGCATGATTTTGTATGACATTCTGAGCTTTGACAAGAGCCTGTTGAACCATCGCATGCTGCCAAAAGCAAAGCTAAAGCAGCTGTTTCGCGGGGTGAATCCGGAGGGAATTCAGGGTGCGGGGCAGTATTACGATGCCCAGGCAGAATATGCTGAGCGGCTCTGCTTAGAGAATGTGCTGGCGGCCCAGGATGCCGGTGCGACGGTACTAAACTACGTGAAGATTACGGCGCTGGAGCGGGTTGGAGACAAGGAAGGCGATCACATTACCTCACTTACCTGCAAAGACGAACTGTCAGAAGCGAAATTTTCTATCGATCTCTCCCCGCACGCGGTGATTGTCAATACCTCTGGTCCGTGGGTCGATGAGGTGTGTCAGCAGGGCAGGGAGCGCGACCGGCCTGCGCCCATCGGCAAAACGCAAAAAATTGGCGGCACTAAAGGCAGCCACATCGTTGTGGATGCCTTCCCGGGTGCGCCTGGAGAAGCTTTTTATGTGGAAGCGCTCACCGATAATCGACCGTTCTTTATTTTGCCATTTTTGGGTCAGTACCTGATTGGGACGACGGACTTGCGGTTTGAGGGTGACCTCGACCGGGTGAAGGCAGATAACGATGAGATTGACTACCTCCTAACCGAGACGAACAAAGTCTTTCCGGCAGCACAGCTCACTCGAGAAGACGTGAAGTTTACCTATTCAGGCGTGCGGCCCTTACCTTATACAGAGAGTAAGAAGCCGGGCGCAGTCTCCCGCAATCACCTGCTGTACGACCACGGCAAAGATGGCGTTGTGAATATGGTGTCTCTGATTGGCGGTAAGCTCACCACCCACAGACGGGTGGGCGAAGAGATGGTGGACTGGGTGTACGCGCGCCGTCAGCAGCGCGGGCTATCTGAGCAGATGCCCGCTTGCCAAACGCGGGTGATGCCGCTACCAGGTGCAATTTTGCCGACGGATGAGCGGATTGCTAGCGCGATCGCACAATACAGTGACCAGCCTGGCAGTCGGCTCTCTCCCGGCACCATTAACCACCTATTTCAGCGCTATGGCGCTCGCGCCTTTGAGCTGCTGCGCCTGGTAGATGACGCGCCCGACCTAGCGGAACCGATTGTGGCCAGCTTGCCAGATATTAGGGCGCAGATTGTATACGCGGTGCGTTCGGAGATGGCCTACACCCTGGGGGATATTTGCCGGCGGCGCACGATGCTATCGCTACAGGCAAACTATGGCATGGACGCGCTTGAGGCGATCGCCCAGACCCTACAAGCTCACTGCGGCTGGAGTGCGGCTGAGTGGGAGCAAGCGATCGCCGACTACAAGACCCTGATGGCCGAAAACTGCATCCCAGACTACGACATGGAGCGCATTTTGGGCCGTCAGGTATTGACATCTGTGCCCTCATCTACAGGCGAAAGCGCCCGTCAGCTTGCGGTAGGCTAAGGGCACAATGCGCTGCTATTTCGCGCTGATAGTTTTTAGGAGGCCTTCACGATGTCGGCACCGACGACCGCACCCTCAAAGCCCGACTCGTCAGCTGCTGCTGCTGATACTGCGCAGCCACTGAGGCTGACTGTCTTGGGCCGGGGGGCTTGGGGGAATGCCCTGGCGACCCTCGCTCGGGTGAATGGGCATCCGGTGACGCACTGGTCGAGGCGTGATGAAAGCTCGTTGGCAGATGCGATCGCCCAGGCGGAGGTCATTCTATCTGCGATTTCTATGAAGGGTGTGGCGGGTTTGGTCCAGCGGCTACAGCAGGCGTCCTTTCCTGCGAAGACCATTCTAGTCACAGCGACGAAGGGGTTAGACCCAGAAACGACACGTACGCCCTCACAGATTTTTACAGCAGCTTTTCCCGACCACCCTGTGGCGGTGCTGTCTGGACCCAATCTTTCCAAAGAAATCGAAAAGGGTCTACCCGCCGCTACCGTACTCGCCAGCACAGATAGTGCTGCTGCCGAAACCGTGCAGCGACTGCTGTCTTCTGAGCAGTTCCGGGTCTATACCAGTACGGACCCGCTGGGCGCTGAGCTAGGCGGCACCTTGAAAAATGTGATGGCGATCGCTGTCGGTGTCTGCGATGGTCTTAGCCTAGGCACCAACGCAAAATCTGCCCTGATTACCCGGGCTCTGCCAGAAGTCATTCGCATCGGATTGCATTTAGGTGCGACAGAAGTCGAAACCTTTTATGGTCTCAGCGGTTTGGGAGATATGCTGGCCACCTGTAGTAGCAGCCTCAGCCGCAATTACCGGGTAGGGTATGGGCTTGCCCAGGGCAAAGCGCTCGAGCAAATTCTGGCCGAACTAGGCAGCACGGCTGAAGGGGTCAATACCGCGCACGTGCTCATAGAAATCGCCAATCGGGAAGGCATTCCAGCGCCGATTTCGCGCCAGGTAGATCGACTGCTGCGAGGGCGGATCACGCCGACAGAGGCGCTGAGTGAGCTGATGGACCGTGAGCTGAAGCCTGAGTCCTGCGATTTGTAGCCCCAACGTCAGTTAACGCTTCCGGTAACCTAGGGGCAGCACCATCGGAAAGCGCAATGGTTGCTAAATTTCTTTGGAGGTCCTCAGATTTAGATCTGCTTCCCGATGACGGCAAACGCTACGAGATAGTTGACGGAGAGCTGCTAGTGACCCATGTTCCTCACTGGGGACACCAAAAAATCTGTGTCAGGCTAGGCGGTGCTCTCGAAGAATGGTCAATAGATACGGGGCTGGGCGAAACTTCGGCAGGACCGGGTGTCCTCTTTGCCGAAGCAGATAACGTGATTCCTAACTTGGCTTGGATGAGTAAGGAAAGGCTAGCAACCGCACTTGACGAGTCTGGACATTTGATAGAAGTGCCTGACTTGATCGTAGAAGTTCTATCTTTAGGCGTGAGCAATCAGCAGCGCGATCGCAACCTTAAACTCAGGCTCTACTCTGCTCAGGGTGTCCGAGAATATTGGATTGTCGATTGGCGTTCAGAAAAAATAGAAATCTATCGCAGAGAATCAGCCAATAGGTTGTGAATCGATAGGCAGCGTAATTTTGAACGTGGTGCCTTGACCTAGGGTAGACTCGCACTCGATGTCTCCCTGGTGAGTCTCGGTCACAATCTGGTGGGCGATAGAGAGCCCTAGCCCGGTGCCTTTGCCAACGGTTTTAGTGGTGAATTGGCTTTCGAATACCCTCGTTCTGACGTGCTCTGGCATACCGCCAGCATTGTCCTCAATGGAGATGATGACAGCGTCCTCCAAAGTCTGAGTTGTAATGATGATTTTCGGGGATCCAGAAGGGGCTTCACCCGCTTCCATCGCATCGATTGCATTGGCCAAAACATTCATAAATACCTGGTTAATCTGGCCTGGGTAGCAGTAGATTTCTGGTAGTTCACCGTAGTGCTTGGTGAGCGTGATGCTTTCTTTGTTGCCCTCACCCTTGATCCGGTGGCGCAAAATTAGCAAGGTACTGTCGATGCCTTCGTGAAGCGAGTAGGGCTGTCGTTCGGTCGTATCTGCTCTGGCGAAGGTCCTCAGGGACTGACTAATAGCCTGGATACGCTCTCCGCTGGTCACCATCGACTCGATCAAGTCTGGAAAATCTTCGGTGATGTAACCTAGGTCAATGGCTTTTTCGTGCTGAGCGATTTTCTCGAGGTCGGCTGGATTAATCTGATCTTTGTTAGCTGCCAATACTTTTTGGTAGCGGTTGATATGTTCTAGCAGCAGCTGTCCGTGATCACCAACAAACTCAACGTTGTTGGTGATACAACCAATTGGATTGTTGATTTCGTGGGCGACACCAGCGACTAGCTCTCCGAGGGTGGAGAGCTTTTCGCTGTTGGCGAGCTGCATCTGTGCCTGATGGAAATGTTCTGAGGCTTCGCTGAGAACTGCAGTGCTCACTTCGATGCAGCTTTCTAGCTTGCGGTTGAGTGCCTCTGAAACCTGACGCTTGTCAATCTCTTCTGCAAGCTGTTGGTTCCGAATCTGCAGCGAGCGGATCAGTTCGCTGCGCTTCAGGTGAATCTCTACCCTTGAGAGAACTTCTACATCTTGGAAGGGCTTGCTGATGTAGTCGACTGCGCCAATGCTCAGCCCTTCTACTTTTGCGTCGTTGTTCGATAGGGCGCTCATAAAAATAATTGGAATATCGGAAAACTCTGGATTGGCCTGAATTTGTTTGCAGGTTTCAAATCCGTCAATCCCCGGCATCATGACATCTAGCAGAATGAGCGCAGGCCGATTAAGTGCGATTTGTTTGAGTGCGCTTTCGCCATCCATGGCAATCCGAACCTGATGGTTGGCGTACTTCAAAGTTTCGGCGAGTACAGAGAGATTATTGGGATTGTCATCAACGATGAGAATGATGTTGTCAGCGGGTGACTCACTCAAATTAGCAGCGGGGGGAGAAGTTAACACAGGTCTTGCGGCCGGCTCGTGCGGTCACTATAAAGTTGCCCGAGGGAATGGTCTGGTTCACAGGCTAGGGGCTACATGCCGTGATTCCCTCACCGTAATTTCCGAGATGATTATTCGGCGGCCGGATGACTTGGTATCTCTGACTACCGGTTACTCGGATGGCTGTTGTTTGGATCTGGCGGTGAGCTGCCTCGGTAAGGTGACGCGAAAGGTGGTGCCTACACCGAGTGTGGAGAGACATTCAATGGTGCCGTGATGACCTTCGGTGACGATCTGGTATGCGATCGCTAGCCCGAGTCCTGTTCCTTTGCCCGTTGCCTTAGTAGTGAACTGATTTTCAAAAATTCTGTCTTGAATGTCTTGGGGGATGCCGCCAGCGTTGTCGGTGAAGTAAACAGTGATGTTCTCGGGGCCTGAGGTGGTGGCAATTGTGATGGCTGGTGGCTCGGTGAACTGGTCTTGTTCTTCCATTGCATCGATAGCGTTGGCAAGGATGTTCATAAAGACCTGATTGATCTGGCCTGGGTAGCAGTGGACAGGGGCGACATCCCCGTAGGCTTTGTCGATGGTGATAGCTGGGCGCTTGCCGACGGCTTTGAGCCGGTGCCTCAGAATGAGAAGGGTGCCGTTTATGCCTTCGTGCAGGTCGTAGGCCTGCTTTTGAGCGGTGTCGGCGCGGGCAAAGGTGCGGAGCGATTGACTGATAGCAGTGATGCGATCGCCGCTAGTTGTCATTGAAGCTATCAGCTTTTGAAAATCTTCGGCGATGTACTCCAATTCAATCTCTTCAGCATGATCTTCAATTTTTTCGAGGTCTGTAGCTTGGAGCGAATTGTGGGAGTCCTTGATGACTTTTTGCTGGAGCGCGACGTGCTCAAGCAGGTTTTCTGTGTATTCTGCAAGGAATTTGAGGTTGTTTGTAATGCAGCCAATTGGGTTGTTGATCTCGTGGGCGACTCCGGCAACTAGCTCACCTAGGGTAGAAAATTTCTCACTGTTGGCAACTTGTCTTTGCGCTGCCTGCAGGCTATCGGTTGCGTCATTGAGCGCCGCGCTACGCTGCTCAATTCGGCTTTCGAGCTGCTGGTTGAGCTGGGTGAGTTCTAGCTTGGCTGCTGAGAGCTCTGCGCTGTAGGCTTCAGAATCTTTTAGCGACTGTCTGAGCATGTGCTCACGTCGCCGATTATCGGCTTCCATTTGGGCGCGGGTCCGCTCCGAACGGTCGAGCTGTTTTTGTAATACACGGTTGTTGCGGGCGAGTGCTTTGATTTCTTGATGTAGGTCCGTGGCCGTAGAAACGGACTTGTCAGGTGCGGGCGCCTTGGTCAAGTTCACTTGATGGTGCTTTTGAGAGGGGTCTTCAGGGACTTTTTCGGACTTTTTTTTAGAATTATTTGAGTAATCGAGCGTATTCACTTATTCGGTTCCTAACAAAAGGGCGGTAAAGGTTTCGTTGTGGAAGTGCGATGTGTTTTGGCCCGTGAAGGGACTCATTTCACCGTATGCATAAAATCCCATGCTGGGAAGGTGCTTGCCGATGATGGCTTCGGCTAGCTCGTATTCTTCGGCAACTTTTGTCCCGAGATTTTTCATCCGGGAGACGCAGGAAACCATCAGGGCTGCGCTGGGTGCTGAGCCGGGGTAAGCTGCCTTGGCTTTGCTAAAGGCGTCCTCTGCCGACTTTAATAAGCTCTCATGGGTCATGTCGGTCACCTGAATGGTGGCCTGTTCTGGCACATGCCCAAAGTAGTTAACGCTGCCATCGTTGCCCGTTTGGCCGTTGGGGGCGCGGACGTAGAAGTTGTCTGCCTGGGGTTCGTAGACGGCGATCGCGCCAATGAGGGCGCTGCCACTGCCAGCTATTTTGACCTCTTCTTCTCCGAAGTAGGGCGTGTAGAATTCTTGTGCGGGCTGGCCGTCAATTTCGTAAACTGTGAAGCTTTTGGATTTGGTGACGGTGGCTTTTTTGCCAGTGGGCTGCTGTCCGGTGGCAACGCCGCAGGAGATTTTTAGGTTGCCGAAAAAGGTCAATATAACCACTGCGCCTTGCACAACTTCGCTGCCAAAGAACTGATAGGTATTTTTGAACTGATAGTCGTCAGCGGTGAGGCCGCCAACGATGGGAACTGATTGATGGGTGGCTTGAGTGAGTCCTTTCACTAGGGCAACAGCGTCAATGCCGATTCCCTCTCCTAGGGCGTAGCAGAGCTTCATATCTGCAAGCGACTGGTCGGTATCTTTGAGTGTGTGTTGGACGGCGCTAGTGGCAGCTGCGATCGCATCTTCTCTGGCCTGGTAGCCAATGCCGGTCTGAAAGCTCACTTCGTCGGAGGCGAACAGCATCAGCGTTAGCGAATCCTGCTGGAAGGACATTGCGGAAGACATCTCACCAACGCTGCTGCCGCCTACTAAAAGTAGGTCTGGATAGGTTTGATGAATGCGATCAAGAATGAGCTGGTAATCGAAGTCGACAGCGGCGAGTAGAATCCCAGCCTGTGGAATGTCGCTGCCGAGGTCTTGCTGGCACTGTGCTAGCGCTTCGTCGATAGCGCCAAGCGAATCTGGATCAATGCCGTGTCCCACTGCTGCCTTGAACATAAATACTGCCAAAAGAATGAGCAAAGACACACATAGTTCTGGTTGCTATGGCTACCTAGCTCACTATGCCTCGAAGCAAGGCAATCCTGTGCGCTGCTACGCTGAGTGATGCCTTGCCGTGCATGAGCCTTGCCTTCTCAGAGCGCAGACATTCGGCAGTAGCTATAGTGTTTTATCCATACCTATGTATGTACTAATTCTATTTTTCCCAAGGTGCGCTCCAGAATCTGGGATAGGTAGCCTGGATTATTCCGGCTGACTGTTTTGAGGTTGACGTTGGTCCTGCAGGTCTTCTGCAGGGAAGGTTTGCGTGGGTTTGGGCCCGAGGAGGACATCGCCTGTGGCTGGTTCTGGCGCCGTCAAAGTAGTAGGAATGTCTGTGATTTCTATCTCGGGGGAGGTTGCTTCAGTCGTAGAGGGGGGCGCCGTTTCTGAGCGGTTTTTTAGTGGCGGTTGCTCTGGTGGTGGTAGCTGCTGCTCGGGCGATTCAGTTTGCGTTTCGATGATGATAGGGAGATCTGCTTCCTCGATTGTTCCGGCTGTTGGATTCGTGAAGGGTGGTGATGGCGCAGGCTGGGAGCGCTGCTGCCAATAGGACTGAATGCGATCGCGGATCGACTGCCAGGGCGAACTTTTTTGTCTAGCTGAGCTGTCAGACAGGGGTTCTGATGGTTTGGACCGCTGTTCGGCTGCTGATGGTTCAGGGGCGGGCTGTTCAGATGCTGGCTGCTTGGCGTCGTTGAGCGACTGTGTTTGAGGGTCGGCATCTGGCACTGTGTCAGTTATCTTGACTGCCGGTTCTGCTATCTCCGAACTGGGAATTTTCTTTTCGTCGTTGAGTTCTGCGTTTGGTGTCTCAAGAGTCTCCTGGGCGCTCTTTTCGGATTTAGAGACTACTGGTGGCTCTAGACGTTTTTCTTTTGCTGTTTCAAGCTCAGGACTATCTTGTTCAGGGGCTTCAGGTTCACTTTGCTCTGGTTCAGCTTCGGGTTGGTCACGTTGGGTGTCAAGGCCAAATTGCTGTGTTGCTGTGTCTGCAGAGTCGATGTTTTCGGAGTCGGTGTCTTTAGGGGCTGCGATCTCCGGTTGATCTGCGTCAGCCTGTGCTGGCGATGACTCAGACATGCTTTCTGCAGGTGTATCCTTCACGTCTGCAGTACTTTCTAGCTCCGAAGTGGCGGCGTCTGGCTCCTCAAAATTGGGTTCAGCGGTCTCAGCTGCGTTTGTTTTTGTGTCATCAGGAAGGGCTTCACGCGGGATTGCTGTCTCAGCAGGAACGGTCTCCGCTGGAATAGTCTCAGCTGGAGGTGCTGGCGGTTCGTAACCTGGGTCGGCAATGCGCCCGACTTGTTCAAGAAGGAATTCGCCGCGAACGAGCTTGGCAAGGCTATCTCGCTGGTCAGGGTTGTAGGTGAGCGTGTGGACAGTGCTGTTAAATGCGTTGGGAATGGGGTTGCCTTGAGTATCTGTAAGCGATAGCTCTAGCCAGTTCAGGCCGGGTTTGAGTCCTTTGATATAGATGGGTTTCCACTGGTCAAAGGTAAAGCTTTGTCCATTAATAGTGCATCGAATTTGCCAGTCGGCTATTTCATCGTCTTGGCTTTCTTGGGCGATGTCGTGCAGGGGCGCGTTGGTGAGGTAAAAGTCTAGTAGGATAGGTTCTGCGCCGTAGGTGCTGCTGGGTTCGTTGTAGGTCAGCAGTGGCTGCTGGGGATTGGGTGTATTTTCGCCGGTTTTGGCAAAGATGTGGAAGGTTGTCTGGGCGAAGGCAGCTGGGTTTTTGAAGCTTTCACCCCAGGGTTTTACAGCGAAGGCTCTCAGCGTATGGCTGCCTGGCGTAAGTCCCTCAAGTACCAGCGGATTAGCTAAGTCATAAACCGACTGTGGAGGCTGGTTGTCTAGCACGACTTGGAGGTGGGGGCCAAGGCCAATGGCTTCGTCTTTGTATACGGGTAAGCCGCGAAGGCTGAGCTTAACTTCAAGGCGAGTCTCGTCGATGACTTTGTCCGCTCTGGGTGAGGCGATCGCAACTTGGGGCTGGTATTGTTCCATCAGCGCCGCCAAGTCCCATAAAATCCCCGGCGGGGCCACCTCGCTGAGGCTGCCGCTGAGCCGCTGCCCCTCTGCAACGACCGGAACATCTGGCAACGTGACAACCCGAACAGGCGGACGACCGGTACAACCTAGGAGGCACAGGCTCACGAGGCATACCACTAAGGCGCTCAGCAACCTACCCCACGATTTGCCCGGTAATTTACCCGATGCTCTGCCCGATGCTCTGCCCGGCGATCTGCCCGGTGATCTGCCCGGTGATCTGGTTGTGAAATGATTGCTGCAACGCCTTCGAATTTGCTGAAACCAAGCACTCATACCCAAACTGGATGATTGTTATCATCCGATCATATGGGTATATGGGACCGTCGTCCTTTGCTGCGATATCTTTTCCCCGAGCTGGCTGGCTAATAGGGAGCACGGTCGAGTTTCGGGATTGGAGATGAAGGCCTTTGGAAATAAAAGTTATAAAAACAATACTTAACTTTGTCTTTTCTTTTGCGGTTTCTGCGAGCTAGCTCAGCTTTTGCCAGCTGGAATGGCTGAAAAAGCCTGAATTGGTTATCAAAAATAGTGATTGCGTCAGAGTGTTGCTTTTTGTTAAAGCTGTCTGCGATCCCCCGCTTTTGTGTGCATCTCGTTGGCTTGCAACCCTTTTGCTAGCGGGATTTTCGCTGGTTGAACTATTGTTAACTCTTCGTTATGCGGCGTCGAGTGCGTGACTATAATACGTGAGAACATTCCTTGTCCTATGCCTGGAAATGGAGTGAATAGAGTCGTTATCTGCCCCCATTTGTTTTGTGTGATTGCTTTTGTATGAGTGCTGTTTTTAAGGCGCTTGTTTCAGGGGATACACAGCCTTGATGTGTGGTTTTATTGAGGACTCGATTCAAGCGTTCTGGAGCGTAACGATTTTGGCCTATTGGCCTAGGTCTGTCGCTTTTCCAGAGTGCTTCAGATGTAAATCTGACCCGGCTGTTGTCTGCGATCTGTAGGGTTGCGGCTTCGCTGGGGTCTCAATCGCTGGTTTAGGTAAAGGCGTAAGTTCTTTCTCTGTCTAGAGAGGAGAGTCTCCATGACAACTACCCCGCGCGAGCGGGAGGCTGCCAAAGCCAAGGTTGTGGTTGATAAGAACCCTACCCCTACTTCGTTTGAGAAGTGGGCCAAGCCAGGTCACTTTGATCGGACTTTGGCTAGGGGACCCAAAACTACCACCTGGATTTGGAACCTTCACGCTGACGCTCACGACTTCGACAGTCATACCAGTGACTTAGAAGATATATCTCGAAAAATTTTTAGTGCGCACTTTGGCCATTTGGCCGTTGTGTTCATCTGGCTTAGCGGCATGTACTTCCATGGCGCTCGCTTTTCCAACTACGAAGCTTGGATGTCTAATCCGACGGGCATCAAGCCTAGCGCTCAGGTTGTATGGCCTATCTTTGGTCAGGAAATTCTGAATGCTGATGTCGGGGGTGGATTCCACGGCATCCAAATCACATCTGGTCTTTTCCAGCTGTGGCGAGCTTCCGGCATTACCAACGAAACGCAGCTGTATGCCACCGCGATTGGCGGTCTGGTGATGGCTGCTTTGATGCTGTTTGCGGGTTGGTTTCATTACCACAAGGCTGCTCCCAAGCTGGAGTGGTTCCAGAATGTGGAGTCGATGTTGAACCACCACTTGGCAGGTTTGTTTGGTTTGGGTTCACTGTCTTGGGCCGGTCACCAAATTCACGTTGCCGCGCCTATTAATAAGCTGCTGGATTCCGGTGTTGCGCCGCAGGATATTCCGCTGCCCCATGAGTTCTTGTTTGACAAGGCCTTCATGGCTGAGCTCTATCCAAGTTTTGCGCAGGGTCTTAAGCCCTTCTTCACGCTTAACTGGGCCGCTTATTCAGACTTTTTGACCTTTAAAGGTGGTCTGAATCCTGTGACGGGTGGTCTGTGGATGACCGATATGGCTCACCATCATCTGGCGATTGCCGTGATGTTCTTGGTGGCTGGTCACATGTACCGCACGAACTGGGGCATTGGTCACAGCATCAAGCAGATCTTGGATGGTCACAAAGGCGATCCGCTGCTGTTTGGTGGTGAGGGCCATGTCGGGATGTACGAGTTTCTCACTCAGTCCTGGCACGCTCAGCTGGCGATTAACTTGGCGTTGGGTGGCTCTGTCACCATCATTGTGGCTCAGCACATGTATGCGATGCCGCCTTACCCCTACCTAGCAACTGACTACGGCACTCAGCTGTCGCTGTTTACTCACCACATGTGGATCGGTGGTTTCTTGGTGGTGGGCGCCGGTGCGCACGGTGCGATCGCGCTAATCCGTGACTACGATCCGGCCAAGCACGTCAACAACGTTCTTGACCGCGTGTTGCGTGTTCGCGACGCTATCATTTCTCACCTCAACTGGGTTTGTATTTTCCTTGGCTTCCACAGCTTTGGCCTCTACATTCACAACGACACCATGCAGGCGCTTGGTCGTCCCCAAGACATGTTCTCGGATACAGCGATCCAGTTGCAGCCTGTATTTGCTCAGTGGATTCAAAGCCTGCACACCGCGGCTGTATCTATCAATGGCACTGCGCCCAATGCGCTAGCACCGACTAGCTATGCATTTGGTGGCGATGTTGTAGCCGTGGGCGGCAAGGTGGCGATGATGCCCATCACTTTGGGTACCGCTGACTTCATGGTTCATCACATTCACGCGTTCACGATTCACGTGACCGTACTCATCCTGCTCAAGGGTGTGCTGTACGCTCGTAACTCTCGCCTTATTCCCGATAAGAGTGAGCTGGGCTTCCGCTTCCCTTGTGATGGTCCGGGCCGTGGCGGTACTTGCCAAGTTTCTGCTTGGGACCACGTATTCCTTGGTCTGTTCTGGATGTATAACTCCATCTCGATTGTGATTTTCCACTTCAGCTGGAAGATGCAGTCGGATGTGTGGGGCACGGTGTCTGACAACGGCACGGTTTCCCATATTACGGCCGGTAACTTTGCGGCCAGTGCAACCACCATCAATGGCTGGCTGCGCGACTTCCTGTGGGCGCAAGCGACTCAGGTCATCAATACCTATGGTTCGGCGCTGTCGGCCTACGGTCTGATGTTCTTGGGTGCTCACTTTGTCTGGGCCTTCAGCCTGATGTTCTTGTTTAGCGGTCGCGGCTATTGGCAAGAGCTGATCGAGTCCATTGTGTGGGCTCACAACAAGCTGAAAGTAGCGCCGGCTATTCAGCCTCGCGCACTGAGCATTACTCAGGGCCGGGCAGTGGGTGTTGCCCACTACCTCCTAGGAGGGATCGCCACGACGTGGGCGTTCTTCCTGGCTCGAATGTTATCAGTAGGTTAGGAGCGCGGAGGAAATATAAAACGTATGGCAACTAAATTCCCGAAATTTAGCCAAGACCTCGCACAGGATCCAACCACGCGTCGGATCTGGTACGGGATTGCCACAGCCCACGACTTTGAAACCCATGACGGGATGACAGAGGAGAATCTTTACCAAAAGATTTTTGCCTCTCACTTCGGTCACCTGGCGATCATTTTCCTCTGGACGTCTGGCAACCTGTTCCACGTTGCTTGGCAAGGCAACTTCCCTCAGTGGGTCTCCGATCCACTCAATGTGAAACCCATCGCCCACGCGATTTGGGATCCTCACTTTGGTCAGCCCGCAGTAGATGCGTTCTCTCAGGCTGGCTCTAGCAGTCCGGTAAATATTGCTTATTCCGGTGTGTATCACTGGTGGTACACCATCGGCATGCGGACAAATGCCGACCTATATGTCGGTGCTGTTGGTCTGCTGGCGTTGGCTTCGGTCATGCTCTTTGCTGGCTGGCTGCACTTGCAGCCCAAGTTCCGCCCGAGCTTGTCCTGGTTTAAGAATGCTGAATCTCGCCTAAATCACCACTTGGCTGGTTTGTTTGGCGTCAGCTCTTTGGCTTGGACTGGCCACCTTGTTCACGTGGCGATTCCTGAGTCTCGCGGTGTGCACGTCGGCTGGGATAACTTCCTGTCGGTGAAGCCTCACCCTGCTGGTCTGCAGCCGTTTTTCACGGGTAACTGGGGCGTTTACGCGCAGAACCCCGATACGGCAAACCACGTATTTGGCACCTCTCAAGGTGCGGGCGATGCGATTCTGACGTTCTTGGGTGGCTTCCATCCTCAGACAGAGTCTCTCTGGCTGACGGATATGGCGCACCATCACTTGGCGATCGCAGTCATCTTTATTGTGGCTGGCCACATGTACCGGACGAACTTCGGTATTGGTCACAGCATTAAAGAGATCCTGAATACCCACACGCCCCCCGATGGTACGCCTGGTGACCTGGGCGCAGGCCATAAGGGTATGTACGACACGCTAAACAATTCGCTGCACTTCCAGCTTGCGTTGGCGTTGGCATCCCTGGGCGTTGTGACGTCTTTGGTGGCACAGCACATGTATGCGCTGCCTCCTTATGCTTTCATGGCTAAGGACTACACCACTCAGGCTGCGCTGTACACCCATCACCAGTACATTGCTGGCTTCATCATGATGGGCGCGTTTGCCCACGGTGCGATCTTCCTGATTCGCGATTACGACCCGGCGGCAAACGAGAACAACGTGTTGGCTCGTGTGCTCGATCACAAGGAAGCGATTATTTCGCACCTCAGCTGGGTGTCTCTGTTCTTGGGTTTCCACACCCTCGGCCTCTACGTCCACAATGACGTCGTGGTTGCGTTTGGGACCCCTGAGAAGCAGATTCTGGTTGAGCCTGTGTTTGCGCAGTGGGTGCAGGCAGCTTCTGGTAAGGCGCTGTATGGCTTCGATACGCTGCTCTCCAATCCTGACAGTGTGGCAAACGCGGCGGCGTCCGGTGTTTGGCTACCGGGCTGGCTAGATGCGATCAACAGCGGTAGCAATTCTTTGTTCTTGGCAATTGGGCCTGGTGACTTCTTGGTTCACCATGCGATCGCTCTCGGCCTTCACACCACCACTTTGATCTTGGTCAAGGGTGCGTTGGATGCTCGCGGCTCTAAGCTCATGCCCGACAAGAAGGACTTCGGCTACAGCTTCCCTTGCGACGGCCCTGGCCGTGGGGGTACTTGCGATATCTCTGCGTGGGATTCGTTCTACCTGGCGATGTTCTGGATGCTCAACACCATTGGTTGGGTGACCTTCTACTGGCACTGGAAGCACTTGTCCATCTGGAGCGGCAACGTTGCCCAGTTCAATGAGAGTTCGAACTATCTCATGGGCTGGCTGCGTGACTATCTCTGGTTGAACTCTTCTCAGCTGATTAACGGTTACAACCCCTACGGGATGAATAACCTGGCTGTTTGGGCTTGGATGTTCCTCTTTGGACACCTGGTCTGGGCAACTGGATTTATGTTCCTTATCTCTTGGCGGGGTTACTGGCAAGAACTCATCGAGACCATTGTTTGGGCTCATGAGCGCACGCCTTTAGCAAACCTGGTTCGCTGGAAGGACAAGCCCGTTGCACTGTCCATCGTTCAGGCACGTTTGGTTGGTTTAGCTCACTTCACGGTGGGGTATGTGCTGACCTATGCGGCCTTCCTGATTGCCTCTACGGCTAGCCGATTTGGCTAAGCGGTACGAAACGTGATCTAGGTAGATAGAAATAGAGCCTCTCAGCATTGCTGAGGGGCTTTGTTTTGTAGAGTAGACTGTAGAGAGGATTCCTGATTGAATGCCGAAAAAAGCTGAGTAACGACGCGTGATGATAACGGGCTGAGGTGTCCGCTACAATGACCGCAGTGGCAGGTATATTGGCGATGGTTACGCTTGAGCTGAGACAAATCAAAGTACTTCCTGGTCAAAGCGTTAGGTTAGAAAATATCGATTGGTCAGAATTTGAGGCGATTTTGGCTGAGCTAGGTGATAGTCGAGGCACTCGGATTGCCTACAGTGACAGAACATTAACGATTGTGGCTCCTTTATTTCGGCACGAAAAGTCAAAGGCTACCCTTGGTGATTTGGTGGAGGTGCTGCTAGAAGAGCAAGGCATTGATTACGATGCTTCTGGTTCTACAACGCTGAAGCGAAAAGACTTGATCAAGGGCGTTGAACCTGACGACTCTTTCTACATCCAAAATTTTTCTCAGGTTCTCAATAAGGACCGTATCGATTTGACGGTTGATCTGCCACCTGACTTGGCTATAGAGATTGACCTGACGTCTAAGACAGACGCTGCCTTGTATGAAGCTTTAGGGGTTCCCGAGCTGTGGCGTTTTGATGAAGGGAGTTTACGGATGGATGTTCTACAAAATGGTAAGTATGTTCAAGTGCAGGAGAGCCCTACTTTTCCTGGATGGCCAGTGGTTGAGCTGGCCCAGAAGTATGTTGCGCGGGCTCGTGCGGTCGGAAAGGGCCGGGCGATTCGAGAGTTGCGCCAGCAGGTGAGAGCTTCTCTTTGACGCGATTTATGCAAGATTGTTTCTTAGCCATAGGCGAAAGTCTCTTATGACAACGTTTCGCCCTAGCTTGCGGCTTTGCTCTAGGCAATAGGGGATGAGATCTTTGATGGGTAAGTCAGGGAAGATTGGGCTTTCTTCTGCGGTGAGATACTTTCCTGCTTGGAGCTGATGCATCGATAGGCCTGCCCGGCTGAATCGCCACAGTTCGGGGACGCCTAATGCTTCGTAAATTTCTAGGTGAGTGCGGGTTTCTATATCCATCTCTAAGACTAGATCGGGGGGTGGGTCTTGGCTGAGGTCGATGCGGCGTTTGCCTCGGATGACTTTCTCATTTTGAATGTAGAAGCACTGATCGGGTTCGATAGCTTTTAGCTCAGGTTGTCGTTCAAAAGTTGTTGCACCTAGGGAGCGAAATTCGATTTTGAGTTCTTCTAGCAGGGCTTTTATAAGGTCTCCAACAATCTCTTTGTCGTCTTCTTGTTTGGCTTGGGGGCGCATGATTTCTAATTTTCCATTGTTGTAGGCTAGTCTTACTGCTCGGTGGTGACCTAGGTCTTCTAATATCTTTTTGTACTGTTGCCAGGTGACTGAGCGCAGCCGCACAGATTGACCTGGCGGGATGTCAAGCTGGGAAATCTGTAGCATGTGTGCTGAAGCCCATAATTGAAGACTAAGGAAAATCTACAGCTAGCTTTTGAGTGAAGTTGTACAGTAAATGCTTTGCTAAAAACACTACCCTAGTGTGATTGTGCTCGGCTGTGTGATGCATTACCTGCAGGCATGTAGTGCTGTAGGCTCGCCGGTATGTATTAGAGATAGCAGGCAAACTGAGGTGGGCTACTGTACTTTAATTTTGTAGTTCATCTTTCAACTTCGTCATGGCTGTTGCTACAAATCTTTCCCATCGCAAGATTGAGAAACTCCTGACAAAAAGCATTAAGCACGTGCTTTCGGACAGTGATATCAAGACCGGCACCCGCAGCGGTAATAAGGAGCTGGGCATCTTGGTCAAGCAGATTGCGATCGCACCTTTTGACTCAGCAGCAGCTGTAGAGAAAGTTGGCACCGCCCTTGGCGAAAAAATTGCGACACTTTCAAAAGCGAACAACAAGCAAGACCTGGATGCTGGAACGATTCGCACCCTTAGCTTGAAGAAAGACTGGATTGCTGAATTTGATATTCCAGAGGTGGCGCCTACTGAGAAGGTATCGAAAAAGGCCAGCAAGTCTGCGCAGACCGTGATTGTAGAACCTAAGAAGCAAGCTGAGCCTGCACCTACAGAACTAGAATCATCTGAACCAGAGCCTGCTGAAGCGGTTGCTGAGGCCGAGGTTGGAGAAGCTGCGGCGGCAGAAGAAACGCCGGAAGCTGCAGTGCCCGAAGAGGCTACTGACATATCTGAGGCGGCTGAGGCTGAAGTCGTGGAGACGGTGGCCGATGCCGCAGGTGAAGGCGCGAGTACCGCTGCGCCCGCCGATCCAGAGGCGGTGGCAATGGTAAATGAAGCTGAGACTGAAGAAGAATAAGGCCCAGAGGTTGAGGCAATAGAAAGACTACGGGGGTGCTAAGGGAGACACGAACTAGCCAAAATATTTTTCCAGACAGTCTGCCATAACCTCATGGTGATTGAAGGCGAGTTTCATTGCTAGGGCTCTGTCGACTTCAAACCATTTTGCCTTTACAACTTCTCCCTGGGAGACCTGAGGCTCTAGCTTGGGTAGGTCCGCTTCTCCCAAGTGGAACATTAATGCGTATTTGAGGGTGACATTTTGACGCCTCAGGGGCTGGCTATACACTTCGTAGGGCTGCTCTAAGTTCCCTTCAAAGCGAAAGTCGTTTAGCAGCTGGGGAATGTCTAGTCCAAGTTCTTCCCATACTTCACGGTAGACTGCCTGGGTGGCTGTCTCATCAAAGTCCAAGTAGCCGCCGGGTAATCCCCACATGCCAACGGCATCAGGTAGGTCTGCGCCCCTTTCTCCTAGGGGCACGTATTTTTTGCTATGGCGCTCAAAAAAGAGAACAGGCAATACGGTCACGCTTCGGCTGATCCAAAGCTCTTCTCCGTCGTGCTGAATGCAGCGGTTCGGTGTACTTTTAAACTTCACAGATAGCTTTTTGGTATAAAAAATCAGGAGAGGCTCAAAGCAAGCATCTCCCAATGATCATATATCAGACTGCCAGATAGCCTTTTTGAGTTACGTTTGAGCGCCTTCTGCTTCAAGCGCAGATTCAGCACACCCAGACAAAGTGTGGATCCATCTGTGCTTTGCTATGTCTGCGCTGTTTTGTTGTTTTTTGTTCTGCTGCCAAATTGTTCTTGTCTATCGTTATTGTGGGCAGAACAGCGCTACATTTTTTGCTTTGTAGGTCGGATAATCATTTCGTTTATGTCAACATCGCCGGGTTGTTCTATGGCGTAGGCAATTGCGCGGGCGATCGCGTCTGCACCTATGGCGACGTCGTATAGCTGATTGGCACTCTTCGCACTTTCCTCATGGGAAATCGTGCTGGTGAGTTCAGTCTCTACTGCGCCCGGTGAGATATTTGTCGAGCGAATCACCCCATCAGATTCTAAGCGGATCCCTTCCGAAATTGCTTTCACTGCAAACTTGGTAGCGCAGTAAACCACTCCAGAGGGAAATACCGTATGCCCCGCCACAGAGGAAATATTAACAATATGGCCAGAGCCTTGGTCTTGCATAACCGGCATCACAGCCGCCACACCGTACAGCAGACCCTTGATATTCACATCGACCATGGTGTCCCATTCATCTATCTTCAGCGCAGACAGCGGCGATAGTGGCATGAGACCCGCATTATTTACCAACACATCTATTCGACCGTAAGCGTCCTGGGTGGCCTTTGCCAGCGTTTCAACTTCACTTCGGTTGCTGACATCCGTAGTCTGATAGCTTACTTGGCTACCCGACTTTTTAAGGTCCGCGATAATGTTTTGTAAGCGCTCTTCTCGTCTGGCTGCCAGCATGACCTTCGCACCCTGATTCGCCAGTCGGCGAACGGTTGCTTCACCTAGGCCACTGCTAGCGCCCGTAACAATAACAACCTTATCTTTAATCCCACCCATATTTTCTAAGCCTTTACACAGGTGTTCAACTTACGGTTGATTCAAAAAAACTAAATCTAGCCAGCGGTGGATTTGCTGAGGGTGGAGATGTATGGCGCTCAGCAACTTTGTTTATCTTTTTGTGGAAAAGCTGCGTCTTTCCTCAGATAAGGCAAGCGGAATAAGGCCATTCTTCAATCATGGTTTTCTGTGCAGCCTGCCAAAAACTTCTTTGCAGTTTGCTAGAAAATAGCCCCTAAAGTAGTCGCCGTACAAGTCCCGGCTGTACGGCGGCTGATGGCTGTGTTGGTCATATACGCTCGCTTAAGCTCAACCGAGTCTGTCGCCAATGGCAGATTCTAGGGCGTCTGCTAGGCTCACGCCTTCAGTGGCTGCCTTGGCTTTGAGCTTGGCGAAGAGTTCATCGGTCATGCCAACTCGGTTGCGGCGACGACCAGAGCCTGCTGCTTTGACGGGCTGGTAGGTTTCGCTAAAGGTGCGCAGGGCTTCAAAGGTGTAGCGATCGCAAAAATCACCAAAGCTCTCTCCGTCCTGTCTGTTTTGCTTGAAGCAGGCAAACAGCGGTTCGAGTGCTTTTTCCAAATCGTTCTCATGCAGCTTATCCATGTATGGACGCGCTAGTCTGGTTTGGTTGGGAGAGCCCCCAAGCCATAGCTGATAGCTCTGCGGCGCTTGGCCCACGAAGCCTAGCTCTGCCATGTAGGGCCGCGCGCAGCCGTTTGGGCAGCCAGTCATACGGGTTACGAAGGTTTCATCTTTGAGCCCTAGCCTGTTCAGCAGCTTGCGTATCCGCATTAAAAAGCTGGGAATAATTCGCTCCGATTCGGTAACTGCCAGGCCACAGGTGGGCAGGGCAGGGCAGGCCATCGCATAGCGCTCCAGCGAATCGACCTTGCTATCGGGAGTGACGCCATCGCGGTCTAAGATGGCCTGGATGGCGGCTTTGTCTTGCGGAGCGATATCGAAGAGAACAACGCTTTGATTGGGTGTGACGCGCATCGGCACGTTGAAGGTTTCGACGATTTCCCTAAGGGCCGATTTATTTCGCAATTTGCCCTGGTTGTGTACCCGGCCATTGCGTACATGTACCCCAACGAACAGCTTGCCGTCTCCCTGTTCGTGCCAGCCCAAGTAGTCTTCGAATTTCCATGCGGGCAGCTCTCGGTAAGGCTCTATAGATTTGCCAAATCGCTTTTCAACCTCAGCAATAAATTTGGGCAGTCCCCATCGATGAACCAGATATTTCATGCGAGCTAAGCGACGGTTGAACCGCTCACCGTAGTCTCTCTGGGTGAAGACAATGGCCTTTGCGAGGTCGTACACGTCGTCTTTGTCTACGTAGCCGATGGGGTCAGCTATCCTTGCAAAGGTTTCTGTTTTGTTGTGGGTGCGGCCCATCCCGCCGCCAGCCAGAATATTGAAGCCTTGCAGTTCTCCGCTCTCATCGGTAATGACTACGAAGGTAATGTCTTGCGTGTAGGCATCGACGGAGTTGTCACCGGGGACTGTGACTGCGCACTTAAACTTGCGGGGGAGGTAGTAGGTATTGTAAATCGGCTCGATGGAGGTCTCGAAGTCGGTGCTGACCCGGCCACCTTTGCGAGCGGCCACTACCTCGGGGTCTTCTTCTGTGGTGACGACTTTTTCGCCATCTAGCCAGACTTCATAATAAGCAGGCGTTTGAGGGGTGAGTAAGTCTGCGATGTTGGTCGCGTATTTGCGAGCTAGTATGTACTCTGGCTTGTCTGTGTAGGGGGCCGGTGGAGCCATCACGTTGCGGCTCAGGTCGCCACATGCGCCTAGCGTAGAGCCCATGCTTTTGATGATGTCGGCAAGGGTGGCCTTAAGATTTTTCTTGAGGATGCCGTGGAGCTGGAAGGCCTGGCGGGTGGTGGCCCGTAGCGTGCCATTGCCGTATTTATTGGAGATGTCGTCGAGGGTGAGATATAGCTCTGGGGGGATGTAGCCACCGGGATTGCGGAGGCGGAGCATCATGGAGTAGTCCTTTTCTTGGCCTCGGACGCGATTGTCGCGGTTGTCCTGCTGGTAGGACCCGTGAAATTTTAAGATTTGGATGCCCGCTTCAGTAAAGTGGGTGGTGTCTTGCTTTAGCTCAGTCGCCACGGGTTCCCGCAGAAATTGACTGCGCTCTTTGATGCCTTCGAGTTTAGAAACTTTCTTTTCAGCAGGTCTGATGGGCGTTTGAACCATGGGGATTTAGGAGGATTTGAACGGAGGAGCGTAGTAGGCTGGAAATTTCTCTTCAGGGAATTCTGCAATGAAATTCCTTGAGAAAATGAAATTAATGCAACGTAAAGACCGGTAACCCGGTCGGGATTTCGGTGTATGTATCAAAATTCTAGCACCGAGCCCTCTGAAGGGGTTCGCTACTCAAGAAATCGATATCATTCTGCACCAATTGTTTGATTTGTTTGTCCGACCCATTAGCTACGCTGCACACACAGCAAAATACAGAGCAAAGCTATTCAGGAGGTTCCGCTATGGCCGATTCCATGATGTATAGCGAGGAGATGTACGTATTCCTCACACCCGATGCAGTTGAGACGTTTATGACGCCGCCCGAACTGATTGAGAAGCTAAAGGTGCTGCTAGCGGACTACGAGGGCGAGCTACCCCGTGAACTACAAAAAATGACCTCCGCCGAAGCGCAGGCCAAATATTTGATGGAAACCCATTGCGAATTCGATATTGCACCGGGTGAAGCGGTACAGTGGTACGCCGTTAGGCTAGAAAAATAGTCTAAATTTCAGGTATGCTCTAGGAAATAGCCGATTTAGTAAGGCTTGGGCAATGTTTGCCTACGCAACCACTGCTTTCATGGCGACAGCGACTTTTTTCTCTCCTTCTTGACTAACTTCTGCGGTAATCCCAGGGCCAAAAAAGCTTTCTATTTTTGGCTGCTTTTCCTGCCATTTTTCGAAGGAGACGTAGGGCGAGTCAAACTCCAACACCAGGGTGTAAGCACCGTCACGCTGCTCTTCGTGGAGGCCTGAGAGCACAGGGCGCTGGGTGTCATTGGGGCTGAGGCCGAGGCGCTCTAGGGTTTCATCTAGGTGGGCTTCCTGCCCGTAGCGGTATCGGGTGACATCTTTGCGGACTTGGGTCTGGGTTTGGGTGGCCTGTTCTCGTAGGGCTACGACCGTTTCGCTAGTTGGCTTTGTGTAGGGCACAGGCTCTAGCTCTGCAGCCCGTAGGGCAAGTCCCCCCAGCAAAATAGGCACGCCGTAGAAGAAGCCGACTAGGTTGAGGGTGGCATTTTCTTGGGCGTAGGCAACAAAGCCAACGGCGGTTAGTAACACCCCAACAACGAGAAGGACGGTACCAAGGGGAATCTTACGCATAGGATGTTCCGAAAGAGCGGTAGGGTCAGCGTGGATCAAAGCATTGGCCACTAGCCGTAAGGGTTCAAAAGCGAGCCCTCACCATTAAGCTTGCCTAACAGGGCTGATGCGATTAGCCCCGTATTTGCTTATCCTGTTATGTAATCAATCTATAAAGAAATGTAACTCATCTGGGAGACCCCTTCGATATGGAATTTGCAGCCCTTCAAACTCGAATTGAGCTGATTCGCTCGAAACGCCAGTCTTTGTTGAAGCTTTTGGAGCAGCCGGGGATTGGCACGCTGCGGATTGATATCAATCAGGCGCTAGAGGAAATGGATGACTTGCTAGAGGAATTTGAGCGTGCCTTCCCAGAGACCGCTGCCTCCTAGGCCTTCTAAACAGACATCGGCAGATGCTGACGAGTCTCTAGCTATTTGGCTGCGGGCTAGTTAAGGTGTTTTTCGATACTGTTTTAGTTAGAGACTGTTTTGAGGCTAATTTCTGGAAGCTATGTCTGGAGATGGATGCTTTAAGGCTTTGCCTCAAGAAAGCTCGGCAGTTCGAACACAATTTGATAAGCGATATGGGAAAAACGTTTAAAGCTGAAGTGCTTCATCAAGGTACGGTTCATACGGTTGAGATACCTGATGACCAGCCTATTTTGGACGCCATTCAGGCGACCGGACTAGAACTGCCTTTTTCTTGCAGTGCTGGGGTTTGTACGACCTGTGCAGCGCGGGTGACTGAGGGCACGGTGAATCAGGAAGATGGTATGGGGGTGAGCCCGGAGCTGCAGGCCGACGGCTACGCGCTGCTCTGTGTTGCCTATGCGACTTCTGACCTTAGGCTAGAAACTGAGAAGGAAGATGAGGTGTATGCTCGCCAGTTTGGTCAGCCCGGATGAAGTTGCGATGCAAACTCAGCTAGTGATGCTACAGGTGTCTGTGCGATCGCCCCACGGAAAACCAACATCAGCCTTACCAAAACCTGCCCTAATGCGCTCTGATGAACTGCGATCGCACATCGAAGCTGAACTCGCTGCCTACGGCGCCCCTCTGCGCTGGGCAATCACCCGTGTAGACGAAGCGACCCAAACGGCCTATGTAGAAGCTGTTGTGACTTCAATTTCGTAAATTGACTTCGTAGATAAGCGTTTGCAGCCCAAGCTGATTAGCTTTTTCCTGATTTCTGCTTTTACTGATACCTTTGAATGGCTTTTGGCTTTGAATGCATCTGCTGCTGCTTTGCAGACCACTGTATTGATTGTTCCGACGGGCGTTGGCGCTGCTATGGGCGGCTATGCTGGCGATGCGCTTCCCGTTGCGCGGGCGCTGGCTGCAGTGACCGACCGGCTGATTACCCATCCCAACGTGATGAATGGGGCGCAGCTTTACTGGCCGATGGACAATGCCTACTACGTTGAAGGCTATGGCCTTGACCAGTTCGCGGCGGGGCGCTGGGGTCTGAATCCTGTACATCAAAATCCGATCGGTATTGTGATCGATCAGGCAGTGGAAGATGAGCTGCGCTGGCGGCATTTGCAGGCTGCGGATGCGGCCCGTGCCACCTTGGGACTAGATGTGCGATCGCACATCTCTACCGATGCACCCTTGGGTGTAACGCTCAAAACGGCCAAATCTGGAGCCTCCTGGGGAACGCTGGAGAATCCGGGTAGCTTGCTGCGGGCGGCAGAACGGCTAATTATAGAAGCGGGCGTACGGGCAGTTGCCGTCATTGCACGCTTCCCCGACGATGAGGGATCAGCCGCGCTAGATGCCTACAGACAGGGGCAAGGCGTCGATCCGCTAGCGGGCGCAGAAGCCGTGATCAGCCACCTTGTGGTACGCACCTTCAAGCTGCCTTGTGCCCACGCCCCGGCCCTTTCGCCGCTGCCGCTAGACCCTCAAATCTCTCCCCGGTCGGCAGCCGAAGAGATTGGCTACACGTTTCTCTCCTGTGTGCTGGCAGGGTTGAGCCGGGCACCTCAGTTTGTCGACTTTGCCGCCGTGGAGGCCGAAAAAAAGTCGATGGCATCTTCTGTTGCGTCAGGACTGATAACGGCTCGGGATGTGGATGTGGTGATTGTTCCTGCTACAGCGTTTGGTGGGGGCGCAGTGATGAGTTTGGCCCAGAGCGCAACTCAGGTAATCGCGGTTAGGGAAAATACAACGACTATGGCCGTGACGCCGACTGATTTGGGAATTTCTGCGATCGCAGTCGATACCTATCTAGAAGCGATTGGCATGGTTGCTGCGCACAAAGCAGGCGTGGCCTATTCTGCTTTGAAATCAAAGATAGCGCCAATTCCAGAAATTCCAGCTGAGCGCACTCCCCCGCCACCCGTCTCTCCTGCTTCTTAACCCCGACTGCCGGGCAACCTGTGTATGCAGCCTGCATGCAGCTTGTGCACAGCCCGCATACAGAGCATAGGTGTGCAGATTAGACACCTGTGCTCAGCTAAAAATCAAGAGAAAACTTTAGATAAAAGAATCAGGAAATTCCTAATTTTCTAAGGTATCTTTTGATAAGCGAAGGACACTTCATCCATACACTCGCAGAAGAACTGAGGAAAAAAACGACATGGGACTGTTTGATCGCGTTAGCCGGGTAGTGCGCTCTAACCTCAACGCAGCGGTGAGCTCTGCTGAAGATCCTGAAAAAATTCTGGATCAGGCCATTATCGACATGCAGGAAGACCTCGTGCAGATGCGTCAAGCTGTGGCCAAAGCGATCGCCTCACAAAAGCGGGTTCAGCAGCAGGCCGACAAGGCCCAGTCTGCCGCGACAACCTGGCAGCAACGCGCCCAGCTTGCCCTGCAAAAAGGTGAAGAAGATCTCGCCCGTGAAGCCCTCGTTCGCAAGAAGACTTACTCCGAAACGGCAGCTGGCCTAAAAGGGCAGCTTGAGCAGCAGTCTGCTTCTGTCGATACCCTCAAGCGTCAGCTGATTGCCCTAGAGAGCAAAATTTCTGAGGCGAAGACCAAGAAAGACATGCTGAAGGCTCGTGCCAGCGCTGCCAAAGCCAACGAGCAGCTGCAAAAAAGCGTGGGTACGCTAGGCACCAGCAGTGCGATGAGCGCCTTTGAGCGGATGGAGGAAAAGGTGCTGCAAATGGAAGCAAGCGGGCAGGCCGCTGCTGAGCTAGCAGGCGCTGATTTGGAAAGTCAGTTTGCTTCTTTGGAAGCGGGTAGCGATGTGGACTACGAGCTAGAAGCCATGAAGGCCCAGATGCTGGGCGGGGCTGCGCCGACTCAGGAAGCTCTACCTGCTGCGGACACGCCTGTCGCGGAACCCAAAGATGCCGCTGTAGATGCTGAACTAGAAGCGCTAAAGTCTGAGCTAGATAGCCTGTAGTTAGCCGCTTCTTTTGATTATGCAAATTGCCGATCGCCTCGCTCCTCTTCAGACCAATGTCTTCGCGGATATGGATAGCGCTAAGACGAAGGCGATTCGCGCTGGTCGGACGATTGTGGATTTATCCTTGGGCTCATCTGATTTGCCGACGCCTGAGCATGTGCTGAGCGCGATCGCAACTGCCCTAAAAGACCCAGAGACTCACGGCTATGCGCTCTTCAACAGTACCCGCGACTTTCGCGTGGCTGTGGCCAGCTGGTACGAGCAAAAATTTGGCCTCGCCGTGGATCCTGATACCGAGGTTTTGCCGTTAATTGGCTCACAGGAGGGAACGGCCCATCTGCCGCTGGCGGTCCTGAATCCGGGAGATGTGGCGCTGCTGCTAGATCCGGGCTATCCCTCCCATGCGGGCGGTGTGTACTTGGCTGGGGCGTCACTCTATCCGATGCCCATGTTGGCTGAGAACGATTTTCTGCCGGTGCTGGCTGACATTCCTGAATCGGTGCTGGCCAAAGCTCGCATGATGGTGCTGAGCTATCCGCACAATCCAACGACAGCCTGTGCGCCGTTGGCCTTTTTCCAAGAAGCAGTCGCCTTCTGCCAACGGCATGGCTTGGTGCTGGTACACGATTTTCCCTACGCGGATCTGTATTTTTCAGGGCGTCCTGTGCCGTCTGTGCTGCAGGCTGATCCTGATAGATCTGTGTCGATTGAGTTTTTTACCCTGTCAAAGTCTTACAACATGGGCGGCTTCCGGGTGGGGTATGCCATTGGCAATGCCCGGCTGATTAAGGCGCTGCGTCAGGTAAAGGCAACGGTGGATTTTAATCAGTATCGGGGGATTTTGCGGGGGGCGATCACAGCGCTCACCGGACCGCAAGACTGTGTGAGCCATATGGTTGGAACCTTTGCACGCAGGCGTAATGCAGCGGTGTCAGCGCTACAGGCGATTGGCTGGCCAGTGCCAACGCCCGATGCAACCATGTATATTTGGGCCAAGCTGCCTGAAGAGTTGCCCTACGGCTGGACGAATAGGTCTATTGATTTTTGTACGGCTTTGGTGGCTGAGACCGGCGTTGCGCTTTCGCCGGGGCGTGGCTTTGGTCCATCGGGGGAGGGATATGTTCGCTTTGCCCTAGTGCAGCCGCCTGAGGTGATAGCAGCGGCGATCGCACAGATTGGTAAGTTTGTGGTCGCTGAACGCGAACGAGCGGCGGTGAGTATCGCTGTGTAAGCTTTTCTCTGAATGACCATAGGTAATGGGCACGACTATGTGATTTGAGTATGTGCCTTTATGGGTGCAAGCGCACATAATATAGGCAACTGAGATATAGGCAACTGAGATATAGGCAACTGAGATACAGGCAACTGAACCGGGCTGAGTGAGCTATAGCTTTTGAAGAGTTGCTGAGGATACTTGCTAGAGGCCAATTAGCTTTGCACAAACCTTTGATCACTAAGGCTCTTAGTTTTTGTCGGCTCAGTGGCTTGTAGCCGTCGTAGGCTATGCCTGCCGGCCGAGTGTGCAAATCCGACGTTGGCTGTGCATGACAGACATCTGACCTATGACTGTCTCAAAAAGCCGGGTCGTATGTTTACGCTGATGTAGGACGACGCTACGCCCAAAAATATGACTTCTGCTGCACGCGCGCGACCGGGGCGGGTTCTGATTTTAGAGAACGACACCAGCAATCGCATTTTGTTTGCCGATTATCTGGAGCAGTGTGGCTACAGCGTGTTTCCGCTGGCCAACGAGCAGAAAATTTTTGAGGCGCTAGAGCGCTTCCAGCCAGATGTGCTGATTTTGAATCTGAAAATGCCGTTTGGGAATGGGTTTAGCGTGATTGCTCAGCTGCGATCGCGCCCGGAATTGCAGCCTCTTGCCATCTTAGTGGTCAGCGGTTATACGCTCGCTAGCGACCGACAAAAGGCGCTTCAGCTAGGCGCCGATGCGTACCTAACCAAGCCCGTTTTGCCGAGCGACTTGAGCACTGCCGTTGCGCAGCTGATTGAGGCGAGTGACCTAGATGGGTGATTCGGATGAATATGTCGGCGATGGCTGAGCCAGACGGCTGAGCAGCAAAGACTACCCCAGCGGGCGGTCAGATGTTGATGTGTCGTTTTTTTGCTGCTTGAGGAAGTCTTCAACCATTTGGTTGAGATGCTGCACAGAGGTCCCCACTTCTACGATGGTGGACTCCAGCCGGTTCGAGATGATCGCCATTGACTGGAGTTCATTGAGAATTTTACTGACGGATTCTTGATACTGACTTTCAAATTCTTGGGTGTTCACGTTGTTCAGTAAGAGGAGTGAGATCTGGTATTAACTTATACTCAAGATAATCCTTCATGTACGGGAACAGTGGCAACTGACCTACGGAATCTTCTTGTTTGAGGTCTGCTTCTTGAAGCCAGCTTGAGCGAGGTAGGCATTGTAAGCTCTTGCTTTTGGCATGTTAGAAATGTATCGCTGTGCTTTTGTTGAGTGCCTTAAAGCCTTTTTGAAGCTCCTGCATTATCTGTCTTTCGTGCCATTTTTCTTAAGATGGCAGCACATTTGAATGACACCCTTTAGAATGTCATGTGACCTCTTTTGGGCTTCTGGTATACGTGTCTACTGCTGCTAAAACCCTTCTGCAAGCCCCCGAACGCTTAGAGATTCGGCTTAAGGAAATCCCTCAGGAACCCGGGGTGTATTTCATGAAGGATGAGACTGACCAAATTCTCTACATTGGCAAGTCCAAAAGTTTGCGTAATCGCGTGCGCTCTTACTTTCGAGACGGGGCGCACCATCATACACCGCGCATTGCGAACATGGTGCGCAAGGTGGTCGACATTGAATTCATTGTGACCGATACGGAGGCGGAGGCACTGGCCCTAGAGGCCAACTTGATCAAGCAGCACCAGCCCCATTTCAACGTGCTGCTCAAAGATGACAAAAAATATCCTTACCTGTGCATTACTTGGTCTGAAGACTATCCGCGCATTTTTATCACCCGCAAGCGCCGGAAAAATGCCAAAAATCGCTATTACGGCCCCTATGTCGATACGGGGCTCTTACGCA
This sequence comes from Cyanobacteria bacterium J06626_6, assembly GCA_038523095.1. Lineage (GTDB taxonomy): Bacteria > Cyanobacteriota > Cyanobacteriia > Phormidesmidales > Phormidesmidaceae > Phormidesmis. The sequence continues at coordinate 117,426 of JBCBJS010000008.1, forward strand.
GAACGCTGCAGATTGCCAAGCGAATTTTTCCACTGCGCCAAAGAAGGCAGCCGCTGTTCAAAGATCGCCCTTGTCTTAACTACGACATTGGGCAGTGCCCTGGTGTGTGCCAACAACTGATCACCCCGGAGGAGTATCACAAGATTGTGCAGCGGGTGGCGATGGTCTTTCAGGGGCGATCGCATGAACTGGTAGACATGCTCACTGCCAAGATGGAGAAGGCGGCTGAGGATCTAGATTTTGAGAAGGCGGCAATTATTCGCGACCAGCTCAAAGGACTGGAAACGCTGGGTGCGCATCAAAAGGTCGCGCTACCCGAGAGTACGGTTTCTAGAGATGCGATCGCCCTTTCAGCAGACGATCAGCATGCCTGCATTCAGCTGTTTCAAATTAGAGCAGGCCGCTTGGTCGGACGCTTGGGCTTTGTCGCAGATACGGAGTCTGGTACGCCGGGCGAAATCTTGCAAAGGGTATTAGAGGAGCACTATCAGCTGGTTGATCCGGTTGAAATTCCAACGGAAATTCTCTCTCAGCATCCGCTGCCTGAAGGCGATATGCTCTGTCAATTTTTGACAGCTCAGAAGGGGCGCAAGGTCACTGTCGAAGTTCCACAGAGGCAGGTCAAGGCCGAACTGATAGAGATGGTCGAGCGGAATGCTCAGTACGAGCTGGCGCGCACGCAGCGCTTCGCAGATAGAAACAATCAGGCGATGCAAGACCTGGCCGAACTCGCAGACTTGCCGGGGCCGCCTAAGCGGATTGAGGGCTACGACATTTCCCACATTCAAGGGTCTGATGCCGTTGCTTCCCAGGTTGTCTTTGTCGATGGATTGCCTGCCAAGCAGCACTACCGCACCTATAAGATTAAAAATCCGACGGTGACGAGTGGACATTCTGACGACTTTGCCAGCATGGCAGAAGTTATCCGGCGGCGGTTCCGTCGCTATGCGGAAGACCCTAGCAAGCAGCGAGTGGGCAACCCAGACTGGCCAGATCTGGTGATGATCGATGGTGGTAAGGGGCAGCTGTCTGCTGTAGTGGCTGAGTTAGAAGATATGAACTTGCTGAGTGAGCTGCGGGTGGTGAGCCTGGCAAAGCGGCGTGAAGAGGTTTTTCTGCCAGGTGAAAAGCAGCCCCTCGATACGGAAGCTGACCAGCCGGGGATTATGCTGCTTCGCCGTCTGAGAGATGAAGCTCACCGCTTTGCCGTGAGCTTCCACCGTAAGAAGCGGACCGATAGGATGCGGCGATCGCGGCTGGAAGACATTCCTGGCCTGGGTCATCATCGCCGTAAGCAGCTGCTGGCGAACTTTCGCTCTATCGACTACATTCGCGAAGCCTCGCCGAAGCAGCTAACAACGGTAGATGGCATCGGTCCGCAGCTTGCCCAGCAAATATACGAGTATTTTCATCCCTCTGCTGCTGTAGAGGAATCTCTCGAAAAGGTACAAAAGGTCGTTTCAGAAACGGTTTCCTAAAATATGGCAATCTGCAATAGGCTGGCCGAACCCGGTACTGTTGCAACCTTGGCTCTGTCGCAACCCCGGCTCTGTAGAGCTGACTGCTTAGCAAAGGCCTTAATGCATTTAGCCCTCTGCCATAACTTTCTGGGGGTTTCTATTTGTGACGTACGTCATCATCAAATAGTTACTTTGAATACAGTTTTTCGGGCTTAGTTCGGAGTCAAAAAATGTTGAAAAGTTTATACATATTTCGTCATTAAGATAAATTTCAATCAGTGAAGTTAAGCTGACCAAAAATATAAAGTAAACCTTTATTTATTGTTGATTTGGATGCCTGATTTTGCGCGACTTGTCTGTCAAAACGAGGCATGAATACCTACCTAATCTTCCCGCGATAAGGGTTTCATTGATCCGGGGATCGTTCTTTTGGTAGGCGATCCCCGGATTTTATCTGTCCTTTGACCCCTTGGCGAGTTTGTCGATGAATTGTCATAATGACCGAAGAATCTGATAGATGTCGGTGGCGCAAGTTTTACTCGCCTTGTTGTGACAAAAAGAGAGCACCTACATCTATAAGTTTTGAGTTATGTCATCGGTATTTTAAAGAATATGAAGGTTATGGACGCTGCAGCTCACTCTCTTTTTGCATCCGTTTCACGAAAAGATGCCAAAAAACTATCTACACCAATATCCGCACCAACATCTACACCCACAACTGTGCAGAGGGTTCACTGTCCGACCTGTGGGAGTGGGGCTGAACGGTACTATCTAGCTGATGTGTCGCAGGTTCGAACGCAGTGTCCATGCTGCGACTATTTGATGGTGTTATGCGCTGATACTGGTCGGGTGCTGGAAGCCTATGCGCCGAGCTTTGTACCTGCGCTATCTGCTTGATCTGCAGGCTCAAATCTATCTGTCTGCAAATCTATCTGTTGGCAAATATACAGAAACGAGCGCGATTCATTCCGCTATGAACGGGCTTGCCCATGCAGAGAGGAGTTTCTGATTTGGACTGCAAGAAAAGGCCTACACAGAAAAAACTGTGTGGGCCTTTTGCTTGTCGCAAACTTAAATAGCCTTAATTCCTGACTGGCAGCAAGCGTTTTTGCCAGTGCAGCCTTTGCCAGCGCAGCTTTTGCCAGTGTTAACTCTGCATGGTGTCGACTTATTGACTGGGCTAGCTGACTGGGCTAGCGGCGCGTAAGAGCCTGCTTAAGTGCAATGATAACTTCAGCTGGCTCTACAGCACTTTCTGCTCTTGGCTGTAGTGTATTGAGCCCTAGCAAAACATAAAGCGCCAGCGTGATGGTTGTTGCCTGCATAACCTTGCTGAACATACGCTGTCTCCTCTCACCCTCACTACTGCCAACCTTAGTGAGTTCGAAGAGAGCCGCGAATCAGTGATGGTACCCAATTTGAATTGGCACAGCCCCTAGGCTTAAGCGGAAGTGCGGGTCCCACCGGTTGGCGGTCTCAGCTTCTTTTGACCCAATTTGCGTTTACGGCAGGTTGTTTTATGGCAGTAATGTTCTGAATACGCCTACAGAATAGTCTGTGCTTCTTGTTGCTGGGGCGTATTGTTAGAAAAGATTTAGGCATAAGGACTTAAGACAGAAAATATACCCCTTAGCATTAGGAGTGTTCTTTTGAAGTTAGCTTTCATCATTGATCCGATTGAGCGGCTAGATCCGGGCCACGACACGAGTGTGGCAATGATGGAATCGGCGCAGCTGCTCGGTCATGAGGTGTTTGTCACGCAGGCGGACCGGCTGGGTGTGATTGAGAGCCAGGCCTATGGTTGGCTGCAGCCGATGACGATGAAGCCTGTAGTGCAGGCGGGCGATCGCTGGGTGAGCGAACCTGACTGGTACAGCCTTGGCGAGTGCAGATGGCGACCGCTTGAGGACATGGATGCGGTGTTCATGCGCAAGGACCCACCGGTTACCGTGCCGTATTTATATGTGACTTACATTCTTGACTACATCAATGCCGATAAGACGCGGGTGATTAATTCTCCTTGGGGGTTGCGAGCTGCCAATGAAAAGATGTACGCCTTGCAGTTTGTTCGGGCGATTCCAGACACCATCGTAAGTGCGGATAAGCAGGTGATTCGGGCGGCGGTGGAGCGCTGGGGGGCTGGTGTGCTGAAGCCTCTGGGCGGCAAGGCCGGGGAAGGTATTTTGTTTTTGGAGGGGAGCGATCGCAATTTCAACTCCATTGTGGAAGTGAGCACTCAGCAGGGCAAGGAGCCGGTGATGGTGCAGGCTTATTTGCCAGCTGCCAAGGCGGGTGACAAGCGGGTGATTTTGCTTGATGGGAAGCCGATAGGTGCGGTGAACCGGGTCCCGACGGGTAAAGAATTTCGCGGCAATATGGCGGTTGGCGGTCGGAGCGACAAAACCGAGCTGACGGCGCGCGACTTGGAAATTTGCCAGCAGGTAGGGCCAACGCTGCAAAGAGATGGGCTGATTTTTGTAGGTATTGACATTATTGGCGACTACTTGACTGAGGTAAATGTGACGAGCCCGACGGGAATCCGGGAGATTGATCGGTTAGACGGTGTGCGCCTAGGCAATCAGGTGGTTGAGTGGGTTGAGAAAGCTGCCCAGTAGTTGCTTAGTCGTTGTTGTCTGATAGGTGTACTGATAGGTGTATGGGCGTCGTTTATGACTGCCTGGTAGCTTTTCTGGCAGCTATGCGCTGACGCTTGGTGCCTTTAGATTTTTGTGTTTATTTTTGTGTTTGTTTGGTAAGTATTGATGCGGTCTTTTTTACAGATTCCGAGGAGCGATCGCTACTGGCTGCGAGGTGGCCGGGTGCCGCGGTCGCTCTTGACTGACGTATCTAGCTCATGGACAGGAGACCCACGGTTTCAGCAAGGTTTGCACGGCCAAGAGATCTTGGCCGTGGATATTGAAATTCAGGGTGATATCATCGCTCGTATTCAACCAGTGGATGGGGGTGCTGGTGAGGAGCAGGACATCCCTTTTGTCAACCTGCAGGGAGGGTTGGTTTGGCCTTGCTTTGTCGATATGCATACCCATTTGGATAAGGGGCATATCTGGCCGCGCAGTCCCAATCCGGATGGCACCTTTATGTCGGCGCTGGAGACGGTGCAGCAAGACAGTACCCTACGCTGGCAGGCGGAAGATGTGTACCGGCGGGCGACGTTTGGACTGAAGTGTAGCTATGCCCATGGCACTCAGGCGATTCGAACGCATCTGGATGCTTTTGATGCCCAGGCTGACGTGAGCTTCGGGGTGTTTCGCCAGCTACGGCAGGAGTGGTCTGACAAGATTCAGCTGCAGGCGGTTTGCTTGGTGACGCTAGATTATTTTTTGGGTGCGAAGGGTGAGCGGCTTGCCGATTTGGTGGCCCAATCGGGCGGTGTGCTAGGCGGTGTGGCTTTTATGAATGCCGATATTGTGCGGCAGATTGATCGGGTATTTGAGCTGGCTCAGAAAAGGGGCTTGGATCTGGATTTTCATACGGATGAAAGCTTAGAGCCTGGGGATATCGCGCTGCGTCTGGTGGCTGAAGCGGCAATTCGTCATGGGTTTGAGGGGCGCATTACCTGCGGGCACTGCTGTAGCCTGTCGGTACAGTCTGCCGGCGATGTGGAGAAGACGCTGGCTGCTGTGAAGGCGGCTGGCCTGTCGGTTGTGAGCTTGCCAATGTGCAATCTGTATCTGCAGGATCGCATCGTATCTCAGCAGGCCAATCAGCCGCAAAACAGAACGCCTCGGTACCGAGGGGTGACGCTTTTAAAGGAGTTAAAGCAGGCGGGTGTGAAATGTGCGATCGCCTCCGACAACTGCCGCGATCCTTTCTACGCCTACGGTGACCATGACGGGCTTGAAGTATTCACCCAGTCCGTTCGTATTGCCCAGCTGGACCATCCCATTGGCGACTGGCCCCCAGCGATTACCCGAACGCCCGCTGAGATGATGGGCCTATCTGAGGTGGGTGAGATTGGCGTTGGTCGCTCGGCAGACTTGGTGGTGTTTAAGGCGCGTAGCTTTAATGAGCTGATGGCGAGAGGGCGGAGCGATCGCGTGGTCATTCGGAAGGGAAAGCAGATTGATACGACGCTACCCGACTATTCGGAACTCGATGATCTGATGCAGGTGTGAATGTATTTGACATGGGCTAACGCTGTGGCCTGATGCGGTTGTGGCGCTCAGTAGCGCCCAGTAGCGCTTAGTAACGCTTAGTAACGTCCTAAAGAGCCCTGCCGTTTGGCTTTGTTTTCAGACCAGCGGAACAGTAGGGTGCCTATTGCAAAGTAAATGAGGCTGTTGGTCAGTGCGATCGCCCATATGCCCCAATCTAGGCTTTGTTCTCTGGCCATCACGTCTCTGAGCAGGCCCGTACTGGGTAGAATCGGCAGCACGTTTGCCAGGACCCGTGCTGGCCCTGTCCAGTTTTCGGTAGGTGTTGCCAGCAAAAAGAACAGCAGAAACTGAAACAAGCTCAAGAGCTGCTGCACTTTTTTGAAGACAAGTGCGCATGCGCCGATGAGGAATGCCAATCCATAAGCGCCTATCAGCAGCGCACTCAGCGGCAGCAGCAAAATAGGTGGAAAGGAAAGCTGGCTACCGGTGATGGCGGTGATGATGGTTAGCACCAGCAAAATGAGCAGAAATCGCAGCGTCAGGCTAGCGATCGCCCGTGCAAAAAATACCCTGGGCGCACCAAAGGGTGATAGAAATACTTGCTCTAGCGTGCCAGTACTGGCTTCCATCTGCAGATTGGTGGCAATGTCGTTGACGATGTAGAGCACTAAAGACCAGATCACGTAGCCCACGACGACAGTATCTAGCCGTTCGCCGAAGACATCAGATGAGCCTGCCATGTACTGCGTACTGAGAAAAATGCCGTAAAACACCGTCGTGAGAATGACCACTCCGCCAATAACTTCGGACGGGTAGCGCAGGGTTTGGATCCAGGTCCGTTTAAATTCGCCAATCAGTAAGTCAATCATCTTGTGAGTCAACCATCGTTGATCCGTTATTTTTGCTGAATGACCTGGAGGAAAACGTCTGTCAGGTCGGCCCGGTCTTGACGGACGTCTACCAGCGGCAGCGGGTCTAACACTTGAAAAATTTTGTACAGCGTTGTGGCAGCTAGCGCTGCAGGAGACCGGTCAGGTTGTCTGCCCTGATCGTTCACATTGGCCTGATCGTTCACATTGGGTAAAAGTGTGGGTGGCAGCGTGGGGGGCAGAAAGTGAATGTGGCGATCCCCCACAGACCCTCCCAATGCCACAATTTCCTGTCGCTGCGATGCAGACAGCGTACCTTCAAACTCAATGCGATAGGCACCGCGTCTGGAGAACTGTCGGATCAGGTCCTGGGTATTTTGCTCTGTGACGATTTGGCCTGCTCGGATGATGGCGACTCGGTCGGAAAGCGCTTCGGCGACGTTGAGCTGGTGGGTCGTGAGCAAGATGGCACAGCCAGAGGCTGCGACCTGACGGACGATGGCTTTGACGGTTTCTCCAGCTTCTACATCTAGGCCTAGGGTGGGTTCGTCAAGCAGTAGGAGCTGCGGCTCATGGATGAGGGCAACTGCGATCGCAATTTTTTGCTGCATGCCCCGCGACAGGTTTTGAACGGGTTCCTTTTTCTTATCGAGTAGACCAAAGGTGTCCAAAAGGGCAAGGCCCCTCGACCGGGCTCTTTTTCTGGGCATTTTTCTGAGAACACCAAAGTACTCTAAATTTTCTAGAGCCGTCAGCCGCCAGTACAGATTTCGGTTGCCTTCTAAAACTGCGCCAATGCCGCTTAGTGCCTCGGGCTGCCGGTGCGGATTGAGCCCGGCAATTCTCACCCAGCCAGCGTCCGGGCGGATCAGCCCCGCAATCATTTTGATAGTGGTTGTCTTGCCTGCGCCGTTTGGACCCAGAAATGCCAGCACTTCACCGGGCTCAAGCTTGAGCGATACGCCACTGACCGCTTCAAAACGCTGCTTACGCTGGCCATAGCTTTTGCGTAACCCTTCAGATTCGAGGGCAGGCGGTGTGGGACTTGAAAGCGTAACTTTCTCATGCTGAGAAGAGAACATCTAGACCAATCGGGAGAGCAGAGGACTATCCTAACGCGCAAAGCTCAGTCAGGATACGGCGTTCGGCGTTTGATCGTCGGAGGGCATAAGACCGAAGGTCGGCCCTGTGAAGGATTTCGGTTCACCGAACCTTATACTAAATTAATAATCTGTTAATATTCAGTAACAATCTGAAAAATAACATTCAGTAGCATTCTGAAAAATCGTTAAGGCACAAGACCGCAAGGCTGCTGTTCAGGACTTTATCAACGTCAGTATGACTTCTTTTGATTTACGTGATGTCCCGCAGGTTCAGACTTCTGAGTCGTTGGGAATGCAAGATCTGGGTGGACTTGTAAGAGTGCATCTTCGCAATCGGAGGATTGCGATTTCAGACATCTGTTTTACGGAGATCGATCAGGCTTTTGTGATTTGGGGCCTGCTGTCGCTGTGTATTTTTTCGCTGGGGCAATTTTCTCTGCTGAGCTGGTCAACTCAGTCTGTGATTGATGCTGCGCTGACTGGCGTGGGTATTGCCAGCACTGCGGGTGTGACCTGGCAGCTGGCTAGTCAGGAGCGGCTGCGCTGGGTAATCTTTTTGTGGGCCGTGCTGATGGCCACGGGTATGGTCGTGACGGCCTACGGCATTTTTGGTGGCGTCAGCTTTATTTTGGTAAACCTGTGTCGCTTTTGGTTGGCGCTGTGCGCGGCGGGCTACGGCACGATGGCTGTGGGTATGCGATCGCACTCATTCGCGGCGGCTAGCCTAGTCCACGCCTTTGCTATGGGCATTCTTCACCATCAGCCCGCCTGGCAGTTTTTGACGACTGGCTTGGTTATGACTTTTACACTGTTCTTTTTCTCCGTTGTTCCCTGGGACATGCAGGCTTCTGAAGTCGATATGCCTTGCTAGCAGTTGGCTACGCTGCCTGTCGCTGCCTGTCGATGGATAGCCGCACGGATAGCCCCGACTTACTGAGATACGGCCACGCCTGAGCGCTGCTCGAAGGTTTTGTTCAGCAGTAGCTCGTCGATTTGCTGGACAGTTAGCGGGCGGCTGAACCAGTAACCTTGAGCGTAGTCACAGCCCATGACTTGAAGAGCGGACATTTGGGCAGCGGTCTCTATGCCTTCGGCGAGTACTTTGAAATTGAGGCCTTTGGCTAGGGCGATGATTGTAGATGCGATCGCGGCGTCATTGGGGTTGTCGACTAGGTCTTGAACGAATGAGCGGTCGATCTTGATGGTGTCCAGCGGAAAATGCTTGAGGACGCTGAGCGAGGAGTAGCCGGTGCCAAAGTCATCCATGGCAATTTGAATGCCGACGTGGGAGAGCTTTTGGAGCACTGATATCGCGAAGCCGACATCCTGCATGGCAGCGCTCTCTGTGACTTCTAGCTCCAGGTGTCGCGCGTCAAAGTGGGTCGCTTCTAAAATTCTCACGACGGAGCGGACCAGACGAGAGCGATGAAACTGCTGCGCTGACAGGTTTACCGCTAGTCGTAGGGGCGGCATGCCAGCCTGCTGCCACTGCGCGTATTGGCTGCAGGCGGCTTGCAGCACCCACTGCCCAATCGGCTCAATGAGGCCAGTTTCCTCGGCGATGGGAATAAACTTTGTGGGCGAAATGAGCCCCAGGGTCGGGTGCTGCCAGCGAATGAGAGCTTCCATGCCAATCCACTCGCCGGTCTTAAGATTTACTTGGGGCTGGTAGCACAAAAACAGCTCCTGATTGTGCAGGGCTTTGCGCAGGTCCGTCTCAAGATTGAGCTGGGTGCGAGCGTCAGCGTTGATTTCTTCAAAGTAGATTTGATAGTTGTTTCTACCACGGGCTTTCGCCTGATACATCGCGGCGTCTGCATTGCGCAGCAGCGTTTGCTCGTCCTCGCCGTCGTATGGTGCGAGGGCAATGCCTAAGCTTGCCGTGACAAAAAGTTCTTCTTCCTGTACGCGAAAGGGAGCCGCCAGTCGCTGCAGTATGCGTTCTGCAATGAGGGAGATTTCTTCAGGCGATCGCAGTTCAGATAGCAGCAGCGTAAATTCATCTCCGCCCCACCGGGCCACCACGTCATAGCCTCGAAGGCAGCTTTGGAGCCGTTCAGCCACTTGTTTGAGCAGGCAATCACCCGCCGCATGGCCCAGGGTGTCATTGATATTCTTGAACCGGTCTAAGTCGAGAAAGGCTACGCCCAGCATGACGTCTGCTTCGATTGACTGAGCGATCGCCCGCTTTAGCTGCTGGTTGAACAACATCCGATCTGGCAGCTGGGTGAGCTGATCGCGGGCACTCCGCGTTCGAAACAGCCGCTCTACCCGCCACCGCTGTACAGCCAGATAGACTTGAGTGCCCGCAGTTTCGACCTGCCGGACTTCTTCCGGTGTCCAAACTCCCCATTGATGATTTCTGAGAAGCCCAAGTACGCCCACACAGTCCTGCTCGTAGCGAATAGGCAACAGAAGCAAATGGCGGTCTGCGCAGGCGCCAAAAATCTGTTCGGCCCAGCTTGACCACTGACCAGCTGAGTGGATTTCGCTACCCACTATCTGAAAGCGGCCGCCTGCCACTAGCTCGGCAAGCTGTGCCTGCAGATCAACGGCCTGAGTACACCATAGAGAATCGATATAGAACGGCTTAGGTAGCGACAAGTTCTGCCAGAGCGTAGTGCCGTCTCCAAGGTTGGGCGGTGCACCTTCACCCCAATGGTGTACCGGTGTTACCAAAGGCACCGACCACCATAGCTGCGCGGTTTCGCAAGAGAGTGCTTCTCCGATGACAGAAAGTACCTGTGGCCACAGCTGTGGTGTATCGATCGGGCACTGCAGCAGGCAACTGACCCGGCGAAGTATGCCTTCTAACGACTGCTCATCTGATATTTGCTCTTCTGAGGTTTGCTCATCCGAGATTGGCCTGCCTGATGTTTGGGCAGGCGACTGAGCGGTCGTCGGCTGGGTATGGTCCGGACTAGGCGCCAGCTGCTTATCTTGATGGGTTGTTCCAGGTAGTGGAGAGTAAGTCACCCTAGAATACGTCGCGCCAGAGCGAGACAGACGAAAGGACAGCTGATCGCATTACACACCATCAAGCTACGCACTGTCATGTAAGTATCTTGCGTTTTTTGCGAGTCATTTGGCTCTTAACGAGTGATACCCACATGCGGACAAAGCAAAGTGGTTAGCAAGTGTATGAATACATCCCTAGACCTGCTACACCGGGATTGGGCATTGGGACAAAAGTTACCCTTATCAGTTCTTTTAATGAACACAGGGAACTGAAGGGCCAGGATCACTGCTTTCACTATTCCCCAAAGCAATTGAAAATCGGACTTTCCAGCGATTTTTCAGTCCATAAAAAACAGACCATGTATCGATTGTTATTCGCTGCTGTCAGTATTTTTGTTGTAGAGACTTCACCTGGTATTATCTACCGCCGCTCATAGCTGCTGCGCTTTTTGAAAAGCCGTTTGCCTGCGGGTTGCAATTTTTGCTTTTCAGACCGTTCGGCTATTTGTGAAGCCGGTTTCAAGACATATCGCTCACCATCGAAAACGAGGACGGGCTGGTCGCTTGCTGACAGCGCCTCGGTTGGCTCGGGGTTGAGTGATTCTGCCCTGTCCGATGATACGGCAGCCAGGGAGGGATTAGCGTCAGCTGGCTCCATGTACGGAGGTGCTGTTGTGCCCGTTGTTGCGGCATTGATCTGTTCACTGAGTGGAATCAGTGCCTCGGCGACTTGGGACTGCTCATCGAGGTTTTGCGTGGAGGATACCAATGCACCTAGGCCAGTAATCAAATCGCGAATTTGACGGCGGACGGCGGGGTCTCCGGTGATTTCGTCGACATCTGCCATGACTTTTTGCGCGCTAGCTAGGGCATCGCGGGCAGATTCGAGGGTTTGCTGCAGGAGGACTAGGTTGGCAGGCGTATTAAAGGAGGCCGTTACTGCCTGTAGGTCTTCGGAGGCCGCGGTGGCGTTGCTGAGTAGTCGCTCCAGATTGTCGATTAGTTCTCCGTCTTGAAATCTGGGGCCTAGCGCATCGGTTGTTGTGCGCAGCTGGGCACTGGTGGCTTGCAAGTTGCCGAGGGTATCGACGAGGGTGCCGCGGTTTTCTCCGATCAGTCCGTTGATGTCGGCTGCTGTTAGTTCGAACTGCTGGATGGTGCCCTGTACCTGGAGTGCTGCGAGCCTGGCAGCTTCAACGGCGGCCTGGGCAGAGCCAGATAGGGGGGCAATTTCATTTCTAGCGTCCTGAGTGAGGAGCGTGGCAGATTGCGCTAAGGTGCCTGCTTCTGAGGTTGTCTCTGCGATGGTTTCTAGGGTGGTTTTGAGCTGGGCGATCAGTTCAGGGTCGGCAAATGTCTCGGTGAGGTTTTGGGTGGAGCGAAGCAGTTCTTCGTAGCTGGGCCCGGTGACGCCATCTAGGCGATCGCCATCACAGAGAATAATGCTACTGTCGCAGTCCCGACCAACCGGGCTAATGTCATTGGCGCTGGCCGCTAGCTCAATGAGGGGGGTAATTTCAATCGACATTTCACCAATCAGACCCGACTCTACTGTCTCAACTAGGACCTCATTGGACATTCGCAGGTCTTTTTCAGTGATTTCTAGGCCCAATTCTACTTTGTTAGAGCGCGGTGTGATGGACATGACTCGTCCTACGGCAACCCCTCGGTACATGACGGGCGTGCCGATTTGTACACCTGCGGTGTCATCAAATTCAGCAATCAGCTGGTATGGACGCCTAGCCGGGTTAAATCCTCGTAGCCACAGGATTAATCCTCCAAATAAACCAATCCCCAGCAGGATTAGCAGCCCCACAGAACCTTCTCGAATTGTTCTTGAGCGCATGAGCTTTTTTGTTATCCTCCAACGTGGATGGGCCCTTGTACCTGAGCACTGAAAAACTGACGTACAAACGGGTTGTCTGTCGTGTCAATTTCGTTAACGCCGCCCATCCACTGTACCTGCCCATTGTGGAGAAAAATGACCCGATCTGCCGTTCTGCGAATGGTGCTTTCTTGGTGAGTCACGATGAGGTAAGACTGGCAGGCCTGTTCACCGTGAATTTCTCGAATTAGATCTTCGATAACTGTTGACGCGATGGGGTCGAGCCCAGCTGTCGGCTCATCGTACAGCAAAAGGCCTGGGGCGCTGTTCGGATTGTGGGGGTCGGCCATCACTGCCCTGGCAAAGCTGACCCGCTTGCGCATCCCCCCAGAAAGCTCTGCGGGGTAGCGATCTGCAATATCGGGAAGACCGACAACGCGCAGGGCTTCTTCGACGAGTTCCCTAATCTCATTTCGAGAGAGCTTAGAGTGCTGATAGAGCAAGAATCCGATATTCTCATCTATGGTCAGTGAGTCGAACAGGGCAGCTTGCTGAAAGACCATACCTACGCTGAAAGGATCGGAGGCATCTTCTATCAAGCCGATGCGCTGCTGTCCGCCAATCCAAATGTCGCCTTCGTCGGGTGCTAGCAGCCCCGCAATGATGCGCAAAATGGTCGATTTTCCGGTTCCTGAGGGGCCAATTACGGCCACTGCTTCACCGGCGCTCAATTCCAAATCTAGCTGGTTGAGCACGCGGTTATTCCCGAACTGCTTAGAAATACCGACAAGCTGGACTAGAGGGGTTTGGCTATCACAGGGATCATCGCCGGTGGGATTGGACTGGTCAGTGGGGCTGGAGTGGGCCATAAGCACCTGAGACCGTAAACAGATATAGGGTCAGTTTCTATTATTAGCAAAAGTATTTAGATAGCTATCCGAGCTATATTAACTTCTTTTAATATTGAGCGGAAAGGTTGATATCTCCTGGAAAGCTCACTGGTGAGACAGCACCTCTTCGTATGATGGTTTAATGATCCCGACTGCTCTATCCCGTTGCTATGCGCCCTACCCGTAAAAAGCTATATACCAAGCCTCGGCGCTGGCTAAGGTGGCTGAGACCTGGGCTTTTTGTCAAGCGCTGGCTTTTTTTGAGCACCATCGGGATTGTGGCTATTGGCCTCGGGATAATGGTATGGCTCAAACTGACGCCGGTATTTTATACGGTGAAGTTTGTCGGCAAGATCCTCAACTTAATTACTCAGCTGGTCCCTAACTACGTGAGTGGTCCGCTGGCCGTGTTGGGCGGATTTCTGCTACTCATTTGGGGGCAGACGCGGACGCTCGGTGCGATTGTGGAGGTTTTGCTCCCGGCGAATGGTGAGGAAAATTTGTGGGATGCGATCGCAACCCACCGGCGGCTCAACCGCGGTCCCCGCATTGTGGTGATTGGGGGCGGCACGGGCCTATCGACGCTGCTGCGCGGCTTAAAGCACTACAGCGCGAACATTACGGCGATTGTGACGGTGGCTGATGACGGGGGGTCTTCGGGACGGCTCAGGCGAGAGATGGGGGGGATTCCGCCGGGTGATATTCGCAACTGCCTGACGGCGCTAGCCGATGAAGAAAAGCTGCTGACTGAGCTATTTCAGTACCGTTTTGAAGCGGGTAGCGGACTGAGTGGCCATAGCTTTGGCAATTTGTTTCTCTCGGCGATGAATGAGATTACGGGTGATTGGGAGCGGGCGATCGCGGCGAGTTCTCAGGTGCTGGCGATTCGGGGCCGGGTGCTGCCTTCCACGCTGAGCGATGTCAAGCTGTGGGCCAATCTGAGCGATGGCCGCTATATCGAGGGTGAATCGAATATTACGAAGGCGGGCGGCAATATTGACGAAATTGGTTGCTTCCCGGCTGACCCGCCAGCGCTACCTCAGGCGATTGAGGCGATCAAGGGCGCGGACTACATTATTGTGGGGCCGGGCAGTTTGTATACCAGCATCATTCCAAACCTGTTGGTGCCAGAAATTGTAAATGCGATCGCTGCTCGCAACGTTCCTCGTATCTACATTTGCAACATTATGAGTGAGCCGGGTGAAACCCAGGGCTACACCGTTTCTAAGCATATTGAAGCGATTGATCGGGCCTGCGGCCGGTATCTGTTTGATGCGGTGCTTGTGCAGAAGCGGCTCCCCTCTGAAGCGGCGATTGATCGCTACCTCAAAGAGGGCGCTACACCAGTCATCTTGGATCGCAAGGCGGTGATCGACTCGGGCCGTCGCATTGTGATTGCCAATGTGATGAGTGAGAGCGACACCACGGTGCGCCACGACCCGAAGCGCCTCGCTAAAGTGCTGGTGAAGTGGTACGAGCGGACTCGCGGGGCTTGGTAAGTCGGCTCCCAGACATCTCAGTCTGCACTACCAGATAGGAACTTCCGGCTCACCCAGCTGGATATGCCGCTGGTGAGTGCCCCCGCCATGAGGATGCCAATGGCAGGCATAATCAACGGGTCCCATAGGCTGTACCACAGGTCGAATCCGAGGTCGAGACTGACCGTGCGACCGATGAGAGCGATCGCAAACCAAGCAAAGCAAAACAATACAAAAAACAGATTGAGCATCAGCACTGTGTTCAATCCGCTGACGATGCGTTCTTTCATAGTCAAAATGTAGACCTCTTTATAGGTTAATTTGAAGGCCTATGCGAGGCAAGTTTTTAGGGCATCGTAGCCTTGATATGAGCGTACAGCTTGCTTTACAAGAACGCTGTGCTCATCCATCTTTGATTCAGCCCTACAGGACTACCTTGGACGATCAAAAAAACGTGGTGATAAATGTCTTTCAGTAAGCGAAAAGTATTACTTTTTATCCTTGAAAATCACTGCGTGTCGTTAACAAAATGCCGATTGAAGTATCTACAAAAGATGGCTGTCTCCGTGGGGAAACAGCCATGCAATTGCTATTTAACATTATTATTTGAGGTCTTCGTTTCGAAGGCCTGAAAAATTAGACTGCCTGCTGAGCGTCCATTTCGGCCATTAGTAAGTTGTCAGGATCAACATAGTGACAAACGGCGTCATCGACACAAATGAGTGCCCAGCCGGACTTATCTATTTCCACAAAGGTATAGTCTGCGTCCTGTACAAAAAATCCCTTGTGATTTCGCGTTTCAGGCTTAATCGCAACAGGTTTAAGGTTCATAATGAGCGACTCCTATAAGGTGGATGAGGTTTGATAGATGCTTACGGCTCTGCTTCTAAGAGTCATCACTCGATTTATTAATGAAGTCATTAATAAGTCATTAGAATCATCAATTAGAAAGGCTTATCAACCGCTTAACCTCAGCTTATCAGTAGGTCCGGGGATCGCTCGTTAAGTTATTTTTGCAATCTTTACATAGATGTTTTTGGCCTGTTAATTCAACGATTTCAGCCGCTGAAAGTGATGCAAACCGAGAATCTGAGAGGCCTGAGATAAAAAATGGGGATCGCTCAAAGAGGCGATTCCCATTTTTTTTCACTGACGTTTATTTCAAAGCTTCATGAAGTTGAATGAAGCTTATGAGCGAGTAATCTGCTATACATTTTGCCGGAAGCCTTTCACGGAAAAGGTTTTACCCTTCGAACAGCCACTTTTGTAGTCGCTTCAGATTTTTCCAGTCAGGCTTTCTTCTTAACCCTTCTTCAAAGTTTTCTTGGATTTCGGCTTTGATTTGGTCCACGGCGAACAGCACTTGGCTAACTTCGTCCACCTGGTCTCGAACCCCGCTTTTGCCTGTTTCTAGCATGGCAAGGGCCAGATTGACCCTTGCTTGAGGATCCTTGGGGGCAAGCTTGACAGCTCTTTGAGCAGCTTTATAGGCGGCGTTTGGTTTGTCTGCCAGCAGGTAGAGCCAGGATAGGCAGGTCTGCGCAGCGCTGTTTTTGGGTGCCTTTGCGCAGATGTCTTTGAAGGCGGGCAGGAGATCCTCGGCGGATTCACCGGCTTTGTAGCGGGAGATGCCGTCTTCAAACTGGGTTTCTAGAGTTTGCATAGAAGCGTGGATAGATGGGAAGACGAAGTTGGACGATGGCCTGTGAGGCGACTGGGGGTAAGGTGACTGAGGGTGAGGCGACTGGCATGAGGCGACTGGGCATGAAGGACTGGGCATGCACAGCGGATTAGGTGCCGAAGGACTTGCCACAGCCGCAGGTTTGGCTTGCGTTAGGATTGGTGAATTGGAAGCCGCCGCCAATCAGGGCATCGCTGTAGTCGAGCATGAGTCCGTATAGGTAGAGCAGGCTCTTGCGATCGCACACAACCTTGAAGCCATCGTAATCGTACACTTCATCGTGTTCCCCGATGTTGCTGGGGTCTTCGAAGTCCATCATGTACGACATGCCGGAGCAGCCACCCTGCCGGACGCCGACCCGCAGGCAGAGGTCGCTGCCCTGTTTCTCGCGCAGCGCCTTGACATGGGTCAAAGCAGCTTCAGACATCAAGATGCCTCTCTCAGGGCTATTGGTGGTGCTAAGGGTGGGTGCACTGGCAGTATCTGTCCCAGAGGCCGGATCGACAGTTGCTGTTTGAAGCCCTTCGGTGGGGTTGGTGGCTTGTGTCATCGGGATTAAGGTAGGTTGATTGGATAGTTTTAGTTTAACGTACGGGTTTTTGCAGAACGGGTTTTTCGCAGATGCGGATATATAGAGACTAGGCTTTGGTTTCGGTGTGTTTGTTGGCGGCGCTATCTGCTAGCGTTAGTCTGCCCTCGGGCTGGGGTCGTGCTGTCGTATTAGAGATGCTTATGGGGTCTGCGCTGATTTTTCTCCTGGCTAATTTTTCTCCTGGCTGATTTTTTAGGCTGAACCTCTATCGATCTATCTATAGATCAGAAGATTCAGATCGATTTTTTGGCCGATTTTCAGACCGTAAGGTCAAGATAGATTGATTTAACGTTTAGTTCCCAATCAAGAACCTTAAAATTCTACTGAAGAATTTTTGTTTAATCGATTGGCTATCCGCTGGCACTGTGCCTTCTAACCCTTTGTTTTTGACCTTATGCATCAATTGAGTCCCTTTACCTGTCGTCGTTTGAGTCAGCTACCTCGGCTTACCAGCATCTGGGAGTGCGATCGCCGCCCGGTTCCAGCGGCTGGGCCACTCTCTGATATTGACGATGACTCACGGGGGGACTGCATTTTATGGGTCGATGGCTTGCAGGGCGTGGTTCGGGGTATGAGTGTGGTGCCGCCAGAGACCGGGCATGAGGCCATTGTGAGGACGCTTCTGCAAGCGATTGAGACGCCCCAGAGCCGGGCTGAACCGGCGCGGCCGCGAAAGGTGGTTGTGCGCGAT
Organism: Cyanobacteria bacterium J06626_6; assembly: GCA_038523095.1. Lineage (GTDB taxonomy): Bacteria > Cyanobacteriota > Cyanobacteriia > Phormidesmidales > Phormidesmidaceae > Phormidesmis. The sequence continues at coordinate 135,091 of JBCBJS010000008.1, forward strand.
CGCGAGATTCAGTTTTTCTTGCGGGGGGCGCTGCAAGCGCTCGATATTCCGGTGGAGTACTCACCGGAACTGCCGATGATCGACGAGGTGTTTGAAAAGCTGCAAGCGCCTGACTTGCCGAGTGTGAGGCTGCCCGAAGCCTTTGAATCTATTCTGCTGGAGAAATCTGCGCTGATCTGGGAAGATGCGCCCTGGAACCACCTCAGCGAGCAGGAGATTATTGCCATTGAGCTGAACTTTTGGGAGATTCAAACGCTCTATCTGTCGGTATTGGGACTGGCAGGTATGGAATATGGCCTATTGCTGTACCGCGATTTGGAGTCGCTGAAGCAATTTCGCCGCAAGCTGCTCCGCAGTGACGATTTTTCCGATGGTATGCGTCAGGCCTTTTTAGAGCAGAACTGTCTATTTATTAATTTCAACCCGGCAGAGGGTGTGATTCCGATGCCAAAAGCGTTTACGTCTTTGGCAGCTCAGCAGAGTGCGGCTGTGGAGTACGAATTTGGCAGTTTGCATCCTTTGGAAGGGCTGCGATCGCAGCTGGCAGAAGAAGAAGCCGCCAGCCTTGTGGTGACCTTTGAGGCGCTGCATCGCTTTTTCAAAAAGCACAATATTGCGGCTGAAAATTTTGCGCTGCAGCCCCAGAGCAGTCGATTCCGAATCCCGAATCCGGACCCCAGTACGCGCCAGCAGGCTGAGACAGTCGGCGTCAAGATTTCGACGGTGCCAGAGGTATCTTCTGAATTTTTGCAAGAGACGCTAGGCGAAGACGAAAGCGCAGACGTTTCCAATGCGGCCATTGTCGATGACAGCGTTCCAGAGGGATCTTTGATCATGCTGGGGAGCTACCGGGAAAAGGATATCGAACCTTTGCGGGAGCATCGACGCATTCACTACCAAAGCTTTTTGACTAAGCCGGATAAAGCGCCCAGCAGTAAGTCCAAGTGGCCAATTTTGACGATTCAGACGACTCGGCCTAAGGCGAAACAGCTGGTGGAATACCTCAAGCAAGAAGGCGGTATCCAGGCTATATGCTTCAATCCGGGGAGTGACCCAATGAGCGGGCAGGTCTTTCAGATCGGTCTGATTCAGACGGCCAAGGGGCATCTGCATCTCTTCAATGAGTACGAAATTAGCGATCCGACTGACCATCAGGCACTGGAAAAATGGTCTGTGAACAGTACCAAAAATGGCGACTGCTGTGGCTGCATCGTGGCTGCAGGAGCAACGGGCGCTCGTAGAGGACGACCAACTGCTCGCGAGGTGGTGGCTTTCTTTGAGGCGCATACCAAACGGCCTGAAGAATTGGGATTAACGCCGCTGGTGATGAGCTACGCACCAGACTGGTAAATCTCTTGACAAATTAGCTGGAGAGATTGGCAAGGGGAGATTGACTAGCTTGACACTTGTGATTGTTCTCAACTGCCTGATAGCGGCGCTGATGTTTGCGCTGACCTATCTGCTGTGGTGCGGGCGGTGCAGGTTAGCGCGACTGGTGGCTGTGCTAGATGCTTTTCGGCTGGGGCCGAGCCAGATGGGCTACGCGGTGGTGCAGCGGCGGGTTCAGCTGGCCGAAACCCGGCTTGGCTTGATGAGATTACGGCAGCGATCGCAGCAGTTTCAGCAGATTGTTCGGCTGGTCAAGCTGCTGCGTGTGGTGATGCTTTACCGGCTAGGGCAGCGGCGGCGAATAGGGCGGCGGCACCCCCGTCGGTAGCTGTTGCGCCAACATGGGGGACGGCTTAGGAGTAGGCTTATAGCAGATGCCCTGATGGTGATCGAGGCGGGTGTCGAGACCTTCACTAAGGGACGGTACAGACAGCAGGGTTTAACAGTTCAGAAAAGCAAAATCGTTATGTCAGACAGCAACAAATCAGACGGACTCCTGGGTGGAATGATTATCGGTGCGGCAATTGGTGCGATCGCAGGTATCTTGGCCGCGCCGCGCACCGGTCGAGATACCCGGCGCATTCTCAAAAAATCGGCTGATGCCCTGCCTGAACTTGCAGAAGACTTGGCCACCAGCATCCAATTTCAGGCGGACCGGCTCTCAGATACGAGCTTGCAAAACTGGGAGCAAACCCTGGTTCGCCTGAGGGAAGCTATCAGTGCGGGGCGCTCTGCGGGGCGGCTGGAGTGGGAGCGTCAAACCAGTAGCGATCTCCAAGGGGGTCACCCGACTAGCGGACCTAGCTACGATGAGCCCTATCTGGCTAGTGAACTCGAAAGCGACAGCGCGCGAGACGTGGACGCTGACCTCAATGAAGTGTAAGTGAAGTGCAGTTTGAGTAAAGTGTGAGTGAAAAGCTGTCCGACAATTGACCCAGAATTGGCCTAGCGAACACCCGTTTGTATAAGACCCGCCGTATCGAGCACGCGTGAACAATCCCTTCTTTTGGTTAGGCATATCTATTCTGCTTGTGGCCATTAGCCTACTGGCTCTGCTCACCGTGGCTATTTTGGTCTTGCAAGAACTCGCTAGGGCAGCTAGAAGTGCCGAAAAGCTGCTGGACACCCTGAACCGAGAACTGCCCCCGACGCTGAACGATCTTCGCCTGACCGGTAGAGAACTCTCTGACCTCAGCGATGAAGTGAGCGGCGGCGTCCAAAGTGCTCGCAGCGTCGTGCAGCAGGTAGACCAAAGCATAACAGAAGCCAAAAATCAGGCCAAGCGCGCTCAAATCACGGGCCGGAGCCTGGTGGCCGGGGCTACCGCTGCCCTTCGAGTCCTCACTGGAACCCCCCGGCGCCGACGGCGGCGCCCGCCGACCCGCCGACCCCCCGTTGCACCCATCTACAAACCAGATCCAACCCCTGGCAAAACTCCCGCTTCGCAATCAATGCCAGCGCCAGCTGCATCGGCGTCACCGCCGCCCAACCCTGGGGCAGCGCCCTCGCCCACTTCTGAACAGAGCGTTATTCAGGCTTCCGAGGCAAACAGTCCTGTAGAGCGGCCGCAAGCCCCTGCTTCGAAGTCTGCTCAACCAAATGCTCAGCGCTAGCGTCCGTTTCACCCGTGACTTCTGTTATCTTAAAATTAAGTAAACAACTGTAAAGATAGGCGTCATTGCCTCGGCTTGAATTAATGAAAATCTGCCTAACCCCTTTGCCTCGGCAAATGACCTACCGCATTGAGGATGCTTGGAATCAGCGCTATTCAAACAGATTTGGTGATCGCATGTTTCAAAACATGCTTCGAAATGGTGTGATGCTCTGTTTGGTCGTTTTCCTGACCTGTTTTGCCGCTGCTGCACCGGCCCATGCAATCAATAACCCAGAGCTTTTGCCTGATGAACCTACTGTGGTGATTGATCTGGCGCGCATCTTGAACGACGCCCAGGAGGAGTACCTGAATACTAAGCTGCCTCAGTTTGAAGAGGAGACGGGTTGGAAGCTGAGAGTGCTGACTCAGTTTGACCAGACGCCCGGCCGCGCGGTGAAGGACTTTTGGGGGCTGAATGACAAAAGCATCATGATGGTGGCAGACCCTAGGGGCGGAAACCTCTTGAACTTCAGCGTGGGCGATGAGCTGTATCCGCTGCTGCCAAGGACCTTTTGGATTGAGCTGCAGACGCGATTTGGCAATCAGTTTTATGTGCGTGACAACGGTGAAGATGGCGCAGTGCTCGGTGCAATTAATGCGTTGGAAACTTGCCTGGAGCGGGGCGGGTGCGCGGTGGTACCGGGGTTGCCGCGTGAGCAGTGGATTCTGACGCTGGTGACGTCTATCTTGGGCGGGGTAATCTGCGGATTTGCGGCGCAGCCAAGGCGTGAGGGGCAGGGGATTGCCTGGCAGTGGGCGCTCTTGTTTTCGCCGCTGTGGGGAATTTTGTTTATTGCGTTTGGTCTGGGGCCGGTGGTGACTCGGACGGCGGAGCTGCTGCCAGTGATTCGCAATGTGTCTGGCTTTTTGATCGGTGCGATAGTTGCCTTTTTGACCCCGGCGTTTGGCGCTCCGCCGCCTGCAGATGATAGGTCTTAGGATTGGGTCTTCTGTAGATTTTGGCCTGTTTAGGATTTGGCCCTGTTAGGGTTTTGGCCTATTTACTGACGATGCCGGACCATTGGACTTTTTTCTCTTTGGTTCGGCGATAGGAGAAGAAGTTTTTGGGCTCCTGATAGGTGCAGTGGGGGGCGATCGCAATTTGATCTGGGTCGATGCCAAGCTGCTCAAGCTGCATTTGATTGATCCGTCTGACATCTAGGCGTACCCGCTCAGCAGCAGGGTCGTCGAGTACGGGCGGATTTTTGACAGACATCAGGTGCTCGATGAGTGCTTCACCCTGCAAGTGAGGCGCGACGGAGACCCCGACTTTTGCGGCGACATCGGTGCCAACCTGATAAACACGGCCATCGATGGCTGGTCCAAGGGCAACTCGCAAATTCTCTAGCTGGCTACCTTGAGATTTGAGCTTGGAAACGGCCTCGGGCAAAATTCTTTGGGCGGTGCCGCGCCAGCCAGCGTGAACGGCTGAGACCTGCCCGGTGACAATGTCGCCAATTAGCGCGGGGGTACAGTCAGCTGAGCAGGCCCAAACAGCTTGATAGGACTGTTCGCTCACAATTCCGTCGGCTAGGGGAAACGCTGCCTGGGTGCCGTCGGGTAGGGCAGGCAAACCCGCTTCCAGTGCGGTTTCTATTTCGGTTGGGGTGAGTACATCGCCGCTGTGTACCTGCTTGACCCGGTACACCTGAGCTTTGGGTGAGAGCACATCAGCGAGTTCTTCAGGGCTTTGCGGGTAGAAGTGCTGGGTGAAAAACCCATGGGGCTGGGGCAGTAGCGCGCAGGTGAGAAATGGCTGATTTTGCCAAGTTTTCCAAGTCCAGAGAGTCATAGTGTAAGGGGACAGAGGGCGGAATCGGGCGTATGCTACTAGCGTACCGATCGGATTCCGGTCTTACCTGAGATAACCATAATTTTTCGATGATGGTCACGATTACGGCCCAAGGCAAAACGTTTGAATGCGATCGCGGTGCTAACCTCCGTCAGGTGCTGATGGAAAACGGCATCGATCTCTACAGCCCCAAGGCCAACTACGTTAACTGCATGGGGATTGGCACGTGTGGCACCTGCGCAGTGGCGATAGAAGGCGAGATTTCTGAGCCGAATTGGCGGGATAAAGCCCGGCGCGCTCTGCCGCCTCACAACCCGGCTAAACCCTTACGTCTGGCCTGTCAAACCTGCGTGCTAGGTGACTCACAAGTGACCAAATTCAAAGGCTTTTGGGGACACGAAGACGACATTGCTTGGTCTCCGGAAGGATAACGGAGCGGTGAGGGCAAGATAACAGGGAATAATGACGTACTAAAAGCGGCATTGAAAAGCCCATTGAAAAGCGACTCTGAAAGTATGGGGGTGCAGCCGTAGTTTTATCGAGATGGCTTAGTATATATGTACAGGCTGTGTGTAGGCTTGCTCGACTGTATCGAATTGCGTCATATCAATGGCGTCGAATAGTCGAATCAAGGTGATGTGAGAAGGAAAGGTTATGGTTAATCGGTATTCGCTTGGGGCGGCTATTCTCAGTATTTTTCTATTGGCGATTTTTGGCATTCGTGGCGCATTTAGCTGGCTGAGTCAGTCGCCCCAGCGGACCCAGTCAGATCAGGTTGCGGTCAATGGCGATGGCGCTACCGACAGTGAGTTTGTCGACCGCTTGCCTGCACCGGGCACCCAAGCAGATGGGCGTAGCGACCAGCCTGCTGGCCTGTCGAGTGACGCACTGACCCTCTCTCCCCTGGAAGAAGCTGGCACCTACATTCAGCGTCAAAAAAGAGTAGAGCGAGACCCCATCGTCGCTGATACCCGAGTCGATGTGGTCCCTGCGGCCACAAGTGCGGCTAACAATGCAGCAACCCAAGCACAGCCAAATACCCAAATCGACCAGTCCGGGGCGGCGACATCTCCGAATCAGTCTGCTTCTGGGACGCCCGCGACGGCTGCACCTGCCTCGCAGGCTGTTCCTGCACTTTGGTGATTGTTTGGGGCAATTGTTTGGGGCAATTGTTTGGGGCAATTGTTTGGTAGGTGCCCGATAATTGTTGGGTAAGCGTACATCTGGTAAGCACCAATGGCTCAGGCAGACGTCATCATTGTCGGCGGCGGGACGGTTGGTCTGGCGATCGCACTTGAGCTACATCAGCAGGGCACTTCGGTCACCATTCTCAGTAAAGACTTTGCGGCGGCTGCAGGACATGCGGCTGCAGGCATGCTGGCCCCTAGCGCTGAGCATTTGCCACCTGGCCCGATGTCTGAGCTATCCACCCGCAGCCTAGCACTCTATCCAAATTGGATTAGTAAGCTTGAGGATTTGACCGGTAGGGACAGCGGCTATTGGCCCTGTGGTGTTTTGGCGCCTTGCTTTAAGTCGGTGCGTGGTAGTGAAGCACTCAGCGCAGCGGCCACGCATAGCTATCAGGCGGGTTTGAGTCCCGATATTCTAGGCGGATGCTTTTATCCAGAAGATGCCCAGGTGGACAATCGCGCTCTGATGCAGGCACTGCAGGCTGCGGTCCAGGAGCAGGGTATCTCGGTGCAGGCGGGTGTTAGCGTTGAGGGCTTGGTTCGGCAGGGCGGACGGGTGAGCGCACTGCGCACGACTGCAGGGGAGAAGCAGGCTGACCACTACGTGCTGGCAACGGGCGCTTGGTCGAGTGAGCTGTTGCCGATTCCGGTGACGCCACGCAAGGGCCAGATGCTGTCTCTCAAAGTCCCGCCTGGCCACGGCCAGAAGCAGCCGCTGCACCGGGTACTGTATGGCGAGCAGGTATATATTGTGCCTCGCCGGGATGGCCGCATCGTGCTGGGGGCGACGGTTGAAGATGTTGGATTTTTGCCGCACAATACGCCAGCGGGGATAGCCCAGCTGTTGAATGCTGCGATCGCGCTCTACCCGGTCCTGGCAGACTTTCCCATAGAAGAGTGCTGGTGGGGCTTTCGGCCTGCGACGCCAGACGAACTACCCATCTTAGGTGCGGGCCCATGCGAAAATTTAACCCTGGCAACTGGCCACTATCGCAATGGCATTTTGTTGACGCCGGTGACTGCCAAGCTGATTAGCGATCGCATCCTGGGTAAAACGGACCCCATCTTGTCGCACTTCAGCTACCGCCGGTTCCAACAGCCAATACAAAAGCCAGTATCCAATACGTTTCCATCAGCTGCGACTTCATCAACTGCGATTCCTTCACAAGCGCTCCTTTCCTCTCCTATGCAACTCATTGACGCCCCTCTCAATGCTCCCCAGTCTGGCAATTCTCAGAACGCACCGCCCGCAGCTGTCTCAAACGATGACCGACTGACCATTGCTGGCAAATCATTTGGCTCTCGTCTGATGACCGGTACGGGCAAGTTCAGCAGCTTAAAGACGATGCGTCAGAGCTTTGCTGCCAGCGGTAGCGAAATTGTTACGGTGGCGGTGCGCCGGGTTCAGACGAATGCGCCAGGCCATGAGGGGCTAGCCGAGGCGATTGACTGGCAAAAGATGTGGATGCTGCCCAATACGGCGGGCTGTAAGAATGCGGAAGAAGCGATTCGGGTCGCTAGGCTGGGCCGGGAAATGGCCAAGCTGCTGGGCCAGGAAGACAATCACTTCGTCAAGCTAGAAGTGATTCCCGATGCTAAGTATTTGCTGCCCGATCCGATTGATACGCTCAAGGCCGCTGAGCAGCTGGTGAAGGAGGGCTTTGCCGTGCTGCCCTATATCAATGCCGATCCGCTGCTGGCTAAGCGGCTCGAAGAAGTGGGCTGTGCAACGGTGATGCCCCTAGGGTCGCCGATTGGCTCTGGCCAAGGCATACGCAACGCGGCAAATATTCAAATCATCGTTGAGAGTGCGACGGTGCCAGTGGTGGTGGATGCCGGTATTGGTACGCCGAGCGAGGCGGCCTATGCCATGGAGCTAGGGGCAGATGCACTGCTAATTAATAGCGCGATCGCACTTGCAAGGGACCCGGTTGCCATGGGCCGTGCCATGGGTCTGGCGGCTGAAGCTGGCAGACTGGCCTATCAGGCGGGCCGCATTCCGGTGAGAGCCACTGCCACTGCCAGCTCTCCAACGACCGGCACCATCAGTAGCTAACGTGGGTGGTTGCGTGGTTGGTTAACGTGGGTGATTAACGTGGGTGGGTGGCGTCGGCTGGGGCGAAAACCGGTTTCCGCTTCATCTATCGCTACCTATTGCCATAGAGCGATACATCTGCTTAATACTTTCTTAACGTCGCTATAGTGCAGAAACGCCAAGCAGTTCGCTCATCTTTTGGTAGATTTATCTGGCGAGGGCTAGAAAAACACCTGCCGGTTTGTTAATATAACTTAACAACTCCATTGAGAGCTTCATAATATGAGATACACAACAGAAGAAGGCGGCCGTTTGAACAACTTTGCCGTTGAGCCAAAGATGTACCAAGCTGAGCCCCCTACTGGTGCCGAGAAGCGCAACTACATTATTCTCGGTAGTGTCGCGGCTACTTTAGTTGTCGGTTTGTTCGCTATTGCCGCTTCAGTTTCCTAGTGTAGATAGCTCATCTTCCAGACGGATTTGAATTGAGACAGATTTGAATTGAGACAGATTTGAATTGAGACAATAGGTTCGCAAGGGCTCACCAGCTGGTGAGCCTTTGTCGTATTTAGCCTGATGTTCTCTGGTGCTACGATTTGCTCTGTAAGCCACGGTCTACAGCCTTTAGCAAGTGTCTAAAGCAACGCTTCAAAAGCTATAGTGGCGGCGGCAGCTTTCTTTTATTCTGTAGCCATGGCCAAACCGCCAAGCGCACAAGATACGACCCAACAGTGGGTCTCTGGCCCGACCCGTAGCGGCAAAACGCAGCAGCTAATCGACTTTGCGAGTCGAATGGGCGCGCAGCAGCGCCAACCGTTTATTGTGTTTGCGGCCAATGGTGACAACCGTATGGTGCTAGCCGGTCGGCTGATGGCTGAGCTAGGTGATCGCGTTGCCACCCTGACGACTTCCCCGGCAGGCTTTATTCAAGATGAGGTGATTTTGTTTTGGCCGCTGCTAGTGCAGCAGCTGAATTTGCAGGCGCAGTTCCCGCTGAAGCTGCGCCCTGAAAATGAGCAGATGCTGGCGACTGAACTCTGGCGATCGCGCCTCGATAGCGGCACTCTCAAAGTAGAGGGCTGGCGCGAAACTCGCATGGTGCGCCGTTCTCTAGACTTTTTGCAGCTGGCTTCCCAGGCCTGTGTGCCGATTGAAGAGATTGCCGACATGCTGAAGGTGGGCATGCCGACATCGCTGGCACCGGCCACGCTATGGGAGGCGGTGGGTGATGCGCTAATTGCCTGGCAGGACTGGTGTCTGCAGCGCGGCCTGCTCACGTACGGCATTATGAGCATGCTGTATTGGCGGTATTTGCTGCCGATGTCGCGATATCAGGCGCAGCTGCTCTCTCGCTTTCGGGGGCTGCTCGCCGACGACGTAGACGGATATCCTGCCCTCAGCGCCTCCCTGTTTTCCTGTTTTTTGGAAGCGCAGCGTCCCTGCCTCTTTACCTACAATCCGCAGGGAAAAGTTCGGCTGGGTTTGGGCGCTGACCCCGATGCGCTGCTACCCCTTGCCGCGCGCTGCCAAACGCTAGAGCTGCGGGTACCCGCTACCGGTTCACTGGGAAAATGGGGGGATGACTTTGCTGAATGGGTGGAAAATCCGCTCTCTATTCCCGCTTTGCCAGCAGAGGTGTCGCTGCTGCAGGCAACCTCTCGGGGGCAGATGCTCAGGCTCACGGCAGAAGCGATCGCCCGCGCCATCGAAGCGAAGCAGGTGACTGCCGACGAAATTGCCGTCATCGGTCCTGGACTGGATGCCATTGGCCGCTACAGTCTGATTGAAATCCTCACTAGTCGCGGTATTGCCATCGAATCTCTAAACGATCAGCGTCCGCTGATTAGTTCGCCCATGGTGCGGGCGCTCTTATCATTGCTGGTGCTGATTTATCCGGGGCTGGGTCGGTTGGTCGATCGAGATGCGATCGCTGAAATGCTCGTCATTCTCAGTCAGAATCTCGCTTCCCCTGGGGGGTCTCTCCCTTCTCCTTCACAGAGCTCTCCTTCACAGAGCGCCACCCAAACAGAAACCTGGTTCGATCTCATCGCTATCGACCCGGTCCGCGCAGAGCTAATAGCTGACAACTGCTTTGTCCCTGATATCGAAAATCCCCATCTCCTCCCTGCGGAGACGTTTTCACGTTGGGACCGCCTAGGCCATCAAACGGTCAGTGCCTACAATCGCATCTTGCAGTGGCTGGATGCTCAAAAACAGCTCATGCAGCAGCGACTGACGCTAAAACCTGTGATGACGATTGACCGCATTATTCAAGACTTTTTGTGGCGCGGACATCATCTGCCCTACGACCAACTGGCGACGCTGCGGGAGCTGATGGAGACAGCGCAATACTTTTGGGAAGTAGAAGAGAGACTGCTCCTATGCGATGGGCCTGGAAGACAGCGCGGTAGCGCTGCCGGAGTGAGCGATGTCGGTCGCTTTATTCAGCTGATTCAGAGAGGGACGGTGTCTGCCAATCCTTATCCAGTCAATCCCCTATCGCTAGGACGCAAGGGTGTGACCCTGTCGACAATCTATCAGTATCGGGCCCAGCGCCTTTCCCATCGCTGGCAGTTTTGGCTGGATGCAGGTTCGCCGCTTTGGGCTAGCAGCGCGGGTGAGCTGTTTGGTGCACCGCTCTTCTTGCAGAGCTGGCCAGGGAGGCCGATTTCTCTGGTGGAAGTAGAAGCGGCAAATGAGGCGAACCTGCAGCGTACGCTGCACGATCTGCTGGGGCGGGCCAAGGAGAAGGTGCTGCTGTGCCATAGTGACCTAGCGCTCACCGGACAGGAGCAGACGGGGCCGCTTTTGTCTCTAGTGAGTGCGGCCGCGCCAGAGGGTGATTGGATGACGGGATGAGCGGTTTACTGCGCTCTGCTAGCACGAGGGCCTCTTTGGCCGCCGTTCTGTCCGCGGCGACTCTCGCGCATCTCTTCTATCTGTTCGCGCTGCTCTGGTGTGAGGACTCTGCTGACTTGGTCGCGGGCGTCTTCGTGGATGGCGCGAATTTGACTGCGCTGATCTTCACTGAGGTTCAGTTCTCTAAAGGCTCCGCGTCCGCGGGCTTCGCTGTTCCCTAGGGTGGCTCGCTGTTCTCTGGTGAGCACGTCGCCGATTTGCTCGCGGGCGTCTGCGCGGATGGCTTCAATTTGCTCAGACTGTGTAGCGGTGAGGTCGAGCTGCTCTAGATGGTGGCCTCCTCTGCGACCTCCGTTGGGGCCGCCGTCTGCTTGTGCAAATGCAGCTGTGCTGAGGGGAGCGATGAACATTGCTAGGGCGAAGAGACTGCCGAAAGAAACTGTTTTGAGATTGAAGTTCATGGATTTTGTGTTGTTGAGTATTTAGTAGTGTGTGGGTTTTCAGCGCTTGCGGAATAGGCTTGCGCGGTGAACTTGCCCTGTACGTACCTACTGTATTCAGTCCGTCTTTCCTTTGAGAGGCCGCAAAGGTCACGGTTTAACCCATGACGATGGTCATGATTTGAAGCTGAGTCTGGGCGATCGCACCCCCTTCAAGGGATAGTTGTAGAAAAGACCTCTGCTCTCTTACTTGCGCTTTCTTCGTTTGGATTGCCGCCTAATACGCCTATGGGTCGTGCCATTCAGCTACACAATCACCCTTTTCGCTTTTTGCTCTATTTGGAGTGGGGGCTGCTGGCGGTTGCACTTTTTACGGCGCTAGAGTCGCCACCGGGGCGCATGGCTCGTCGAGCTGCTCGGGAGCCACTAGGCACAGCGCCGCCGCCACCCCCGCCACCCATAGAGCCGTGGCATGCTACGCCCCTGCTAGCGATCATTGCCATTGTGGTGTTTGGTCTTATGGGGCTGTATTTGCCCGCGAACAGGCTGGCAAAAATGGGTCATACGCTGGGCCAAATTCTGTTGATTTTGCTAGCATCGGCGACCGTTTTTAACGGTGGTCGTACGTTCCCGTTTATCTATCTTTTGCTGGTAATTCGTGGCTGCTTAATGTTTGGGTTGACCGGGCGGTTGATAGTAACAGGGGTGGCTTTTTTGTTGTTTGTCGTCGGGCTGTCGTTTCGGCTGCGATCGCTCTCGGGCATGGGCCGCAGACTGCCGTCAGAGGTGCACGGCCCACTGCAGCACTTGGTGATGGGCTTGCATCTCAACTTTGTGGTGCTGTTTGGGCTGTCTTTGCTGCTGGTGGTGCTGCTGATAAATGCGCTGCTGACCGAACGCCAAAGTCAACAGAAGTTGCAGCGGGCTAATCGAGAGCTGCGGGGGTCTGCCCAAGAAATCGAAAAGCTGGCGATGGATCAAGAGCGCAGTCGAATTGCCCGGGATATTCACGATGCGCTGGGGCACTCCCTGACAGCGCTAAACGTGCAGCTAGAGAGCGCTGTGAAGCTGTGGGAAAAAGATCCAAATCGGTCTCAACAATTTTTGCTGACAGCTAAGCAGTTGGGCAGTCAGTCGCTGCAGGAGGTGAGAGCTTCGGTGGCGTCGCTGCGGCAAGATCCGCTAGCTGGTAAGTCTCTGGCAAGCGCGATCTCGTCGCTGCTACAAACGGCACAGTCCAACCAGGCATCGCCGCTGACAATCACCCACGATATCGACCTTGCCCAGCCGCTGGCCAGCAATCTCAACCTCTTGCTATATCGCATTGTGCAAGAAGGACTGACTAATGTTGTAAAACATGCCAATGCGCAAAATGTACATTTGCAGCTGACGGGGTCGCCCGCCGTCGTTACCCTACAGCTAGAAGACGATGGCGACGGGTTCGATATTCAACAGGCTCGCAGTGGGTTTGGTCTGCAGAGTATGCGCGATCGCGCTGAAGCCGTCGGTGGTACCTTCAAGCTGACTAGCCGCCAAACTGGCCCTCGCAAAGGAACGCGCATACAGGTGAGTTTGCCCGTGGGCACGGTGCCAACCTGATCCGTATTGACTAGAAGCGTATTGACCAGAACCGTGCTGATGAGGAGATAGTCCCATGCTCAAAATTTTCTTGGTAGAAGACCAAAAGCTCATTCGTGAGGGTCTGAGTGCGCTGCTCTCCCTTGAAGCAGACCTCCAAGTGCTGGGCGAAGCGGAAAATGGTAAGCAGGCGCTGGACATGCTCGCCCAATGCCCAGTCGATCAGCTACCTGAGGTGGTGCTGATGGATATGAGAATGCCGATTATGGACGGCATTGCGGCTACGGCTGCTATTACTCAGCAGTATCCAAAGATCAAAGTCCTTGTGCTCACCACCTTTGATGATGATGAACTGATTACCCAGGCTATGGCTGTTGGCGCTCAGGGCTATCTGCTGAAAGACACCCCTTCAGAAGAGCTGGCAGTGGCTATTCGTTCTGTGGCAAAGGGCTACAGCCAATTTGGTCCTGGCATTGTTCAAAAGATGATGTCTGCGCTGCCGCAATCTTCATCGCCTCAGCCAGAGAGTATGGAGGAGGTACCGCCTGAAATTGCTGCGCTGACGCCCCGGGAAAAGGAAGTGCTGCGCTGTATCGGCAAGGGGGCTAGCAATCGGGAAATTGCCCAGCAGCTGTTTCTCTCAGAAGGGACGGTCAAAAATCATGTGACCAGTATTTTGAGTCGTTTGGGGTTGCGCGATCGCACTCAGGCCGCGCTCCAGGCTGCTCATTGGGTGCAGGAGATTTAGCCAGAGACTTAGCTGGCAATGTAGCTGGCGATTTAGCTGGCGGAATTTCTGGCGATTGGGCTGGCCGGGTTTCTGGCGATTGGGCAGAGGAAATTAGCAACCCATCAAAAAAAATCAGCATGATAGGAAGAAACTGGTGCAAATAGGGTACAAATAGACAGCCAACCGCATAGGAAAGCAAACTAAATTGATACATTCATCACATTTGTCCTTGACGAATGTCACCTACGTTGCTCTAATTTGACTACTTATTCAGCGTTCCCCTGTTAGATCGCGTCAAAAGCGCCTGTTTATCAAGGATGCAGTATTTTAATTTTTGGCCAAGTAACCCAGCCAACGCTCAAAAGCACACAAGCGATTTTCTTCCTATGAAGCCTTCCCACCGCGCTGAGTCTGCTCAGTCAGCTCCAACTAACTATGCGCCGTCTGTACCGATGTCGGTGTACCGGGAGCTCGCCGCTGAGCTACGGGCCAACAAAGCCGTGATTGATTCTCTCAACAGCCGCAATCAGCAGCTGATTCAGCAAAATCAACGCCTGAAGCAAGAAATTCATAACGTCGTACAGGCGACACTCACGCTAGGGCAGTTCGCAGGTGTCGCTAGACCTGCCAGCCCAGAAGGCTTTCCCAATGCTGTCGCACCCGACACCCTCGCTAAGCTAGTGCGCGCCCAAAGGGATAGCCAAAAGGATAGTCAGAGAGAGGGTTGGGGAGACGGCCAAAGAGACGGCCAAAGAGACGGCCAGAGCATCGCGCAGTCGACCACAATCCATGAAGCCGTGGCGATGCCACCAGCTGCTGAGCCAGCTGTTTCCCAGCCTTCAGCGAAGCCCATTGCGTTCCAACCGATTGCCCAAAAAACTAGCGCCCAAGCTGCTGGTACACCGCCTCGCAACCGCATGCCAAGATCCATTCGCAGCTTGGCTGCCAAAGCTAGCTCGCCGACTGCTGCTGGGCAAAAGCAGTCTACAAAAGCCACTAAAGCCACTAAGGCAACGCGCCAACTCACCACTGCAGAAGGTGCAAAGCGCAAAGGACAGCTGAGCCTGCCAGTCAATAAGCCCCTGCCCAAGCTTTTCACTGAGCAATCAGGAGAATATCGCAGCTCCGTCTTAGAAGCGGGCGAAGAAAAAGAAATAGGCGGTATTTGGCTGGCACTCTCGATTATTTTGATTATTGTTACGGCCTTCGGCGCTGGATTCTTAATTATGAAGCCGCTGTTGAATGATCGGTAAAATCTCTTATGGTAGTAAGCGATACAGTACTGGGGTGGTCTCGCTCTGGTAAATAACGTTGAGAGTCGGCTGACATTGGGAGAACAGTACTTACGCCATGAAAAGAATTGAAGCGATTATCCGGCCTTTCAAGCTGGATGAAGTTAAGATTGCCCTCGTCAACTCTGGCATCGTGGGCATGACTGTCTCAGAGGTACGAGGTTTCGGCAGACAAAAGGGCCAAACGGAGCGGTACCGAGGGTCTGAATATACGGTTGAGTTCTTGCAGAAGCTTAAGCTAGAGATTGTTGTTGAAGATACTCAGGTTGACATGGTGGTCAGCAAAATTATCGAGTCGGCCCGGACCGGTGAAATTGGCGACGGTAAGATTTTTGTCAGCCCGGTTGATGAGATTGTGCGGATACGGACTGGTGAGAAGAACCTAGAAGCCGTGTAGCGTCTAGGTTGTTATCCGGTGCTTAGCATGGATTGACAGCCATAAAGTTGTTCTATGTTTGTTTGATATCTGGGGGGATAGGTCGCTATCCCCTTTTTCAGTTTTTCCGTACGTTTAGATGCACTTAGATGCATGCACAACTCAATGCACGCACAACAAGCCGTTGAAAGCTGCCTAAAACGCTATGCTCGCTTTGGCGTAGATCTAGGACTTGATCGCATACAGGCTGTGCTGACTGCGCTGGGCAATCCTCACCATCGCGTGCCCATCGTTCATGTCGCTGGCACGAATGGGAAGGGATCTGTGTGTGCGTATCTCTCTGCGGTCCTAACGGCGGCAGGCTATCGTACAGGGCGCTACACGTCTCCCCACTTGGTGAGCTGGACGGAGCGTATCTGTATTGATGGTGAGCCCATTAGCTGGCAAGATTTGCAGGCGAGCTTGGCAAGGGTGGAGTCAGCGATCGCACCCCAAGGCCCTATCCCCACCCAGTTTGAAGTCTTCACCGCTGCGGCCTGGCAGTATTTTGCTCAGCGGCAGGTCGATATTGCTGTGGTAGAAGTGGGGCTCGGGGGCCGACTAGATGCGACAAATGTTTGCCCTCGGCCTTTGGTGACGGTGATTGTGTCTATTAGCCGCGACCATTGGCAGCGGCTGGGCGATACGCTGGGCAAAATTGCTGGCGAGAAGGCAGGCATCTTGAAGCCGGGGGTGAGTGGGATTATTGGCCCCTTACCCCCCGAAGCCGCTGCGGTCGTTACTGCAAAAGCTGCAGAACAAAAGGCCCCGCTGACCTGGGTAGAGCCAAG
The DNA here is from genome assembly GCA_038523095.1 of Cyanobacteria bacterium J06626_6. Lineage (GTDB taxonomy): Bacteria > Cyanobacteriota > Cyanobacteriia > Phormidesmidales > Phormidesmidaceae > Phormidesmis. The sequence continues at coordinate 151,256 of JBCBJS010000008.1, forward strand.
TGTAGAAATCTGCCCGGCCACTGACGATCTACCAGCCCAGCTGCGCTACGAGGACATCGACTATCCGCAGGTATTGCTGGGCGACCATCAGCGGATTAATTCGGCCTGTGCGATCGCTGCTTTGCAAAGCCTCCAGCAGCAGGGTTGGGATATTCCTAAGCGCGCCATCGCAGCTGGTATGGGCACCGTTCGCTGGCCAGGGCGATTACAAAAAGATAGCTGGCAGGGGCATGCACTGCTAATCGATGGGGCGCACAATCTGGATGCGGCGCGATCGCTGCGTCAGTACCTCGACTGCGACTATCCCAATACCCCGATCACCTGGCTGATGGGCATGCTGCAGACAAAGGACCACGCCGGTGTATTTGCGGCGCTGCTGCGACCGGGCGATCGCCTTCACCTGGTGAGCGTGCCAGGGCACCTGAGCGCGTCGCCTGATAGCTTGAGTGCGATCGCTCAATCCGTGTGTGCAACGCTTGCGACTGTAGAGACCCACGGGACGCTGACTGAGGCGCTACGCGCTGCAACGCAGACCCATCCCACCGTCTTTTGCGGTTCGCTATACCTGATTGGCCACTTTTATAGCGATATTCAGGGTCAGGATTTGTAGTCCATAGGTGTGAGGTAGCAGCCCGCTATTTTCCACTGGCCATCGGTCTGCTTTTGCATCATGTAGGTGGCTCGAATCAAGTGACCTTTTTGGTCTAGCAGCATGACTTGCTGGGCGGGCAAGCCCTCTACGCTCAGTACAGATTCGAAGACGACGGAGCGGGGCCGGTAAACCGAGGGGTAGGCGGCTTCTACCATGGCGACAAAATTTTCTGCGCTGCCAAACTGCTGCTGAATGCCGGGTGCCGCTTGGGAAAAAGCTGCGACCGCATCATTGTTTTGAAATGCTTCGATTTGTTCTCCTATGACCTGCCGAATAGCCTGCGAATCTTCTTCACTCACGTCCATCGAAGTTGTGTCTGCCTCCTTTTGGTGTCTGTGTGCCTTTCTCAATTCTATTTTCTTTGCCCAATTCTTATTCTGCCGCAGGAGAGGTAGCCCGGTTTGAGAGATTGCCAGACTAGGCGGCCAGACAGCCCACTACATGGAGACATTTGCTATAAAATCATCACCATGGCGATTATCGACGTTAAAAATTTAGGCAAGGTCTATCCCGTTGCGGTCAAAGAGCCGGGCATGAAAGGCACCCTTCAGCACTTTTTTCGCCGGACCTACCGCAATATCGAAGCTGTAAAAGACATTTCGTTTGTTATCGAACCGGGAGAAATCGTCGGGTTTTTAGGGCCAAATGGCGCAGGTAAAACCACGACACTTAAGATGCTCACTGGCTTGATTCATCCCTCTAGCGGGCAGGTGAGCGTTTCAGGGCATCGTCCTTTTGGGCGGGCCACGGCCTTCCTGAAGGAGATCACGCTGGTGATGGGCCAAAAACAGCAGCTGATTTGGGATTTGCCTGCCTTAGATTCTCTGCGCATTAACGCAGCCATTTACAATCTCAGCGATGCGGTATTCCGGCAGCGGGTGGGCGAACTCGCTGAGATGCTCTCTATCCAAGATCAGCTCAAGCAGCCCGTTCGTAAGCTCTCTCTCGGTCAGCGAATGAAAGCAGAAATGCTGGCCGCCCTGATCCATCATCCTCAGGTTCTATTTTTAGATGAGCCTACGCTGGGCTTAGATATCAATGCTCAAATGGCTGTGCGTAACTTTTTGCAGGCCTACAATCAGCGATACGGCGCAACTATTTTGCTCACCAGTCACTACATGGCAGATATTACGGCGCTGTGCGATCGCGTCTTAGTCATTCACCAAGGCGAGCTAATTTACGATGGCCTGCTCGATGGCCTGCTCGAAAAATTTGCTCCTTACCGGGAAGTTTCGGTGGAGCTAGACCGCCACCAGCCGATAGACCGCGCTGCCCTCGCTACCTACGGCAATCTGCAAACGCTAGAAGGCTGCAAGGCCACCTATCTGATTCCGGTTGGCGATCTGACGCAAACGGTCACCGACCTGCTGAACACTCTGAAAATTCAGGATCTCAGCATTGCAGAACCCCCCATCGAAGATGTGATTGGGAAAGTTTTTGAAACTGGCAAGCTGTAGTTAATGTAGATATTCCTAACCGATTGCCCATGCGCTTTTTTCGCATCGCCCGAACGCTTATTTCCGTGTACTACGCCTACATGCTTGAGTACCGCGCTGAGCTGATTTTTTGGGTGCTTTCTGGCAGTCTGCCGTTTCTCTTTTTGGGCTTGTGGAACCAGGCCGCGAAGTCCACTGATATAGGCCTTACAACGGCTGAACTTGCCCGCTATTTTTTGGCTGTTTTTTTAGTGCGCCAGTTTACCGTTGTTTGGGTGATTTGGGACTTTGAGAAAGAGGTCGTGCAGGGCAAGCTCTCACCGATGTTGCTACAGCCCATAGATCCGGTGTGGCGGCATTTTTTCGGTCACTTTGCCGAGCGTCTGACGCGGATGCCCTTTATCTTGTTGCTGGTGGGGCTCTTTTGCTTGCTGTATCCAGAGGCTATCTGGATCCCTACGCCCTACGCCTGCCTATGGGGCTTGGTGACGCTGATCTTAGCTTTTTGTCTGCGATTTTTGATTCAGTACACCTTTGCGCTGCTGTCGTTTTGGGTGGAGCGAGCGTCTTCTATCCAGCAGTTTTGGTTTTTATTTTATGTGTATCTTTCTGGTGTGGTTGCGCCGCTGGCGCTGTTTCCTGAGCCTGTTCGTCAGTTTGCACTCTGGACGCCCTTTCCCTATCTCATGTATTTCCCGGCCAGCGTTCTGATCGGTCTGCCTGTCGATTTGCCGAGGGGGCTACTGACCATGGCTGCTTGGGGTGCGATCGCGCTTGCTATCAACCGGAAGCTAT
>JBCBJS010000009.1:0-142431 GCA_038523095.1 Cyanobacteria bacterium J06626_6
AAAAACCAGGAATCTTGGGAACTCCTTTGCTGGTCTGCGGTTCCGTAGTTCCGACAGACTGGAACTCCTTGGTTAAGTTCCGGTAAAGTTCCGGTAAAGTTCCGACAGACATTCCCCAGCCTGCACCGTCGTTTTATTCAATAAAAGCTCAAATGTTTACCAAAATTAAAGATAAGAATAGGCTATCAAAACTCCCTTACCAATAAGTTTTTCAAATAGCTTTTTATTCAATAAGTCAGCAAGCAAGCAAAGCAAAAAGCCTACAGCTGTGAGACCGTAGGCTTAGTAAGTAAATTCTCATTCCCCAGTGACTTTCCCGAGCGCTTGGGGGCTGAGCATCAATAAGGCATCAATGGCACCAACCAAATCAGCTTCTATCATCTCAATATCCCTCAGAGGCCAAGGATTCGTCAACAAGCCCTCAAAGGCTCATGCAGACTTCACAGAGACAGCAGCATCAGTTACCCCCCCTCCTATTAACTTGACTGTTGTCCCTATTTTACAAAAAAACCTGAAAACCCGCTCCCCCAAAGGGCTACAAGGCATCAACAATTTTCAATCTAATAGGGTATATGAAGCAGCAACAGCAGCCCAAAACCTGATAGGCAAAGACCGCCTCACCTTCGCCACCATCACCACACCAGACCTACCAGGAATCAAGCTACGCAAGCTATGGAGCAATCATTCAACCGTCATCAAGGAAATCAAACAGGCAATCGTCAGACTGCTCAAAAAGCACCATCCCCTCACTCCTGAAGTGCTGATAGTCACAGAGCTGCAGATAGAGCGCTTCGAAGCTGCCAAGCTTCCCTACCTACACCTACACCTCCTATTCCAAGGCAGAGGGCTTGCTAAGCGCTGGCTAGTCACACACTCAGACATTCAGCGCATAGCCACTAAGGCATTCAAGAAGCACGTAGGCTGCATCCCTGGTTTCAAGGCTGGCGTCGAACTCCAAAGCATCCACACCAGCGTTGCTGGCTACCTTGCCAAGAAAGAATCCAAAGACAGAAAGGCCGCTAGCAGCCTCATACAGGCAGGCTTCAAAGACTGCGTTCCCCATCACTGGGTGAGCATGACAAGAGCCCTCCGTACCCTCGCTAACACCAGAATCCCCCTAGATGACTGGGCAATGAGAATCATTCAGGATGGCCTCGCCGGGAAGATACCAGGAATGCTTCCCTACTGCCAGGAGGTTCACAGAGACAAAGACAACCCAGAGAGAGGAGCTTGGGGCCATTCATTTAGGCTTGATGACGACTGGCTGAGATTCCTGCTAACCGGCGAATCCCGCTACCTGACTGGCATGTAGAGTCTCTACTTTTATTCAATAAAAGTGCAAATGCTCACCCTGTCGTCTTGCGAGCGTCGCCACCCCCACCGCTATCAATCAAGGTGTCGAGTTCATCTTCAAGCCCATCTAGCACCCCGGGGTGCACTTTTGACTCTGCATATCGAACTAACAGATGTCCAAGCCTATAGGCGTCTTCTGGATTCGCTTGCAGCTTTTCCCAGTACTCAGGCTCAGAGGTTCCAGTCAATTTCTCTAAATATTCAGCTATCTGTTCAACAATCATGGGCAAGCGGTGAGTGCTACATCCTCACTATGCTCACTCGGTAACACTTGCCCGTAAATCCCTGTAACCCTTTACAGTCAATTGATCTAGCGATCAAGGCCTAATCAAGCTTATCAATTGCAGTCGTTCTAATACCTTTACTTTTATTCAATAACTTCCCTTGCAAGCTCCCAGCCCCTACTTTTATTCAATAAAAACCTAGATAAACACACACTCTCTGAAGACAAAGCACTCTAATCACGCCCTAGTGAAGACAGGCAAGGCTGAGCACAGCGAACTTCGTATAGCCTTACCGGTCTGAACGGGTGTGACAGGCTGGCTAACCCTTCAGGGATGGCTTTCAACTCATAGCCAAACGGCTACAAATGCCCTCACGAAAGGGTTCACGCAAGCTTCAAATGAGGATTAATTTCTGACAGCCACTGCACACTATTTGCACAAAGCGTTGCACAAAACAGGTATGCTGATGACTGGCATGCCCTGAAACCGTTGTAAATCAATGGGCGATGGCGGGCTCGAACCGTCGACATCCTCCTTGTAAGGGAGGCGCTCTACCAACTGAGCTAATCGCCCCAGTGCGTTGTTGCCATGGGACCCTGTGCAGAAGGGTGCATGGCAAAGGAGTGCATTGCTGCTCTCTGGATTTACGATGATAGCAGAAGAAGGTCTTCCTCGATAGACAAAAACTTCAGTATTTTTTCGGTGGTGATTGATTCATCTGTATTACTGTATAGGGTATTGCATCTTCAATCGCCGCATTGCTTATGCCATCAGGCCGAACCCATGACCGCATTACGCTCTGGTGCCTTCCTTTCGTCATTGCACCGACAGCTTGGATAACCCAGAGCCCAGTCATTACCACCATTGTGACCCTGTCTTTTTTAGTTGGTGGGCTGATGCTCGGTCCCGATTTAGATATTCACTCTATTCAATACAGACGCTGGGGACCGATCCGCTGGGTTTGGCTACCTTACCAGATAGCCATTAAGCATCGGTCAAACCTCTCCCACGGTCCCATTATCGGCACAGCGCTACGAGTCGTTTACCTATCTGTTTGGCTCGCCCTATTTGCATTTGTCAGCATAGAGCTTGTCAATGTACTGTGGGATGCACAAATCTCCTGGCAGCGATTGCGAGATCCCTTTCGCTACCTAGCCAAAAAATACCTAATAGAGTGGCTATCCGTCATTGTTGGCCTAGAGCTTGGCTCGATTAGCCATTCAGTAAGCGATATGGTGAGCAGCTCCCTAGGTCGCAGAAAACGTCAGAGGCGAGATCGACGCTCATAGAGAGCTTCCACGGGTCGTGCATAGACACAGCCCTATGTAGAAATAAACACCTCAAAAATGACAAAAGAGTAATAAAACGAAATATCCTTGCCAGGCCTGCTTTCGTAAGATTTCGGCTATTTCAGTCGCTTGACAGTCAATATTTGTAACGTTTAATTTGTCATCGGTAATACAATGGGCCGCTGAAGCTTAACTGCCAGCATTGGCTAGGTACTGCAATCTAACTGATGTACGGCTAGCGAACTGTCCAAAATAACTAAAAAAATAGGAGTTACAAGATGAAAGTTAAATATCTAGCTGCTTTTGCTGCTGCTTCCGTATTGGGTTTGACAACATTGGCTAGCTGCGGTACGCAGGCAGAAGTAGACGTTGAAGGTGCCATCGATGGCGCTGCTGAAACTGTTGAAGGTGCTGCTGATAGCGCAACTGAGGCTGTTGAAGGCGCTGCTGATAGTGCAACTGAAGCTGTCGACGGCGCTGTTGACGCAGTTAAGAACGTCGCTGACCCCTGCGCAGCTGATCCTTGTGCAGCCGCTGATCCTTGCGCGGCTGATCCCTGCGCAGCTGCTGAATAAGCCACAGCGAGTTCTGTCCCCCTTCTCCTGATAGAAAAGCAAACTACTGAATGTACCCGGTAGCCAATGTGCTACTAAATGGTTCCTTAAAAGATGCTGCGGGATAAGGGGGTTTCGGAATGCTGAGCGATTGAAGCGCCTAAGCTGGTTCGGTTAGGTCTGAGATTTCATTAGTTCGAACTGGATAAGCCGCTATGGCACCGAGCAAAATCTCTGCAAGAGAAGGTTGTTCGGTGCCACAGCATTTTTAATGAAATTCATCACCTTGCCGGATTCGAGGCGTTAGGGACTGTTCCTTTCATCTTATGGAAGGTGACCAGTTCAAATAAAATTGCATCAAAACAATGACAAAACAGTAATAAAGGCGCACAGCCCTTATTTATTCGAACCTCAGCGGTTTCTCACTTTTCTCGGTGGTTGACAGGCCATAATTTCAGGGTCTAAGTTGTGGGCTCAAGCGACTTGTTTGTCGTAGCCTCACAAGATGCGTTGACCCGCTTTTTAATACTCAAGGAGTACGAAAACATGAAAGTTAAGTATTTGGCCGCTCTAGCTGCTGCTTCTGTACTAGGCGTTACTACACTTGCTAGCTGTAGCCCTAAGACAGGTGCTGACCCCTGTGCTGCTGGTGAAGTTGTCCCTGCTGACCCCTGCGCGGCTGCCCCTTGCGCGGCTGACCCTTGCGCCGCTGCCCCCTGCGCGGCTGATCCTTGTGCGGCTGACCCCTGTGCGGCTGACCCCTGTGCGGCTGACCCCTGTGCGGCTGACCCCTGTGCGGCTGACCCTTGCGCCGCTGAATAATTGTCATTGTTAGACTCAAAATCAGATACTTATTGGAAGCAACAGGTTATTGGGAAACTCTTTACACGGCAACGCAGTACTAGCAACCCTGCGATCGCTGAATGCTAAACAAAGTTTTAACTCTCAAAAAACCTTCCGAAAGTCCCTAGCTACGCTGGGGACTTTTTGTTGTTTATCTTTTGTTGTTTGTGCTCTTCTTCAGCTCGCCGCACCCTTTGCTTTATCTGAAGGGTCTTTATCGGACGGGTCTTTACTTGGTGAGAGCTGCCGCTTTCAGTTGAGGCATAAGCAAAGTGCAAAACGCCATACTGATTTCAGATTACAGGAGCTTGACCTTATGAACATCGCTTTTATCGGGCTTGGAACAATGGGTGCGCCTATGACGCTGAATCTGTTGAGATCAGGTCACGCTGTGACTGTGCACAACCGCACTCGCAGTAAGGAAGCCCCCCTAGTTGCCGCAGGTGCGATCGCTGCCAGTTCGCCCCAAGCGGCAGCAGCGCACGCCAGTATTGTCATCACCTGTGTTAGCGACACGCCCGATGTGGAAGCGGTGATTCTGGGTGAGCAAGGTGTTATTCAGGGTGCTCAGCCCGGCACACTCGTTATTGATATGTCGACCATTAGCCCAGAGGTGACCTGCCAGATAGCCGAGCAGCTCGCCAAAAAAGATATTCACATGCTTGATGCACCGGTTTCTGGTGGCTCAGAAGGCGCGCAGAAAGGGACGCTCTCTATCATGGTGGGCGGCGATGCCAAAGATGTGGAGCTAGCGCGACCTATTCTGATGGCGATGGGTAACACCCTCACCCACGTGGGACCTATCGGTGCCGGGCAAACTACCAAAGCGATTAATCAAATTATTGTGGCAGGCACCTACTGGTCAGTTGCAGAGGGCATGGCGCTAGGACTGAAGGCAGGGCTCGATATGGAAAAAGTCGTGCAGGCAGTCGGCAGCGGCGCAGCTGGGTCCTGGGGTCTGACCAATCGCTCAGCCAATATGATCGCAAACAGCTATCCGCTTGGCTTTCGAGTGCGGTTACATCAAAAAGACCTTGAGATTGCGCTTGGCGCAGCTCGGAAGCTAGGGCTGCCCCTGCCAATGGCAGCCTACGTGGAGCAGATAGAAAATGGCCTGATGGCTCAGGGCTATGGTGATGAAGATATCTCGGCGATGGCCCGGGTCTTACGAGCAATGGGAAATGTTGGGGCTTTGGGTGTTAGCACCTCGGGCCATACTGCTCCGGGCAATGACGCTTCGGGCAGTATGGCTTCGGATACTAGCGCGGCGGCTTCCGACCAATCGTCGTAATGTACAAAACCGCCTCAGCTGCGGGGATGCTGAGCAGTTCATTTACCTGGTCATCGAAGAAGCCAGCGATGCCGCTGACGCCTATCTTGCGGTGCGTAGCTGCTAGGTTTAGCCGCTGACCTAGGTGTCCTGCGTCCATGTGCAGATACCGATAGGCGCGATCGCCATACCGGTTTACAGCTGCTTCCAAGTTGGCAGTGTGAAAAATCACCGCACCGGCATCACGGCCCAAGTCCTGACCCAGACAGAGAAAATGCAGCTCTTTGTGAAACTGATTAAAGCGAATCTGGCGTAGCTCTTCAGCCTGAGGTGCGTAGTAGTAGCAGCCAGATTCCAATCCTTCTACGTTGGAGATGGCGACAAAGGTTTCGATCAAGCGATGGTCAAAATAGTCGGGCTGCTGATCGAAGCCCTGCAGCTGATAGTGCTCTGGATGATAGGTAAAGTCGAGCAGGGCAAACAGGTCGGATCGGTCCAACGGCGCCCGGATGTAGCGCCGCGTCGAACGGCGGGTTAGCAGGGTATTTTCGAGGTCTTCTAAGCGATCGCCCCACGTAATCGGTAGCGTTTTTGTCGACACAGTGATGCCAAAGGGAAAGTTGTACTTGTCTGCCAGAGTCTTACGAGCATTCAGCCGCGACTCTGACCCCTTTTCTGTATCAGCTTCCGATTCTCTTCCTACCTGCTCCTTCGGCGTGTCTGTTTGTTTTGAATCCTCATCCTCCACGTCCACATCCGACAGCGCTGCCTCTAGAGCAGAAGCCGCTGAAGCTGGACCAACCGGCAAGATAGGCGTTTCACTATCTTTTTGCTGCTGCTGCCCAAACCCGGCACCGGCATCAATCAGGGTGTTTTTGTGCAGGTAGCTCAGTAGTTCACCGTCGGGCGTTGCCACAATATCGGTATGAATTGGGCTGGGCAGCGCGCACCGAGCCACCGGTAAGTTTTGCTCCACCTGAAACAGATCGGCAAGTGCGAGTAGCGCGATCGCACTCTCTTCCACACCATCCAAATACAGCAGCTGATTGATCTGCTCGTCTGCAAACCCCCCAATCAGATGGGGTCTGTAGTCGCATAGCGTGCCTGCAATTTCCAAATTGCCCAGCAGATGCCCCGAATCTAGAAATACGCGGCGATAGGCCCGGTCTTGGTAGCGCCAAGCCGACCGCTGAAAAATCGTACTCACTACCAGCGCTAGCTGCGTCGTCTCCAGCGCTGGATGCCAAAAGCAAGCGGCCTGCAGCGCCTGCCAAGGATGGTCGTCCCAAAAGCGCAGCAGAGAATGCGTCCGTACCTGATAGTTGTACAGTCCGGCAGGCAGTAAAGACGTCCCCCGGGACACCAGGTAAATTTCCGCTGGATAGAGTCCGCCTGCCGAAGGAGCAGAGCGCAAATACATCGGTTCACCCGACAGCGTCATTACTTTGGCCGTCAGCCCGTAGCTATCTATCAATAGGCGAGAGAGCCGCTGCCACCAGCGCCAGTCGTTGTCTGCACTATCAGGCTCCTTTTCCAAATAGGGCTTGAGATCTACGCTGTGACCAAGCTTGTAGTCTTTGTAGGGGACCGGCTGCTGTGACCAGTCTAGGCCGCCGCCTGGCCCCCGGCTTTTGGCAGCCAATGTCTCAGGGTCGTACTTTGTGCGCTGATGGTAGTGCTGAGCGATTGAGACATCTGCCATAGGCGAAAGGAAAACATTGCAGGTTTATCTATATAAATATAGCGGGGTGGGGGAAAACAGAGGGGGAACCGCACGTTGAATGACGATTGGTGTGAGCAAATAGGAAACTCACGGCGCGGGAAATTTACAGGAAACTCAGCGAGGGGGCTCAATGGCCAAAGAATCTGGTAACCTGTCGGTTCAGGTAGAATGTATGGAAAAACTGTGAACGTCAGACACGGTGAGGGGTCGCCCATGCAGGGGAATCAAAAAAAATGGCGCTCGGTCATCGCTAGCAGCCGCTTGCTGATTGGCTCGCTGACGCTAGCGAGTACGCTCACCCTGCAAAACGCCATCCAGGCTACCCCAGCCAGCCTAACGCGGACGACCCTAGCCCAGACCACCCCACCTGCACCTAGCCCTGCGCAAACAAATAACGTTCAAACAGACAGCGTCCAAGACACCACTGCCGTCCCAGTACCGGTTCAGCTACCGCTCACTCAGCAGAGTAACCCCGAAAGCACGCTCGCGAATCTTGTCACCCTGATGCTTGGCCTATTGGTGCTCATGGTGGGCACCGGTATCGTCATGCTGTGGTTTTACCGGCGCTCGGTGGTTAATGAAGTAGCTACCATTGTACGCACCCAGCTCAACGAAATGACCGAGCTAGAAAACAAAGTGCACAATGCCACCCGCAATCTCAACCGGGTACTGGCCGAAGCTGACGATCTCTCTGGAGAACTGCAGGGTCGCTCTAACAACTTTCAGCGGGAAATTGCCGCACAGCGAGACGTGCTGTACAACCTGATCGATGAACTTGCCGAATTCAAGGTGCAAACAGCCAAAAACTGGGAGCAGCAGCTAGAAGATATCAACGGTAAACTCGAAGCCACAGCCACAGACTTTACAGAAGTTGCGATCGCTCTTCGCAAACAAGCTCAGGCTAAGCTGGAAAATCTCCAAACTGAAACCGAAGGGGAAGGCCAGCGTATTCTGCAGCGCTTCACCACTTCCGAAACCGAGTTCTCTCGTCACGTCGGCGTCATCAAAGAAGAAACCCAACGACGCAAAACGGCCTTCTTTGACGAGCTAGATCGCAAAGAATCTGTCCTCTCAGATCAGATGGGCAGCCTGCAGGCACAAGCCGTGGCAGAACAAGACCGAGTGCTCGCCGCGCTCACCAAAGCCAGCAACGAATTTGCTCCCAAGCTTTCTGAAGTAGAAGCCGCTGCCAAAGCCAAGATTGAGCAGCAGCGAGACACCTCTATCAAGAACCTCAAAGCGTCTGAAACAGAAGTCACCCAAGCGCTGGCAGATATCCAAGCGAGTGCGCTCGGCCACCGCGAGTTGGCACTGCAAAATATTCAGCGCTCCATAGAAGAACTCCAGCAGCAGTTCAACGTCATTCGCAGCGAAGTAGAAGCCCGTAAGGCAGACATGATGCAGAATCTGCGGCAGTCTGCAGATGGATTTCTAACCCAGTTCGCTACCCTTAGGGCCGATGTAGAAGGCCGCAAAGGAACGCTACTAGGCGATATGGACCGAGTTGCCAACGACTTTAAAGAGCAAATTTCAGACCTGCAATCTGGCGTTAGCGAAGAGCGCAGCCACACGATTTTGCAGCTGCAGGCCACTGCAGAAGGGTTTCGCGCCCAGCTCTCAAACATGGGCAACGATATCAGCACCCAGAAAACTCAGCTCTACACCGAGCTGACTGAAACCGCTCGCACCTTTTCAGATCAGCTCGCCGAGCTTCAGTCATCGCTTGGCGAGCAACGCGACCAGGCGCTAGATATTGTGCAGCAGCTACAGGGCGAATTTGCTCAGGAAATGGGCGTACTGCAGGCTAGCATCGGCGGCGAGAAAGAACAGCTTATGCGATCGCTCACCGAAATCGAAAACAACTTTACTAGCGAACTTGGCAGCGTGCGCAATACCGTCTTTGGTAGACGCGACGTTATCCTCGAAAAGCTCAATAGCTTTGACTCTCGCCTCGGCGAACAGATTGGTGAACTCGCCCAAGCAGCCACAAACAGACAAAAGGCCGCAGAAGAGAGACTGGCACAGATCGAAGAGAAATTTGGCCAAACGCTAGATGCTCTGCAGGCCAGCATGAACCAGCGACAAACCGACGCCCTGACAGAAGTCTCAAAGGTTAAAGAGGAGATTCAATCTAAGATTGCAGCCCTCAGCGCTGAAGCTGAAAGTGAAAAACAACAGATTATGAAAGAGCTGGGCCGAGTCACGCCAGAGTATGTAGCCGATGGCTTCATGACCTCGACCCAGAATCAACTAGAACAAATTTCTGAAAAAGTTACGCGACTGCAAGAGAACCGGCCAGAACTCTTTTTGACAGCAGATGAATTTATTGAAGCGGGCGATCAGCAGCTAGCAGACAAACAGTATGCCGCCGCACTAGCCGCCTACGACAAAGCTCTAGAAGTGCAGCCTTCTAACGCATCTCTATGGTTCAGCCGTAGCCAAGCCCTCACCGCCCTAGACAAAAAGGAAGACGCCCTCGCCGCGCTTCGTGAAGTCACCAACCTAGCTCCTGACAATAGCGAAGCCTGGTACCAAATGGGACTCCTGCTCAGAGAGCAACGTCAATACCAAGAAGCGCTCAGCGCCTTTGATACGATCATTGAGCAAGTTCCGACCGATGCCAAAGCCTGGCTCAACCGAGGCATGGTGCTCAGTCGCCTACGCAAGCGCGAAAAAGCTATAGATGCCTTCGACCGTGCTCTCGATATCAACCCCGAATACCACGAAGCCTGGGTCAACCGAGGCGTCGCCTTTGGCATACTGCAGGCCCACGACAAAGCCTTTGAATCTTTTGACCAGGCCGTTACCCTGCAGGCGAATGACGCTGTTGCTTGGCTGAATCGAGGCCTTGCCCTGACTGAGCTGGAGCGGTACGAAGAAGCCGTTGCCTCTTTTGAAAAAGCCACCCGATTTAACCCGAAACTTGCTAAGGCTTGGGATAACCGGGGCTATGTGCTGATGCGGTTAGGCAGGGATCGAGATGCGCTTAAAAGCTTTGATAAAGCGATCGCAGCCAACCCAAACTACGCCAAAGCCTACTACAACCGTGCCCTTTGCTACGCCCTCCAGCGCGAAAACGACCTCGCCCTCGAAAATCTACAGCAGGCCGTCCGCCTAGAGCCAAGCTACAAGCAAGAAGCCCTCGCCGACGAAATATTTGAAGAAATCTGGAGTGACGACTGGTTTAAAGAACTCGTCAGCTAGTCCAGTTCTATCTCTCATAGTCAAACCCCATAGTCAGATTCGGGAACGCTATCAAGGTTAGCTCTAGCGAATCTGGAAAAAGCTATGCGTAAGCAAGTCGTCTTTATCATGGGGACAGCGCACTGCGGCTCTACGCTCCTCACGATGGTTTTGGGCAGCCATTCAGACTGCCTGGCTCTCGGCGAAGTTAGCAACTACCCAGATGCCTACCGCCGGGACAGGCCCATTTGCTCAGTGTGCGCAGGCGACTGCACATTTTGGAATCATCACTTTTCCGAGCAAGACGCCCGGCGCCTCTGCCACGGCTTTGCAGAACGGCGTCTGCACAAGCACATTCCCCTCAAGCTCGAAAAAGCAGTCCGCGGCTTCTTCAAAAGTGACCAGGTATTCAACCCCTACTCATTGATTGCGTCCCAGGTAGAAGAGACCACACTCATCGACTCTACAAAAACGGTCTACTGGCTAGAAAAAAAGCTCGCCGCCAGAGAGTTTCAAGATAAGCTGCTAGAGCCCTATCTCATCCACCTCATCCGAGACGGGCGGGCCGTCATGGGCTCCTATTCCAGGCGAAAAGAATATCAGGGCCTGTCTGCGGCAGACTTTGGCAAACAATTCGGCACGCTTTGGCAAAACCGCCTGAACAACGAGCACAAGTTTTACGACAGCTTCTCAGGGAATAAAATTCGGCTCAGATACGAAGAATTTGCCACCGAGCCCGCTCAAACAGCTGCTACGCTCTGCAAATGGCTCGGGCTAGACTTTCAACCAGACATGCTCAACTACTGGAAACATCAGCATCACGTTATTTCGGGCAACAGCGGCACCCGCGCTTCAGTGCAAAAGCACCAAACCCAGAGTATTGAAGGCCAGCCAGATAAAGCTACAGCAGGTGAAAAACAAGAATCTACCAAATCACAGATCAACAAAGAACCTGAGATAAAGCTGCATACCCGCTGGCAAAAGACACTCTCTCCTGAACAGATTGATGCATTTTATAGAACAACTAACAACATGAACAAAGCCTACGAGTGGCAGTAGTCGTATTTTTGGGGGAATTTCAGCAGTTGGCCTGACTTCGCCAAAATTGTCAAGGATAATTCACTATCGTTTCGGCCAGGGCTGCTCGTCTTCTGCGGCTTTTGGCGTGGCGTCTTTATTTTGTTGTATCGGCTGGTAGGGCGATCGCTCTTTGGGAGAACCTGGCCGCCGACCGCCCTTTTTGCGTTGAGCGGTGTCTGGTACCAAGGTCAGCTGACGTACCTGATCGACCTTTTCGCGCTGTGGTGATTGCCTTCTACGGCGCGATACACCTTCTTCACTGGTTTGCTCAGCTATTACTTCATAGAGCAGCGCAACTTTGCCATCGCTGCCCTTGCGCAGCACCCGCCCTAGGCGCTGCACATATTCCCGCGTGGAGCCGCTACCTGAGAGCAATATCGCCACCCGCGCATCGGGTACATCGACCCCTTCATTCAGCACGTGAGAAACCACAATCACGCTGTAGTCACCGCTGCGAAACTTTTGCAAGATGCTATGACGCTCTTTGACGGGAGTTTGATGGGTGATGGCAGGAATTAGAAAATCCTGTGAGATTTTGTAAACGGTGGCATTGTCGTTGGTGAAGATAATGGTTCGTTCTGGATAGTGCTGGCCCAGTAGCTTTTCGAGGAGGGCGAGTTTGCCAGCGGTTCCGAGGGCGATATTTTTGGCTTCGCGGTGGGCTAGCATGGCTCGCCGACCCGCAGCAGACTGGGCACTAGCCTGCACAAATCGCTGCCAGCCTTGAGCGCTGCTGAGCCAAATATTTGAGGCTTTTAGAAAGCTATTTCGCAGTTCTTGGAGTTCGCTATAGCGATCGCGCTCTTCCTGAGTCAGCTGCACCTTCAGCTGCACCACCTGATAGGGCGCTAGCGCCGTCCCCGAGAGTTCTGCCGCCGTCCTGCGATATACCACCGGCCCAATCAGCACATCGAGATCTTCGTGGCGACCATCGGTGCGCTCTGGGGTTGCCGTCAGTCCCAAGCGATAGGGCGAAATAGAATACTCCGCAATACTCCGATGAAAGTCGCTGGGTAGGTGATGGCACTCATCGCAGATCAAGAGTGCGTACTGGCTGCCTAAGTCCTCAGCGTAAATGGCCGCGCTGTCGTAGGTGGCGACGAGGATGGGGGTGCGATCGCGCGACCCGCCGCCCAGCAAACCCACCTCAACTCCGGGAAAGGCCACCTCTAAGTCGGCATACCACTGATGCATCAAATCTAGCGTCGGTACCGTGATCAGCGTCCGTCTGGGCGTGGCAGCCATCACCATTTGCGCCAGGTATGTTTTCCCCGCCGCCGTAGGAAGCACCACTACCCCGCGGCGGGACTGCGCCTTCCATGCCTGTAGCGCTTCGGCCTGGTGAGCATATGGCGTCAGGGTCAAATTGTCCTGCAGCTCCAACGGTTCAAATGCCTGAACCTTATCCTCGAAGCGTACGCCATCTGCCTTGAGCGCCATTACTAGCAAGCGATACTGGTCGGCAGGCACCCGAAAGCGTTCAATTCGATCGTCCCAGACCGCATAGTCAATCCATGCCTTTCCTCGCGGCGGCGGATGTAGCACCAGCGTTCCCCGATCAAACTTTAATGTCGGTACCCTACCCAAGACGCGCTAACCCACACTCGTTTGCGATTGCTTGTCTAAGAATAGCGGTTTGCGCCTGTCTCGTGATCGAGATCAGTCAATCTAGTGAGTTCCTGTCTCTCAGTGCCAATATTCCAGTGCCAATATTCCAGTGCCAATATCTCAGCGCCAATATCACTCGCGCAGCAGCGCATGAATCTTTGGATGGTTACGCACCGTATCGAAGCTGGTGTCGTTGCGGGCCATCAGGCTGTAAATGCTTGGATTGAGCTGGACGGCTTGGGCCAGGTGAATTGCTGCGGCATCTGGGTTCTGCTGTAGCGCGTAGCTAGCGGCTATGCCATACCAGGCATTGGGGTTGGGCACGCGGTGCCTGATCGATTCCCAAAAGCTCTCTAGCGCTTCGTCGTGTTGAAATAAGCGGTTGAGCAGCGTCCCCCGATAGTTCCAGGCGTAGTGACAGTTTGGCTTCAGCTCGGTCACCCGCTGCAAGCTATCGATAGCCGGTTGCACTCTATCTAGTGCGGCCTGGGCTAAGGCAAGGTTGTACCAGGCATAGTATTTGTCAGGATTGATAGTGATCGCTCGTTCAAAGCTCTCTTGCGCGTTGCCATACTGCTCTAGCTTCAATAAGGCCCGGCCTCGGTTATACCAAATTTTGTCGTTGTTGGGGTCACAGGCGATCGCCCTATCAAAGCTATCAACTGCAGACGGATACAGCCTCAGCTCAGCTTTCGCCACCCCCTGCCCGTGCCAGGCCCTGGCTTCAGTCGGGTTTAGCCGCACCACTTCTCGAAAGTCTTTCAGCGCCGTCTCAAACGACCGCATCTGCATCGCCGCCTGCGCTCTGTACAGCCATGCCTTATCATTTTGAGCATCCAGTGCGATCGCCCCATCCAATTTCTCAATCGCACCGCCATATTGCCCCCGGCTCATCAAGGCAAATCCCTGCTTGATCAGCGACTTTACCGCTGCTGGTGCCAGTTCAGCGGCATGCGCTGCAGCCTCTGGCACACCCTGTTCAGAACTAACACCCTGCTCAGAACTAGAAGTAGCAGAACCAGACGGAGAAGAACCGGAAAAAGAAGAACCGGAAAGAGAAGAACCGGAAAGAGAAGAACCGGAAAGAGAAGAAATCACCACTGCTTAGCTGTAATAACAACCATGCCAGCCCCGTGCCGTAGCGCACTTGCTGGTCGCCCACAGTATGCCCAGAACCCGCAGGTTACAAAATGAGCGCATTTGCAAAGGCATTGCCCAGCAAAACCTGACCATCCGCACTGTAATGGGTCAGATCGCCTGGAATCATCACGTCACTACCTCCCAAAGCATCCGTATCCACTAAGAACACATTAGAATCAGCCGCCGAAACGGCCCGCTGAGCGTCCCTTACAAGCTCTCGATTCATCGCAGATGTGGGCAAATCGTTGCGAATAAGGCCAATTGCCACATCCAAGTCTGCGCCATACAGGTCGCGCACGCTGTCGACAAAGCCCAGCAAATTTTCTTCATAGGCTGCGGCATACGAGTTGTTGTAGGTGTCGCTTTCGCCCTGCATCCACACCAGTCCTTCTATTTCGTAGTCAATCCCCTGTGCCGTCAGCTCACCAAGTGCCTCATCCACGGTGCTGGTAAATAGGTTGTACTGGGCTCCGCTACCATCTGGGTTCCAATTTTGAGCAAGGGAAGTATTGCCAAACCCGTATTTAACCAGATATACATCTTCATCATGACGCCCAACTATCTGGCGTCCAAAGCTGAGTTCTGGCCCCATTCTTGTAGGCCGACCATCAAAACCCGGCGCAAGGTCAACAAATTCATCTTGAGACCGGCTCCAGATCGGCGCAGCCGAAAAGGGTTGAACATAGCTGTCGTCAGATAGGTCTGCCACCTGCGGTACGCCCACCATGTTTGACTGTCCGGCCATCAGATACACTGGCACCGGCTCAGAAGTAGTCCCTCCACCATCTACAACATCTTCTTCTACAACATCTTCAACAACAACCGTCATAAACTGACTATCGAACTGATTGCCACGCTGCGCGAGAATATTGATCTGATAGGTGTTGTTGCTACCATCATCTAGAGGATTCTCGAAGTCTGCAGGCTGGTTGAAAGACAGTTCACCGGTTGCCGCATCAATCGAAAAGAGATTTCTATCTGCCCCCGAATTGAGCCGGTAAAAGACGCCATCTTGAGATCCTGAAACATTCACATCGGCTACCGAGAGCTGATTTTCTTTCACTCGCACTGTCGTGAATCTATTGTCGGGTGCGCCCGTATCGTTACTCACGATTTCAAAGGGCGGTAATGGCACTTCATCATTGATATCGCGGACCACCACCGACAGAAACTGGCTATCTAAGGTGTTATCACCAGTCGCAACCACGTTCAAGTTGTAAACATTGTTTCGGTTAGTATCAGCAGGCAGCTCATAGTCCGGAGCCACCTTGAAGGAAAGAACACCCGTACGCGTATCAATGTCAAAGGCAGCCTGGTCCTCACCGCCCTCAATGCTATAAGTGACCGGATCGTCACCGATATTCACTTCAAAATCAGTGACTGAAAGCGTCCCTTCGTTTACAGTTACAACCCCTGAGCGATCGCCTCCGTTACTGATAATCTCCACATCAACAGCGGGGGGCTGAAGGGTCAGTGTAACCCTATCGAGGCTTGGCATTTCATAACCGTTGCGACGGCCGATGAGCTTTACCTTATCTCCTGGCTTCAAGTTCAATCCATTGAAAGTGATCTGGGTTTTGGTCTGTTGATTTGGTAGATCAGAACCTAGGTTTTGGTTCAGCGTCGCGCTACCAACAACAACCCCGTTGACCTTCACTTCCCAGACGGCATTACCGTCATTTTCGTCGTAGGCATCTAGGGTGAGGCCGTAGGTCCCCGCAGCGCCAGCAAAGTCGAGCTGGGCAACCGCCCGATCTGTATTGCCTCGGATAATCTGCCCGTTAGAAGCAGATGGGTCAATATCACTGATATAAAAGCCCCTGAGACGTAAAGATTCTGCCTCAAGCTCGATAGGACGATTGTTTATATTGTTGGTATCTACCATAATCAGCTAAAATCTGAATTCAAAAGATTTACTTATAAGTATTCGTAAGGGCTTGAAAAGCAGGCTGTTTGCAAGCCTTTTTATTGCTGTCTTTCAGTAAAAATAAACAAACAGCTTTCAGTAAAAATACAGACATACAGCCTGTGAAACAAGCACGCAGATCACCGTATACAACAGACGGTAGATATCTATCTGGCAAATTGCAATGCAGCTCTGCTGATGGGATCGACGACGAAGCGAGATTGCTACGCGCGCCCCGTTCGATTCAGGTTTAGACGGACTGCAAACACTAAAAAATGCTTAAGACTGCTAGATGCCTTGGTAGCGATCGCTCATCCCTTACAATCACTCGCAGCTGTAGGCAAAGCATGCACACCTGATGTTTGTAGATGCTCGCAAGTAGAAGCTGAAACTATCTAAAGCTCATCAGAAAGCCTCTAAGCCGTGACGCTAGATGTCATCCACGAGTTCCCAGCCACATAACTCATATAACTGCCAGATAAAGAGCCAAGCAGAAGGCTTTATGACGGGCCAAAAGCGAGAAGATTTAGCAGAGTTCGACAATATTGTCTGACAACATTCTTTGGCATTTGTTGGCTAATAGCTCAGTATTATGTTTTTACGTTGCCACATCTGAAATTGGCTCCAGCTAGCTGTCCAAGGGTATTTTCTATGGTTGCTTCTTCTTCCCCTGCCGTCCGTATCGAAAAAGATTCGATGGGCGAACTCGAAATTCCAGAGATGGCTTACTACGGCATTCAAACCCTAAGGGCCATTCAGAACTTTCCCATTAGCGGGCTGAAGCCCCTCCCTACCTACATTGATGCCTGCCTCCTAATCAAAAAAGCAGCGGCCATCGCCAACCAAGGACTGGGCTGCATTCCCGCCGAGATTGGCGATGCCATTGTTCAAGCGGTCAATGAAATTCTCAATGGCGCTCTTCGCGATCAGTTCGTTGTTGATATTTATCAGGCTGGAGCTGGGACTTCCCATCACATGAATGTCAACGAAGTGCTGGCTAATCGGGCACTCGAAATCATCGGTGAGCCAAAGGGGCAATACGACCGGATCAGTCCTAACGACCATGTGAACTACGGCCAGTCGACCAACGATGTCATTCCAACGGCTATTCGGGTCGGTGGCATTCTCGCTCTAGAGCATGCGCTCTATCCGACGCTCGAAGATGCCATCACAACGCTGAATATCAAAGCGACTGAATTCGAAGACATTGTCCGCTCGGGCCGTACGCACATGCAGGATGCGGTTCCGGTGCGTCTTGGTGAGGGCTTTCGGGCTTGGGAAACTATCCTCATGGGCCATCAGCAACGTCTAAAAACGGCGGCGGAAGAGCTAGCCGTCTTAGGGATTGGCGGCAGCGCCACAGGCACCGGACTGAATGCCCACCCCGACTATCGTTTTCGGGTCTGCGAGCTGCTGGGTGACTACCTGAAGCAGCCCATCACCAGTGCGCCCCACCTGATGGCTGCGATGCAGAGCATGGCCCCTTTTGTTGCGGTTAGTAGCGCGCTGCGCAACCTGGCGCAGGACCTGGTAAAAATCTCCCACGACCTGCGCCTGCTCGACTCAGGTCCTAAAACGGGCCTCAAGGAGATTCAGCTACCGCCCGTTCAGCCGGGGTCATCCATCATGCCAGGCAAATATAATCCTGTCATGGCAGAGATGACTTCCATGGTGTGCTTCCAGGTGATGGGATACGACAGTGCGATCGCCCTTGCCGCCCAGGCCGGTCAGCTAGAGCTCAACGTGATGATGCCCCTGATTGCCTACAACCTGATTCACAGCATCGAAATTCTGGGCAATACTCTAGAAGCCTTAGATAATAAGTGCCTGCGAGGCATTAGCGCCTTTCCTGCTCGCTGTGAAAGCTATGCGGAAGGGAGCCTAGCTCTGGTGACCGCCTTAAATACGCATATTGGGTACTTGAATGCGGCTGCGATCGCCAAAGAATCTCTAGAAACCGGCAAACCCCTCCGCCAACTCGTCTTAGAACACGACCTTATGGACGCAGATACCCTAAACGAAGTCCTAGACCTCAAAAAAATGAGTAAGATCATTAAGAAGTAAGCGACGCAGCCTTGGCCACGTTCCCCGCATCAATCTTTCATTAGCCCGGTCCCGACCTCTCCTCAACTGCTAACTCACCATCCAACTTATGACCTACACCGCGCCCCAACCCACCACCGAACAATCAGACGCCTGGTGGGTCCAGCAGTGGGTAGATTTGCTCAACTCTTACCGCTTCAAAAAGCGCCTTGAGCGAGGCCGGAACTACGCCCGCCAAGGCAACATTCTCAGCCTCGAATTCAAAAACTCTAAAGTGCACGCCACCGTACAGGGTACCGCCAACGAACCCTATCAGCTCTCCATCTGGATAGAGCGCTTCACCGACGAAGATTGGGGGTTTGTCATCGATACCCTCAGCCAAAAAGCGCTCTACTCTGCCCAGCTACTGGCCGGGGAGATGCCTGATTCTATCGAGGCGGTCTTCACCTCCAACGGATTGAGTCTGTTTCCCTTCACCCTGGCCGATGTCAAGTCCCAGTGCAGCTGCCCCGATCCCAAGAATCCGTGCAAGCATATTGCTGCCGTTTACTACCAGCTCGGAAACTTTTTCCGAGAAGATCCCTTTGTGCTTTTTCAGCTGCGCGGACGCACAAAAGAGCAGATCCTCGAAGCACTCAGGCAGCATAGACAGCAGGCTATCGAGACCAGCGAAGAAACCTTCACCGTGCAGGCGGAAGCTTCAAGTGCTCAGTCAGAAAAGCTGACCCATGCAGCAAATACAATAGCCTCAGCCATCTCCATAGAAGACTTCTGGCGATACGACGAGTCCATCGATCCTTCCCTAGTTGTCATTACCCCTGCAGAGCAAACCGTACTAGAAGTAATCGGCGCAATCCCGCTGCCTGCCAGCGAAGCCCAAATTGTGATGGAACACCTCAAAACGCTCTACACGACCGTTGCTCAGCAGGCGATGATGACAGCATTGAGCTAGTTCCCTTGCTCCCCTGTTTACCCCTAAAGAGACAAAAAAGCTGCCAGTGTTCATAGCTGGCAGCTTTTTGCTGACTATTGACCTTAGTCCTGGTCTTTGGACTGTAGGCCTATCAATCGAGAGTCATCGAAACTGACCTGTCAAAACTGCCTGCCGCTGTCAGCTAGACCATCGCCAAAAGACGACGAAGGCCCGACCAACCAATAAAAGTGTAGCCAAGCGCCAATAGCAAACTGCTCAATGTCACGCGGATAGTAGCCTTCAGTGCTTCAGATTTAAGACGGGCAGTCGCATCTTTTTTTTGCTCGCCAATCCGAGTTTGTAGCTGGGTTTGGGCTTCCGAAATTTGAGAGGTCAAGAAGCTATCGAGCTCTTGGGGGTTGGTTCGAAATCGCTCAATCTGCTCAACCTGCGCTTGGTCCAAGCTGCCGCTCTCAATAGCTGCCTGAAGCTGATCTTCATTTTCTAGCAGCGCATCAATTTGCGCCCGACGTTCAGAAAGGTCCGCGTTCAATCGGCCTTCTAACTCAGAGGTTGCCTGCTGCGCTTCTGTTTCTACCTGAGTAAGGGCATCGCGGCTCTGAATTCGAACATTGTTGGGATGCAGTACCGTCGTCAGCAAAAAGGTCAGCCCTAGCAAACAAGACAGTAAGCAGGTCCAAAATCGAGCATCTGCAACCAGGCTTGCCCGCCTTGCCGATTTACCAAGGCTTGTATCGATCCAATAGCCTGTAAAAAGAAGTGCAATGCCGACTAGTGGGACGATGCCCCTGTCTACCAAGCTGGTTACGGTTGCCAGCTGCCAAGCGCGATTGCCAAAGTCTGGCGGAAATAGCAGCGTCAAAAAATCAATTAGCGCAGCTGCGATGGTAATCGCGCCAACTAGCTTGAGCGAAATGGCGGCTAGGGGTGACGGAATAGCGGTCTCATTAGGCGAAGAGGTCATAAAAGTTCAGCAAGGTGCAGTTCGATACACCATTTTGCCCCCGAATATGTTCAGAATCAGCACGATTTCCAAACAAGAATAAATCAAAGTTGATGAAATAGCGACCTATCCCCGTTCCATTTTCTGCCTATTTCTCCAATTGTCACGGCCCGTTATGGTCTGGAGTTTGGTTGGAAGGTTGGTCGGAAGGTTGAGAAGATGCGGCTGTGTAGTTCACGTTGATTTGGCTCTTTCTTTCATAGAGCCAATTGAGCCGTTTGGGGTCTAGGTTGGCGTAGTACATCAGCTTGAGCAGCTGATTGAGGAGGGCCTGCTGATAGATGCCGCGACTTTTGAACCGGCGGGCTGAGGTGATGACTTTTCCAGGGGCGATCGCAGGCTTGCCCCACTTCCCTAGCGCCACACTCAGCGCCGTATCCTCAAAAATATCCATATCGGGCACACCGCCGATCTTCAAGAGCACGTCTCGCCGAACAAAAATACAGTGATCTAAATAGAGAATGCCCGAGACCTGCGATCGCACCCGCGTCGAATACCAGGAGGTGAACCGCAGTAACCAGTGGTCCATATCGAAATCGTGTTCAAAACCACCCCACACCGTCTGCTTTGCGGCCAGGGCAGACGCCGCCAGCGACAGCGCTGTCTTTTCTGGTAGCAGCGTCGCTGGATGATGTAGCAGCACCCACTCCCCGCTGCTCGCCTCAATCCCCACATTCAGCCGCTGCGCCCGATTGCCAGCCGCCGTTTCAATCACTGTCACGTCGGGAAACTGCCTAATCGTGGCCAACGTATCATCGCGACTGGGACTGACAACTACAATCAGCTGCCTGTTACCCTCCTGCTCAGATAGATTCGTTAAAATTTTGGGCAGGTAGCCGTGGCGTGATTCATTAAAACAAGGCAAAACAACAGAGAACATCACCCAATCCCCCCTAAGCTGCCACAGATGATTCTAATCGGAGACGAGCAAATGGCCCCCACCGTTGAAATTTTGTCAGATAAAGCAACACTTATCGAACGCGCTCATGAGCTGACGGTAAAGACCCTGCAAAATGCGATCGCTCAGCGGGATCAGGCCACCATTGCACTCTCCGGTGGCAGTACGCCCAAACCCCTCTACGCATCTCTTATCTCAGCCGATCTGCCCTGGGAGAGAATCTATGTTTTTTGGGGAGATGAGCGCTACGTCCCGCACGATCATCCTAAAAGTAACGCCCTGATGACCCAAGAAGCTTGGCTCAACCACGTACCGATCCCCGAGGACAACATTTTTCCCATACCTACCGGCGCAGATGACCCTGCAGCAGACGCTGCTACCTACGAGCGCACCCTCAAGCAGTTTTTTCAATCTGGTAGCGGAGAATTTCCGGCTATAGATTTTGTTCTACAGGGTATGGGCGACGATGGCCATACGGCTTCACTCTTTCCCCATACGCCTGCCCTCGACGTGACCGATCGCCTAGTCACCGTTGGCGACCACAGCGGCGAACCGCGCATCACCTTCACAGCCCCCCTGATCAAGCAGGGGCGTAACGTTGTCTTCCTTGTGGCTGGTGAAAATAAGCAAAATGCCCTCTCCCAGGTGTTCTCATCGGATGCGGATGCCCGCACCTACCCCAGTAAACTGATTCAACCGGCCAATCCTCACTGGCTGCTTGATGCGACAGCCGGTGCAGGTGTCCCCGACCCGTTCAAATAGTGCATGACCCATTTGCTCTCCACCTGAATCTTCCACATGATCAACTGCCCTAACTGCAACCACCAAAATCCCGATGGCGCACTCCAGTGTGAAGCCTGCTACACGCCGCTGCCAGCGCTTGCCAGCTGTCCTAACTGCCATGCAACTATCCAAGCAGACGCCAGCTTTTGCGGTCAGTGTGGCAGCGATCTTCGCAATCAAACCGTCACTTCAGGTAGCGTTCTGGCCGCTCCAGAAGAAACAACAGCGGGCGGTACTTCTGCTGTGCAAACTCAAAACTTTCTGGAAACAGAGGCCGAATCTTCCCCCCCTGAAGGCGGAATATCTGAAGGGGGACTGCCTGGCTTAGTCTTGCCCGATCCGCTGGTGGCGCCTGACCCTATTGCCACTGCTGCTGCCAGTGCAGGTAGCGATGAGATCGAGGGAGAAATAGCCGAAGAGATGTCGGAAGAACTGTCTCAGGCACCTACGCTAACGCCTGTACCTTCCCCGAATAGGCTCCAGAGTAGACCCGCATCGGCGACCCAGCTGCAAACCCTTAGCGTTCGCCTCAGACAGGTGCAGACTGACACCGTAATTGAAGTACCCAGAGAGCTATCTGTAGTGCGGATTGGGAAAACTAATGAACACACGCCACCCGATATTGATGTCTCGGGGTTTCCAGACTCCGAAATTGTTTCGAGGGTGCATGCCAACCTCCGCGCAGAAGGTGATACCTATTACCTGGAAGATGTTGGCAGCTCCAACGGGACATACATTAACGGCTTGCCCCTACCTGTGGGTAACCGGCATCGGCTGCGTCCGGGCGATCGCATTGCGCTAGGCAAAGGCGATAAAGTCAGCTTTATTTTTGAGAGCAGCAGCTGAGAAGCAATTTGTTTCCCCTGCAGGCACCTCGACTGACCAAGCCCCGTGTGCGTTATAACTCTTTTGGTCTTGTGCTGTGCCTGCCTTAGATAACGTTATTACCCTCTCCCTCCTTCACCCCATCGACAAAACGCCCGTACAGAGCTGGTCTTTTGAAGAGGAGCCGGTTGTGCGGATTGGCCGCTCGGTGAATAACGACGTTGTCCTATACAGCGCGGTCGTTTCCCGTCACCATGTCGAGCTACGCAGAACGGAAGATGGCTGGACTATTCACAACATTGGCACCAACGGCACGTACCTGGCAGGTCAGCGAATTGATAGCAAGCCGGTGCAAGATGGTCTCGTGATTCGGCTGGCTAGGTCCGGGCCAAATATTCAGATTAATCTCACCCGCCAATCTAAAGGGATGTCTTCTATTCATGCGCTGATTGCCAAGCAGCAATCTGCTAAGTAGGCAGACGCCACCTAGTCTCAAAAGCATTTCAACAACCTAGAGCGCTTGCCTTACTATGGCAAAGGGTATGGCAAGGAGCGTGTAAAAATGGGTCGGGGTGACCAAGTTTACGCTTATCGTGATGTGCTGGGTATTCCCTACGAGCACCATGGCATAGACTGCGGTGATGGCACAGTCATTCACTACAGCAAGCTGGACGAAGCGGAAATTAGAAGGACAACACTGGAAACCTTTGCTAGAGGTGGCCCGGTTTATGTGACGGCACAACCGACTGCCTTCATTCCAGAGAATGTTGTTTCTCGGGCCGAAAGTCGCCTGGGAGAACGTCAGTATGATCTGTTTTTCAATAACTGTGAGCACTTTGCAAACTGGTGCAAGACGGGTCGCAGTGACTGCCTTCAGCTCGAGAATTTTGGCCTTCAGCTCGACCAGATAAAACACCCACAGGTCGAGGTACTTGCCCGACAAGCTGCTCAAAACGAACCGCCAGAAGATACGCTGCAACTCTTTCAGGAAGCACTGGAAAATACTGCGATCGCAACCCGCACCCTTCTACCCAAATATGAACAGGCCACCCAAGACACGCTCACTTGGCATCGCGTTGCTCAAAAAGCCCTTGCCAAAGGCCGTGAAGACTTGGCTCGTGCCGCCCTGCACCGCAAAGTCACCGCTCAAAAAACAGTGACCAACATCAAAGCGCAGCTAAAACAGCTCTCTGACCTGCAGCTCAGCCTAGAGCAAAACAAAACCTTCGCCCAAAAGAGATTGCTGTAAAAACGAACCAGAACAAACTCTAAACAGACTAAAAACGTTTGAAACGAGCGAAAAAATAGAAATCCGTAATTGTTCGGTGCTGCTTTGCTAAAAAGATTACTACGCTGAACACCATAGCTACTCATAGGCGAAGCATGGCCTATTTCCATGCTGGTTTGCCATGCCATTTTTGACCCAAAGCTTGAGTTGAAAATGGCATGGCAAACACTATCAGTGGTCGAAGAAGTCAAACCTGATTCCCAGCGGCTACCCAAACGGGTGGATGTTTGAAAGTCACGGATTGGTTTTGTTGTTCCAAAGCGAGGAAAACAGATATATGAGTGACTACAAGAGAACTATTTTCCAGGTTGGTCTGGGTGCTGGGATGCTGCTAGCCTCAGCTGTTTTGCCAGCTACTGCCGGAGACGCCCAGCTTAGACAGGGGTTTCCTGGTCGCCGTATCAGTGGAGGCACTCGTAGTGAGTGCATGGCTGGCAGTCCGCCCGTAGTAGCCCTCAATCCAGCTACAAATATAGGCCAAACAATTAGCGATCACCCCTCAGTATATTTCGTCATTCCAGACGTAGACGCTTCCTACAACCTAGAATTTTCCCTTCGCGACGCAGACGGCAATAGAGTCTACGAGAAGTCTCTAAATACCCGTACAGACCAGGGCCTAGTGGGTATTCAGCTCCCTGGACAGGCTCTACAAGCAGAGCGGGACTATCGCTGGTATTTCTCAATCGTGTGCGATGCCCAAGACCCCACACAAAATGATGTGCTCTCTGGCTGGCTGCGACAGGTCGAAGTTGAAACCGTTGCCGAAAGTGACTTTTTCCTTGCAGCGCAGGACGGCATAGAAGCGGGGCTTGCCACTGCAGAAGCCTACAGAGCCGCAGGACTCTGGAACGATGCTATCGAAACGCTAGTCAGCTTGCGTGAACTATATCCTGAGAATGCCAGCGTCCGTGCTTCGTGGCAGCAACTGCTGCAGGCACTTGAGCTAGAAGCGCCCATGAACGCATCTGTAGCCGTCCGCTAACCGGGAAAAACTTGACTACGGGACCACAAGTTCTAACCTGAATTCTTCATTTCTTTTTATGCGCAAACACTGTCAACCGTCTAATCCTTTGAGCGCTGTTTTATCTAAGCGTTGTTTATTGCGTCTAGTCTGCGTGGGGGCATTGGTTGCTACATCAGGCTGGCTCAGCTCACCTGCGTTTGCCCAAACCCTCAGCGAGAAAATTTTGGGGATGGAACGCGGCTTGGAGCAAGACTTTGAAAGCTACTTTGATGCAGATTTGGCAGAGGTGACCCAACCACCTGAGGAAATTGCCCAAATCCTATCTCAGATTTCGGCGGAGACCGATACACGCTCGGCTGTCTTGTGGGCCATTCCTCGGACAGACCATCTGCACCTTGTGTTGCTGACGTCTTCTGGGGAACCGATTGTGCGTGACCTATACGATGTACCAGAAGATTTGCTGCGCCAAACGGTAAGCGATTTTCACTTGGAGATGCACGGTTCTGCCAAAAACATGAGTGCCGCACAGCAGCTACATTCGTGGTTGATAGCGCCTTTTGAATCGGAACATTTGCAGGCTGAGAACATCGATACCTTGTTGTTTTGCTTGGGGAATGGTCTCCGTACGCTTCCCTTGGCTGCGCTGCATGATGGCGAACAATTTCTGATAGAAAAGTACGCCCTGACCAGAATTCCAGCCTTCAATTTGATTCAGACAGATTATTCACCGCTGTCGGCAGGACAAGTCTTAGCCATGGGTGCGTCCGAATTTCAATCGCTCAACCCGCTGCCAGCTGTCCCCACTGAACTCATCAATATTGTGGATGCCTGGAAGATCAATCAGCCCTCTGAAGAACAGCGCAACGGGCAATCTTTTCTAAATCCTGAATTTACGCTGCCAAACTTGGTAGAGCAAATTGAGCAGCAGTCTCCTCAGGTGGTTCATTTGGCGACCCATGCTGTATTTAGTCGGGGAACACCTGAGGACTCATACATCCAGCTTTGGGATTCTCAGCTGACCCTAGGCGATATTCGCGAGGTAAACTGGCAGAATCCGTCTGTGGAACTGCTGGTGCTGAGTGCCTGCCGAACCGCCATTGGAAACGATGCTGCTGAGCTTGGCTTTGCTGGTATCACGCTACAGTCGGGGGCGAAGTCGGTGCTTGCAAGCATGTGGAATGTCAGTGACACGGGCACCTTGGCGCTAATGAGCGAATTTTATGACCAGCTGGGGACTACTTCTACTAAGGCGGAAGCCCTACGTCAGGCACAGCTGAAAATGCTCCGAGGTGAAGTAACCGCTGAAAATGGCCAGCTCAGACTATCGAGGGGACATGTTGAAATGTCTGGTGAATGGGGGCAGGAAGATATCAACGACTTAGCGTCCCCCTACTACTGGGCCGCATTTACCATGGTCGGCAGTCCTTGGTAAATTTTCAGCTTGCCTCATAGGCTGAGGACATCGTACTACCGAATGTCGTAGCCAAAGACATTTGCATTGGCTTCACCCAGCTTCAGATCGCCGAGGCCGTACTCCTGCCAGCGACGCGTCACTAGCTCGGCCATGATGGGATCTGATTCTAACTGTTCGCCCCACTCGTGGTCCGTTTCTGGCGGTACCTTGGTGGTCGCATCGATGCCCATACGGCTACCGAGCCCAAGCCGCTCATTGGCAAAGTCCAAACTGTCGAACGGGCTATCGGGCAGAATGAACACGTCGCGGATAGGGTCGACCTTGGAGGTGACGGCCCACACCACCTGTCGCGGATCGCGAATGTTGATGTCTTTGTCGACGACGATGACAAATTTGGTGTAGGTGAACTGGGGCAGTGCGGTCCAAAAGGCCATTGCCGCGCGACGTGCTTGCCCTGGATAAGATTTGTCGATGGAGATAATGGCGGCTTTGTAGCTGAGGGCCTCCATCGGTAAGAAGAAATCGACGATTTCGGAAACCTGCTGCCTCAAGATGGGCGTATAGATGCGGTTGAGTGCGATCGCCATCATGGCTTCTTCTTTGGGCGGGCGACCGCTGAAGGTGGTGAGATACACCGGTGACTTGCGGTGCGTCATGCAGTGGAAGCGAATTAGGGGCGCAGATGGATTCACGCCGCCGTAGTAGCCCATGTGGTCACCGAAAGGGCCGTCGCTGGCAGTTTCACCGGGCGTGATCGTGCCTTCTAGCACGAACTCCGACATGGAAGGTACTTCTAGATCCACCGTTTTGCACTTGGCTAGCGAAACGCCTCTGCCACTGTAGAGTCCGGCAAATAGCCATTCTGAAAGGTCAACAGGAATGGGTGTGGCTGCAGCCAGGATGATTAGCGGATCGACACCGATTGCGATCGCTACTTCTAAACTTTTGCCCCGCTCTGCCGCCTTCCTCAGGTGCCGCGCCCCACCTCGTACAGACAGCCACTGCACCGTCATGGTGTTGCGGCTCTGCAACTGCAGACGATAGACACCCACATTGGGCACGCCCGTTTCGCAGTCTTTTGTAATTACCAAGCCCAGGGTGACTACGCGGCCTCCATCTTTGGCGTAGGGGCGGATCATCGGAATACGGGTGAGGTCGACTTTCTCATCGAGCCGGACTACCTGTTGGCAGGCCGGTAGCCAGTCTCGCCTGGGCTTGGCTTTGACAACGTCAAACAGCACCTTACCGAGGTCAATCGCCTGGGAAATTTTCTTGGGTGGCTTTGGCTGTTGCAGCATGCCCAACTTTTTACCCAGTGCTTCTAGCTCTTGGGGATGCTCCATGCCCATGGCCCAGCAGACTCGCTCCACCGTACCCAGCAAGTTCACAACGACCGGATAGGGAGAGCCTTTCACATTGTCAAACATGACGGCTGGCCCACCGGATTGCAGCAGTCGGTTGGCAATCTCTGCAATTTCTAGATTGGGATCGACCTGCGCAGTTACGGTACGCAGTTGCCCGCGCGCTTTAACTGTCCTCAAAAAGTCTCGCAGATCCTTCGCCATAGTAGAGAAATCGGATAATAAGGTCCTGTGCAATCAGCGTGCGCTGAGCAAGCAACAGGTTAACTATGAGGGAATGTAACACTTCTGGCGAGTTATACCAACGTTGGCTAGTACGTCATGTCCGTACCTTCATCCATTGCTCAAAGGATGTTTCACCTTTATCCAAAGGTATCTCTGCACAGGCGTTGCAGACCATCTAATCTGCTTAAATTCGGTCTGTTTAATTTGATAGGGCCGCAGTTTGGAGTGACATGAGCTGCTCGATACCTTTTTCGGCAAAGTCGAGCATGGCGTTGAGCTGGGCGCGAGTGAAGCTTCCGGCTTCTGCAGTTCCCTGCACTTCGATGAATTCGAGCCGATCATTCATCACCACATTGAAGTCGATATCGGCGGCAAAATCTTCAGGATAGTTCAGGTCTAGAAAGGGAGCGCCTTCGAGGAGCCCGACGGATATTGCGGCAATCTGGTGACGGATCGGGGAGGCAGTGAGTTCGCCGGTTTTTATCAGGTGGGCGATCGCATCTTGCAAGGCGACATAGGCACCGGTAATCGACGTTGTTCGCGTACCGCCGTCGGCCTGTAGCACATCTGCATCTACCGTCAGCGTTCGCTCTCCCAAAGCCTCCAAATCTAGTGCCGCTCGCAGACTGCGTCCGATCAAACGTTGAATTTCCTGAGTTCGGCCCGAGAGCTTCATAAATTCACGCGACTTTCGCGTCTGCGTTGAGCCAGGCAGCATCCGGTATTCTGCTGTCAGCCAGCCCTGCCCAGAATCTTTTAGAAACTTAGGAACGCCCTCTGTCACAGAGACCGTGCATAGCACTCTGGTGTTACCGCAGTGGGCCAGCACAGAGCCAGCGGCATAGTCAGTAAATTGGCGATCAAACTTGATGGGTCGTAGCTGATCGGGTTGGCGATGGTCGGGGCGTTGCCAGGACATAAGTCGCAAGGACGCTTACTAAAGGACGACGAGGCTAAGTCACCGATCTCACCGATCAGATTAAGTGAAAGCCATAGAGAAGCTATAGGCAAAGCCGACACAATAGTCGCACATAATACCCAGATTTGAAACGAGATTTAACAAGCAGAGTAATTTCCGACATATAGCGCAACCTTGTCTGAAAGATGTATCAACTACGCTATATTTAGTTGGTCATAGCGTGGCAGACGATCTTGTGCCCTACCGCTAGTGGTCCTGTGCTAGTAGTTTTGTACTCGCAAAGGCACTATCTTAAGGGCGAGCACCTACCATTTCGTTCTGCAGACCATTGCTAGTCGCGCCACTCCTACCAACGCCATTCCCACCAACCTATGGTTTCACAGCTTAGAGCACTTCCTGGCAGTTCTAATCCTCTGCCAGCTGTTCGTCGTCATCCTATGCTCCGTGCTATCGAAGGTACGGTGCAGGTGTTTACTTCACAGCATCGCACTTTCTTTACGAATGTGATGGTGCAGGCGATGCGGGTCGCTGAGCAGGGGCTGCCTGTCCTGGTTGTCCAGTTCCTAAAAGGGGGGATTGATCAGGGACCAGAGAACCCGATGAGCATGGGGCAAAACCTCGACTGGGTTCGTTGCGAGAGCACAGACTGCATTAAGGGGCCGGAGGTTACTGCCGAAACGCAAGCAGCGCTAAAAGCACTGTGGACCTACACCAAAGCTGCTGTCCACAACGGAAAATACGGTCTGATTGTGCTGGATGAACTGAGCTTGGCGGTGGATTTTGGTTTAATTCAAGAAAATGAAGTGTTGACGCTGCTAAAAGAACGTCCGTCCCATGTGGAAATTATTCTCACGGGGCCACAAATGCCAGAATCACTTCTGGCCGTCGCTGACCAAATCACAGAATTTCGCCGGAATTACGTGGTGTAAAAATACAACAGAAAAAATACAGCAGGTTTAACTGGACATGATAAAAAACGATGCTTGGATAAAAACAGCGGCCAACGCCGGCATGATTGAACCTTTTGAGGCGTCACTCATTCGCCGGGTGCAGCTGCCTACCCATAGCCACGAGACCCCAGTTATTAGCTACGGGCTATCTTCCTATGGCTACGATATTCGCCTATCGCCCAACGAGTTTCGCATCTTCCGCCACATTCCGGGGACCGTCATAGACCCTAAGCACTTCAACCCGGAGAATTTGGAGCCGACCGCGCTCAGAGAAGATGACAATGGCAGCTACTTCATTCTCCCAGCGCACTCCTATGGTTTGGGCGTCGCCCTTGAGCGCTTGAAAATGCCGGACAATATCACCACTATCTGCATTGGCAAGAGCACCTATGCGCGCTGTGGCATCATTGCGAACCTGACTCCTGCTGAAGCGGGCTGGCGCGGCTATCTCACGCTAGAGTTTTCTAACTCCTCTAGCGCTGACTGTCGCATCTACGCCAATGAGGGCGTTGTGCAGCTGTTGTTTTTAGAAGGTGAGCCCTGTCAGGTGAGCTACGACACTCGCAGAGGAAAGTACCAAGATCAGCCAGAAGCTGTTACCCTTGCCCGCATCTAGCTGCTATCGGCTGCGCCGCCAGTTAAACCAATTTTCAGCCCAGTCTCGTCGCCAGTGTCCAGGCTGCCACTCAGCTGGCTGTGCCTTTCTTGCAGCGATTGTAATCAAGTTGTCTAAGTGCTCTGACAGTGGGTGAATTGGCGAACGACGCGTACCCATAGTGAGGGTCCTGACGGGGTTACCAATGACAGATTCTAAGCGAGGAACTAGGTGTTCGGCACCGTCGCCGAGTAGATGGATGCTCTGAATGTGTTTTCGCTGGCAGATGAGCTTGCAGTGCGACGGCTGCGGGCTAACCCGACTCAAGTCGGCACCGTTTGCACAGCTGGCCGTCCAGACGCTGTAGCCCTGGGATAGATCTGGCGTGCGGCCTGCGATCGCAAATTCAGGCGGCAGGCCAACCCTGACGAACCGACCGTATCCTTGAGTGATCGCGCCATAATCAACTCGTCTTCTCGGTATAAACAGCGCATTCCACACGGCAACCTGCGCCTCTGCCCTAGCAACAGATTCGTGGACGCATTCTCCATGCAGCAGCGAGCCGCAAGCAAACACACGAGCCTGCGAGGTTTGCAAGCGTGCATTGGCCAGCAGACAGCCGCGCTCTGTTTCTGGTGAATGGGTCTCTGGTGAATGGGTCTCTGGTGAATGGGTCTCTGGTGAATGGGTCTCTGGTGAATGATGAAAAGGCGGCGAGCTACCGGGATGGGGGGCGCGGCGTATGAAGTCAGGTAGGCTCAGCGCCGGTTGCTGCCTGCCAAGAAACAAGGTGGTGGTATCCGCCAGCGCGTGAAAATCCGCCTCGGAAAAATTCTCGACTGCTACAAGTTTGATGCCTGCAGCGCTGAGACTGGTGCGAATCCATTCTCTCGCGTCGCTGTCTTCACGGGCTAAAAAGCCGTCAGAAATTAGGGTCACTGTGACTCCCAAAGACCCCAACGCTTCTGCCCAGAGCACGGCTTCAAAAGATTCACCCCAAATGGCAATTTGCTGAGGCAGCCTGGCTAACGGCAACAACTGTTCTAACCCGGTTGGCACGGGCCGAGAAAGATGGCCTGGACCTGACACCCCAGCGGCATGGGGAACGGTCCCAAAAGCGGCGAGCACAGCCCTTGCTTTTAGCTGACGATTCGCCACCGTGACCACCTGCCGCCGAGAGAGTCGTTCTGGCATCGCTAGGACAACATCAACCCCGCGCCGACTCAGCGCCGCCACCGACAGTTCTGGACATTGGCTGGTAGCTGCAAGGGCGCTCCACTTTACCAAAGCGGCCCAATTCATCTGGCTGAGTGTGTTTGTCCTATCACTGAATGCTTCAGTAGGTAACCCAGTCGATGAGTCAGGATGCTGAAACCAGCTGCTAACCGATTGCCGGTAGCACCCTTCTGCAAGCTGCTGCAGTCCGCGCAGCAAGTACCGGACTTTCTGCCGTTGCAAGAACAGTCCTGGCGGCTCTACTAGCGCTACTCGCGCGCCATAGCCCGCTGCTGCTGCCGCCGCTGTCCGTCCCTCTAGGGTGCCACCCAAGATGACCAGATCGTAATCAGCTGGCATGGGCGACCTCAATCAGCTGGGGTAGGGTGTCGGCTAGGGCCGCAAGTAGCCGCTGATTGTGTTCACGGCTTTTTACCGCGACGCGAAAGTAGCGATCGCCTAGCTGGGCAAAGCTCATACAGTCACGGATGTAAATCTTGTGACGTTGCAAAAGCTGTCGCTGTAGCGTCGTTGCTGATACCTGGCAGCTGATCAAAAAGAAGTTGACGCAGCTAGTTAGCGGTTTCAGTCCTGGCAGCTTAGAGAGTCCTTGGTACAGATAGGCATTTTCAGCGGCTAGCCACTGCCAGGTTTGCTTTTGGAAGGCGGTATCTTGCAGGGCAGCCACCCCGGCGGCTGAGGCGAAGGTATTGACTGACCAGGGATCGCGCCAGCGATTCCAGCGCTTGAGTACGGCGGGCTGAGCGATCGCATAACCCAGCCGAATGCCTGGCATGCTGTAGAACTTTGTAAGCGATCGCAGCACCACCAAGTTAGGAAAGTATGCCACCAGGTCGATGACGCTCTGCGCCTGCTCGGGCGGCAAAAAATCCATAAACGCTTCGTCTACCACTACCCAAGCAAACTTTGAGAGCAGCGATCGCACCTGCTCTTTCGCGAATAACATCCCCGTCGGATTGTGAGGATTATTTAACAGCAGTCCGCACTGGTCTAGCGACTGGTCTGTTGGAATTGATCCGGTGGGCAAGTCAGCGTCCCATTTTTCAAACTGCCAGCCGCCCGACCTGAGCAAGGGAATCTCAACCCAATTACCCTCAAATGCCGATAGTGCCCGCGCATAATCGCTGAATCCTGGCGTAAGTTGAAACGTTGGGCCGGGCAGCGCTGCTAGATCTCGGGCGGCCCACGTCAGCAGGTCTGCTGCCCCATTGCCGGGTAGAACGCACGCAGCTGAAATGCTGTGGTGGAATGCGATCGCCTCCCGAAGTGATGTGTATGCCGTATCTGGATAGTTCACCACGCACGAAAAAGCCGCCTGAACCGCCTGCTGTACAGAAGCTGGCGGACCAAGCGGACTAATACTTGCCGAAAAATCTAAAAGTTCGCGAGGAGAGCAGCGCGCAAGCCCAGCAGCCCAAGCCAAGTTCCCCCCGTGAACTGGTCTATCCATAACAGGCCAATGGCTACTTCTTTTTACCTGCCACCATCTCCTTAAACTGCTTACCTGCAGAGAAGGCAGGCACGGTAGTTGCTGGGATAACCATGGTATCGCCAGTTTTGGGGTTGCGGCCTTCACGCTCTTTGCGGGCACGGGGCTCAAACGAACCAAAGCCCACAAGCGTAACTTTTTCGCCCTTAGACACGGCTTCCATAATGGACTCAACAGCCGCTGAAATCACAGCATCAGCCTGCTTTTTGGTTACAGACGACTTCTCTGCAACGGTATCGACGAGTTCACCTTTATTCATGCTTATCTCCTCAGAGGATAATTGGGTTAGTTTGTTCTCTGGTCTGATCGAGAGATCTAGATGGGACTACACATTGCCTAATGGCAAAATTTAAAGTTTCCGTGAAGAGGATATCAACGACCGCTGAAACCCCCGAAACTCCATAATTTTTACTGCCCCATTCTAAGGGGTACTTGTGCAATATGAACAGAGAAAACCTTGAATTTATATGGATTTCAGGGATTTTTAAGAAAGTTCATAGTTCATCAAAGAAAAATCAGAAATTCTGTCTTGACAAAAAAGCAGATATTTCTATTGAATTCATAGATATTGGCTAAAACAGGTCTAGAGGGAAAGGTCCGTAGGTCCCATTTACAGCGTCTAGCTCGGGTTCAGAGGTATGATAGGTCAAAAGTACTCCCCTCGATTCGCCGTTGTAGCCATCCAAATACCAAGCATTTTTCAGCGTATTGAATTTCAGGAAGACAGCGCCCACCCGATTTTCAACATCTACTTGAATAGGCTGGCTCAGCGCCGCAACGTAGGCCTTCAGTGCAGCGGTAGCTGCTGCGATCGAATCGGCACAGATTCCTAGGGTTTGATACTCACTCATGTCATTGAGCCACAGCAAATCTTCTTTTACGGCCTGACGCTGATCGGCGGAGAGCTCTGTAGGCGTAGTCCCGAGGCTTATTTTTATCAATCTCTGACGGATGGATTTGAGCTTAGTGCTCAGCGCTTCGGGCGTTAGATCAGCTGTTGGATCAACTGTCGGATCAGCCATGGGTTAGCAGTTGAGAAACTTCAAAAATAGATCGTAGATTTTGTGCTTCGAGATATTGCCAAAATTATCTTTAGCTTAAGTCGTTTTGGGTGAGGTTAGTTTTGAGCTGACGAGCTTTATCGCCTCATTTCGGGCTCACTGAAGTCAGTCTTTCTCAACGTTTGCAATGACCTACAGCCTGCGCGTCACCGACATGCCGACGACCGAGAGGCCGCGTGAACGCCTGCTTAGCCAGGGTGCGAAGCGCCTGTCTGCAGCTGAACTGATTGCCATTTTGCTGGGGACGGGGCAGGGCCCAGGAAAGCTGTCTGCCGTGGGGCTGGGCCATTTTTTGCTGCAGCATTTGGGAAAAGATCAGCCCGGCGGCAATGGGCTGCTGTCTTTACGGGATGTCACAGCCGAGGAGCTGATGAAAACCTCAGGCGTTGGACCGGCAAAAGCTGCAACAATTTTGGCGGCGATAGAGCTGGGTAAGCGGGTGTTGCAGAGTCAGCCGCCTACTCAAACCGTGGTGGATGATCCTTCTGTAGCCGCGGCGTTTTTGGCGCATGAGCTGATGTGGCAAGCCCAGGAACGATTCGCCGTATTACTGCTAGATGTGAAGCATCGCATCCTGGGTAGCAAAGTCGTCAGCATTGGCACAGCGACTGAAACGCTTGCCCATCCCAGAGATATTTTTCGTGAAGTTATCAAGCGTGGGGCGACTCGCCTGATCGTCGCGCACAACCATCCCTCGGGTAACTTAGAGGCCAGCATTGAAGATATTGCCCTCACTCGTCAGCTGCTGAAAGGGGCTCAACTACTGGGCATTCCTTTGTTAGACCATCTTATTTTAGGGAATGGTGACTTTTCCAGCATTCGCCAGTCCACTGACTTATGGACTGAGGCAGTAGACTAGACAGCCTCTAACAGACAGGGTGGCATGCGCTAGGCTGAAAATTAGATAGCGCAAGGAGCGGCTGTGAGATTCATTGGCATCGATCTCGGTTGGCAGTCCGGGCCGAGTGGGTTGTGTTGCTTGGGAAGTCGTTACTCGGACGGTGAATTTGAGCTACACATAGAACAGATTGATAGAAAAGCAACTTTGGATGGCGTGTTGGGTTGGATAGATGCGATCGCGCCACTTCCTACCCCTGCCATCATCGCAGTCGACGCACCGACGCTTATTCCCAATGAGACGGGCATGCGATCGCCCGACCGCCTCGCCCACAAGTACTTCGGTAAGTACCATGCAGGCTGCTACCCGGCTAATCTAGGCCGCCCATTTGCCCAGCGGATTATTCAGTTTGGTCAAGCTTTAGAGCGCCGTGGCTTTTGCCATGCACCGACTGTAAAGCCTCAAAAAATTGGGCGCTATCAAGTGGAAGTCTTTCCCCACCCAGCAACGATTCAGCTCTTTAACTTGCCTCAAATTTTGAAATACAAAAAGGGGCGATTGGCAGACCGAAGACAGGCACTCGGAGAGCTACGCAACTATCTCTTGACTTCTCTGCCTCGGCAAAAGCCACCGCTGAATGCGGTAAGCCTGCCTGAAGTTCCAGCTGGTGGCAAGGCACTGAAGGCCTTAGAGGACAAGTTAGATAGTATCGTGTGTGCCTATGTGGCGGCACACTGGTGGTACTGGGGTGAGGAGCGTAACCATGTTTTGGGTGGTCAGTGCGAAGGCTATATTGTCGTGCCCTGTCCGCCGAATGCGCCGGTTCAATTGGGAAACTCAGCTGAAAATGCAGGTGAAGAAAAAGCCTAAGAGACAAGCAAAATAGCTTTCTCTTAGGCTCTGGTGTGTGTGAGAAGACTTACGTGGAAAAGAACCAACCGTAACGCATTACTTGACAGTTTCGCTCTCAACTTCAATGACAACGGTAGGTTCGTTGTTTTCTGAAGTCTCAGGTACGGTGTTTGCAGTTTCTGCAGAAGCTGCAAACCAGGTTCGAACAGCTTCAAGGCGCGCTTTGATGTCGGCGTAGCGCTCGCCATAACGACTATCTAACATGCTGTCTGCGTTACCGGCTTGCTTCTTCAG
Organism: Cyanobacteria bacterium J06626_6; assembly: GCA_038523095.1. Classification (GTDB taxonomy): domain Bacteria; phylum Cyanobacteriota; class Cyanobacteriia; order Phormidesmidales; family Phormidesmidaceae; genus Phormidesmis. The sequence goes on from JBCBJS010000009.1 coordinate 36,146, forward strand.
CTCTGGCAAAAGCGTTTCCCGGCTCAGCTGCGACATTGCCTGCAGAAATTTCACCAGTCGATCCACAAGATCTATCTCTTCCGCGTCGTCTTGCCAGGCTTTATTAACTGTGTTGGCAGCCTGTTGCCCCTTTGCCTTGACCGTAGAAACAGTTTCAGTCGTGACTTCTCTTGCCAGCGGTGAAATGACGCTCCGGCCTGCTTGGAATTCTGTGCGAGTTTCAGTGAAGGCTTGGCGCAAGATTTTGCCGATGCGCTGCGATCGCACGCCGCTCTCTTTAAGCAGCATCCTTAGCTTATCGAAAGTCGTTTTTTCTACGGGGGACTGTTCAATTGGAGTCATGTCTTCGTTGATGTTGTTAGAGAGATAGGTCATGATAGGTTCCTGTTTGTTGAATGTTGAAAGAAAAGAATGATTTAGCTGATGGAAACAGCCTCGACGTTGATAGTTTTGATATCGTCTGTATCTATCACTGTTTCGACTTCTGTCTTAGGCATTTCCGCCTTCTGGTTTCGTGTGAAAAGTCGCTTGCGCTTTAGCTCTTTCGCCATTATTTGACTGACTTCTGTGACTAAGAGACTCACAATTACACCATCATCAATCCAGCCAAGAACAGGAAATACATCGGGAGAAATATCCATTGGACTCAGCAAGTACAACAGTGTCCCTAGGATGACGATCCAGCGATACTTTGTATGCTTGAGTGCCTGGCGGTACCAGCCGTGCAGCGTAGCGGAAAGACTGTTGTTTATCTGTTTCTTCATGGTGTGATGCGGTATGCTCCTTTCGCCGATAGATATATCTTGGCAGATCGCACTGTTGGCGTCAGGTGTTGAAAACACACCGAACACATCGCTGTACGGTCTTTTGACCGTATACGGTTTACCGAAGAAAAGGGACACCTACCGTGACGATGACAGCAGTGATGTCAGTGCCACCATTGGGCAAAATGGCCTGAACCGCCGACTGGTGAACTAAATTTTGAACGAGGGTCGAAATTTGTGCGGGTTCGTCTTTGACGATTTGATAGTGGCTTATTTCATGACCCGCAGCGGTCAGCTGAGTCTGTATCAGCTGACCGCTTTTGTCGGTATCGGGGATGCGTGTGTCGCTTACGGTCAGCACGGCGCAGCGGACCGCGTCTAAACCGGTATCGGCATGGGGCTGGTGGGAATCGCTGCTAGAACTCTGCGTATTCACAATCGCGGGGCTGCAAAACGGCTTGGAAACTAGCTTTTGGTCAGGCCAAGGCCATTGGCTTCTGCGTAGCGATCCATGAACCGAATGAAGCGGTCCCATTCGTCCTGACCGCGCATTACGAAGACGGCCTCAATACCGGCGGGCTCACCATTTACAAACTTACCGTTCACATCGCGGGTAGAGAGTTCGCCCTCTTCGTCCACCATGTAGAGGCCAGTGATTTCGCCACCTTCTTCTACAAGCGCTTTTGGACGGTCGAAGTAAAAGGTGGCCGTGCCGTCGGAGAGGTCTTTTGCACGGGTGATGCGAATGTCGGGTACGACGTCTTCTTTGACGCCGCGAGAAAATTGCATTTCAGCCATGGTTTGATTGCATTACGTAAATTTGATTAACCCTCAGTTTCCCACTTTATCGAACCATTAGTCGAGCCCTCTTTTCTGTCCTTAGCCTGCCTGACTTTGACCTGCCTTCGGTCTGGCTTTTAGTTTGCTGATGTTCGGTTTGTCTTTTAGAGAGTGACCTGATAACGAGAGGCGATAGCGGGCATGCGCTCAGCCACGACCAGCGCCTGGTACACCATGGCAGAAACTTCGGCGCGAGTGGCTGTGCGGTTGGGGCGAAGTTCGGCGGTAATGGGATGGTTGAACACTAGCGATAGTTGGGTTGCGGCGGCGACCGCATCCTGGGCATATTGCGGAATGGTAGTGCGATCGCTATATACCGTCAGCGATTGCGCCCTTGGGGGCGAAACTGTCTCCAAATCTAGGCCACTCGCCAATGCTAGCAGCGCCTGGAGCTTGGTCAGGGGCTGGTTTGGGTCGAACGTGAGATCTGGAAAGCCAGAGATGAATTCTGCCTGGTAGGCCTGCTGAATCACCTCTGCGCCCCAAAAGCTATCGGGGACGTCGCGGAAGCTTACTCTGGGGCGCTTTGGCTCTGGGTCGAAGGCACCCACCAGCAGGACGGCAAACTGGGCGCGGGTCATCGGCGAATCGGGCTGAAACGTGCCATCTCGAAAGCCACTCAGCCACCCTTGCTCCACCAGCGGCTCAATGTAATCTGCGGCCCAGTGCTTGGGCGAGAGGTCAGAAAAGTTGGGCGCAGCAGTGTCGCTCTGGGCGATGAAGGGAGAGTTGATGCGAGGGGTTTTGTTCGCGGCCACTAGGGCCTGGTGTACGAGGGCGGTAGTTTCTGCTCGGCTGATGGGAGAAAGGGGCCGTAGGGTGTAGGGGTCGGGGTAGTTGACGACCATTTTGCGATCGGTGGCAGCGGCAACCGCCTCAATGGCATAGCTGGGTACCTGAGCGCGATCGCCATAGATCAGCAGCGACTGAGAGCGCCCTTCGCCGAGCGCCAGCCCATTGACCAGTGCCACGATAGCCTGCACCCGAGTAAGAGGTGCATCTGGACGAAAAGATCCATCGGGAAAGCCGGAGATAAAGCCAGTGGTTTGCGCTTGCCGAATCGCTTTGGCCGCCCAAAATCCGGCTGGCACATCCGGAAAGCGACGCACGGGTCGGATGGCTTCTGCCGTTGGGAAGGCGGCAGCCACTAGGGCCGCGAACTGGGCCCGCGTAACCTGGTTGTCGGGCTTAAAGGTGCCATTTAGGAAGCCTTTTACCAGCCCTTTTTCAGCGAGTGCTTCGACAAAGGGCGCAGACCAGTGGCCCACCAAATCGTTGAATCGGCTGTCTAGGCTGAGGGTATCTTCGGGGGCGGGGGGCGCTGGTGCGGGTTCGGCGGGCAGTGGCGAAGGCTCGACGTTGCCTAGCAGCACAGCTGGCACGGCAGCTTCGTCAGGAATTTCGCTAGGCAGATAGTCGACACGGCCTCTCACCCGCACCGGGTTAATCTGGTTTCCGGCGGTGGTGAGGGGAATGCTGCCATCGTTGCGAATGTCGTGCACCTTGCCTTCGAACCAGTTGTCGCCAAGGTCTTGGGGCTGGCCAATGTCGGGCTGGGCGCGGTCTTGGGTCCAGAGGCCAGTTTCCTGATTGCGCAGGGCTTTGTTTTGCCTGAGCACCGGCTGGGCGAATCCGCCAACTGAAATGGCGCAGCGATTGTCGGTGAGCTGATTGCCAATGACGAGGGGAGCCGATTGCGATCGCAAGCTAATTCCCTCACCTGTCCGCATAAACCGGTTTTGACGAACTTCTCCCTTCGCCTGGTCGACCGTCGATAAACCTGTGCTGCCGTTTTCTATAAATTCATTTTCCGATACAAAGGGCTGAGCCTGTCCCATTACCAGTAGTCCATGCTGCTGACAGCCGGTAAGCCGATTGCGAACAATCAGCGCTGCCCCCCGTGCGGTGACAATACCAATGCCCTGGGGATTGGTGACAGTTACCTCGCGAAGCTGAGCGCGGTCGCCCAACACAAGGGTGGCATGCCGATGGCCGATGTCACTGTTTTGACTGTCGCCTTGCAACGTACCCCCTCCTTTCAGCGTAACTAGCTGCGGAGAATCACCGGCGACCGTCACCCCATCGGGTACGACCAGGGGGAACTGCTCATTTTCTTGGTAGGTGCCCGGTGCAAGCTGTACAACGCTGCCCGGACGGGCCTGTTGCAAAGCTTTGCTAATCGTTCTCAATGGAAAGTTAGCGGTGCCTTCGTCGTTGTCTTGTCCCGATGGGCTGACATATAAAACAGACATTTCAGCAATCCCCTCTACCCATTCGTGTGATATTTATCTTACTGACCAGTAAAATAGAGATAGCTCCGGCACCCTATCTCTAAAGAAATTTTCCCCCTGAGCTTTTTCCTGACAGGCTCCTAACCCTAACAAACTCCTAACAAAGCTTCCCCATGGCAGAGTGGCTAGAACACACCGTTCACGTAGATTTAGAAACATCCGTGGAAGAGGTCTGGCAGATGTGGTCTGACTTAGCCCAAATGCCAAACTGGATGAAGTGGATAGATTCTGTAGAAATCCTGGAGGAAGATCCCTCGCTTTCTCGGTGGAAGCTAGAAACAACTGGACTATCATTTTCCTGGCTGTCTCGAATTGTCAAGATAGTACCCCAACAAATTATTCAGTGGGAGTCGGTAGATGGCTTACCCAATCGGGGAGCGATTCGATTTTATGGCCACAAGGACGGTACCAGCACGGTAAAAATGAGCATTTCCTACGCACTTCCCTCCATTTTGGCCAGATTGATGATGAGCAGCTCCTTTGTCGATAGGGTGGTGACTTCGACGCTACAGGCAGACTTGGACCGGTTCCGAGACTATGCGATCGCCCGTACGGCCAGCACAGTTAGTGTAGATAGCTGACGGTGGATGAGCAAACAGCAGCGGAGCAGCTGCGATCGCACCGCCTTGAAGACCTCTTTACGCAGACCCTAGAATGGGATCCAGTAGTCGCTGCACATGTGGACCTGCTCAAACACATTCAGCCTTTTCAGCAGCGCTGCATTCCTATTGCACAGAGTGATCGCACAATAGTTTGGCAGGTATCGCTGTCACCCGAAGTGCGTCTTACTTCGCAGCTGCGGCAGGAAATTTATGGTGCGATCGCCAGCATTCAGCCATCAGATTCTCAGGAGAATTCTCAAGCTAACGCCTCAGAAAATCTCACCCCTAGCCCCCTCGTTATCTTTGTAGATGCCAAACAGAGCAAAAGCCTCTGGTGCGAATCGCCTCAGCAGAGCGCCCTGTTTGTCACTGGCCAGCCGCTAGCACCATGGATATTTCGCCTACGCCAGCTGGCAAAAGCACCACAGCTAGAAAGCGATGAGCCTTTTCAACAGCTGCTAGCAGACATTGTCCAAAACACCTCAGGCATCGACCTGATTGCAGATCGTAAAAACTATGCGGTGGTTACGCTACGACGATTGATCTTTATTCAACAGTTACAGAAGCGAGGCTGGCTAAACAACGACCCTTGGTTTCTTCAATCGCAATTCGAAGCGATGCTGCAGGCAGAAGAACAGCGTTTCTTTGAAGGATGCCTTCGCCCACTGTACAAAAGTTTGTCCTTACCAGCTGTTGAAAGACCGCTCGCATTGCAAACAACAATTGGTTCAGTGCCCTTCATTGGCAGAATGTTTGAAGCGCATCCTTTAGAAGCGAAGTGGCCAGATCTCACCATTGCAGATCGGGCCTTTGAAAATGTTTTGGCCTGGCTCATTGAGCAGGCCAGTACAGATACGCTCAATCCTTGGATGGAGAGTGCTTTGGGTCAATGGTTCGACAGGTATTGGCAGCGGGCGCAAGGTACTGGGTTGGAGCTAGCCGTATCGACTCGTCTAGCCAGAGAAATGTGCGATCGCACACTCGACAAATTTAGTCTGAGCAGACTGAGCCTCTCTTCTCAGCCGCAAACCCTGAACGATGCGCTGTTTAATGCAGATGCTCAGCTTTGCCGGCAGCTTATCCAAGAGGTTTTGCCATCGCTCCGCATCTTAGACCCAGACTGCAATAGCGGGAATCTGCTGGTTGCCTTTTACCAAAGACTCGCTGATATTTACAGCATTCTATTTGGTCTCATAGAGCAAAACCAAGATGCTCAGCTCAAAGATTGGTACTCAGATTTGACAGCGCGCAGTCCTGCAAATAATCAAGACTCATCTAAGTTTCTACAGATTATCCAAGCGCAAATTCTACAGAACAACTTGTATGGCCTGGCCTACTGTGAGGAGGTTGCAGAAACAGCTCGCTTTCAACTGCTGCTGCATTTAGTTGCGATCGCACAGCAAAAAGAAGACCTAGAACCGCTGATGGATTTAGAGTTCAGCATTCTCTCGGGCAACGCACTAGTCGGATTTATCACTGTCGATGAAGCGCGCTTCGACCAGGTGAACAAGGCATCACCAGGAACCTTGCTGCAAGGTGACCTACTACAGCCGCTGGCTGCAGACAGCTACAAAACCATCTTGAGCGAGAAGAATATTGCCCTAGAGCATTACCAAGCTCGGTCCCAGCTCCTCGCCGAAACCCACAGCGTCCCGCCCTACGCTACAGCTGCGCTGCTAAGGGAGGAAATTGCCGCTCTCGATGCCAAAGCTCAGCGCAAGCTAGACGCCCTTTTGCTAAGTCACATGAGCCAGCAGCTAGGCATTCGCTACCGAGAATCTAGCCTGACAGCGAAGCCTAGCCGCCGCCTGCTGACATTAGAAGATATTCAACAGCTTACCCCCTTTCACTGGGGCTACTACTTCAATGCCATTGTTCAATGCGGCGGGTTCGATATCATCGTCTCTCGACCCTCCTGCGGACCAGTCAAACCCACTGTAGGCGAATTTACACAACACTTTCAGGACCTATTCGAGAAAACAGCCCTGACGGCCAAGTCTTTCAAAACGTCTAAGGCTGCCCTGGCCAAAGGCGACCCTGAGATGGCTGAGCGGTGGTTGGACTATCAGGATAGGTATGCGCTCCTTGCCGATTTTTTTCACCGAAGTGAGTTGTATGCTCATCAGGTAGAAAAAGAAGCCGGGAAGCGATCGCGCAGCTTACTCGCCTGGGAAGGACTAGCCATAGAACACAGCTTGAATTTGTTGACCGCAGAAGGCGTCCTTTGCATTGCTGTACCCAACACTTTTATGCAAGACAATAAAACCCAAGCGATAAAGAACTTTCTCTTTGAAACAACACTCTTTGAAACAACACTCTTTGAAACAACAGAGACAAGTATCCTTAATAGCGATGAACTATCTGAACAAGAAGACGTTATTGTCCTTCTCAAGCCATTTGGAACTACAGATAAATAGACATAATCTGACACAGCTCAGGAGATAAATTCATTATCCTCGAACTCGCTTCATCCTTGGCTTTAGCAAATCGCGCTGTGATCGCATTCATGAACGAGATGCGGTAGCGAGCAACACACTATTACAGCTTCAACAGTCCAAACAGATCGACAACCCGGTAGTTCATCTCGTTCATGAATTTGGGCATTGGCAGTATCTGTTCTGGCTCATCTACGATCACAGTTGCCTGCGCTGCCCGATATATCAATACAGCCTCTCCTTCAGGGTCAATCAACCAGCCCATCTCGGCACCACTGTCCAAGCAGCGCAAAATATTCTTTGTCACCTTAGTTGGCCGCTGTCTCAGAGAGAGAATTTCAATCGTCCAGTCTGGAGAAATAGGAAATACGTTGGCAATATTTCCCTGGGTATCTGTAGGTATTCTGTGCCAGGTGAATACAGCAATGTCTAGAACTATTGAACTACCTGAAAAGGTACAACGTAACTCTGGAAACGCACAGGCTATCTTCTTTTGCCGAACCGCTGAATTAATCACTGTTGAAAAGTCGAGTTGCAATCGACTGTGCTTTCCTTGCGGCATGGGCTTTTGAAAAATTTGTCCATCAACGTATTGGCTGGCGGGCTTTGTCTCCGGCAAGCTAAGAAACTCTTCTAGAGATACTGACCTAGTAGGCGTTTGAACCATATGAGGCACAGGTTGAGTCGAACTGCTAATATCCTATCGTGTTGAGAGTAGCTTCTACACAGCCTAGCGAAAATCGTCTCTCCTGGAAGCCATAGCTTAGTTTCTGATATTTTATTTTCCTAAAGTTTGTTCGCAAGTTCTATTGCTGCATGAATATCCTGCCTCTGTGTCTTCTTATCACCTCCTATGAGCAAAACAACCCAGTCATCTGCCCTTTGAGTAAAGTACAGGCGGTAGCCAGGACCGTAATCAATGCGAAGTTCTGACATATTCTTCCCTACACGTTTGACGTCGCCAAAATTTCCGATAGATGAGCGTTGAATACGAACACTGGTACGCGCTTTCACCTGTCGATCTTTTAAGCATTTTAGGTGATCCTAAAATTGCTGTTCTAAATGCACGCTTCGCCAGAGTAATCACACCTCTAGGTGGTTTTGCAACTATCTCACTGAGAAATTCATTAGTCTATCTACTTGTTCAAATAGCGCTTCTTTCTCTCCAGAATTGTCCAGTACATGGTCAGCGCGCGCGCATTTCTCCCGCAAATCCATCTGTGCATTAATGCGTTCTTGGGCTTGGCTTTCAGTCAGGTGATTACGTGTTATGAGCCGCTGCTGTTGTTGCAATGGGCTGCAGGCAACCACCCAAATCTCTGTGACGAGGTGGGTCAGATTGGCTTCAAAAAGGAGCGGAATGGAATACAACAATGTTGTGTTGGATGGGAGTGCATCGCTTTCTATTTGGAATTGAGCCCGCACGAAGGGATGGATTTGCTGCTCTAGCCATTTTTTCTCGGTTGGGTCTTGGAAAATAATGTTGCCGAGGGCAGGGCGGTTGAGGGTGCCATCGGAAAGGAGAATGTGCTGGCCGTAGCGATGGGCGATCGCACTCAAAATATCGCTTCCTTTCTCCACTGCCTGCCGCGCATACGCATCGGCATCTAGCACGGGCAGTCCGTACTGCGCCGCCAAATAGTCAGAGACCGTGCTCTTCCCAGTAGCAATCCCCCCGGTGAGGCCGATGATGCGTCTCTCAGCAGCTGAGCCTTCAGCCCGAGTAGTCATAACTGTGCCCACGCTTCTAACCCTGCGGTTAGTCCGGCAAGGGTATACTCTTTCGCTTCAAAGGTGACTTTTCCGAGCTGCTCCCGGCAGTCTCTAGACGTCTGCGGGCCGATGGAGGCGATCGCTGTTTCTTCCAACAGGTCCAACCACTGTTCGCCAAATGTGTGCGCCATCAGCTGGGCAAAATGCCGAACCGTTTTAGAACTTGCGAACGTAATAGCATCTGCAGACTGGGTCTCTAGACTCTGTTTGGCGGCAGCTGGAATGCTGTCTGGGCAGGCAGATTCATAGGCGGCCACTTCCGTTACCTGTGCGCCTCTAGCGGTCATCTCTTTTACCAAGATATCTCGCCCGCCTTTTTCAACCCGAGGAAACAACAGCTTTTGCCCTGCTGGATTTTCAGGAAAATGCTCAATCAGCGCATCTGCTAAAAAGGTCGGGGGAACAAAGTCAGCAGTCAGGCCGCGCCGCTGCAAATGGCTGTGCGTTTTCTTACCAACAACCGCAATTTTGAGAGCGGCCAGCGCCCTGAGATCTTTGCCCTGATGAAGCAGCCGATCCAAAAAGTAGCTGACCGCATTGTGCGAGGTGAGAATTAGCCAGTCGAAGCTAGAAAGGTGAGCGATCGCACTATCCACACCCGCCCAGCTCGCCGGTTCTCGAATCTCTAGCGCGGGCAAATCGATAACCCGCGCTCCCTTTTCTTCTAGCATTTTGCCAAACTGACTTGCTTGGCTAGCCGCTCGAGTGACCAAAATGGTCTTCCCGGCTAGGGGCAGCGCAGGCGATCGCACCGGAGAAAGGTAAGACCGCAGCCCGACCACTTCACCCACCACAATGACACAGGGAGAGAGCCTGACAGCGCGGACGATCTGCGGCATGCTCAGCAGCGTGCCCTGCCAGATATTTTGCTGGGGTTGACCGGCCCAGCGAACAATGGCTACTGGCGTTTCAGGGCGCTTGCCGTGGCTGACTAGGCGATCGCAGATGGCACTCAGCTGCCTGCTGCCCATCAGGAAAACGGCCGTTTCTAAGCGGGCGATCGCCTCCCAATCCAAAGCATCCAAATCATGCGCTGTAAAGACACCAAACCCCCTGCTGAGTACCGGATCGGTTAGCGGGATACCTGCTAACAACGGTGCCACTAGCGCAGAAGAGAGCCCTGGCACCACCTCAAACGAACATTTTGCAGCCTTGAGCGCCTGAATCTCAGCCGCCGCCCTACCGAAGACGAACGGATCCCCCGCTTTTAGCCGTACAACCTGTTTCCCGGAATGACACAGCTGCACCAAAAGCTGGTTGATCTCTTCTTGAGACGTGCTTTGCATACCGCCCCGTTTTCCCACGTGCCACTGCTCACAGCTAGCAGGCAACTGCTGTAGCAAAGCCGCGTCCACCAAGGCATCGAAAACCAAAGCATCTGCTCGACTGAGCAGTCGCTGACCGTAGACCGTCAGGTAATCGAGCTTGCCTGGCCCTGCACCGAGCAAATAGACCTTGCCATTTGCCGCAGAACTATCAGCGACAGAACGATTGGCCGCAGAACTACTGGCTACAGAATTTGACGTCCTCAAATTAGACATACCAGCGCACACGCTTACGGTCCCTATTGTGTGTCATGGTTGGCCCGACGCTAAAAGATATTTGTCAAATATTTGTCAAATGATGCGGGGAGCGGCTTCTTCACGCTGCTGAAGCACTGAAAAATTGTTAAGCAAAGTTGTTAAGCAATGGTGAGCTCTTTAGGCACACATCTAACGGTTTGTGTCGCTCCCTATAGACTCGTAAAGAATTGCTCATAGTGATTCTACGGAGATCCTGAACTCAGTACTATCGAGTTATGGAGGAGTCTAGCTAGATGCGTGTTGGCGCGATTTCAAGTGCCCGCTTCGATCTGCAGTCGCTTTTCTCCCACACTGTTGTTTGAATAGACTGTTTGAACAGACCGTCCGCTTACCTAAAAACTCAAACAGTTTTTGCAATTAACAGTTCTTCACCGCGCGATGAACCGTTACAGCCAAAGTTAAACAATTGCTTTCTTAGGAGACTAGGTCATGACCTTCTTTCAAACACTCAACAGCGTCTTTAACTATCTTGCCGAAGCCGTCTATCGGATTTTTAGCCCCCACGACGATGCCTACCCCGCTACAGGCATTCAGCCCTACAGCGGTTACGCTTATTCAAAGCGGGCAGATGCTCGTTAAGCCGTGTTGCTAGACAAAGGGTGACATTCTAACGTCACTCTAACGATATTCTAAGATCGCCCCGAAGCCTTCTGAAAAGACGCTTTCAGGGCGATCGCTTTTGGAGGACTCTAGTAAAGGCACCTACTCAACCTGAGGGCTGCGCAAATCACATTCGATAAATAGCGTAGTACTGCCGAGGCCTAAGTACGCCGACCTAAGCTTCTGCCAGCTCTGCCGTCTCGTTGCGTTGCTCTTTTCCCATCGTCATTTCATCTACTACCAGCGCAGAGAGCGCAGGGATAGAATCATCCCCGGTAATCAAACGCGCCCCACGCTGACTGGTGAAATACTGCCAGCCCCACTGCATCATTACCAAAAGCTTATTATCAAACTCAATTAGGTAGTAGATGTGTACAAAGATCCAGATAATCCATGCAGGGAAGCCAGAGAGTTTGGCAAAGCCTAGATTGGCAACCGCTTCATTACGGCCAATCACGGCCATGCTGCCATTGTCTTTGTAGCTAAAGGCGTTTACAGCCTTGTTTGCCAGCCGTCGCTGGATAGAAGTCGCCAAGTATTCGCCTTGCTGCATCGCGGTAGCCGCCGTTCCTGGCAAGGGCCCATCTCCCTGATGCGCGTAGTGGGCCAAGTCGCCTGCGATAAAGATGTTGGAGTAGCCCGGTACGCTGAGATCGGGCTCCACAATCACCCGGCCAATTCGGTCTAGCTCTGCGCCCGTTTGTTCAGCGATCGCCTTACCCAATGGCGAAGCCTTAATGCCCGCTGCCCAAAGTACGGTGAACGCCTGCACCTTTTCAAGATTGTCACCGCTCTTCAAGGTCACCGTATCGCCTTCAATATTGGTTACCAGTGTGCCTGTGCGGACCTCCACACCGAGCTTTTCAAGCGATTTCTTAGCAGCTACCGAGAGGTCGCCGGGGTAAGGCGGCAGCACCCGGTCCATGCCCTCTAGCAGCACGACTTTGGTTTCCTCAGGATTAATGCTGCGGAAATCCTCACGCAGTGTTTCAAACGCTAGTTCAGCCAGTGCACCAGCCAATTCCACACCGGTCGGGCCACCACCCACAATAAAAAACGTTAGCAGTGCCTCACGACGAGCCGGGTCCGTCTCTTTCTCGGCCGCTTCAAACGCCAGGAAAATTCGCCGACGCACTTCCAAGGCGTCCTCAATGGTTTTCATCCCAGGTGCAATGTTGGACCACTCGTCTTTGCCGAAGTAGTGGTGGCTGGAGCCCGTAGCCATAATCAGGCTGTCGTAGTCGACTGATTCGCCATTCTTCAGGCTGACTTTTTGTGTCTTGGGGTCGATGCCGACTACCTCGCCCATCAGCACCTGCACGTTCTTTTGCTTGCTAAGGACGGCGCGGAGAGGGGAGGAGATATCACCTGCCGAGAGACCACCAGTTGCTACCTGGTAGAGTAGCGGCTGAAACAGGTGAAAGTTTCGCTTGTCAATCAGGGTGACTTTGACGGCAGCTTTGCCGAGTGCCTTTGCCGCGTACAAGCCACCAAACCCGCCACCCACGATTACAACGTGATGCGACGCTTTCTTTCCAGTCGTGGCTGAAGTCGAGACGGGCCGGTTCTGCAGAACTGCTGTCATGTTTCGCAACCAATGATTGTGCAACTTAACTAAAGTTTATATCTATAATGTCCACTTTTTGCCACCCCTCTTGGATGGCTTTATGGAAAATTGTTCAGACTGGCTACGAACGAAAATAGCCCAAAGCCTTGCATACAGAGTTCCCGCCTGTTTGTTTGTCACGCGAGATATTGCTAAGTAATTATGCTCAATATTGACCGAATTATGCTGAGTAGATAGCTTGCCAGCGTATATTCACTCGTTGAGCAACCTATCTCAGGCCGACTGGTTAACACAAGGTTGATGGGTCCGTAGCGAATCTTGCTTGCTGTGAATCTTGTTCAGTGTAAATTTAGTCAAATATTTCAGCTGAGTGATTACAGGATGGGATGATTGTTAGCGCATGTGTCGTTAAAGCATGTCAATCAAAACAGTAAAGAGCACGGTTGGGGAAGTGTGAGGACATCGGGCATGGGATTAATTGTTCAAAAATACGGTGGTACGTCGGTCGGGACGGTGGAACGCATCCAGGCTGTGGCGAAACGAGTGAAGGCAACGGCAGCTGCCGGTCATCAGGTCATTGTGGTGGTCTCTGCCATGGGTAAGAGTACCGACAGCCTAGTGCAGCTTGCAGATGAAATCTCTAGCAACCCCAGTCGCCGTGAAATGGACATGCTGCTCTCTACCGGAGAGCAGGTAACGATCGCCCTGCTGAGTATGGCCCTCCACGAGCAAGGCCAGGCAGCCATCTCTCTGACAGGCGCTCAGGTGGGCATCGTCACAGAAGCAGACCATACCCGCGCTCGCATCTTAGAGATCAAGACAGCAAGGCTGGAGCGGCACCTGCAAGAAGGAAAGGTGATCGTCGTTGCGGGTTTCCAGGGGACGAGTGGCGGAATTAGCAGTTTGGCTCCAGAGGAAACTGCTGGGACAGACCTATCCGGTATGGTCGGCGAAATTACCACATTGGGACGCGGTGGCTCCGATACCTCTGCTGTTGCTCTGGCTGCGGCCATGCAGGCTGAGCGCTGCGAAATATATACAGATGTACCCGGCATTTTGACCTCAGATCCCAGAATTATTCCAGAGGCGCAGCTCATGGCAGAGATCACCTGCGATGAAATGCTGGAGCTAGCGAGTTTGGGGGCTAGCGTACTGCATCCTCGGGCGGTGGAAATTGCTCGCAACTACGGGATCATGCTGGTGGTGCGCTCTAGCTGGACGGACGAACCGGGGACTCGGGTCACAGCGCCGACTCCGCAGCCACGCGCCCTAGAGGGCTTAGAAATTGCCCATCCTGTGGATGCGGTCGAGTTCGATACTAACCAGGCGAAAGTGGCGCTACTGCGGGTGCCGGATCGGCCCGGGGTGGCGGCGCAGCTGTTTGGCGCGCTGGCAACGCAGTCGCTGAATGTGGATTTGATTATTCAGTCGATCCATGAGGGCAATTCAAACGATATTGCTTTTACGGTGCGATCGCGTGCCCTAAAGCAAGCCGAAAGCGTGGTTGAGCACATTGCCCCGGCGCTGCGTACCCAGTCTACCGATCCGGCTGACTACCAGGATGAGGCGGAAGTGCAAACTGCCGAAAACATTGCCAAGATCAGCATTGCCGGAGCAGGCATGATCGGCAGGCCAGGGGTCGCCGCTGGCATGTTCTCGGCGCTGGCAGCTGCCAATGTGAATATTCAGATGATTTCGACTTCTGAAGTGAAGGTGAGCTGTACGGTGGCTGAGAGAGATTGCGATCGTGCGATCGCCACACTCTGCAACCACTTCGATGTCACCAGTTCACCCGCCCGGCTCGATCAGCCAAAAGCGAATGCAGTCGCCCTATCAGAAGAATTGCCCTCCGTGCGCGGCGCAGCGCTAGATCTTAAGCAGGCTCAGCTGGCCGTGCGCGACGTCCCCGATAAGCCAGGGCTCGCCGCTCGCATATTCCAGATACTGGCCGACCGAGGCATTAGCGTAGACATGATCATCCAGTCCCAGCGCAGCCGCCCGCGCCAAGGAAAAATGATCCGCGATATTGCCTGCACCATCACTCAAAATGACGCCGAGCTGGCCAGAGATGTGCTGCAGGCTGCAGCCACCGAGCTGGGCTGCGGAGACGTTTCTATCAATAAAGACATCGCCAAAGTCAGCGTGGTTGGTATGGGTATGATTCACCGTCCTGGCATCGCGGCAGCTATGTTCCATGCCCTGTCGGAAAACGATATCAACATCCAAATGATCGCAACTTCTGAAATTAAGATTAGCTGTGTGGTTCAGCAGGAAAGGGGCGTAGAAGCGCTGCGAGTCGTTCATGCGGCCTTCGGCTTGGCCGGTAGTGAGACGGTAGAGGTGCCCGCGTGAGTCATGACACGATTATTTTTTTAGGGAGCGTTGCCCTGTTGATTGGCTACCTAGTATTTTCAGCCAAGACTGAAATGGGTACCAAGCTTGGGGGAAAGTTGCCCTGGAAAAAGTGAGCGATATCCCTCCATGTCGATAAGATGTCATTGCTTACCGACATGGAGGGATATCACCACTGGTGAGAACTCGATAATCTTGAGATGTTTATTATGCGAGATGACGATAGGTAGCGTCGCTTGCGAACACGTTCTATCTCAAGGCATCCCCCATGAACAACAATTTGGTTGAGTCGTTTTACAACTGGTATCGTGGCGCGTTGCGTCATCCTAAGTGGCGCTGGGCCATTATTGTCGGAACCGCTGTTTATCTTCTCAGCCCCATCGACATTTCACCAGATATCATTCCTATTGTTGGCTGGTTGGATGACGGCATCTTAGCAACGCTACTTGTCACAGAGCTGTCTTCCTTGATGATGGACTATCTTAAAAAAGGCACGAATACGCAGGAGACGACGACTGTTGCAGATGCTGAAGATGCTATCGACGTTGAGGTGGAAGTTGGCTAGAAAATCGCTTTATGCCGCTGTTGTAAATCTGTCGTAAGTCCTTGAAGGTACTCCTACATGAGAAAAGAGAGCGTGTAGTCAGCGCTCTCTTTTTCTTTGCGTGCATGGCTCATTCTGACGAGGCTGCTCCAGATGGCTCTGCTTTAGACGACTCTGTCTCAGAGGAGCCCCTATCCAAAGACGGCGCAACAGGTGCACTCTCCGATGGCTCCTCCAGCTGCGTCTCTATCTGAAGCACAGGAGAAACCGTTGATTCAGCGGGTGATTCCGCTTCTGTGGCATCTGCCAGCACCCAAGTACCAATATCCCAAGTGCTAGTGTCCCAGGGCGTCGGATCGACGCCCGTAATTCGTTCACTAATGCCATTGGTCACCGCCCGGCGCACCAGTGGAATAACAGCGACATCCTGCATCAAGATTGTGTTCATCCGCTGAAAGAGCAAAGCCCGCTTCTCAGGGTCTAGCTCTTTGCTTGCCTGTTCCCACACTTTGTCGTATTCGGGATTGCAGTAGCGGGCATTGTTGGGCTTTTGCCAGTTGTTCTGCTCTGAAGCAATTTCATCGCATAGCCACCAGCTCATGTAGATTGCTGGATCTGGGGTATCGCTGCCTGTGTTGTACTCCTGCATATCTGCATAGAAGTGGTTGATGCTGCGAGTTTGCGCAGGATCTGCCGAAAAGAAATCGTCCACGATGACCCGGCGGTTGTCTACCTCGATGCCAACTTCTTTCAGGTCAGCTTTTACCATTGCCTGAGTCCGCTGGCGCACCGGGTTGATCGGCGTCTGAAATACAACCCGCATATCAACGCCATCTTTGTCTCGAATGCCATCGCCGTTGCTGTCTTTCCAGCCAGCTTCGTCTAGCAGGGCCTTGGCTCGCTCAGGGTCGTGGCGATAGTAGAGCAGCGGGTTGGCGTACTCGGTTGGAGAAGGCAGTAGCTGATTGGTTCGCTGTCCTGCATTTCCATAGACTCGGTTGGCGATCGCATCGCGATCAATTGCATGGTCGATAGCCTTCCGCACCCGAATGTCACTCAAAAAAGGATGGGGATTTTCCACACTAGAGCGCTCTCCCGTTTTTGTTGGCTTGTTGGGGTCGGTCAAGTTCAGCATGATCCGCTCCACGTAAGCTCCAAACGTAGCGACTACCCGTCCGGTTCCGCTATTCGAGAGGCTTACCCTATCCTCAATACTCAGCTGCAAATTGTGGGCAAAGTCGGCATCGCCATCTCGAATCACCTGCCTCGCCGCAACATAGGGCGTTACCCCACCCTGGAGCTCTACTAGGCTAAAGCCTGGTAACCCCTCGCGAAACTGCTCATTTGCTGCAAACGTCCACACCCCATCCGCATTAGTGATGAATCGATAGGGTCCCGTTCCCACCGGCTGCAGATTCGCCGGTGCCTGACGCGCGCTAGCCCCTTGCGTCGACTCAAACACATGCTTCGGCAAGATCATGCCATTTTGCCCGGTAAATGGCAGTGCCCAGGAGGGATTCGGCTCCTTAAACGTAATTTTGACGGTTTGCGCATCCAGCGCCTCTACCTTATCGATGGCTTCGTAATACTTTTCAGTCACGGCTGCCACCCTGGGATCGCTGACAAACTGATAGGTAAAGACCACATCTTCAGCGGTAAATGGCTGGCCATCTGACCACCGCACATTTGGTTTAAGCTTCCAGGTCACCGAGCGGCCATCTGCAGGCAAGCCGCCATTTTCCCGAGTAGGAACTAAAGCCGCCAGTACGGGCGTGAGTCGGCCATCAGCCTGATAGGTTGCCAGTGGCTCGTATACGATACGCGCTGCCTCAAAATCCTGAAAACCATTTGCCAAGTGGGGATTTAGAGTTGTTGGCGTGCGGCTATACAGCAGCTTTAAAGCAGAATTGCGCCGCGCATCTACCTGAGCGACATCCTTCTCTGCGGGGACTGTTTCAGCCGCTTGCCGACCCACAGAACAGCCAGTCAACCAGATCAAACCGCCCAACAGTAATGCAACCCAAGGTTTGAACTTGAGCGTGCTCATAAGATGACGGACAAACAGCAAAGAGGTCATGACAATCACGCGTCAATAGTGCGGCAACCTAATTGTTAAAAACTGACTAACATCAGGCAGTGAGCGTAGGGCCGTTAACTCCAGATGAGTGCATTCCGTCTCAACCGTTTTTAGAAAGAAACGGAATGCGCTTAGCTACCGGATCAGAGACTGTAGTCGCCGATAGCCTAGCCCAATACTCACTCAAAAAGTGAATTTGCCTGAGTCCAACAATTAAATTTAGGCCAGGAACAATGATCCACCAGGTTACCAAGGGCGGATGCCATCCTTGTGCAACATACAGCCGATTAATCTCCTGGTACAGACGGAATTGCACAATATAAATCCAACCTACCCCGACCAGTGAAAATCGTGCGAACCACCCTGGAACATCCGGATCAAATGCAGCTAGCAACAGCGGCACTGCAACCCCTAAGACAAAAGGTACCAAGCACACCGCGCCGGACCATACTCGCTGTCCGTGGGCCTTCAGCTCATCTTGGATAATCCATTTGTAGTAGCCGTAGTAAAGCAATCCTGTCACAACAGAGCGCAAAATCACCTGGGTCATGGGCCGAGGTTGTCCCAAAGCCCCGCTGGCAGAAGAAGTTGCAACAGTCATAGCTAGCACAGGGTTGGTAAGGGAACGGGATACAAAACTTAATCATATTCCGTCACCATCATACCCTGCTCTCTCGTTGATTCAGATACTGCTACTTAGTCCATCGCTGGCCGCTTATAGAAAAATAATCCTGACGCTTTTCTGCTTGGTGGGTACTAGTAGTTGGTAGATGCACCCTGATGTTTCCTTGGCCGCTGTCTTTGCACGGAGGCTGAGGATTTTTCTTTTTTTGAGGATTCCAGTAGAGATTTCGTCCTGAATCCTGAGTTCTACCGGGAATAGTTAGTTGGTAGATGCACCCTGACTGTTCCCTAGACGCGCTTCGCGCCCTAGGGAATTTTTTTGCATTAATTTTTGCGTTAAAGTTTGCACGAAAAAAGGCCACTGAGTCAGCGACCCTTTCCATTGCTTCAAGTTTCTATTTCTTCAGCGCTTGTTTTGGATTGCTCAGAGCGATAAACCGCTGGAGAGGACATACCGGTGGATTCATCAGAAGCGCCTTCTATGCTTCAGAATCAGCTGATTCGGCTGCAGGATCTGCCTCTACAGCAGGCTCGGTCGAACCGTCTGCCCCGGTGGCTTCAGCTGCTTCGGTGGCCTCTTCGCTAGCGACCGCTGTCTCTTCAGGTGCTGTCTCTTCAGGTGCTGTCTCTTCAGCCGCTACTTCTTCAGCCGCTGTCTCTTCGACCTCGGGCTCAGCGACTTTCTTAGTCGGCTTGGGTCCCCGCATTAGCGCAGGATTCATGGGTGCTTTTGGTGCGTCGTCCTTACCACGGCCTCTGCCTTTGCCCCGTCCCTTCCCACGGCCGCGGTCGTCCCGTTTGCCTTCGCTGCGATCGCTCTTTGTAGGCCCCCCATCGGTGCGGTCGGCTTTTTTGATTGGGCGGGGGGTCTTGCGGGGCTCTGCGGAGCTGGCGTCTGTGGAGTTTTCGGTGGACTGAGACTGCTGAGCAGCGTCGCGATCGCTCTTCTTAATAGGACGATCTACCATGGATCTAATCTGCCTGTACGTGAATTTGCCAACCAATCGTATCACGAGGTCTTGCTCCCGATGGCCTCCGCGCCACCCTGCTGCCATTACCGGCCAGGCGGGCAGACATGGGCCATGAGTCGCGATTAGGCGCCATCAGTGAAGAACCGACCTGCTCAACCAGGCAATTTTAACCAGACGACAACCCGTCAAATAGGCCAATCGATTAGCGATCGCTGCAGACTGATTGTCCCAGGCTAGGTCGGCGGCCAAGCATCGACATCTTTATCAAGGGAAGGTTCGCTACCCAGCAGCGGCGTATCCGCTTCCGGCGAAGCATCAATGGTCTTACCCACCTCGCCATTGTCCAAAACCGCCTCCGGATCAAAGTTGAGACCCAGTACATCAATCAGCGCATCTTCATCAGAATTCAGCTGATAAAACGGCACCATCAGATTGGATAGCTTGGGCTCTAGCGCATTGACTACACCCAAAATTAGGAATGAAGAAGGGCGGCGGCCCCCTTCAGGTGTTCGCACAGAGGTCGTTGCCATCTGCACCTCCAGCCAAGTTCGGTTGGCCCGAAAGTAATCCAACCATTTGTCTCGAATAACCGAGGTAAAGTTCTCAAAAAAGGCCATGTTTCAACCTGTATGGAAATCGTATATAGCTAGCACCCCCCCTTTGAACGTAGACGAGGGCAATAACAAGGGCTTTTCTGCGGCCCAAAGATGGTCGCTTTGACACGCCATCGAGCGCACCGACAATCGCTAGAATGCTGATGTAGCAACGATGAGGTACCACGCCAGCAAACGAACGTATCCATTTTGCTGACCATATCGCAGCAATCTAGCACCCTTCAGTCGTTATGACTAGACCATCATCAAATTATATTTATCAATACATCCACGGTTGCGTTCTGGCAGCGGTGGGCCGCTCCCCCCATCCGGGTCAGAAAACCTACGCAGCGAGGTTTATTTCTACGGCTGATTTCTGTGAAATAAGCTAATTTCCCGGCGATGAATTGGTCCGGAAAAACGGGCTGCTGATTTCTAATTCGCCGGTTGGTGCGCCTTTGGTCACATCCAGGCCGGGTTCTCTGAGTTCTTTGAAGTCAGCGATCGCCTTGTTTAGCTGCGCTGCGATGTCTTCGTGGGTTTTTCTGACGACCGGATCGGCTTCTAAAAGCTGAAATTTGTAAAACAGCATTTCAGAAAAGTCGCCCAGGTCGCCCGATAGAAATTCAGCTGGCGAAACGTTGATCGGCCCCTGTTCGGCAATCTGTTCAATTAGCTGCGGGCTTAGGATGGCTTGAAACTGCTGAATGTAGGACCAAGCGATAGACTGCAGATCCTGCTGAACTGCCCGGTTATCTTCGTAGCTAGCCACGCGCTGTGCCAAGGCCACCCACTCTGGGGCCACCCACCGACTCAATGCCTGCTCCATCACAAAAGAGTCCATCACCTGCTGAATGAGTCCGCGCCCCCCCGACTTACTCAGCGAGCCATCATTCAGCGTTGCCACTACCGTTTGTACTAGGCTCAGCAAGTCGCCCGGTTCCCATGTCTTTTCTTCTGGGGCAAACTGCTGCAGGTAAGCACTCACGACGTTGTTTACAATGGATTCTTGCGCCTGCAGCCAAACCCTCACCTGCTCTGCCAGCAGCTGAGCAGTAACATCCACCAAAGATGCATCATTGCTCAGGCTTTCGTAGGCTGCGATCGCCTCATCTATAAATGCCTCTAGCCGCCTGTTTTCGACCTCTACCGTCTTAACATTGGCCACAGCGGCACCCACAGTGGCCCGCAGTGCTAGCTCACTGTCCGGTTCACCAAACGTGACGATATAAGCTCTCAAAACGTTTAAGACCTGCTTCAAATCTTCTAAAGACGTCTTTTGAACTGAGCGAGAGCGGAAGCTAACGGGAGAGGGCATCTCTGGTATCGAAGGCATGGAGCTATCAGGCGTGGGGTTATCAGAAGCAGGGCTATCGGAAGCAGGACTTTTGGGTAGGGCAGGGAGCACCTCCGGTAGGGTCTGTTCGGGCGATCGCCCAAAGATACTCAATACCCAGCGAAACAGTCGAAACACCTTGCTCTCCCTTTATTTTTCAAGACACGTTCACGGACACACCAAAACAACACACCCTCTTAGCTTACTTAGCCAGCTTATTTAGTCAGCTTAGTTAGCCTACGACGACTTTACTGTACACCCTTGGTCATACTGGCATTCGCAGGCGGCGCGAATCGTCGCAGCGACCGACTGCGCCAGCGCCTGATAATCGTATCCACCCTCCAGCCCAAACAGGACAGCGGGCGTCAGAGACAGGCAGGCTTGAGTAAACCAATAATAGTCCGCTGGCTGTAGGCAAATACCCGCCAGGGGATCGGCTTGGTTAGCATCGTAGCCAGCGCTAACCAGTAGCACATCAGCGTCAAAACTCACCAGGAATGGCTCCGCTTTCGCAGACCACAGCCGCTGATAGTCGAGTAGGGTACTGCCCGGCGGCATCGGGATGTTCAGCACATTGCCATGCTGACCGGTTTCCGTCGCAGCGCCAGTGCCCGGGTAAGCCGGAGACTGGTGAAAAGAGCAGTAGGCGATCTGGGAATTCGTGGCTACCAGAGCCTGGGTCCCGTTGCCATGGTGTACATCCCAATCCAAAATAGCAACACGCTTTGCACCCAGCGTATCTAGGGCGTAGTGGGCTGCGATCGCCGCATTAGAAAGCAGACAAAAGCCCATTCCCTGACCGCGTTCTGCATGGTGCCCGGGCGGGCGAACAAGGGCAAATCCAGGCGATCGCTGCCGCCATACCCAGTCTGCACCGTCCAGCCAAGCTGCCACTGCCAGCAGTGCGACATCGTAGCTCTGAGTACTCAATGCCGTGTCGCCATCTAGGTAGCCACCCCCCTCTGCCGAAATCGTCTTGAGCCGCTGCAGATACCCAGCGTCATGAACACGCTCAACTATTGGCAAGGTGGCCCGCGCTGAAGGCGACAACCACTCTATTTTCTGAGCCCATTCAAGGCCTTTCTCCGTAGACATCTGGCAGCAATTCAAATAGTCGACCACCGCTGTCAAACGTCCCGAATTTTCGGGATGACTATCCCCGGTATCGTGACCCAGAAAAACGTCGGTATAAAAAACAGGAAACCGAGAGTCCATAAGGGTTTTCGCTTATTTTAGAAAGCTGCAAGCAGGGGCAGCTTGAGCCCATTTTAGGCCCACATAAAAAAGGGTGAATATGGTAGAATTTTAAGAGAAGTTAGTGCCGATTTGAAGTCTATCAATTCGGTTCTATTTGGAGATATTTCACCTGGTTTTTTTCAGGTTGTTTCGTCTCTCTCGTTCACAGTTAGTATGGGCGACTAAGCGAGCATTCATCTGTGCTTTCTTTTACGCTTCAAACTAAGCCTTAAAAAGTATTTCAAAAGTATTTCAATATTGCCTTGGGTATTCACCTCAAATATCACTTACAATTGCCCTCGCTGAAGCATACTTTGGCGAGGGCATTCGGATAAGGTTTATGTCTTTTACTCACTTCTTGTTAAGTCGGCTTAGTATACACGGTGTACATATTGGCGATTTCCCCATGATGGCGCACATAGGCAAGCGGTCTTTCTTGAGTCGGTCAGTCCCAACGTTAGCCCCCTCGAGCGCATAAGCAGTGCATATTTACAGCGCTAGCGTAGCCATCACGAGTCATCCAAGAGTCATCCAGTGGTCCTAGCCGCCAGTTCAACGTCTACTTCTTCTCAAAAAATCCTGGAGCATTCCATATGAGCAGTCCTCAAGAGCGGATCGTCCCTACAGATTTGCGTAATGAGATGTCTCGGTCCTACCTCGAATACGCGATGAGCGTCATTGTAGGCCGAGCACTCCCTGACGCGAGGGATGGGCTCAAGCCTGTGCATCGGCGCATCTTGTATGCCATGCACGAGCTAGGACTCACGGCTGATCGGCCATTCCGTAAGTGCGCCCGAGTCGTGGGTGAAGTGCTCGGCAAGTACCACCCCCACGGCGATACGGCTGTATACGATGCCCTGGTTCGGATGGCGCAGGATTTCTCAATGCGCCATCCCCTGATCAATGGCCACGGCAACTTCGGCTCGATTGACAACGATCCGCCTGCGGCCATGCGTTACACAGAGTCTCGCCTGCAGGCGCTGACCGGCGCCTCTCTCCTCCAAGATATTGAGTCAGAAACCGTAGACTTTGCAGATAACTTCGACGGCTCACAGCAAGAGCCCATCGTGCTGCCATCGCGCATTCCCCAGCTGCTGATTAATGGCTCATCTGGCATTGCGGTTGGCATGGCCACCAACATTCCTCCCCACAATCTGGGCGAAGTGATTGATGGTGTCATTGCCCTGATTGACAATCCTGAGCTCACCAGCCTTGAGCTGATGCAATACATCCCAGGACCCGATTTCCCCACGGGCGCACAGATTATTGGCAGTCGGGGCATTCGCGAAGCCTACACCACGGGCCGGGGCTCTGTGACAATGCGGGGCGTTGCCACTATCGAAACCCAAGAGCAGCGCGGACGCCCCGACCGCGAGACCATTATCATCACTGAGCTTCCCTACCAAACCAACAAGGCCAGTCTGATAGAAAAGATCGCCGATATGGTGAATGAGCGTCGTCTGGAAGGTATTTCAGATTTGCGCGATGAGAGCGATCGCGATGGTATGCGCATTGTCATCGAGCTAAAGCGCGATGCCTACCCAAAAGTCGTCCTCAACAATCTCTATAAGCAGACGCCGCTGCAAAACAACTTTGGCGTCAACATGTTGGGCCTAGTGAATGGTGAACCCCAGCTGCTGACGCTGCGAGATTTTCTACAGGTCTTTCTCGATTTTCGGATTGAAACGATTACCCGGCGTACGCAGTATCAGCTGCGCAAAGCTCAGGAGCGCGATCACCTCCTCCAGGGCTACCTGATTGCCCTAGAGAACCTAGATGCGGTGATTGCCCTGATTCGTGGCTCAGCTGATGCGGCCAGTGCCAAAACTGAATTGGTTGAGTCCTATGGCCTTTCAACCACGCAGGCAGATGCGATTTTGCAGATGCAGCTGCGCCGTCTGACAGCGCTAGAAGCCGAAAAAATCGAGCAGGAGCACGAAGCGCTCACTGAGAAAATCTCCGATTTAGAAGATATCCTGGCCAACCGAGAGCGAATTTTGGCCATCATTAAAGAAGAAGTGCTGGAGCTGCAAGGTTCGTTTGCCAACGAGCGTAGGACTATCATCAAAGGGGACGAAAATGACCTCTCCGATATCTCCCTGATTGCTAATGAGCAGGTTGCCATTTTGGTCACAGAGCAGGGCTACATTAAGCGCATGCTGGTCGATACCTTCGAGGCTCAAAACCGAGCCACAAGAGGTAAGTCGGGCACCAAGATGAAAGATGACGATGGTATTGAGCACTTCATTACGTGCTGCAGCCACGACCACGTACTCTTCTTTACTGATCGGGGGGTTGCTTACTCCTTGCGGGCCTACCAAATTCCAGAGAGTTCCCGGACTGCGAAGGGCTATCCGCTGGTGCAGATGCTGCCCATCCCCAAAGAAGAGAAGGTGACTTCCGTAGTCGGCGTCAGCGAATTTAGTGAAGATGATTATCTGGTGATGTTGACCCAGGGTGGCTTTGTGAAAAAGACCGCGCTTTCGGCCTTTAGCCGCATTCGCACTAACGGGTTGATTGCCATTTCGCTAGAGGACGGCGATGAGCTGCGCTGGGTTCGCCTAGCGCGTTCAGAAGATAGCATTCTGATTGGCTCCCAGCGAGGCATGACGATTCACTTCAAGGCTGATCACGGACAGCTACGACCCCTGGGCAGACCGACCAAAGGTGTGAGGGCCATGTCTCTGCGGGACGGAGACCAGCTCATCAGCATGGATATTTTGCCTTCCCAAGTGGTTGAAGAAGTCGAAGTTGCGGCGACAGATGAGGTGGCAGATGCTGACGATGATGCCGACGACGAAACTATCAATGAAGCGGACCAGGGCCCCTGGGTGCTGGTGGTTTCGGCGGCAGGCCTGGGCAAGCGCGTCCCGGTGGCCAAGTTTAGACTGCAGAACCGAGCTGGCATGGGACTAGTGGCTATGAAGTTCCGCAAGGACGCGGATGAACTGGTGGCCTTGCGCATTGCCGGACCAGAAGATGAGCTGATGATTGTCAGCAATCGCGGCATTATTATGCGGCAAGCTGTCGATGCGATTTCTATTCAGTCGCGGATGGCGACGGGCGTTCAGCTACAGCGTTTGGATGATGACGATGCGATCGCAGCTGTTGCCTTAGTCCCTCACCTCGATGAAAGCGAGAACGCCATGCCCTCCGAGTCGGTTGCCGAAGCGATCGCCGAGACAGTTGCCGAGGCGCAGGTCGTCTCAGACTTGGATGAAAGTACAGACGAACCTAACCTAAGCGACCCGCTCGCTGCGCCAGAAGATGCAGGTAGTGCCGAGAATACAGGCGATTAGTGACATCTGAGGACTGCTAGCGCCTAAACGCGATGATGTCTTGCCTCCGGGAACTCAAACCGCTTTGATCGCATCGGTTGCGTCTGGGGCTCGAGTTCTGGAGGCCCTTACAGAGCGCGATGGTGTCTTGTTTCGAACAAAATCTTTCCAAAGTCGGATTTTGTTCAAACCGCTCTGGCAAATTTCAACAAATTAGGTTTACAGTGCCGCAAGAGGGGGCTAGCTTTGTGATACGCGTCACCAGAAAAGCCAAGGCAACTGCCTTTCGGTAGATGCGCGACCATAGATTTGTTAAAAAACCGAATTAATCTCAGTAATTTTTCTCTGGATATAACCTTTAAGCGGTACTCTTGTCTCAAATATCAGCAAACATTGTTGATTGCTGATACCGTCTCCGCTTAGACCCCTTATCTAGATTTACGCAACATGATTCATCTAATACCATCCGCAGGAACGGGTATTAGCTTAGGTGCTGTCGGCTCTTTCCCGATTCTGGCCCAGGCAAATGCCACGGAAAACCCGACTTCTGCGCTGACTGATGCCTTCGGCAACGGCTTGAATGTTGTCGGCGAGTTTGTTCCTAATATTATCGGTGCCATTCTCATCGGCATCATTGGCTGGGTCGTTGCGATGGTGGCTGCCTGGTTCGTTCGCAGCTTGCTAAAACAAACGCGCATTGACGATACCATTGCTTCCAAATTAACGGGTCGCCCTCCGGAGGATGTGCCTGCTGCAAAGTGGGGCGGCGATATCGTCTACTGGGTCATCATCTTATTCACAGTTATTGCAGTTCTCAATGCGCTTGAACTGACCGTCGTATCTGAGCCCTTAAACAATCTTCTAAACACGGTATTTGAATACCTGCCTCGATTGTTTAGCGCAGGTATCTTGCTGGTCGTGGCCTGGGCGATCGCCACTGTGGTCAAAACCATCGTCACTCGTGGTCTTGAGACGCTCAACTTAGACGATCGGCTGGCCGAAAATACGGGCGTCGATCCCAGAGAAAATTCCGTACAAATTCACGAAACCCTGGGCAACGCGCTCTACTGGTTTGTGTTCTTGCTCTTTTTGCCCCCTGTGCTTAACGCGCTGGATCTCAACGGCCTGCTAGGCCCGGTGCAAAACCTAATAGACCAGTTCTTGACCGCTATTCCCAAGGTCATACTGGCAGCGGTTTACTTTGGTGTCGGCTGGCTGCTCGCCAAGATTGTTCGCGGTGTTGTCACCAATATTTTGGCTGCAACAGGCGTAGATGGATTGGGTCGTCGCTTGGGGCTTTCTAGCAGTACACCGGGTGCTGGCGGCCTGTCACTTTCTGGGTTAGCGGGCACCATCGTCTACGTGTTGATTCTGATTCCAGCTGCGATCGCAGCGCTCAACGCGTTAGAAATAGACGCTATTTCCGATCCTGCTATCAGCATGCTCAACCAGGTGCTGGACTTCATTCCGCTACTGCTAGCAGCAGGCGTAGTCCTCACCGTGTTCTACTTTATTGGTCGTTTTATTGGCGATTTGGTCACTAGCCTGCTCTCCAGCGCTGGCTTTGACGGCATCCTCGAAGTCCTCGGTCTGCCTGAAATCTCAGCGCCAACTGCAGCACCTTCCACGCCACCGGTTTCTGCCTACGATCCCAGTATCAGCACAGATCCTTCAGCCACCGCGCTGCAAACATCCAGCAGCAGTGGCAAAACGCCGTCTGAAGTAGTGGGTCTCATTGTTCTAGTGGCCATTGTCCTCTTTGGCGCGGTCACCGCGACTGAGATTTTGCAGCTCGACCAGCTCACGCTGATTGTGCGCGCGGTCATGGAAATTGCAGCCCAAGTTTTGGTTGGCGTCTTGATCTTCGGTATCGGTATCTACATTGCTAACCTGGCATTCCGCCTGATTAGCAGCAGCAGTGGATCTTCTTCCAAGACCCTAGCTCAGGCCGCTCGGATTGCTATTTTGGCATTCGTCGGTGCCATGGCCCTCGGTCAAATGGGAGTTGCGCCCAATATTGTGAATCTGGCATTTGGTTTGCTGCTAGGAGCAGTTGCCATTGCCATTGCGATCGCCTTTGGTTTGGGTGGCCGCGAAGTTGCGGGCGCGCAGCTCAAAGAATGGCTCGACCAGCTAAAGCGCTAGGTCAGGTAGTCGTTAGGTGCAGGCAGAAAAGTACGCCTCATCAGTCGCAACTACTCGTCAGTTGCTCGGTAGTTGATTACGTAAGCTGCTTGTAAAAAACAGAGCCCATGGCCAGGAGAAATTCCGGCCGTGGGCTCTGTTTTTGATTCTGTTTGAGACTTTGTCTTGTGGATTACAAAAGCGACTCACTACGGTAAATGTACTGAGGTAATCGAGCATTAACCAAGGGGGCTCTTATATAATCACGTAGAAAGGAAAAGAACAGTTTTAAGCAGCTTTTCCAGAAACCCCAAATCAGAACTCACATCAGAGCCTTTACATGAACAGCGATGAGCTTGCCAAATACATAGAAGCTACCGATGGAATGAGCAAGCCGTGGCTTCTTCTGCAGCTCCGGCTCGCCAAACTAAAAGAGCGCCGGCAGACGATGAGCGCCGAAGACTTCAACCATCAGCTTGCAGAGCTCCACGGAGAACTCATGAAACTGGGTGAATGGTGGGTTGGGCAGGAAGACGACGTTTTTTAGATGGGTGTTCAGCCACGTCTTTTAGAACAGTAAGCAAGCTGAGCAAACAGCCAAGAGTAGACCGCCAGAACAAGTGGCCAGAACAAGTGGCCAGAACAGACGGCCAGAACAAGAGGCCAGAACAGACGGCCAGAACAAGTGGCCAGAACAGACGGCCAGAACAAGTGGCCAGAACAGACGGCCAGAATGAGCGGCCAGAACAGACGGCCAGAATAAGCGGCCAGAACAGGCGGCCAAAGCTGGTAAGAACAGACGGCAAACAGCGCACACCCGCAAACTTAACAACAGCAGCGAATCCAAAGCAAAAGCAATGAGCAAAGCCCCTGCCAATCAATCATCATCCGCGAGGCAATCGAGTAAAGCGGACAGTAAATCCAACCTAGAGTCCTCCGGTCGCAACTCATCCCAAAAATCAGGCAGCGGGGCAGCCAACCTGCCCAAACAGGCGGCTCAAAACAGCAAGGCCGACCAGCTAGCGACTACTGATCGCGACGCCTCTTACAACGACAATCTCAGCGATGGCCAGTGGTATCTGAGTCGTGAGCTCAGCTGGCTAGCGTTCAATCGCCGCGTTCTACACGAAGCAACAGACGAACGAACGCCCTTGCTAGAGCGGATAAAGTTCCTATCGATCTTTAGCTCCAACCTCGATGAATACTTTATGGTGCGCGTGGCCGCGACCAAGCAGCAGATAGAAGCAAATGTCAGCAAGCGAACCCCCGATGGCCGCACCCCATCCGAGCAGCTTGAAGCGATTAGTCAGCACCTGCGGCCCATGTTTACAGAGGTCCATAGCTATTTTCAAACCCAGCTAAAGCCCACCCTGTTAGAGCACGGCATTTATCTGCTCAACTACGAAGACCTAACCCCCACGCAGACTGACTATCTCGATCGGTACTTCAACGAGCAAATTTTCCCCGTTTTGACTCCTCTAGCGGTTGATCCGGGCCATCCGTTTCCCTACATCTCTAATTTGAGTCTGAATCTAGCGGTTGAAGTTCAAGAGCAAAACTCAGACGATTCGCATTTTGCTAGGGTCAAGGTGCCAAAAGTACTGCCTCGCTTTGTCGAACTGCCCAAAGCGCTCCAGCGAAATAGCCAAGGTCATGACGCTAAGCCCCCAGAAGGTACCCCCCTTTGCCAGTGGATGGGTATTCCTATGGAACAGGTGATATCTCACAACATAGCGGCCCTATTTCCGGGTATGAGTGTCAAAAATTGTTCCGTTTTTCGCATCACACGCAACGCGGATCTCTACGTCGAGGAAGACGAAGCCGACGACCTCATGCTGGCCATTGAGCAGGAGCTACGTAAGCGCAGGCTGGGTGGCTCCGTCGTCCGGATGGAGAGCGAATCTGGCATGAATGGTGCCATGCGTACAACGCTCATGAATGAACTGAATCTCTCCGAAAGAGATGTCTACGACGTAGAAGGACTAATCGGACTAACTGACATGATGAGCTTCATGTCATTACCTTTGAATGATCTCAAAGACAGCAGCTGGAAACCGGTGACGCCCGCGCATTGGAAAGCTGTCCGGCAAGGGGATAGCGACGATGTGTTCTCACTTATTCGTCGGCGTGATCGCCTTGTTCATCATCCCTATCAGGCCTTCTCGGGCACGGTGCAGACCTTCATCACCCAGGCAGCCATCGACCCCGACGTACTCGCCATCAAAATGACTCTGTACCGAACCTCTGGCGACTCACCCATTGTCAACGCCCTGATTAAAGCCGCCGAAAATGGCAAACAGGTTGTTGCCCTAGTCGAGCTGAAAGCCCGCTTCGATGAAGAAAACAATATCAACTGGGCGAGGACGCTAGAGCGCTCTGGCGTTCACGTCGTCTACGGTCTCATGGGTCTAAAAACCCACACCAAAGTCTCCCTCGTGGTACGGCGAGAAAACAGGTCCATTCGCCGTTATGTGCATATTGGAACAGGCAACTACAATCCCAAAACTGCCCGTTTGTACACCGATCTTGGCTTGCTGAGCTGCCGGGAAGAACTGGGCACAGACCTCACCGATCTATTCAACTACCTAACGGGCTACTCCAGGCAGCAATCCTACAAAAAGCTGCTAATTGCACCCGTCAGTTTGCGAAAGCAAATGACGAAATATATTCGAGAAGAAGCCCAACTGGCCAAAAGCGGTAAAAAAGGACGGATCATCGCCAAGATGAACGCGCTTGTGGACCACGATATGATTATGGAACTCTACAAAGCCTCCCAAGCCGGTGTTGAGATTGACCTGATCATCCGTGGCATTTGCTGTCTGCGTCCGGGTATCGAAGGTCTCAGCAGCAATATCCGCGTCATCAGCATCATTGGCCGATTCTTAGAGCACTCTCGCATCTTTCACTTTCACAATGATGGCCAAGAGCGCTTTTATATCGGTTCGGCAGACTGGATGCCGCGCAACCTCGACCGCCGGGTTGAAGCCGTTGTGCCCATTGAAGATCCGCCCCTGCGTTCTGAGCTAGCTGCCCTGCTAGAAACCTGCCTAAACGACAACCGCCAAGCGTGGGAGATGCAATCTGATGGAAGCTATTGTCAGCGTTCTCCCCAGAGGGATGAGTCAGCGCAAAGCACCCACGAAATCCTCATGGAGAAAGCGCTCAGCCAAAGCTAAAGACGATCGTCTAATCATCTCTTCCAGCGCTTGCTTGGAGAGCATACCGAGGGTTCATGTCTAGATTTTTTGCTTCGAGCGGTCTATTCGAACTTTTCAAGCTGTTCTAGCTTGAGCCATACGTTTGGCGTCGGCACGCGGCCGAACTTTACCAGACCGTAATCGTCGCGAACCTCTAAAATCTCTCCTCTTGTGTCAAAGACATAGCTAGAGAGGCGAGTGTCGCTGGCCTTGGCTTCCACGCTGTTTTCAAACTTTTCGCGGACCAAGCGTACGAAGTCCCCTTTTTTAACGGCCATAGCTCTCTTTGAATACCAATTATTACTGCCTGATTTATTGTATCGCTCTACAGTTTTGTTCACTCTACGATAGGGAGATTTTTCCAGACTAGAGAGGATTATCCTAGCCGCTATTTTTGGCAGTGCGGGCAATAGTGCGCTGATCGCCCTGCCAGCTTTAGCCGGGCAATTTCACTGCCGCAGTTTCGGCAGGGTTGTCCTTCTCGGTCGTACACCCAGGCCACGCCACCATAGTTACCGTTTACACCGTGTACATCTCGAAAATCGCTAAAGGTCGTCCCGCCGGACTCTATGCTGACCGTTAGGACGTCTAGGATGGCAGCATGCAGCCGAGTTAGCCTTTTCTTGCTGATGCGATCGCACTGCACCCGAGGCCGAATCCCGCTCAGAAATAGCGCTTCATCCGCATAGATATTGCCAATACCGGCCACCAGCTGCTGATCCAGCAGCGCATTCTTAATCGGTTTCTTCCGCCCTTTTAGCGCACCGGTGAAATAATCCACCGAAAACTCCTCTGAAAACGGCTCTGGGCCCAGCCGAGTCAGCCCTGTCATCACAGACTCAATAGGCTTCTCGGGGGGAACCCACCACAGCCGTCCAAACGTGCGCTGATCGACATAGCGCAGCTCACGGTCACCCTCAAAAAACAGCCTGACCCGGCAGTGGGTCTGTACCGGTTCCCGCTGCGATACCCATAGTAGCTGTCCGGTCATGCGTAGGTGTACGCCCAGCCAGCCGCCCGGTTCTAGCGTGCGATCGCCGTTTGCCTTTGGTGTGCGATCGCGCCTCCGCTGCAGCTCCGCCATCAAATACTTACCGCGACGGTGCCAGCCGCTGAGCTGTGTCTCTACCACACCCGCCAAAAAAGCATCAGCCAGCTCAGGGAAAGCAATCGTTCGCGCTAAGCGAACCTCACCCCCCTGAACCGGCTGATGCAATGACACTCGGTTAAGTCCACGCCGGACGGTTTCTACTTCAGGTAGTTCAGGCACTACGCTTCCCTAAACCCTCATCAATGTAGCAACCAAAACGTGGCAACCGAAAACTCCATCTGAATCAGTTCCTGTCTTCAGCGTCTTCGTTAACCTTTCTTCGCAGCTTTCTTAGGCGCTTCAACTTCAACTAACTCAGCCTCCGCGAAGTTGTTGGTATTTACGCCTGCATAGTTCACTTTGCTAAAGCGCACAACAACCGGATATTTGATGCCACTTTGATCAACAGAAGCGACTGAACCCACTTCCTGATACCAGTAAGACTCTGGGCGAAGAATTCTAACCTTAGAACCACGCTGAACCATAACGACTTAGCCTCTCAAAAATGCTAGATAAAGTAGATTGCTATAGAAAGCTACTCGCTCTCAAGCGTACTACTCCACTGGGCCGAAGCCCTGCTTTTTAAGTTTTGTTGCTGCATATAGATAACTTTTGCAAAGCTTATCAGGTTCTAGGTCGCCTCAGCGGTCCTGATTTGCATGTTCGGCAAAGCTGCCTGTGAATTTACGTCTGCAGGAAGCAGTAGCAGGCTATCGGGAATATAGCCAGGGCTAGGTTGCAGTGATGGTTGAGAGGTCGCTAAAACCGGTAAGCCTGCCCCCGGCAGAATGGCCTGGTTGCCAACAGCTTGACTAGTTTCTACCGTCGCTTGCCCAGTAGGTAGCGTGGCGACTGGTTCTGTAGGCTCTGCGCTGGGGGCTGCGTTGTTGCCGCCACTGCCGCCACCGTTCTCACTGTTAATTGGCCGGGAAACTTCTATGCCGTTTTCTTCAAGAATAACCTGGGGTTCAAAGGCCAACGTATCGATTCGTTTTACCCGTACGCTGCCATCGGCTAGGCGATCGCCCACCCGCACATATCGCTCGGGTTCGCTACCTGTGCGGACGATGGCATAGGGCTCGCCGCCCAGCTGAATAATGCCAGAGACCGATACGGTCGGTGCAACAATAGGCTGCGGAATCGTTGGCAGCGTTGCAATGGGAGATGGCAGTACAAGGGGTTCGTTGTCAGGCTGTACCCGAACAGGAGGGGCTGCCGCCGCTGCTGCCGCTGCCCCACTACTCGACCCACCTGCATTGCTGCCGGCCGTATTGTTGCCCCTAGCAGCTACTGGAATGGCCACGGGCTCAGGCGCAGGCTTAATGACTAACGTATCGAACGGGTCGGTACGGGCGCGCTCAATTTGCCGGGTTCGCGCTTCCGGATCAGTCGATGGAATCAAATCAGCCGTAATCACAGGTTCTGCTTCCACTGTCGGCTCTTCAAAGGCCGCCTCTTCACCGATAGCCTCAGAAATGGCATCTCCAGCTTCTGCGACTGCATTCTCTCCTATGTCTGCGGCCTCAAACGGGTCGATGACTTCTATATCTTCCCCGGCGCTTAAATATTGACAGCCAGTTAGCGGGCTAGTTACAAGGAGTATGAGTAGCAAACGCCGCATGGTCGGAGTCCTCCCGGGACTGATTCGTCAAAACAAGTATCTTCGTATTTAAGTTTCCCCAGCAGGCTGCATAATCACCTGTAGATGCTTGAGTCCTTTTTTAACGCGCCTTGAAACCGTGACAGAACTGATTCCCAAACGCTCAGCAGTCTCCTTCTGAGTAAGATCCTGCAGAAACACAAACTCTACGACTTCTCTTGTGCGCCTTTCTAGCTGAGATAGCGCCTGCTGCAGACGAATTCGATCTTCCTGCGCTAGCTGAAAACTCCGATAGCGGGCATCAGGCAGTAAGTCTCCCAGGGATGAGCTACCGCTATCGCTCTCTTTTACCGGCGCATCTAGGCTCAACAAATTTCGATTGCTGCTGGCAATTCTGACCTGCTGCCATTCTTCGACCGTAATATCTAGCTCGGCCGCAACCTCCTGATCGCTAGGTCGACGGTTGAGATCTTCTTGTAGCTGACGAATGGCCCGAGCTGACTGATTTTGCAAAGTTTGCCAGCGTCTGGGAATACGTACGACAGTCCCTTTGTCTCTCAAGTAGTGCTGAATTTCGCCGCGAATGTAGGGAATGGCAAAAGAGCTAAAGGCAAATCCTTTTTGTAGGTCAAACCGCTCAATCGCTCGAATCAGGCCTAGGCTACCTACCTGCATCAAGTCGTCAAAGGACTCTCCCGAGTTGTGCAGCCAGCGATGGGCTTCTCGCCTCACCAGTCCGATATTCATTTGAACCAGTCGATTGCGTAACTTCAGAGAACGGTTTTTCTGATAGTGATTTAAAACTTCGAGTGACTGATTCTTTATAATCTGGTGGGTCGAGGAACGCATAAAGGAATAGGCCACAGGTATCAATTAAGGCTGCTTGGCAGATGGATAAATCAAGCGATAGCTCACGCCTGAGGTCCAAACAGGAGATCAGGCAGTAAACTGACACACACAGCCTAGTTAACGATTTTTCGACAAGCAATCGAGTTTCTACGGAATCAGGCGGCTGGTGCAGGCATTGCCTCGATGGACTAATGACCCGCCCTATCTTTTGGAACGTAAAATCCAACGCAAAAATTCAATAAAAAAGGACGCCAGCTGGCGTCCTTTTTTAAGGGCTTTTATTTTGGGACCACTTTTAGGCCATTTATCCTAGACTGTCTATCTTTGATGAGCCATCTTTGATGAGTTGATGCCTGCTCAACACTAATAGATGCTATGTCTATGCATCGTAAGCGGGCTCAATCCGACCGTAAAAGACGCCTTGAAGTCGAACATCATCAGCAGCAGCCGTACCCATGTCTGTATCAGAAGGCTGCTCAGAAATAAACGTTCCGCCAATCTCACCTGTTGCCGCATCCACTTTGGACACCTGTAGGGAGATATTCCCCTTGCCGACGTCGAATGCCTTGACGTTTTCTCGGGCAATATCTTCGCCGTCTGCTCGAGCCGGTAGGGCAACGGCGTTGTCGTAGCCGGTTGCGAGGCCTCTGGCCTTGGGATCTAGAAAGTTGGATGTCCGGTAGGAAGGCACTCGGAAGCTGCCTTCAAAGTCCGTAGAGGTTGTAACAGCGTTGAGACCGGGTTGGGAGATAGCTTTGAGGCCTTTAATGGTAAACAGGA
The DNA here is from genome assembly GCA_038523095.1 of Cyanobacteria bacterium J06626_6. Classification (GTDB taxonomy): domain Bacteria; phylum Cyanobacteriota; class Cyanobacteriia; order Phormidesmidales; family Phormidesmidaceae; genus Phormidesmis. Next base: position 71,252 of record JBCBJS010000009.1, read on the forward strand.
AAGGAATTTGCTCACCACCGGGCAGCTGCACCGTAATTGGCTGGAAGTCCATCCCTAGTTTCTCGTCAAAGAGGAGGCTTCCATCTTGTTGGAGCTTCACATCACCGCTCACCTGCTCTAGAGAAGTGGTGTAGCGAGTCAGTGACTTGCCAGCTACAAATTCAGCTTCTCTGCGCTTGTTGGCAGCTTCTTGCTTGACAAAAAAGCTTGTTGGCTCCAGACATAGGTCGACTAGCTTGTAGGACTGGCCATCTTCAATGGGTATCTGTCCCCGACGGGTTTCGTCAACTTGGGGGCAGCTGTTGGCCAATCCGGTGTTGCGGATTTGATCGTAGGTGAGTGGAATATCGCTGGTGGCAGATGGCGCTTCACTACAGGCTGTTAAAACACCTAAGCAAAGGGCAAAAAACGCAGCGAGCAGGGCGCGATACCTCATGGGCAACCTCGAGACTATTGATATTAAGGGGTATTTAGTACATAAGTTTACACTGCTGCTGGCCCGTTTTGGGCCGGTTTTGAGGGTAACTGGCTTGCGCCACCAACCGGCGATCGCCTAGGCTCAGTCAGGTTGTCGGCCTGTGCATGCACTGCAATTGCAGCGTGAGCAGGGTTTTGTGTCAGCATAGATTTGCGACAGCTTGCTGAGCTAAATAGCTATCAAATGTGAACGAGTCCGTTACAAAACTTAAAAACAGTGAGCAATTCTGACCCCCTGTTCGAAACTTCGCAGCCACAGATTTCGCCGGACCTATCGGAGCTGGTTCAAATTGTTCGGATGACGGCTGATAAAAGGGAGGGTGACTGCCTGGCTTTACTGGAGCTGCTGAGGTTGCTCGACAGTTTGCACTACGAGATTCGGGACACGATCTTTCGGGACGCTCTTCCCGACAACCGTCAGCGCCTCTACCGTTTGCTCAAAGATATAGAGCAGGAAGGTGGCTGGCCTTTCATTAAGCGCATGCATCTTAGAGAGCTACTAGAGCACTTAGAGGATGACCCAGAGATTCCAAACCAAAAGGCGACAGCGGAGTAAGGCATTCGTCAATTCGTTGAATTAGGTCTGTTGATTTGTCCTAATTGATTAGACCGTTACACCTACGAATGCCTTTATTGAGAGGACACCTTTACAGGTCTCTGTTCACTCAGCTGGCTGCTTGGGCTGAAGGCGGGGCGGTCATCCATGTGTCCCACAAGCCGTATATCCGTTTGCCCTGGTGTTTTTCAGCAATTTTTAATTCCTTACGGTTCACGGCAGCTTAGCTTTGTAGAGAGCTTACACATAAAAGTTCTCTCAGTGTTGGTTACATCTGACAGCTGTCACAGTCTTTTAGCCAGTCTTCTGAGAAAAAATCTAGGATATCCAACAGTGTTATGCCATAGCGTCCGAATTTTAGGGTGTATGCGTTATTAAACCCTCCAAATCAGGAAACCTTTCTGGTAATCACAGCTAGATACTACTGGCAAGTGACTACTGGCAAGTGACTACTCGCAAGTTGGTGTCCCTTTTCTTGAAATAAATATTTTCCATTATTTAATCAGTGACTGAGCTCTAAGCAGAGAATATGGTTCTTCCCAAGGTTAAAAACAGCAAAAGAAGCAACAGCTGGAAAGGTCCGCTACGCAGCCTGCGTCGCATGAATCTTCGAAGTGCGATCGCCTGGGGCTTACTGGCATTGACCATCACCCTAACAACCCAGGGCCTGTTGATCTCACCTGCCAACGCAACAGTCAATCGATTCTGCCAAATATCCCAGGCGGAGGCAGAGAGAAAAGAGTCTCTCCGAGTTGCTGGACGCGAAGGTAACACAGCCGCACAGCAACAGTATGAGGCGCTCTCCAGGCAACATATCAACACTGTAAGAGACTGTCGGCGTAGGCAGTGGCCTGAGAACCAGGCCGTTTGGCTGCGGTTGTATCCCTGCGACCTGCAACCCGGACGACTCGATGCGCTGATGGACCGCATCGTAAATCTTGGCTACAACCAGGTTTACCTTGAGGCCTTTGCGAATGGGCAAGTGCTCCTGCCCAAAAACAACAACCCGACCGTATGGCCTAGCCTCGTTCAGTTCGATGAATACGCGGACCGCGATTTGCTTGCTGAGGCTATAGAAGCCGCCCACGATAGAGATTTGAAAGCCTATGCGTGGATGTTCACCCTGAATTTTGGCTATTCCTACGGACAGCGGACCGACCGGCGGCAGGTGCTGGCTCGCAATGGCAGTGGGGCGGACACGCTGGACTATGCAAACAACGGCACTAGTGGAGTTTCTGAAGAGGCTTTCATAGATCCCTATAACCGTCAGGCCCAAAGCGACTACCAGCGTATGGTCCGGGAGGTGCTTGCTCGCCGCCCCGATGGCGCTCTATACGACTACGTGCGCTATCCTCGGCTGCTGGGCGGTGCATCCGTAGCGAGCGAAGTCAACGATCTATGGATACACGGCCCAGCTGCTAGTCAGGCCCTTGTGCAGCGCAGCACAAACAACAAAGGCAGAGAGCTGATACAGCGGTTTCTACGGCGCGGATATTTGACAGCGTCTGATGTGGCACAGGCAGACAGTATGTATCCTACTGAAGGAGAACCGCTGTGGCAGAGCCGCAATCCTCCTCCGGTCGACCCAGAAGATTTGGCGGATGCTGCTGAGCGTCGTCCGGGGCTACAAAATGAGCTTTGGCGACTGAGCGTGGCCCATGCTATTCAGGGCGTTGTTGACTTTTTGCAGGCTGGGGCGATGCCAGCTCGGCAGTCTGGCATACCGGCGGGCGCGGTGTTTTTCCCCAATGGAAACCGAGCGGTGGGAAATGGCTACGATGCCAGGCTACAGCACTGGAATCGTTTTCCTGGCTGGCTGGAGTCGCACCCTATGGCCTACGCCGTTTGCGGAAATGCAAACTGCATTGTTGATGAGGTAAGGCGAGTGCTCGGCGTTCGCAATCCGGCGACGGTCAAACCGGCTTTAGCGGGAGTATGGGGCGCAGCGCAGCAAAACAGGCCAGCCCTAGAGGCCCAAATGGACGCGTTGCAGCGGGCGTTTCCTCAGATCAAAACAGTGAGCCATTTCGCCTTTAACTGGCAAGATCCGGCGTTTGATAGGCAGCGTAAGACCTGTGAATCTATTGGTCAGAGAGTGAGTCGCGATCGCTTGCTGAGCGGCATCACCCCCAATCGACTAATTCCAGAGGCCCGTACAGTCGATGAGACAGCGAGTCGATGAGATAGGCTCCATGCTGAATGTCCCGCGGGTCTGGGATAGACCGGTATTAGATGTAGCTTAAATAGCCTCGCCTAAGTAGCCTCTGGGCGTAATAAACCAGCCTTTGTAGCTGCGGCTGCTCCGATTGCCGATAATCACAGTCGTGAGCATATCGATAGGGTGATCGAACATGTCACCTAGGGTGGTGAGGGTGATCTGCTCATCTGGGCGGTAGAGCGATCGCGCTAGGGCGACAGGGGTCTGCGCACTGCGATGCTGTAGAAAAATGTCACGGGCGAAAACAATTTGCTCTGTGCGCGTTTTGGATTTGGGATTGTAGAGGGCCACCATAAAGTCGCCTTCTGCTGCGGCTAGCAGGCGACGCTGAATCACGGGCCATGGCGTTAGCAAATCGCTGAGGCTGATGGCGCAAAAGTCGTGCATTAGGGGGGCGCCTACCCGAGAGGCTGCTGACTGCAGGGCGCTGACACCAGGAAATACCTGTACTTCTGGCGTTTGGCCATTCCAGCCTGTCGCTTGCAGCTGCTCTAGGACTAGGCCTGCCATGCCATAAATGCCGCAGTCGCCCGATGAAATCACCGCGACAGTTAAGCCCCATTTGGCAAGTTCAATCGCCCGTTCGGCGCGCTGCCTTTCTTGGGTAATGGGCAGCCCTTCAACAATTTGACCGGGCCGCAGCAGAGAACGAATTAAATCTACATAGAGTTTGTAGCCAATAACGACATCTGCGCCAGTAATGGAGGCTCTGGCGGCGGGGGTAATTTGATTCAAGCTGCCGGGTCCAGTGCCAACGAGTTGAAGCTTTCCTCTACGACCCGTGAATTCAGACAGAGGAAGGGCTGGTGATTGAGCGATCGCGACTGTTACTGCCCCCTTCATCCCTTCTTGCTTCACAATCTGCTTTGTTACTCTCAGCTCACTCGCGCCTGCTGCCGTTATGGCTGCTGCTTCGCAGACGCTGGGTGTGCCTACTTCTTTTTCTACCACTTTAGATGGGTTGGGCACATCGATAGCTTTGAGTTCACAAGCGCTAAAGCATCGTAGGGGCCAGCTTTTGTCTTTAGCGAGTTTGAGTAGGCCAGCTTCGTCGGCCTTCAGCGCCAGGGTTGCAATGCCTGCGATCGCTCCCAAAGCCAAATGATTTTTCTCGCAGACGCTCTCCACTGCTAGCTCAATTAACTCTTTGTCTGTATCTCTCTCGCAGCCAATCCCTACCCACAGTACCCGTGGATGCCATTGCACCTTTGGCAGCTCAGAATCTGTGCTGAACTTTCTCACGATTGGGCTAATCCAAATTCGAGCCTGCGGTTTTGGCGGTTCATTGCGTGCTTCAAATTCTGGAAAGCCAAACTGGAACCTGTGATCAATCGGTAAGTGCTGTTGCCACAGTGTTGTGCCTACTTCTTGAATGACCTGTACTGGTAATTGATGAGCCACAGCAGAGCTCACACCCATCCAGTCGCCGCTGCCTTTTGTCCAGCCAAAGGGTGTACCCAAAGTATCGATGCCTGGTAAATTCAGGCCGTTAGCTGCGCCTGTGAGGATAGGCTGCGTGCCAATGAGCTGGCTGACGAGATGGGTAAGGTGGTCGCCCCCACCCTGGTGCCCACCGCACAGACTGATCGAAAACTTTCCTGACTGGTCCACGACGACGACTGCCGGATCTTCTGCCTTATTTTTTAGCAGTGGTGCAATCAGACGTACCACCGCCCCACTCGCCAGACAAAATATAAATCCGCTGTAGATTCCCCACTGCCCTTCTAGAAAGGTTGCGAGGGAATCACCGTATGAAGCGTAGGAAATCTGAAGTGATTCAGCCTCAGCACATAACGTTTCAGAGACAAAAAGTTGAGCTAATGGCTGATTGCCATTGCCTAAAGGCGCTATGTTGCGAAGTCCTGCGGGAGTTGTCGCGATCGCAGCAAAAGAGGGCATACGTATGTTTTGCAATGGAGTGCCATCATTATTGCTGAGAAAATCGCTGGTGGGTGCAACGTCAATGGAACGTCAATGGAACGTCGTAAAACGATATGAATTCGAGTCGCACTATCTTGCGCTATCTGATTGTCCCAACTTTGCCAGTTTTGCTAAACAAACCAATCTCTCAAAGGTTCAAAGTCCTTTTGAAGAAGGGGTTCGGTTTCAGCTTTGAGCTGCTCTAGCTGTGTCGTAGATAAAATTGAGCGCACGAGTGCGAGAGCTTTAACAGCCTTAAACCATCTCAGATTGCTTGACGGCGGGTTGGGGCTGGGGTTGGAACTGGAAGAGGGTGTACACCACGTTGCGGCGAATGCCGGTCATCATGTCGAGGAAGACTTCGTAGCCCTCGCTCTTGTATTCGATGAGCGGATCTTTTTGGCCGTAGCCGCGGAGGCCGACGGTTTCGCGGAGGGCGTCCATTTGCTGGAGGTGCTCGCGCCAGAGGGTATCGATTTGCTGAAGGATGAAAAAGCGCTCAGCTTCGCGCATGAGACCGGGCTTGATCAGATCTACCTGCGCTTCCTTGAGGTCGTAGGCAATGCGGACTTGTTCTGCAAGGAAAGTTTTCATCTCGCCCATGGAGAGATTTTCTAGCTGCTCGGGGGTGAGGTCTGCAAGCAGGTAGATGAATTCTTGCACTTTGCTGACAACGCTCTTGAGGTCCCATTCTTCGGACGGTAGCTCTGGGTTGACATAGGCCTCGACGATATCGTCCATGGTTTGCACGCCGTAGCCAAGGACCAGCTCTTTTAGCTCATCGCCTTCTAGCACGCGGCGACGCTCGGCGTAAATGGCGCGGCGCTGGTTGTTCATGACTTCGTCGTATTCGAAGACTTGCTTACGAATGTCGTAGTAGTAAGTTTCGACCTTCTTTTGTGCGCCTTCGAGGGAGCGGGTGAGCATGCCGGATTCGATGGGCATGTCTTCTTCTACGCGGAAGGCGTTCATCAGGTTGGCAACGCGATCGCCCCCGAAAATTCGCAGCAGATTGTCTTCCAAGCTGAGGAAAAACTTGGTAGAGCCCGGGTCGCCTTGCCGCCCAGCCCGGCCTCTGAGCTGATTGTCGACTCGGCGAGACTCGTGGCGCTCGGTGCCAATGACGTGCAGGCCGCCCAGCTGAATGACTTCGTCGTGGGCTGCAGAGGTAATCACTTCATAGGCTTCTAGTACCTGGTTGTATACATCTCGCAGCTTTTGAATGACCGGGTCATCGGTGGGTGCTTTTTCGGCTGCGATCGCAATTTTGTCTTCCGCATCTAGCTCGGATAGGCTTTGCGCGCCGTAGGTCTTAACGGCAAAATCCACCGCTGCTTTGAGTGCTTCTTTGATGTCGGGTGAAAGATCGGTTGGAAATATTTGCGGGGCGACTTTCCATGTCTTTTTCTTTTTGCCATTGCCATCGGCAAATCCCTTGGCCTGGCTGCCACTTTTTGCCGCGGCGACTTGGGCGACAGCAAAGGTTTCATCATCTTCTGGCTTGACTAAGCGAGGCATAAAATACTCTCGCACCTTTAGCCTAGCCATATAGTCGGCGTTACCACCCAAGATAATGTCCGTACCTCGTCCGGCCATGTTGGTGGCAATGGTCACAGAGCCCCTCCGACCGGCTTGGGCGACAATCTCAGACTCGCGTTCAACGTTTTCTGGCTTCGCGTTGAGTAGGTTGTGGTCGACTTTGAGGTCGCTGAGCAGAAGGGAGAGCACCTCTGATTTTTCGACGCTAGTGGTTCCTACGAGGACGGGGCGACCGGTTTCGTGCATTTCGGCGCATTCCTGGGCGATCGCATTCCATTTTGCGTTTTCAGTTTTATAAACCACGTCGGGCAGGTCGTGCCGCTGCGTGGGTCTGTTCGTCGGAATGATGGTGACTTCTAGCTCGTAGATTTTCTCGAATTCTGCTTCTTCTGTTTTGGCAGTCCCCGTCATGCCCGACAGCTTGGGGTAAAGCAAGAAAAAGTTTTGGTAGGTAATGGAAGCCAGGGTCTGTGTCTCTGGCTGAATCTCGACATGCTCTTTGGCTTCGATGGCCTGGTGCAAGCCGTCGCTCCAGCGCCGACCGGCCATCACGCGCCCGGTGAATTCATCGACAATGACAATCTCACCATTGCGGACGATGTAGTTGACGTCTTTGGTAAAGAGTTCTTTTGCCTTGATTGCGTTGAAAATATAGTGCGCCCAAGGGTCTTTAGGGTCGAACAGGTCCGAGACGTTGAGTAAAGTCTCGGCCTTTTCAAAGCCCTCGTCAGTTAGCAAGACGTTGCGGGCTTTTTCATCGACTTCGTAATCAACCTCGTCCCCTTCGAGCTGGGCTGCGACCTCTGCGGCCTTGGTGTACTTCTCACCGGGACGCTCCACCTGGCCTGAAATAATCAGCGGCGTACGGGCCTCATCGACCAGAATCGAATCGACCTCATCAATCACACAAAAGTTGAAGGGCCGCTGTACAACATCTGACATCTGGGTTGCCATATTGTCGCGCAGGTAGTCGAAGCCAAATTCGCTGTTGGTCCCGTAAGTAATGTCGCAGGCGTAGTTTTTCTTGCGGTCAGTTGGGCTCATGCCTTGCTGAATTAGGCCAACGCTGAGCCCCATGAAGCGGTGAACCTGCCCCATCCACTCGGCGTCGCGGCGGGCCAGATAGTCATTGACGGTGACAATATGGACGCCTTTGCCAGAAACCGCATTCAGGTAGGCAGGCAGGGTAGAAACGAGGGTTTTTCCCTCACCGGTCTTCATTTCTGCAATTTGACCATCGTGGAGTACCATGCCCCCTAGCAGTTGCACGTCATAGTGGCGCATGCCCAGTACCCGTTTGGCAGCCTCTCTAACGACCGCAAATGCCTCTGTCAAGATATCGTCTAGGTCTTCGCCGTCTTTCAACCGCTGTCTAAATTCGTCTGTCTTTGCAGCTAGCTCATCATCAGAAAGCGCCTGTACTTCTTCTTCCAGTAGGTTTATTTCTTTGATGTCAGGTTGATACCTTTTGAGCTTGCGAGTGTTGGGGTCGCCAAAAAGTTTTTTTAGCATGTCATGCCACAAAAAAAGAACGGTCAGAGCGTTAGGACTATCGAGGTGCACTAAAGACCCCGTAGCTAATTGTATCTAGATTAAGCTTATAGGGTGAGCTTACCCTGCTGGAAGGTGGGATGGTTGGCGGGTAACCCTACAGCGTCCAACGATATTACTTCGGAATGGTCACTGCGGCACTACAAATCTTGGCGCGGTGACCTGCTTTGAAGGGTTGCGTACAGTTGCTTCTTGAATTGGGGCTACTGCGAGATTGCACCCCGATAATTTTGCTCGGTAGCTGTGGCATGGCATCCTACACAGCTTCTCAAATTTAGAGGCTGCGGTAAGGCTACGCCCGGGTGTAAGGCTTGAAAGTAAGCAGAATCTTTGAGCCTGTAGGGTGTGGGGCCATCACCCTGTGAGCGGGAGTAGGTGTGCAAGTAGTTCAGCATCAGCTGTTGGTCAAATGAGGGTAGGGGCTGCAGCGTAATGCCGTAGTGGGCTGTGTCAGTGACGAGTGTTTGCCAGGTTGCTCTCGGCAGGACGGCTGGTGGTAAGGCTACGTGGCAGGACGCGCAGTTTTCCACATAGACGCTGTATCCGGCTTCGTAGCGAGCAGCAACGGGGTCAACCATACCGTAAGAAGGCTCTGTCGCTCTTGCTATCCCCATTCCAAGTAAGCTGCACAACAGTATGCTGATGACAAAGGGCACCAAAGCGCCGCGCCAAAAGTTACGAAAAAGCATAAAAAATCCTGGATTTAGCAACCTTTGGGCTGAATTTCATTAGATACACGTATTAATCGCGGCCTGTTTGCGCTATCAAAGTCATGAAAACCTTACTTCTACAGCAGTCATCTCGTATACAGAAGAATTATTGTAATGAAGGTATGCAGCGAACTCGCTAGCGCCACACGCCTTGACGAAAGGGTTTCATGTTTTATGGATAGTCGGTATATTCAGTTTCGCTATACGGATGTTCTTGACACTGAACAGCTTCGCCAGCTCTGCGAGCTTTTTCAGGTAGCGGCCTTTTGGGCTCGGGAAAGGCAGCCTGAGGAGATGGCGAAAGCCATCGCTTACAGCAACCCTGTGGTGACCGCCTGGCAGGGAAGCCAGCTAATTGGGTTTAGCCGGGCCACCTCGGATGGAATCTTTCGCGCCACGATTTGGGACGTGGTCATCCACCCAGACTATCAAGGCGCTGGCCTGGGCCGCAGGCTGGTTGAAACGCTGATTGCCCATCCTCATATGAATAAGGTTGAGCGGACCTATTTGATGACGACGCATCAGCAACGCTTTTATGAGCGGATTGGGTTTGAGCAAAATAGCACGACGACTATGGTGCTGTACAACCAGCCGATAGAGACGGAGTTACTGCTGGAGACTGCTGAAATAAAGGGCAGGGAATCAGATAGCTAGGTAGGCTTGATAGTCCGGTGGGATACCTCTGCAATGCCAGCTGGAACGCTAGCTATGAGGCTTCTTCCGATTCGAGCTTGGCGCGAGACTCTCCCCAGTAGGCGCTGTAGGTCCACTCTTCTTTGTCACCTTTATCGAGGGTTTTCCAGCGGTAGATGACGTCTTTATTGGGATTGACGCCGACTTCTAGCAGCTTTGCGCCCATGTAGTATTCGGTTTGCTTGAGGGTGCGATCGCGGAAAAAAGCACTTTCTCGCTTCGGAATCACTTTGGTGATGTGAGCCTGGGTTGGTTTGGCCATTGCTTAAGCCCTTCAATCTTCTTATCTGCGCCTTATATTATGCATTCTGACAGAGCCCACTTACAGGGCCCACTCAAGATTGAGACCGACGCGAGAGTCGCCCTCATCTGATGTGCTCTGCCATTCCAAGTCGGTTGAAAGGCGCAATTTTTGGGTGATGGCATAGCCAAAGTTTAGGTGGGTCACGTTTAGGGTTTCGCTGTCGCCAACGATCCAGGACTGGTCGATGGTGAAATCAGCTGCGCCAGTGCGGGAGGGCACAACGCGAATCCTGAACCCGACGTTTGCCCCATCAATGCTGTAGTCCTCAGCGGCGTCGGCATGGCGATATCCCAAGATGGGTGACAGATTGAAGTAGCCGCCTAGCGAAAAGAGGTAGTAGTGCAGGTCTGCGCCGTAGGCAGTGCGATCGCCCTCAAAGTTTTGCTGATAGTCGGCGCTGAGCGTCAGCGGCGTTTGGCCAATGAAAAGATCCTCAACGCCCACGAAAAATCCACCCGCTCCGTCTGAAGAGGGGAAATAGCTGTAGCCCAACTGCAGACGGGTGACAAAGCTAGGATCGCGGCGAATATCTTCACGAATATCGGGTACCGACTCCAGCCAGCGCTGCAGAACTGGGCTCTGCTCAATGACTTCTGGCGTCAGATTAAGGGGTGCGGTGGGCATCTCCTCTGCAGGGCCGTCCGCACTTGATTCGTCACTAGCGTCAGATTCGTCACTAGCGTTGATAGCTGGTAGGTCTGCTGCCGTAGAAGGAAAGGATGCAGTAAGGACGAATGAGGCTACGCAAGCTGCCGCAGCGAGCGAAAGGCGGGACTGATGTTTCATAGCCATAGACTATCTTGCCTGCTGCCTAAAAGTCAGCCTGCTTGTGCCTATTGAGCCAAACCAAATTCAATGCAAAGTGACGGCGCATAGAGTTGAGCCTATGGGGTCAAAGCTGGTTAGAGAAACGCCATCGGATCGACCGGTTCACCAGCACGGCGCACTTCGAAGTGTAAATGTGGCCCTGTGGAGAGCCCAGTGGTTCCAACCGCCGCGATGACATCGCCTTTGCGGACGGTGTCTCCTTCGGTGACGTTTAGCCGACTGGCGTGGGCGTAGAGCGTGGTCATGCCGTCGCCATGGTCCAAAATGACCGCATTGCCATAGCCGCCGTACCAACCTGAAAAGATGACGATGCCAGTCTCGGCGGCCTGAATGGGGGTGCCGTGCTCTGCGCCGAAGTCAGTACCTGCATGGAAGCGACTGTAGCCCAGTACCGGATGGAACCGGCTGCCGAACTGGCTAGTAATAGGTCCATAGCTAGGTCGCAGCATTTTGCCTGAGGCCCTAGCTGCTCGCAGGGCTTCCTCCCTGGCAATCTTAAGGTCGGCAGCTTCTGCTGTAGCTACTCGCTCTAAAATCAGGGTCGTAATTTCATCTGATTCTCTATCGAGCTGATCGATGGCTGCAGCTAGGGCACCTCGGTTTTGCTGCAGGCGTGCCATCATTCCGGTTTGCTGCTGTACCTGAGCAGTATACTGATCGCGGCTGACCAGCAGCTGTTGACGCAGGAGTGAAATTGAGTTTTTTTGCTGTTCGACGCCTGCTTGCTGAGCCACAATGTCTGAAGATTTTTCATCTAGCGCGACTAGGGTTGCCCGGTCTGCTTTGTATACCTGCTTGAGCCGATATCGTCGGTCTAGGAAATCGTTTAGGTTTTGACTTTGCAGCAGGAGCGCCCATCCCTGCGCAGCCTGCTGGCGCTGCATGAACTGCAGCCGACCTACGACGGCCACCCGAGCGTCTTCATAGTCCTGCTGGTTGCGTGCTAGATCCGACTCTAGGTAGGCCAGCCGACTCTCTGCTTCAGCCAGCTGAAATTCAGTGTTGGTAATCCAGCTGTCGGTGCTTTGAATGGTTTGGGACAGGTCGCGTAGGGTCTGATTGGCTCTGTCTTCAGCTTTTTGGTAGCGCTCGTCTGTATCGGTGTAGACATCTAGCTGCTCGTCAATTTGGTCGCGCTGTTTTTGCAGATCTTGCAGCGACTGAGCCTGCACTGAAACGCTTGGCCAGCGATCGCGACTCCCGCCAAACAGCCCCAAAGACAGCCAGAGAACCAGGGCTAACGCGGCTGCCGCTGGCAACCATCTTCCCTGGTGCCGACTTCTCTGATGTTGATTCAAAAAAAGCATGCTTTCAAAACGGGGCTTTTTCAAAGGGCGATACCACCTGCAGCAGCCGAAAAATGACAGATCATGCCAATAGGGCAGCAATGCCAAACCCCAGAATCAGTAGGCCAAACGCTTTGCTAGACCACTGATTGAATTGGGAGAGTCGCTGGGGCGTTAACCGGTTGCGCAAGTGAGCCACGCCTGACACTAGCACCAACCACCACAGCACCGAGCCCGTAAATACGCCAATTACAAGGGTTACAGAAGATATATGATCGGTTTGCGTAATACCGAGACCGGCGAAAATAGCAACGAAGGAAAGAATGGTCGCTGGGTTGGTGAGGGTGAGTGTGAGGGTAGATGAGTACGCTGCTAGCAAGGGTAGGGCTGTGCCATCTGACTGCTGGACAGCGGCAGATGGCGGTGCAGAATCGGCTGGCGAAGCCTCAGTCGAAAGCGGCTTCGAGAAGACAGTGGATAGACCCAGATAGCAGAGAAATAGACCGCCACCGAGCTTGAGATAGGCCGTATTGCTAATCAGGCGATTGGCAACGGCGCTTAAGCCAAAAGCAGCCACAACGCCGTATAGCCCATCGGCAGTCGCAGCACCGCACCCGGAAACCAATCCAATCCACCGGCCCTGGGAAAGGGTGCGACGAATGCACAGTAGGGCAATGGGGCCAACGGGCGCGGCGATCGCAAGACCCATCAAAACACCTTTGAACCAGGCAAATAGCAACATCTACTGCAGTTTCCTCTTGCTAAGACAACGATTCGACCGGTAAGGCACGGGTGTCTTTCACGGTGCTCAGCGCAATGGTGGTGCGCGTCTGCTGGACGCCTGGGAGACTTTTGAGCTCTTCACTCAAAACGTGCTCTAGCTCAGCGGTAGACCGGCAGCAAATTCTCAGCAGGTAGTCGCCTTCGCCTGCGATATGGTGGCAGGCCAGAACCCTGGCCTGTCCCTGCGCGTAGTCAACAAAGCCCTGTCGATATTGGGGATGCTCTAGTGTTACGGTGACGAACGCAGTCAGGCTGAAACCAAGTGCTTCGGCATTTAGCTCAGCGGTGTAGCCCATTAGCAGGGACGACTGCTCTAGTCGGCGGACGCGGTCGGCGATCGCCGGTGCTGAGACACCAAACGCTTCAGCTAGGGCCGACCACTTTACCCGCCCATCCGATATGAGCGCCAAGAGAATTTTTTGGTCTAAATCATCAATGTTCATGAATTTATTAAAGTAAAATTTTAGGAGGTATATGAATTTAATATAAATCAAAAATTTATTTTTAGATTATTTATTAAGGAAATTTAGGGTTTAACACTTCTAAAATGAAAAATTAAGACATGCTCAATTTTCTGGCGCCTACAAGGTCGAGGCATCAATCTGGGTAAATAAGAAGGGAGAAAGAGATACATTTGACACTTCCTATACTGAGAAAATGTCACTTAGAAAGCAGCATTGATCAATACTAGGTATCGGAGCCCCCTTACCGTCACTCGCCATGAATCTACGCACCCGCATCTACTCACCGTCTCAAAGGTTTTATGATTGGGAATATCACTGCAGCGCTCGAACGAGTCAGTATCCCGGCTGATTGGATTGGCATTCGGGCTGTACGGGAGGCCAGTACCTGGCGAGCCATGCGAGATGGCTTTCCGCAGCAAAACGAGCGAGGACTCAGCCATGGGGCGATGGTTGAAGTGCTGGCAAATGGACAGTTTGGCTACAGCGCGACTAACTTACTAACGGCAGATTCGCTGCAGGCCGCTGCACACCGGGCCTACGAGCAGGCGACCGCTGCTAGCCAGTGGGCGGTTCATCACTTCACAACCGCAGTTCGCCCGCCGGTCGTTGGCTCTTATCAGTCACCCAGCGCCTGTCCCTTCGATAGTGTCGGTGCTGCTGAGATTAATGACTTGCTGCGCCAGCTGTGCGCGCAGCTAAAGGTATCAGCGGCAATCATGCAGACTAGTGCGATCGCCCGCACCCACGAGGTCGATACCTGGTTTGTCAGTAGCAATGGCTCCCGGCTACATCAACGGCTGTCTTTGATAGAAGGGCATTTGAGTGCGATTGCCAATGCTCCTGGCGTGACCCAAACCCGCACAGACAATGGCTACCTGGCCCGTAGCTACCAGGGAGGATGGGAGCGCTGGAGAGACGATCAGCTATGGGAACGGGCCCGCCGCATCGGAGAGCAGGCGGTGTCGCTGCTAGATGCGCCGGACTGCCCAGACGAAACGACCACCCTGGTACTGGCGCCTGACCAGATGATGCTGCAGATTCACGAGAGTGTCGGGCATCCCCTTGAGCTCGACCGGATCTTGGGGGATGAGCGGAACTATGCCGGGGGTAGCTTTGTACGGCCTGAGGACTTCGGTCAGATGGTGTATGGCTCGCCGCTGATGAATGTGACCTTCGATGCAACCGTGCCCGAAGAGCTGGCTAGCTACCGGTTCGACGATGCGGGCGTACCGGCCCAGCGGCAATACCTGATTGAAAATGGCGTTTTGCAGCGGGGGCTTGGCGGGCTCGAAAGCCAAACCCGACTCAATGTGCCTGGGGTTGCCTGCACCCGCGCCTGCAGCTGGAACCGGCCTGCTATAGACCGGATGGCCAATATCAACTTAGAGCCGGGCGAAACGAGCTTTGAGGCTATGATTGGCAGCATTGAGAATGGGGTGTATATGGAGTCCAATCGCTCTTGGTCCATTGACGATCAGCGCCACAAGTTTCAGTTTGGCTGTGAATACGCTCGCAAAATTGAAAACGGTCAGCTGACGACCCCGCTCAAAAATCCAAATTACCGGGCTACGACGCCAGATTTTTGGCGTAGCCTTAGCCAGGTAGGCGATGGACAAACCCTGAAAGTCTACGGTACGCCTTACTGCGGTAAAGGCGAACCGAATCAGCTCATCCGAGTCGGACATGCTTCACCGGCATGTGCCTTTGAAAATATTGAAGTCTTTGGGGGTGCAGGCGCGTGACATTGCAAGAAGCAGATTATTCACAGCAGGTGGGAGCGGTCGTGGGTGTGGCCGCCCGGCAGACGCCCCCAAAAAATCTTAGCCGTCAGGCCTTTCCGGTCAGCGCCGAAGAAGCTGCTTTTCAGCAGCTAGTTGAGGCGTTAGGCGATCACGTTTCTGCTCTGTCAGAGACTGCGTTTACCGTGGCAATTTCTGGAGAAGAGAGTCAGTTTACTCGGTTTAACAGCGCTAGGGTACGACAGACCGGTCAGGTAAAAGATGGACAGATGCGGTTAACGCTGATGGGCAGCGATCGCACAGCAGCGGTCACGCTCCCTTTCTGCGGTGACTTCTCAGCAGACTGGCCGCTGGTGCAGGCAGCTATCGCCCAGCTGACGGCGGAACTCCCTCTGCTCCCTGTTGACCCGTACCTAGTAAGACCGACGCTCAGTCAGCACAGCAATCCGCAGACCCGAGAAGTTCATAGCGGTCGTCTCTTGCCGCATACAGCGGTGGCGAGCACCCTACTATCGCCCGTTCAGGGGCTGGATTTTTCGGGTTTGTATGCCGGTGGCCGGGCCTACCGGGCCTATGCAGACAGCATGGGGAAAAGGCACTGGTTTGAAACGCCCTCATTTACGCTAGATTACTCACTCTTTGGTGGCTCAACCCAGGCAGTAAAAGGAACCCTAGCCGGACGGCACTGGTCAGAGCCGGACTACCTGCGGGATATTGCCGCAACTCAAGCGCAGCTGAAGCTGCTGTCACAGCCTGCCATATCGGTGCCGAGGGGATGCTATCGCACCTATTTGGCACCTGCTGCGGTCGCTGACATCATCGATACGATTATCTGGGGAGGTGGACTGGGCGAAGCGGCGCTACGTCAGGGCAGTAGTGCCTTTGAGAAACTGGAGCAGGGGCGATCGCAGCTGTCTGAAAAATTTTCTCTAGGGGAGGACTTTCAGCGGATAGGGCTACCCCGATTTAATGACAGCGGGGAAATGTCACCTGCTCAGCTGCCGATTATCCAGCAGGGCCGTTGGGCCAATGCGCTGGTTAACAGCCGTAGCGCCAAAGAGTATGGCAAGCGTAGCAATGGGGCCAATCAAGATGAATCGATGCGGGCCCCTACCGTTGCCCCAGGTCAGCTGAGCGCAGAGGACATTCTCTCTACCTTGGGCACCGGCCTCTATGTGTCGAATCTGCACTACCTGAACTGGAGCGATTTGAGCGCTGGGCGGATGACTGGCATGACGCGCTATGCCTGTTTTTGGGTGGAAGCGGGCGAGATTGTTGCCCCGATTGAAAACCTGCGCTTTGATGACAATCTCTACCGATTCTTGGGAGAGGGGCTGATTGACCTGACCTGTCAGCAGACGTTTTTACCGGCGGTGGGAACTTACGACAGGCGATCGCTTGGCGGCATGTGGATGCCCGGTATGTTGATAGACCAGTTTCGGTATACCCTTTAGCTTGTGATTAGCTTGTGATCAGTGCTGAGCGCTCGGCTTGCCTGTTGCGTGGCACTGCCTGGCGCTTGCCCGCGGGAAATGAGCGTTTTTCTACCGAGCGGTTTTCTACTGAAAGGTTTCCTAAGTCATGGCTTCTGAACAAAGGCTGTCTATTTCTGTTAGCGGTGTCTTTGTCGTTTTTGCGGCGATCGCAGCGGCGATTATTGGCTGGCAGCTGCGAGGCCTGCTGCTGCTGGTGATGATTTCCGTCGTGCTAGCCTGCTCAATTGCGCCTATTGTGGCTTGGGCCGAGCGGTATCGGGTTCCTCGCTGGCTCGGCGCGCTGCTGACCTATTTGGCCATTTTTAGCACCCTAACTGGCGTCGTGCTGCTGATTGGCCCGACCGTATTAGACCAGATTCAGCTGCTGATTCGTCAGCTGCCGCTGCTTTTGCGCAAGGCGCTGACGCAGGCGGAAGCTTGGGCACTAGCTTTTAACGATAGTCGCCCGGACTTCACAACTCAGGTTTTTGACCAGCTCGATGTGCAGGCGATTGCCGCTTGGGCCGTTCGCTCGACGCGTCAGGTGGCCCTGCGCTCATTCAACCTGACGACGGATATCCTGGGTACGCTGCTCAGCCTGGTACTGGCGATTTTTATCTCGGGCTACATGCTGGCTGATAGCCGCACGCTAACGACTAGCTTTGTGAGGCTGCTGCCCCAGCCTTGGGATCAGCGAGTGGGCCAACAGCTACCGACTATCGGCGATCGCATTGGCGGCTACATTCGCGGGCGGCTGATTGTCTCGGCCACGCTGGCATTGGTGACAGGGGTAGGCCTGAGCTTATTGGGCCTGAAGGAGTTTGCAATTGGCTTGGGTGCGATCGCTGGCGTGACGAATCTGATTCCCTTTTTGGGCCCGATTCTGGGTGCTATTCCGGCCTTGGTGGTCGTGATTCCCCAGGGCGGGTGGCTTGTGCTTTGGGTGATTTTGTTCTATGTCATCATTCAAAATATTGAAACCTATATTCTCGACCCGCTGCTGGTGGGTTCTTCGGTGGGTGTTCATCCGCTCTATCAGCTCTTGGCCGTCCTGGGTGGAACGCAGGTATTGGGAATTGTTGGCGCGCTCATTGTTCCTCCCTGGATTGCGGGCGGCGCTGTATTGCTAGAAAACCTGTACCTGGAGCCAAAGCTCAAGGCTGAGCAGTCAAAACGGTTGACCACAAGCGTCACTGTAAAGTCGCCTGTCGCCAAAACATAGAAACCGGTCCAAGAGGCCAATTACTAACACTTTAATTTTCTCATGCCTATGAGCATCGCTTTAACTTTGGGTGTGGTGGTGGTTGCCCTCGTACTCTTTATTGTCGAAAGATTCCCGGCTGACATCACGGCACTAGGGGTAATGGTTGCCCTAGTTTTGCTAAAGCAGGTGACCCCTCAAGAGGGGATTGCTGGCTTTAGCAATCCGGCGACTATCACCGTTATGGCGATGTTTATTTTGAGCGCGGGGGTGGCCCGCACGGGAATCTTGCAGCAGGCGAGTAACTGGCTGATTCAGTGGGGCGGGAAGCGCCTGAGTCGGCAAATTATTGCCCTAGGGCTAATCGTCGGACCCATGTCGGGCCTGGTGAACAATACTGCCGTCGTTTCCGTCTTCCTACCTATTGTCGAAGATTTTTGCCAGCAGCAACGCATCTCTCCGTCCAAACTGCTCATGCCCCTTTCTTTCGCGACTATTCTCGGCGGCATGATTACCGTTGTTGGAACCTCTACTAGCGTTTTAGCCAGTGGCTTAGCCGCCGATCTTGGGTTTGGCGAATTTTCCCTCTTTCAATTCACCGGCCTAGGTGTGATTACGTTTGCTATTGGGCTGGGCTATTTGGCTTTTGTCACCCCGTGGCTGATGCCAAGTAGGCAGGCTGGTGACCGTGGCCTGAGCCAAAAGTATGGCATGAAAGACTACGTCAGCGAAGTGGTGATCACGCCGCGCTCTAGCCTGGTGGGTAAGACACTTAGGGGCAGTCAGCTGCAGCGTCGATTCGATGTGGATGTCCTGGAAATTATTCGCAACAACACTCATTTCCCACAGCCGCTAGCGGATAAGACGCTGGCTGTGGGGGATATTTTGCTGGCTCGGGGCGGTAAGCAAGACCTGCTAAAAATTCGCGAGAGTGAGGGATTGGAAATCCTACCCGATGTGCAGTTCGGTCAGAAGTCCTGGCAGGGGGGGCTGGGCGAAGAAGAAGGCATTGCCGAAGCTCTGGTCATTGCCAATTCGAACCTAGTGGGATCGACGCTGAAAGATCTGCGGTTTCGTCAGCGCTACAACGTTACGGTGCTGGCGATTCGCCGGGGTCAGGAACTGGTGCGCGATCGCATGGGTAAGATCCCCCTTAGATTCGGCGATTTGCTACTCGTTCAAGGTCCAAAGCAAAGCTTGGTCGGTATGCAAACCAGCCGCAACCTACTGGTGCTAGAGCAGCGTGACCTCGAAACGCTGCGCACAAACAAGGCCTACATCGCCCTGTTCATTGGGCTTGCCGTAGTCGGCATTGCCGCAACCACTAACTATCCCATTCTGGTCTCGGCGCTTGCCGGGGTGGTGGTGATGGTGCTAACCGGCTGCCTCAAGCCAGGCGAACTCTACCAGGCCGTACGCTGGGACGTAATTTTTTTGTTGGCCTGCCTGATCCCCCTGGGAACGGCGATGCAGAACTCTGGCGCGACTGAGTGGCTGGCCAGTCAGCTGGTGAACGCGGGCGGAAATTTATCTGGGTACTGGATGCTTACCCTAATCTACATACTGACGGTGCTCTTGACCGCCGTATTATCGAATAATGCCTCTATCATTTTGCTATTGCCCATTGGCGTTCAGGTGGCTCAGTCTATCGGTCTTAACCCTCTGACTGTGATCTTTGTTATCACTTTTGCTGCGTCTAATTGCTTTATGACGCCAATTGGGTATCAAACTAACACGATGGTTTATGCTGCCGGGGGCTATCGCTTTCTGGATTTTCTCAAGGTGGGCGGGCCGCTGAGTCTGATAATGACGGTGATCACCCCGCCGCTAGCGATTTGGCTGTATGGAATGTAAGAATTCAAGAGCTCCCGACTACTAATGCCTACTTCCCTGGGCCTGCCGGTGCCCTCCATCTGGTAAAACCCGCACGTCAAGACCAAAAAAGACCGTTAGGAGAACAAAATTAATGTCATCAGAACAACGTGGTGTCACCATCTGGTTTACTGGGCTCAGCGGCGCAGGGAAAACCACTATCAACGATGCCCTCACTGCAAAGCTGCGCGAACGAGGCGTCAAGCTCGAGGTCCTCGATGGCGATATTGTGCGGACCAACTTGACGAAGGGATTGGGCTTTAGCAAGGAAGACCGCGATACCAATGTTCGCCGCATCGGATTTGTATGCGATTTGCTGACGCGCAATGGTGTGATCGTGCTGGTGGCGGCAATCTCTCCTTACAAGGCGATTCGAGAAGAAGTGCGCGATCGCATTGGCGACTTCATCGAAGTGTACGTCAGCGCGCCGGTAGAAGTGTGCGAAGCCCGAGATGTAAAGGGCCTCTATGCCAAAGCTCGCTCCGGAGAAATCAAGCAGTTTACCGGTATCAGCGACCCCTACGAGCCGCCAACCAACCCTGAAGTAAACTGTGAAACTCACAAAGAAACCCTGGAAGAGAGTGTTGATAAGGTCATCGCTAAGATGGAAGAAATGGGCTACTTGCCCGCAGCTGTTCCTGCTTAAGTCAGAGGCCTAGTGCTGCGTCGAGCTTAAAGAGTAGGGCTAGACAGTGGGGGGTTAGGGAGTAGGGGCGTTTTTGATAGACATCTCCCCTACACTCCACTGTCTGCCGCCCCCCTGGCTAAAACCCGTTGACACCACGCGAGTATGGAGCGACTGACTGTGTTGTCGGTGATGCTTCAGCCGCCTAGCGGTTGTCCCATTCGCTAGCAGCATCAGCGACGGCTTCGTCTACGGTCTTGTCGCCTAGCATGGCGGCCTGGAGATTGTCGTAGATAACTTTCTGCAGGACTTTGGCGTCTTCCATAGCGGGGACCAGTACGGCGGCATCTTCTAGCTGGCTAGCGCTGACTGAGCGAGCGACTTCTACAGGAGAACCTGCATTGGCCAGGTCTGTAAAGTAGCTGTCTGAGGTGGCACTGACTGTGGAGGGCAGTACGTTCGCCGCTTTTGCGAAATCCAGCTGATTCTCATCATTGGTGACGTATAGGGCGAACTTGAGCGCGGCTTCCTCGACATCGGTTGATTCTGGAATGACCAAATCCATTGCAGCCACGTTCTTCTTACCTGTGCTGCCGCTAATTTGCGGGGCACTTTCGGTGGCGGCGGCAATATCTGGCGCATTGGTTTCAATGTTGCTCAGAAAGTCTGGACCAGAAGCGAGGATCGCCGTTGCTCCAGACTGATAGAGCTGAATGGCCTGCTGATGTCCCTGGGTCAGCACTTCCCGAGGCAGCAGCTCCTGCTGATACAGATCGGTCCAGTATTGAAAGACTGCTTTGCCCTCAGGCGTATTGAAAGCGGCGTTTCCAGCTTCATCAACCAGAGGAACCCCCATCTGAATAAAAGACTGCAGCACATCAGCCGCATCTTCTGGCACAAAGCTAATAAAGAAGGCGTACTTGCCAGTTTCTTCTTTGATTTGCTTAGCGACTTCGGCGAGTTCTTCGAAGGTGGCGGGTGGCGCTGTCACCCCGGCGGCCTCGAAAATATCGGTGTTGTACAGCGTTATTCGCGTGGTGAGGTACCACGGAAAGCCGAAGCTGTCTCCGTTTAGCTGGGTGGCTTCAAAGATTTTTGGTAGATAGACCGCCCTCTGTTCTTCAGTGAGCTTGTCATCTAGGGTGAGCCATGCCCCTTTGGATGCGAGCTGCGAGGCAAAGTTGGGGTTGAGGTTTACAACGTCGGGGGCATTGCCTGCCGAAACGGCAGCGAGGATTTTGGTTTCCATATCGGCCCAGGGTACATCTACCCAGTTAACTGTGATGCCGGGATTTTCTGACTCAAATTCATTGATTAGGGTGTTGAAATAGTCGTCGAATTTGGGCGATAGCTGCATGGTCCAAAACTCGACTTCGGCGCTGCCCGATGCGCTATCCGATGAGGTGGAAGCGCTGCTGCCACAGCTGATGAGCCAGCTTGAGAGCAGACCCACTAGGGCCAGCGCCACAAATTTTTTCCAATGGCGAATAAAAGACATGGTAAGTAAAGGCGGTTTTATAAACCGGGCTTGCAGGCGTGATGATCTGTGACTTTACAGCACCGTTCGTTGATTTGTGTACGGTGAGTAGACGGATTGTTGCTATCTCTTAAAACGAGCCGCTTAAAATGAGCCCCTTAGAGTGAGGCCAGCCAATGAGGCCAGCCATCGCGCGGATTAGGCCAAGCTCTGCTGATAGGCTCGCCACCCGCCGTACTGCGTAATTTCCTTTTTCCCTTCTACCGTCAGAGGCTCGCCAATGACGCCCAGGACGTCTTCTCCATCTGCTAGGCTTACCTTTCCGATAGCCAGCCCTGGTGGCTCCTGTGAGAGGACAACGCCCAAGCCCGCTAGCGGCACATTCCATACTTCTACCGCTACTGCCACGCCTCCCTCACGCACCTTGATCATCGCTGGGTAGCAGTCGTCAATGGTCCAGATTCGGTAGGCTGCCTCAGTCTGGGCTTCTCGTTCAAACGTTGCCCCTACGTTCAATAGATTTGGGCAGAGGGCTAATCCTCGCATTAGCGTGCCGTTCACAGCCAGCTTTAGGGTTTCAGTCATGGTGGTTTAGCTTCTGGTTTGTCGGTTTGTTTAGTCGTTATCAGCCTTTCCGAGTGCGCCGGGTGACCCTGCTAGCGTTCGCTTCGGTGAGCAGGTCACCACCATGATCAACAGTGTGAGGATGTAGGGAGCTGCGTTGAAGAGGTAGTAATAGCTGTCAATCCCGACTGCTTGGAAGGCTGGCCCGATGGCCTGTGCGCCACCAAATAGCAGCGAAGCCCACAGACACTGAATGGGATTCCATCGGGCAAAAATCACCAGCGCTACGGCCATGAGGCCTTGACCGCTTGAAATTCTCTCTGTCCATACGCCGGGGTAGTAAAGCGATAGGCAAGCTCCGCCGATGCCAGCTAAAAAGCTGCCTGCCATAATGCTCAGCAGGCGTACCCTAAAGGGCGAAATCCCCATGGCTTTGGCTGCCTGGGGGCTGTCGCCGACGGCTCTCACGTAGAGGCCCCAGCGGGTAGCGCGAAAGAACCAGTGGAGGAGAGGGGCGATTGCAATTCCCAATAAAAACAGCGGACTTACCCTCAGCGCTGCCTGCAGCTGTGGCACAGTACTCCAATTTCCCCAGTTGAAGGTAAACAGCTGAGGGGCCTGCGGCTGAATGAACGGCTTGCCAAAGAAAAACGCCAGCCCGCTGCCAAAGATAATCATGGCAATGCCTGTGGCCACATCGTTTACCCGTCGCTGCTGCGACAGCCAGCCGTGCAGTGCACCTAGCCCCATCCCGGCGATACCAGCGGCAGCGACGCCTAGCCACGGTGCCCAAAAGTTGCCCACCACTGGTGCAGATAGGTAGGACATCGCGTAGGCGCTCATCGCCCCGACTAGTAGCGTGCCTTCAAGTCCTAGGTTGATTTTGCCGCTCTTTTCAGTGATGCATTCGCCTAAGCTGACGAACAAAAAAGGCGCGCTGCCGCGCAGCGTACCGGCCAAAATGCTGAGGGGAATGCCAAGGAGTCCGAGAGATTCTGCTGCCATTAGTCCCCCCTGCTGCTGCTTGAAACTGTGCTTGAAACCACTTTTGAGATCATGCTTGGGATTGTTCCTGCGGCTGTTCTGAGTTTTGTTCTTGGCCCTATTTGGGTGCTGTTCCTGCGGCTGTTCCTGTGGCTGTTCTTGTAGCTGTTCTCGGGCCTACTCTCGAAACCATGGCAATCGCCCATAGAGAGAATCGCTAAACAACACACACAAAAACACAATGCCTTGAAAAACTAGAACTGTTGCATCGGGGAGATCGTGCGATCGCTGCAAAATTCCCCCACTGGCCAAAATCCCCCCCAGCAGCACGGCTACCAAAACCGTCGCCAGCGGATTATGCCGCGATACAAAGGCCACCAAAATGCCTGCATAGCCATAGTTTGACACCAGCGATTCGTTTATCCGCTTTTGCACAGCGGCGACTTCCACCATGCCTGCAAGCCCCGCCGCCGACCCGCCCAAAAAACAAATGGCCAGCGTCAGCTTACCGACCGGCAACCCGGCAACTTTCGCCGCTCTGATATTGCCGCCTACGGTGCGGGCCGCGAAGCCGAAGGTGGTGCGCTGAATGAGAAAATACGCCAGCCCGCAGACGACTAGACCATAGAACAGGCCATAGTGAATGCGGGTGCCAGGCAGCGTGCCTAGCCAGTTGGCCGGATCAAGCTCAGGGGATGAGGGTTTGGTGGTGAAGGTGACATCGCGAAAGGGACCTTCGACCAGGTGGTTGAGAAAGGCGATCGCAATATAGTTCAGCAGCAGGCTGCTAATGGTTTCATTGACGCCTCGGTAGTGCCTGAGCGCGCCTGCTAGCAGGATCCACAGCCCGCCTGCTGCCATCCCCGCAATGGCCATAGCCAGCTGTACCACCAGTGGGGGAAGTGAGGTGCCTAGGGTGAGGCCAAGGGCGATCGCGCCCAATCCTCCCATGACCAGCGCACCCTCATTGCCAATGATGACCAGCCCCAAGCGGGCGGGCAAAGCGGTACAGAGCGCCGTTAACATCAGCGGTGCGGCTCGAATTAGCGTATTTTGCCAGGCACTCCAGCTACCGAAAGCCGCTTTGTAAATGGAGCCGTACACTGCCAGCGGATTGGCCCCTGCAAGGCCGCAAAAAGTGCCAAACAAGACCAGCGCCGTTGCCAGCGCGGCCACGGCCAGAAAGACAGACTCTAGCGATCGCCGCCAGCGAGCACCGCCTGCCAGCGGCGCTGTTGCTGTAACCTTGCGAGGCGGCGGACTCCCAAGAGAAGGGCCACTCATCAGCTGCCAACGCTACCCTGAACGCCCTCTATGAGCCAGTCCATTTTTTCAAGCTCAATATTCTGTTGTTCGTACTTGTCGCCAGCCGCCAAAATTTCACTACCCTTGTTGTCCTTAAGCTCGCCGTTATAAATCACCAGCTCATTTTTTAAGAACTGTTCTTTTGCTGCTTCTGCGTCGGCTTTAGCCGCGTCGCTGACGGCTGGGCCATAGGGCGCCAGCTTACAAAAATTGTCGGCGAGCCCGCCCCGGAAGATATGGTCGATATCGCCTGCCATGAGCGACTTACCGGCCACAAACTGCTCACCTAGGAAGGTGTAGATGCTCACCCAATCCCACTCTGCGCTGGTCAGATAGCCCTGCGGCGCTAGCGGCGACTGGTTGGCGTGGTAGCCCGAGGAGAAAATGCCTCTTTTTTCAGCGGTTTCGATCACGACTTTGGGGCTGTCAACATGGCAGGTCACCACGTCTATGCCTTGATCGGCCATGCTGTTGGTGGCTTCAGCCTCCTTTACGGGCAGCGCCCAGTCCCCTGTGAAAATGACCTGTGTGGTAGCTTCTGGGTTGATTGTCTTTGCCCCCAGAGTAAAGCTGTTGATATTTCGCAGTACTTGGGGGATAGGCTTAGCCGCAACAAATCCGAGCTTGCCGGTTTCAGACGTATGTGCCGCCACGATGCCTGCGACGTACTGAGCTTCGTCAATGTAGCCAAAATAGCTGCCCACATTGTCTGGATGGACGCCTTCTTCGTACAGGCCGCCAGCATGGAAGAACTGCACCTCGGGAAATTCTTCAGCAAGTTCCAAAATGTATGGATCGTAGTAGCCAAACGAGGTTGGAAAGAGCACCGTTGCACCGTCAATTTCGATCATGCTGCGCATGGACTCCAGCACAGCAGACGTTTCGGGGACGCTGGCTTCTTCAACAATCTTGATGCCTGGGACTGCTGCCATGGCCTGCGCGCCTTCGGCGTGGGCCTGGTTGTAGCCGAAATCGTCCTTGGGGCCGACATAAATGAAGCCGACAACGACTTCGCCACTGTCTCCCGCTGCGCTCGTATCGACATCTCCAGAAGCGGTATCAGCAGCTGGCGAACAGCCGCCGAGCTTCAAGGCGCTACCGAAAGCAGTCGTCGCTAGTAAGCCGCGTATGATCTGACGTCTGGAAATCTGGCGTCTAGATAGCGCTAGCGGGGTGCGGATGGGGCTACGGGGGGACATAGGGGCTCCTCAAGTTAGAACAGATCCTACAACAGCCCGTTCACTGCGCACCTAGCCCTGAACGACAGGTAGAACCTACCTTTCTAGAATTGAGAAGTTTTGAATTCTTTTTTGTATCGTAGGTATCAATTCGTCGGACGAATCTTGCTAGTTGCGAAAGAGGTCGTGATAAGGGCGATTGATTTTGTGCCCATCTTTGCCGACGACTCTATCTGCGACCCTGAAGGTAGGGGTCTCTTTCATGGAGTCGTAGGCGGCATAGCCCAAGGGGAGAAGGGTAAAAAAGCCGAGTGTGACGCTACCTGCAATGCACAATCCCCTAACAGACTTGGAGGCTCTAAGGGCTTCGATATACTTGCCTTTGTTGTAAAACGCTTTGACCCGGGCGGCCTGGATGAATGCGGGAATGCCAAAGGGGGGAAAGAGCATCAGGGTAGAGAATGCGGTTCGCCAGTTGCTGGGCGGGCAGGGTTGACCCCTGTAGAGGTCGTAGGATTGGTTCCAGTCTGGGCGGTTGACATCGCCAGCTCTGCCGATGAGCTGAAAGCGAGTCACGTCGGCTAGGTGCAAGGGGACGAGATGCTCTCGAATGAGGTCGGGCAGTGTGTAGTAGCTGATGCCGGTGCCAACGGGCCGGTGGACGTGGATGTCGAGCTGGGTGCCTCGGCGCTGAACTTTTACGGTGAGACCTTTTGTGGCCAGGGGGGCTGAGAGCACTTGGCTGAGTTTGTCGTCGTAAGCGGCCTGATGCACACCTTCTAGCTTTTGCTTGGCAGCTTCTAGCGAAAAATCATTGCACATGGCCAGCTCCCAATCTGCAACCGCGCCGGGAATGTCGCCGAGCTGATGGCGCAAATTGCCTCGCTGGAAGTAGGCCGATGCGAGGGTGGGATCTGCTGCTATGGCCGCGTCTAGATCGGCTAGGGCCTGGGTATGTAGGCCTTGGCTGAGGTGGACTAGGGCGCGGTGATAGTGGGGCTCTGGATAGTTTGGGCAGTGGGCGATCGCGGCTGACCAATCGGCGAGTGCACCGGCTTCATTGCCGTCTTTTTGGCGCAGCCGACCGCGGTAGTGGTAGGCCTGGGCCAGTGGAAAGTTGGGTGCTGCTGGTGAAAGGGCGGACTCTTCGGTTTGAATGACGGCTTCGAAGTCGGCGATCGCACCTTCTCTATCTTTAATTTGGATGAGACTGATGCCGCGCATGACCTGCGCTTCGGCGGGGTTGGGGTAGCCTTTTTCAATGGCTAGAGAAAAGGCTGCGATCGCCTGCCTGTAAGACTGTTGTTGCGCGTAGGTGATGCCGCGACGACAGATGAGTTTTGCAACCTGCTGCTGATAGACAGTTGTGAGCGGTGATTTCATGCAGGTCCCCTGAATATCTTCTAAATGGTAGCGCTGGTAGCGTTTGAAGGCTGTATGGTGAACAACGGTTTTCACACAGACTCTTCTGAATTTTGCCCAAGTATTCTGCAGATAGTTTTATCTTTCAGGTACTTGTCGAGCAGGTGTTTGTCGAGGTGACTTGTTGAGGTGGGTTCACGAAGTGTCGCCCGCGAGTAGCGTAAGCAGGATATCTATTCACGGCAGTTATCTTTGAGACTTCACCTTAGCGAATGCGCCCCTGACTCGAAATCGGCGCTAAGACCGAAGCAGAAACGACAAAGCGAACAGCTTCTGTTAAGTATTTTTATTGATCTGGTTGGAAAAAGTATCGGCAGACAGACAGATTTATGGCTGCCATAGTCTCTTGACTAGAGCGCTTGTAACTCTCTCTATCACAATGTTTTGACTGGCTTGAGTCATTCAAGGGAGAAACAACAGTCCGGATCTTTTTAGCAGAAATGCGGATTCTTTCCCTGTTAGAAATGAGTGGATATACGGGAAAAATTGCCAGAAGGAAATGGTTTTTGTCGGCAGGGTAGCAGCATGGTCTCACCCTGCGATTTCACCTGTTAAAAGGCTTTTCGAAAGGCTTTCGCCCTATGAGTAATTTTCAGACGGTATCTGCAGGGATGCTCACGCTAGTGCCCTTTGCGTGTGCTCTACCTAGCACGGCTGTAGCCTCACCTATTCAGGTTGCTACCCCGTCTGATCCAAATGGCAGTGGTACAGAGATTATTGTTTCACCTGAGCAGCACACGACTCACATTCAAGGGGGGATTCAAGTTGAGCAAAATCTTTTTCACCGTTTCGATTCGTTTAATGTGGGCGCTGGCCATACGGCCAATTTTGTGACTGCTGAGCCGACGGCGGCGGTGATAGGACAGATCTCGGGAGGGACGCGATCGCATATTGATGGAACGCTGCAAATCTCTGGCAGCGAGGCCGATCTGTATCTGATTAATCCGGCGGGCGTGCTGTTTGGGCCGGATGCGCATTTGAACTTAGGCGGATCTTTTACCGCCACCACGGCGAGTCAGGTAGGGTTTGGGGATGCCTGGTTAGCAGTTGAGAATACTGGGAGCGACAGTGGGGACTACAGCGCCTTTGATCAGCGACCGACGGCTTACCGATTTGAAGCTGTTGCTGGGGCGATTGTGAATCAGGCGGACCTTGCTGTTGCCGGTGGCGAGGCGATACGGTTTTTGGCGGGTGGGGTGGCCAATACTGGAACGCTGAGCGCGCCGGGGGGTGAGGTGACGCTGAGCGCGGTGGCGGGCGATTCCCTCATCCGGCTGAATGCTGAGGGTGCGCTGCTGAGCGTAGAGGTGGATTCTGATGCTGTTGCAGATAGTCACTTTAGTGAGCGCGCTCTACCTGAACTGCTAACAGGTCCAGGTGCTGATGCGCCTGATGCTACCGACTTGAGAGTAAATGGCGATGGCTCGGTAACGCTGCTCAGCCGAGACAGCGAGCCGGACACGGCGGCAGGTCACGTCTTTAGTGGTGGATGGTTGGATACTTCGGCGAGTAACACGGGTGAAACAGGCGGACAGATTAACCTTTTGGGCGCGTCTGTGACCGTTGAGGATGCCCGGCTGACAGCGGATGGTGCAGCGGGTGGCGGCCTGATTCGCGTTGGCGGAGACTATCAGGGGCAGGGCTCGGTACCCACTGCGGAGCGTATCTTTTTTGAGGGGGAAGCCAGTGCAGACGCCCTGACTTCTGGCGATGGCGGACAGGTGATTTTATGGTCTGAAGGGACGACGCAGTTTTCAGGATTGCTGTCGGCGCAGGGGGCCGGTGAAGGGCAGGGCGGCCTAGTTGAGACTTCTGGTGTGGCTCAGCTGGTGGTGGACGCGCGATCGCAGGTGACGACCGCCGCCCCAAGCGGTGACTTTGGTTCGTGGCTCCTAGACCCTGTGGACCTCAGCATAGTCGCAGCTGGCGGCACTGCTACCTTCCCCGGCGGAACAAACACGCCTGCTACTGCCTCCACCGTTGATGCAGCCACCCTGGTGAGCGCACTAGATAGCTCAAATATCACGCTCCAAGCAACTCACTCGGTGACGGTAGACGCGCCGGTAGATGCGAGCGGGAATACCACCGGCGGCGACTTATTTTTTCAGACGCCCATGCTGAATTTGAATGAGGGAATTGTTCTGAGGGCGGGCAGTTCGCTCTCTGGGCAGCCGACAACGGTCAATGTGGGCCCAAACGGTTGGTTGCAGAATGCCGTAGATGCGGTGGCGACCGGCGGCAGCGTCAATCTGGCAGCGGCAAATTATCAACGGGCTGAAACGGTCATTAACCGGGATGTGACGCTACTGGGGCAGGGGGCTGGCAGCACCTTGCTGAGCGGCGGTAGCTTGCATAGAGTGTTGAGGATTGATGGGGGAACGGCCAATATTGACGGGGTGACGATTCAAGATGGCGCGGCTGAGAGGGGTGGGGGCGTGCTGGTGCAAAACACTGGGAGCCTATTTCTAACGAACAGCCAGGTGATCGACAACGCGGCGCAGACTCCTGGGGCAATGACGGGCGGAGGACTGCATCTGGCTGGAACGGGCCTTTCTTTTATCCGAGACACCCGATTTGAAGGCAATGTCGCCAATGAGGGTGGCGCTATCTCTCAAAACAATACCCACGATGTGTTGATTGAAGATAGTGAATTTGTGAACAATCAGGCGCTCCTGAATGGCGGTGCGATTGATAATCAAACGACCAATAGCGGACTGACAATTCGCGACAGTTTGTTTTCTGGTAACGGGGCGCTGCAGGCAGGCGGTGCGATCGCGGTGAACGATGCCTTGTTCATGACAGATTCTAGGCTTGAGAACAACAGCGCAGCGGAAGCGGGGGCGATTTCTCTTAGCAGCTTTAGCGGTTCAACAATCGCCACAACGACTCTGGACGGCAATCAGGCGACCTCGGATGGTGGGGCAATTGGGCTGGTGGGTCGCCATACCCTCGATCTTGAGCGGAGTACGCTGAGTAACAACATTGCCAACGGCTCGGGCGGTGCGATTTCATCAGCACTTTCCGCAGATTCCAATCTCTACATTGTCAACAGCACGATTTCTGGCAATCAATCAACAACAGCTGGCGGCGGACTCTCTATCTCTCCGGGCCGTGATATTTCGCTTACGAATGTGACGATCACAGACAATCAATCGGGGTCTGGCGGCGGTCTTTCTATCGCCGCTGGTAGCTCGGTGACCATGGGTAGCTCGATTGTGGCGGGTAACCGGGCACCGACGGACAACGATATTACAGGGACAATTCTCAGCAACGGCCATAACATTGTTCGGGAGAGAGGCACCAGTGCGGGGTATGTGGCGACTGATCTGCCAACGGGCACTGACCCCCTTTTGGGTCTACTGAGAGATAATGGCGGACCGACCTGGACCCACGCGCTGCAATTGAACAGTCCGGCCCATGATAGGGGCGTCGGCATTGGGCAGGATCAGCGAGGCGTGAATGCCAGCGGCCTCAGAGATATTGGCGCTTATGAGCGCATAGCGCCCAATCGCTTTGTCTTTACGTCGGGAGACGGGCAGTCGGCGGTTGTGGATACCGCCTATGCAGATGTTGTTGCTGTGCAGGTGCAAGATGCCTTGGGGGGTGCGCTAGATGGGGTCGATGTGACCTTTTCAACGAATGGGAGCACGGCTGGCGCTGATGTCTTTTTCGATGCTTCTGCGATCCAAACGACAGATGCTAATGGGACTGCTGCTATTGGGATTCGAGCTAATACCGTGGCGGGCAATGTCAATGTAAGAGCGAGTATGCCTTCGCTGCCCAGAGAATTTGTGAGGGTGTCGAATGTAGCCGATGTCCCTGCGCAGCTGACGGTAACCGGTGGCAGTAACCAAAGCACCGTTGTAAACACGGCTTTTGCTGACCCCATTTCTGTTGAAGTGAGCGATCGCTTTGGCAATATTGTGCAGGGCGTAAGGGTGGATTTTTCAGTGCCTGCGGTGGGCCCCAGTGGCACCTTATCCGATCCGTTTCATATCACAGGGACTTCTGGAGAGGGGCACACCGATGTTACGGCGAACACCGTAGCAGGAGACTTTGCTGTACTGGCGGAAGTGGGTGCGCTCTCTACGACGGTGGCCTTGAGAAACTTGGCAGACAGTGCGCAGCGATTATTCATCACTGGGTTGTTGCCTGCTGCGATTACCGCTGGCGACAGCACTGACTTTACAATTACTGCGCGCGACCAGTTTGGCAATGTCGCAACGGGGTACACCGGGACCGTTGATTTTGAGAGTAGCGACCTGCAAGCCCAGCTCCCTGCCCCAACGGTTTTGACTGGTGGCTCTAGGACCTTTTCTGCTGAGGCGAGGACGGCGGGCACCCATTCCCTCACTATTGCCGATGCGGTTGATCCTACGCTTTCAGTGACTCAAAATGGCATTGGTGTTGTGCCTGCGGCTCCTTCTGAACTGACCGTCGTTTCTGGGGACAACCAGCAGACGGTTATCGATACTGGATTTGCCGATGGGGTGGTGCTGCAGGTGCGCGATCGCTTTGGCAATCCTGTTGTGGGAGAGCCTGTGACTTTTTTAGTGCCCGCTGCTGGGCCTAGTGCGGTACTAGCCGCGGCAACCGTAGAGACGGATAATCTGGGTCAGGCAACAACTGTGCTGTCGGCAAATAACCAAGTGGGCATTTACATCGTAGAGGCGACAACAGCTGGCCTGCGTCAGGTGGTCGGGCTGACCAATACGGCGCCTACTTCCATACCACCTGCTTCGACGCTGGAGGTCTCGCCGCCTGACTTGCTCCCAGAAGACGAAGACGGCGTAGAGCGTAATGGCCGCCTAGGGCTGTTCGATGAGGTGGCCTTCGCCCAGTTGGAAGATTCGCTGACTGAAGAGTATGCGAGGTATTGGCAGCGTCCGCTGCAAAAGAGCACTGACATTAGCGCTGTGCAGCAAATACTGCAGCAGGCAGAGGAGACCCATCGGGCGCGTTCAGGAATTGTGTATGCGGTTTTTGTGCCGCCCAGCGAGTCTGGCGGTACCGATGATAGTCGCTATTCTGCAGCGCTCTCGCGGCGATTGCTGAGCAATGAAGTGACTGAAGCTCGAGATGAACTGCTGTTGCTGTTTATCCCACCTGAGGGCGACCCAGTGCAGCAGCTGGTACCCGTTAGTCGTCAGCAGATTCAGCGGTTGGCGACATTCTTTAATCTGGAGGTTTCTAGCTTTTTGGATGATGGGTATAAACCATTGGCCAGAGAGCTGTATGACTGGCTTCTAGGACCCATAGAAGACGACATTCAAAAGGCAAATATAGACGACTTGATGTACGTCATGGATGAGGGGCTAAGCGCGGTGCCGCTGCCAGCGATGATGACTGGTGATACGTTTGCGATTGAGCGCTATGGGTTTTCTGTGCTGCCGAGTGTGGGCTTGCTGCAGACTGATTTTGGTGCGGCTCCGGCTGAGCAGAGCCTACTGGCTGGCGGGGCAGATACTTTTTCGGAGCTGGAGGCATTGCCTGCGGTACCAGTTGAGCTGGAGATCATTGAGTCGATTGCGACCTCAGCAGAGGTGCTGCTCAATGAAGACTTTGAGATTGAAAACTTGCGAACTGCCCAGGCGATCGCGCCTAAAACCATGATGCATGTCGCTACCCATGCCGCTTTTAATCCGGGTTCGCTAGACCGCTCCTACATCCAGTTTTGGGATGAGCAGCTGACCCTGGATGGACTCGGTGATTTGGGACTAGACGGCTTGGAGCTGCTGATTTTGAGTGCTTGTACTACAGCTGCTGGGAGCCGGGAGGCTGAGCTGGGCTTCGCTGGCCTTGCGGCTGTTACGGGCGTGGAGGCCTCTATTGGCAGTCTTTGGCAAATTTCCGATGTTGGCACGATGGCACTCATGGCAGAATTCTACGAACAGCTGCAGGCCGACCCACTGCGGTTTTCTGCGCTGCGAAAGGCCCAACTTTCCCTACTGCGCGGCGACACGCGCATCGAAGATAATCTGCTGATTACTCAGGGAAGCGAGACGGCGATCCCATCGGAATTGGTCAGCCAAGGCGAGGCTAGCTTTAGCCATCCGTTTTTCTGGTCGGGGTTCACGCTGGTGGGCAATCCCTGGTGGTAAGCCGCTGGTGGTAGGCCGCCGCTGACGAAAGAAGATTGTCGCTATCTGAAGGCATCTGGCGGCGGCATCTGGCGACGGCATCTGGCGGACATCTGATGGCCGAAGACGTCTAGCGAAGGCATCCGAGGTATGCTAGCTAGGGTCGCGGGGAAGATCCCCTAAGGAAGTGGTTTGTGGCTTCAAGTTCTGCAGCGCCAATTGTCTCTGTGAATAACTTGACGAAGCGCTTTGGTGAGACGACGGTGCTAAAAGGTGTCAGCTTGGCGGCGACGCGGGGCACGGTGCTGGGTGTGCTAGGCCCCAATGGCGCAGGTAAGACGACGGCAATCAACTGCCTGACGACGCTGCTGCTGCCCGATAGCGGAACTGCGACGGTGGCTGGATACGACGTGGTGACTCAGCCGGAGGCGGTGCGATCGCTGATTGGCCTAACGGGTCAGTTTGCCGCCGTTGATGAGGACCTGACCGCCCGGGAAAATTTAGTGTTGTTTGGTCGTTTGCTACGCCTGTCGAGCAGCGCGGCCAAACGCCGAACTCAGGAATTGTTGACTCAGTTTGACCTGTTAGATGCGGCAGACCGGCAGGTCAAAACCTTTTCGGGGGGGATGCGCCGCCGGTTAGATTTGGCGGCGAGTATTGTTGTTTTGCCGCTGGTCTTGTTCTTGGATGAACCGACAACTGGGCTCGATCCGCGCAGCCGTCAGCAGCTGTGGGCGGTGGTCAAAGATCTCAAAGCGCAGGGGATTACGATTATTCTGACAACCCAGTATTTGGAAGAGGCCGACGCGCTGGCAGACCAAATTGTGGTGTTTGACCAAGGTCAGGTGATTGCTGAGGGGACGGTGGATGAGCTGAAAGACCGGGTCGGAGGCAAGTTTTGTGAGCTGCGGCTGGCGAATTTAGACGATTTGCCTAAGGTGAAGCACCTGCTGGCAGATATGGGTGATTTGGCGATGGGGGAGATGGGCGAAGCCGGGCCGATTGCGATCGCCGCGCCAGAGGGTACCAACACGCTAACTGATATTGTGCTGCGGTTAGAATCTGCAGGTGTACCGCTAGCCGATATTTCTCTCAGACGCCCTAGCTTAGACGATGTATTTTTCGCGCTGACGGGTCATAAGACTTCGTGATTTTTCTTTCGTAATTTTTCCTCCGTAAGCTTTCATGATGACCGTGCTGTTTGGACTATTGCTTGGACTATGACGCCCTCTTCACTTTTCCCGGCGACTGCTACCGCCCAAGATACGGCTGAACTCGCCAGGCAGATGATCCTTCAGCGACAGGAAACGGGCTGGCGACGGGCCATTGATGACAGCTTGCTAATAACGGGACGCAACCTGCTGCGGCTGCGGCGCAGTCCGATTGTGATTGTTGCGATCGCGATTTTTCCGATTGTCTTTTTGGCGGGCTTTTGGATCATTGGCCAAAAGCTGATGGCGGCCCAAGGGGTGAACTACATCCAGTATTTGCTGCCGATTATTAATCTGCAGGCGCTTTTCTTTTCGGGGCTGGGGTCGGCGCTGATGCTGGCTAACGATATTGAGTCGGGCATGCTGAATCGCTGCCGGGCGATGCCAATTTCTCGGGTGGCGGTGATTGCTGGGCTGGTGATGGCCTATTTGGTGCGGGCGGTGCTGGCGACGGTGATTTTGCTGGTGGTGGCGTATGCGGTGTTTGGGTTTCGCTTTCAGGGCGGCCTGTTGGCCTGGGCGGGCTATTTTGCCTTGGTCATTACCTTTACGGCGACCTGCATTACGGGCTACAGCATCCTGGCGATTAAGCTGAGGGAACCAGCTTTGGTCGATGCGGTGGCGATTATTCCCTACACGCCGCTGCTGCTGCTGAGCAATGGCTTTAGCCCGACTGAGAATTTTCCGCTCTGGCTGCAGCCCATTGTTCGCTATCAGCCAGTCAGCGTAACGTGCGATGCGTTGCGGGCCCTGGTAGAAGACGGTAGCGGAAATAGCTTTTGGCTGGTTTTAGCAAGCTTGGCTTGGCTTTTGGGCCTGTTGTTTGTGCTGGGCCAGTGGGCTGTGCGCTCCTACAAGCAGGTGTCGGGGTAGGGAGGTTTTATTGAGATGGGTCAGGATTTTTTAGAGCCGCTGACTGAGCAACGCATTGCCGACATGGTTGCGGCCCGCCGTGAAGGTGGCCTAGGGCGCACGCTGAACGATGTGACTGTGGTGACCTGGCGAAATATTCTGCTGGATTTGCGAAATCCTGCCTCGCTGGTGGTTTCAGCGTTTTTCTCGACATCGCTGCTATTTGTATTCACAGCTAGCTTTGCCCAGGTAGTTACACCTGGTGCGGGCTTTAGCAGCTATGCCCAGTTTTTGCTGCCTTTCGCGGCTGTACAGGGGATTTTGTTTAATACGGTGAATATTAGTAACTTTTTCTACAACGATTTGGAAAATGGGATGGATATTCGTCTGCGGGCGATGCCGATTGCCCGGATGTCTGCGATCGCCGGACGACTCCTTTCCTCAGGGGCTCGGCTGCTATTTCAGCTTGTCTTTATTGTGCTGGCCGGACATTTGATCGGGTTTCGCTTTCAGGGAGGCATCTTGAGCAGCCTGGCCTTTTTCTTGCTGCCGACTATTTTTACCCTTTCTGTGGCCTTGGTTGGGTTCTACATTGCGGTGGGTGCCACCTCGGCAGAAGCTGTCTCCGCCGTGATGAATCCATGGATACTGCCCTTGACTTTTTTGAGCGTAGGCTATGTGCCCAAAGAAGGGTTTCCCGACTGGGCGCTAGGCTTTGTATCTGTGAACCCAGTATCTATTTTGTCCGATGCAATGCGAGGGCTTGCGGCAGGTGAGCCGGTCCTATCTTCCGTAGCGATTATTCTGATTTGGAGTTTGGGGTTAACATTAACCTTTGGACTGTTGACGGTCAGAGCATATAAGAAAAGAATCTAGAGATAGAAAAAGTCTAGAGATAGAAAAAGTCTAGAAAAAGAAAAAGTCTAGAAAAAGAAAAGAATTTAGAAAAAAGCATAAAAAAGCTATCTATTTACTGACTGACTGCTACACCCCTTAAGATAGGCTTCCAATCCAAAAGCCAGAAGCCAGAGCAGGCACGCAGCGACGGTCGGGGGTGGGTCATTTTTGTAAGCTTCTCGGAACCCTGATATGTCTACAACCCAACACTACGACGTCATTATTATCGGTACGGGCGCAGGGGGCGGTACCCTGGCCCATCGGCTGGCCGCTAGCGGCAAAAAGATTTTGGTGTTGGAGCGGGGGGCCTTTCTCCCAAAGGAAAAGCTGAACTGGAGCACTGACGCCGTCTTTCGCGATGGCCGATACCAGACAAAAGAAATGTGGCTCGACGGTGACGGGAAGGAATTTCAGCCGGGGACAAACTACTGGGTAGGCGGTAATACAAAGTTCTATGGGGGTGCGCTGTTCCGGCTACGTGAAAAAGATTTTGATGAAGTGCAGCTACATGAGGGCATCTCTCCTGCCTGGCCGCTAAAGTATGCCGACTTTGAACCCTACTACGACCAAGCCGAATCACTCTATCAGGTGCACGGCAAGCAAGGGTTAGACCCTACAGAACCGCCTCGCAGCGACAATTACCCGTTCCCCCCGGTTAGCCACGAGCCCCGTATCGCCGGGCTAGATAAGGCCTTTCAAGACCGGGGGCTCAACCCTTTCTATCTGCCGCTATCGGTCAAGCTCAACGAAAAAGATGCCTTCCTAAGTGAGTGCATTCGGTGTAATACCTGTGATGGGTTTCCCTGCTTTATCGATGCTAAGTCCGACGCAGATGTGAGCTGCATCCGCCCGACTATGAACCATGAAAATGTTCACCTATTGACTGAGGCTAAGGTGAATAAGCTGCATACCAGCGCTTCTGGAAAAGAGATTTCTGGGGTAGAGGCAGAAATTGGTGGCGAAAAGATGACATTCACTGGCGATATTGTTGTCGTGGCCTGCGGCGCGGTCAATTCTGCGGTGCTACTGCTTAAGTCTGCAAATGAGCACCATCCCAACGGATTGGCTAACAGCTCTGACCAAGTGGGGCGCAACTTTATGAAGCATTTGGCGGCGGCGATTGTGGGGCTCACGCTGAAGGAAAATCAGAGCGTGTTTCAGAAGACGTTAGCAATTAACGACTACTACTGGGGAGAGTCTGGGTTCGACTATCCGATGGGCCATGTGCAGCTACTGGGTAAGGTGAATCATCGGATGCTGGCACTGGATGTGCCGCCGATTGCGCCGACGCTGGCGCTGCGGATAGCGGCTAAGCGTACTGTGGACTGGTGGCTCACGGGTGAAGATGCCCCCGACCCTAATAATCGCGTCAAATTGAAGCAGGATAGGATCGTTTTGGACTACACGCCGAACAACATGACAGCCTTTAAGCGGTTGGTGAAGCGGTGGACGCGGGTAATGCGAGAGGTGGACAACCAGGGGAGCCTGCTGCCGGTGTCGTGGTACTTCAGTAAGATTTTGCCGATTGGTGCGATCGCCCATCAGGTCGGTACCTGTCGCTTTGGCACTGACGCTACAACCTCTGTGCTAGATCTAAACTGTAAAGCTCACGATGTGGACAATTTGTATGTGGTAGATGGTAGCTTTTTCCCCTCTAGCGCGGCGGTCAATCCATCGCTGACGATTATGGCCAATGCTATGAGGGTGGGCGACCACATTGCCCAGCGGTTGGGATGAACAGGTCGGAAAATGAGGGAAAGGGACAAGCAAAAGGTAGCTTAGAAAACATCAGTAGTCTGTAAGTTTTGTTGTTGACCTGATTTGTTGTTGACCTGAATTATCTCGTATTTTATTTCATTTCATCCTTTTGCCGGACGCTTGGTGGGTTGCATAGCGGTACGTTTAGAATCGACGTACAAGAGGAATTATATTCATGATTGCTAGCGCAAACACTCCATCTGGCACCGTTCCACAGGATATACAGCAAGAGGTTACCCTATTTGAAGCGCTTACAACAGATGAGAAACTAGGGCTGCTATGGGTTGTGTATGAGAATATGGGCGGCTCAATTACTCCAGCTGCACCGGGCGCTGCCGCAACACAGTTCACCCAAAATCTGCTGGGTGAAGTAAAAGCTATGTCTGAAAGCGATCAGATGGCATTTATGCGGAATCTAATCGACAACAAGAGCACGGACGAAACTGCAGCATACGGCGAATTTAGCGAAGATAACAAGTTAGTCTTTTGGTATCAGCTGTCGGAAGGTATGAGCGCTGGTGAGATTGTACAAGTGCCAGATGACTATGAACTCTCTAATGCTGGCATGCAGGTATTCAACAAAATTACCCAGCTCGACTTCAACCAGCAGATTACCCTGCTACGTCATGCGGTTGTTGATATGGGTGTGTAGGTCCAGTGGATTCATAAACCAACCTCTAGACAGAGGATTTGCTAGGGCGTTTGTGGTCTCATGTGTGATGTAGATTCATGGATAAACATCATATGCAAACTATCAGCATCGGACTGAGCGAAGAACAAAGACAAGGCGTCGTTAATCTTGTCAATCAGGATTTGGCAGATGCCTACCTGCTTGTTATCAAAACGAAGAAGTATCACTGGGACGTGATTGGGCCTCAGTTTAGAACGCTTCATGAGCTATGGGAAGAGCAGTACGAAGCTATCAGTATGAACATTGATGCCTATGCAGAGCGCGTGCGAATGCTGGGTGGCTACCCCATTGGCACAGCTAAGGGATTCTTGGAAAACGCAACCCTGCGCGAGCATGCGGGAGATTTGCCCTCTGCTGATGAGATGGTGTCGCGCCTCGTGAGCGACCACGAGCAAGTCATTCGAAATCTGCGCGACCATGTCGATCAGTGCGGCGAGAAGTACCGCGACGAAGGTACGGCCGACTTCTTGACTGGCATTATGGAACAGCATGAAGAGATGGCTTGGATGCTGCGCTCTTTCTTAGAGGGCAATAGCCTGTCTCCCTCTGGTGAGAGGCGGACAGAGCTGCGGACACCTGCAACTGTCTAATATTTGAGTTTTAGAGACTCTCTCTTGCGCTGGAATCTTGATATACCCACATATTACTCCGGTGGAGAAACAGAGTGCAGCGGTGGAGAAACAGAGTGCAGCCGCTGACGCTAGTCCCTGCAAACCTACCCCGCTCTGCGGGCAACCCTTCCAAAAGGGGATCCTGTTTGTTCCTTTCATTACGAAAAAGCAACTCTTCGTAGCAAATGGGCTAATGCATTAGCCCATTTGCTATGGGTGTAGTTATACCTTTCGGCAGAGCAGCATATACCTAGCCTGAAAGATTCGCTGATGGGGGA
This sequence comes from Cyanobacteria bacterium J06626_6, assembly GCA_038523095.1. GTDB lineage: Bacteria > Cyanobacteriota > Cyanobacteriia > Phormidesmidales > Phormidesmidaceae > Phormidesmis. Next base: position 110,801 of record JBCBJS010000009.1, read on the forward strand.
GATATCATACCTTGGGGTTAGTTTAGTTAAAGAGGTTTTAATATGACTCTGTTACTAGAAACCGCGGTTGAATCTGCGCCCTACGCTTTTTCTCTAACGACGGTTGGAATCGTTGGGTTTATTGCGGCTACTGCGATTGGCTCTATCGCTTGGTACAATTCAAAGCGGCCAACTGGCTGGGAAGGCAAGGAACGCCCAGATATCGTACCCGATATTAAAAAGTAGAGCTTGTTGTATTGGGCAATATTATTTGGCCCAGTTAGCGCGCAACAGTGCGAGTAGACGATTTGAGTAGTGCCCCCATAGGTAGTGTCCCAATAGTATTCGGGCAGTAGACGTTAAACGTTTTGCTCACGGGCGTGAATACGGTTGAGAGAAGCATTGACTGCCTTTCGTAGATATAGCTCCTAGAACGAAGAGAAGGCGTTAATTCGCCTTCTCTTTTTTTGCTGCGGTTTGCATGGAGTGGCCAAGCGCGGATGCATGCGACGACGCGAGGTCCTACCGCTGTGTACTTGCTGCGCACTTGAATTGTGGGACAATTCGTGTCGCTGCTAGTGGTGTAGAAAGCAAAGTGCGGAAGGCTATAGTTGTTTGCGTAGGTAGGTAGCGTTTCATAAAAAGCAATGTTTCACCAAAAGCAATGTTTCACCAAAAAAGCCCAGGCGCGATCGCACCTGGGCTACATTTTTTCGCTTTGCTGTAAAAAGAAGACAGCTAGCTGACAATCAGTCATCTAGTAAACTAACGACCTAGAAAGATTAGTCAACAGCGTCTTTGATGCCGTCTTTGACATTCTCTTTTGCTTTTGTTGCGGAGGCTTGTGCCTGCTTAGCTTCGCCTTTGGCCTGAGCTTCTGTATTGTCTGTGGCCTTACCGAAAGCTTCTTGTGCCTTGCCTTCTAGATCTTTAGCAGTTGCTTTTGCTTTTTCTTCAAGACTCATAGTTGTGTTCTCCGAATAAAGTTCATTTATACTTAAATATTAAGCTGCAAGCAGCCTGTTGACCTCTCTCTTTCGACCCTTCTGATGTTCCTCCGTAGGGCAGAGTTTATCGAGAGTCCTGTTGTGGTCTATTGAGAGGATGTATATGTTTGAAGCAGTAGGCATCTGAAACAATATGACTGAAATGGACTGAGAATGGCTGAGAAAAACAAGACTAATCAGTCGCTGGATCAAAGTGCGTATCGGTACGGCGGCTATGTCGGCCCAAGTCGTGCTCGCTGTGAGTACGATGAGACTTTTTGTGCCTCTACAGATCATGCCTTTACAGATCATGCCTCTACAGATTCACTGCCTGCTAACCCAGCAGAAACGCCGAAGCTAAAGCCGAAGCCTAAACACGATCGCCCCCAGCCTCGGCGGTTGCGGTTGCTGGCGTTGCTACGGAACTATTGCCCACAGTCGATACATCGCCCTGTCGTACGTTTTGTTCGTCGGCTGAATAAGCAGCTAGCGGTAAATGGTGGCGATTGGCAGTGGATGGCGAATAATCCACTGCCGCTCAAGAGCCTAAATAGAAACTTGTGGCGGAGCGCGGATCCCTCTTTTAATTACTACGTGATGCTGTTTCTCTCTGGCGTTATCTCAGCGCTAGGGTTGCTGGCGGGTAGTACGGCTGCCATTATTGGTGCGATGATTGTAGCGCCACTGATGGGGCCGATTACGGCGATGGCGTTCGCCATTACAATGGCAAACCGAAGGTTGCTGAAGCGCTCGGTATTGTCTGTGGTGACAGGCGCTCTGCTGACGATTGGTACGGCCTACTTTATCTGCAGCTTGGTTGGCCTGAATACGCTCAATCCTGAAATTTTGGCACGTACTCGGCCGACGCTGATCGATTTGGTGATTGGCCTAGCGGCAGGAGCGGCAGGGTCTTTTGCGAAAACTCGTAAAGAGGTGGCTGATGCGCTTCCGGGGGTGGCGATCGCAGTTGCCCTCGTGCCACCCCTAAGCGTGATTGGCATTGGCCTAGCCTATACAAATCAACCGGTAGTGGTCGGCGCTACGCTGCTATTTTTAACAAACCTATCGGGGATTATTCTCAGCGGCGGGCTTGTCTTTATCTGGCAGGACTATGGCTCTATTCGCCGGGCAAAGCGAGGGCTTACGGCATCCACGCTGTTGCTGTTGCTGCTGACTTTTCCGCTGGGCCTTTCTATGAGAGAGCTCATTATTGAAGAGCGAGCGCGGTCGTATGTGGGCAGCTTGATAAGACGCCAAACGGAAACCTTCAGTTCTACGAATATTCGCAGGCTACGAGTGAATTCGGAGGGTAGGCGTTTGTTGGTTGACTTGGAGGTGGCTGCACCGGCTGGCTCAATTTCAGAAAATCAGGTGGGTCTTGTGCGTGAATTTTTGGAAGAGAAGCTGGGGCGACCGATTGAGCTGGAGGTGAAAGTCTTTCCGGTAGAAGCGTTTTCAGCGCAATAGCCGGGCTAGAAAGTATATTTTTCTCTACCTCAGCCGAGGGAGCGCCAGGGTGAAGGTACTGCCTCTACCTACTTCAGAATCGAGAGTGAGGGTACCTTCGTGCATTTCAGCAATCCGCTTGGCTAGGTGAAGCCCTAGTCCGCTACCGGCACGCATATGGTCACCCTGCTGAAACCACTCAAATATTTTTTCTTGGGCGTCTGGTGGTATTCCCGGGCCAGTGTCGGTAATCGCGACTTCAATAGCTTCTGGAGCCGGAATTGCTTCGCAGGTGTCGGTATTGATAGATAGGTGAACGAGAATGCTGCCCGTATCGGTGAACTTGATTGCATTCCCCAATAGATTTGTCAGCAGCCGACGCAGCTCGATATGGTCGCCTTCTGTTTTGTAAGAGGCTTTGGCTTGCGCCTCGGCTGTTGGGTCTTTTGCCGGTATGGGTGGCTGTGTGTTGAGGCTTAGCTTGATCTGCTTTTCGTCTGCTAGGGGCTTTAGCTCTCGGACGATTTCTTTGGTGAGAACGTAAATAGATAGGGGCGATCGCACGAGCTTCTTTTGCCCTGCTTCGTGCCGGTAGACCTGAAGTAGGGTGTTTGTCATATTTAGCAAATTGCTGTTGTTGGTAATGACATTGGTGATAGCTTCTGCCATCTCTTCAGTCGGCTCACCAAAAACACCTTGCAAGCTGAGGTCCAGCATTCTGTTTGCCGCGACTAGCGGCGTCCTCAGATCGTGGGTGAGCCTAGCGACAAAGTCATCTCGCTGGCGAATCATCGCGGACTGTTCATCCATGCTGCGCTTTAGCCGGAGCAGCGATCGCACCCTGGCCATCAGCTCATTAATATCAAAAGGCTTGCGAATAAAGTCATCGGCCCCAGCATCTAGACCTTCACTTATGCTGGAGTTGTCGTGGGCGGTCACTAGCAAGATGGGTATGTAGGGAAGCTTGCTATTTTTTCGGATGCGCCGAGTGACTTCGTAGCCATCGAGGCCCGGCATCATCACATCCAGCAAAATCAGATCCGGAGGGGTCTCTGAAACATGTGCGATCGCTGACTTTCCATCTTCTAGGCAGGTAATGCTGTAGTCTTCGACATCCGCCAGAATGGATTCTAGAACAAGTAAGTTATCGGGGATGTCATCGACAGCCAATATTTTCACAGAATTTTGAGCCATGGAACGCATGACGGATCTTGAAGGAATTTTGATAAGTTGTGACGTACTGAACCAAATTCTGATGCCGAATCTAGCCTGGTAGACTTTACTCTCGCCTACCTAAAGCACTTTCTAACCAAGGTCTAAAAGGAGCTTTTATCTGCCAACACAACAGATGCCCGAACCTATGTAGCCACGGCTACAACACGAGACTAACATTTTGACTGCTGCTGATGTTTCCAACTTTAGGCATAGAACTATCGCTTTTGAAGCGTTGCTTGAGAAACATGCTAAAGGCTGCAGCCCACAGCTTATAAGCAACGCTTCTGCGCAAATGTCCTAATGCATCAGGACATTTGCTATATCTCGCCAAGTCAACTCTAAAGTTTGCCAGGTGGGAAGTGAAAAGAGGGGCTACTGAGAACTTAGCTCACCTACCTCTGATGCTTTGTCTGTGGGGTTAACTTTGGCAGGAATCTGTACGCGAAAGGTAGAGCCTACTCCTACCTCACTTTCTGCGGTGATGTTCCCGCCCATCATCTTCACTAAAGATTGCGTAATTGCTAGACCTAGGCCCGTACCTTTGTGATCCCGATTCAGCCTCTGATCGGCCTGGTGAAACGGATCAAAGATGACTTTTTGCTGCTCTGCGGTCATCCCGCAGCCGGTATCGGTTACCGTCAGTACGATTTCGCGGCTATCTTCAGTATCGGCATTCAGGTCAAAAACTCGGACATGGACAAATCCCTTGTCTGTGAATTTGATAGCGTTCGAGAGTAGATTCACTAATATCTGACGCAGCCTAACAGTGTCGTTTGTAATGTTTGGGTCTGTCAGCTCTATATCTACTTTCAGCGCTAGGGACTTTTGAGTAGCCAAGGACCTCAGCTCTTCAGTAGTCCTCTTTGCAAACTGAGCTACATCCATACGAGTGGGCGCTATGTCCAGCCGACCAGCTTCAAGCTTTGAGAAGGTCAGAATGTCGTTAATCAGGTCCAGTAGGTTCTGCCCGTTTGCCAATATGCGAGAGAGCATACTCTTCTGGGACGCAGCGAGTGGCCCTTTCGATTTGCACAGCAAAATCTGCGAAAAACCAATGATCGAATTTAGCGGCGTTCGTAGCTCGTGGGACATCATCGCCAAGAATTCTGACTTTAGCCGCGATACTTCCTGCAGCTTGAGATTTTGCCGGTAGATGTATTGCCGCTGCTTTTCTAGCTCTCTATTTTTGTTCTCGAGTACTATATTTTTTTCCCTAAGCTTTTTGTCCGCTTTCTCAGCCAGCATCTCTGCCTTATACACCTTGATTGCACTGCGCATTTGGCGGGCGAGCACATTTGCGGAGAGCTTGTTTTTGGGCAGGTAATCGGAGGCACCTGCCTTCATCAGCTCTACAGCCGTCTGTTCATCTCCCTGTCCGTTCAGTACGATGATGGGAATTCGGATGCCCTGGCTGCGAATATCTAAGGTCAGCTCCAGCCCATCTTTGCCAGGCAGGTTGAAGTCTAAGAAGATAAAATCGTAAGCCTGAGTGCTCACTGCCCTGAGCGCAGCATCAGCATCTACAACCTCTGAGAAAACGGTTTTGAAGCTTGTTTGCTTAAGCGTGCGCTGTAGCGCTATTCGAGCAACTTCGTCATCATCGACGATGAGAACACGCAAGATATTTTTCAAGGGAGTGAGCCTCTCAAAATAGGAGCCTGTAGGAGTGGGTGAGTCGTATAGGGTTGCCACCATTTCAACGGAGCTGAGCCTCACGACGACCGACTGATGCACGATGTGCACTGCTTGAACGATGCATTTTGACCTGAGATGCCGGATACGGCTTGAATACTACGAAAAGATGTGTACAGAATAGCTCGCTGAAATCGGGGAAGACAGACCCCATAGAGAGAGTTTTTTCAGTTCAAACAATCTGTCAAGTTTTACCGCACTATCGAGCTTGACCATTCTTACAGAGCAGTAAGGTAGAGTTAGAGAATACTTCCGATAGTAGTACATCATACTTATGGACCTGCTGTACGGGCGCTAATAGAGTCTCACGATAGAAGGACTACATCTTTAGACAGAGGCAGGCGGTTCGTTTGTCCTCCAGTCGGTAGATGCTTTGCTCCCTCATTCCTGCGAATTTAATGTTTAAACCGTTGGCAGGTCAAAGTTAGGTTGCAATAAAAGCAACTGTCGCAATCACCTAAGGAAAGTTAGTCCCTCATGATAGATCAAGAGATTAGTGTTGCATTGGTTGAAGACCATGATTTGACTCGGATGGGACTGAGGGCTGCTTTTCGTCAGGCAGGGCTTAGGTTTTTGGGTGAGGCTGACAATGGTAAGAAGGGGCTTTCTCTCATAGAGGAAATGCGCCCTGATGTTGCCGTTGTTGATGTAGGCCTGCCAGATATTGACGGCATCGAGCTAATTCAGCGCTTTAGGCAGGAGAATCCTGAAAGCGATACTCGCATCCTCATGCTAACGATGCATGATAGCGAGCGAGCCGTGCTAGCGGCTTTTGCAGCGGGAGCTGATTCCTACTGTACAAAAGAGATCGACACTGAAGATTTGATTACTGCGATTAAAGAGACCCAGTCAGGTAACTCTTGGATTGATCCTTCGATTGCGAGCTTGGTGCTCTCTCAGGTGAAGCCCACTGCCGCAGTCGGTGAAGACTTTAGCAGTAAGACCGTAGAAATTCGGGCGGTTGATCCTGAGTATGAGCAGATCATTGAGGCGTATCCGCTAACTGCTCGCGAACTGGAGATTTTGGAGTGCATCGTAGCGGGCTGTAGCAATGCCCAGATTGCTGAGAAGCTGTTTGTCACGGTGGGCACGGTGAAGACCCACGTGCGCAATATTTTGAATAAGTTGGGTGCGAGCGATCGCACCCAGGCAGCCGTACGCGCGCTTCGTTCTGGACTGATTAGCTAGCGGTTATCTGGTTTCGTTTGAGCTTTTTTTCGTTGTTGGTTTTTTATGACGTTTTCTTCTTTTTGGTCTGTTCTTAAGCAAACTTTTGAAGAATGGCAGCGTGATAAAGTCTCTAGGCTCGCAGCGGCTCTGGCCTACTACACCACTTTTTCCTTAGCACCGATATTGGTGATTGTGATTGCGGTTGCCAGTTTTTTGTTTGACCAAGCGATGGTGCAAGCGCGAATCATCGAGCAGATGCAGGGCCTGCTGGGGGAGAACGCTGCCGAACTGGTTCGCGAAATGCTAGCCAATCGCTCTCAAAATAGCGGGGAGCTTTGGCCCACGCTAATCGGCATTGGGCTACTGATTGTTGGTGCTTCTGGTTTGTTTATTCAGCTGCAGGATGCGCTGAATACGGTGTGGAACGTAGTACCCAAAAAAGGCGGCGGTCTTTGGAATCTGATACGCAACCGTTTGCTTTCTTTTGGTATGGTGCTGGTGATTGGCTTTTTGCTGCTGGTGTCGCTCATGCTCAGCGCGGGTATCTCTGCAATCGGCAGCGTTTTTGGCGGCTTTCTGGTGAATTGGGAAGTGGGCTTACAGCTGTTGAATGCACTGATTTCGTTTGGCGTTGTTACCCTGTTGTTTGCGCTGATATACAAGATATTGCCAGATGTGACAATTGCCTGGAGCGATGTGTGGGTGGGCTCCGCCATTACCTCACTGCTCTTTACCATTGGTAAATTCTTGATTGGGCTGTATTTAGGCAACAGCGGTGTTGCCTCTGCCTATGGCGCAGCCGGGTCGTTCGTTGTTTTGCTGCTGTGGATCTATTACTCTGCTCAGATATTGCTGTTTGGTGCGGAGTTCACTCAGGTGTATGCGAATCGCTTCGGCTCGCAGATTCGGCCTGATAGCCATGCGAAGTTTGCCGCCGATGCGCCACTGTCGGACCCGTCAGACCGTGGAAAAGACCGTGGAACTGGCTTACCCCGGACGCGTAGTGAGTATAGGGCGATGAGTGAGCGGCTATAGGATAAGGCCTAGTGCAATATATAGCTTTCGAAGAGTTGCTTAAGACACTTGCTCAAGGCTACAATCCCTAGTAGATAAGCAACTCTTCTGAGCCAACGTCCTAATGCATCAGGACGTTGGCTATACATTGTGTACAAGTAGTGCTTTTCAGTATTTTGCTTGGACTGAGCGGGTGCTGTAGAGGTATGGAGAATCTTTAGGACGCTCACTGCCTGGTCAGGGCCTGACCGTGGGGACATAGGTGCAAAATGATGCAGCGATCGCACTCAGGTCTGCGGTAGTGACAGCAGCGCTGGCCGTGGAGCATCATCACTTCGTGATTGTCGTACACTTGCTGGGCAGACCAATCGCTAGGTAGCAGCGCTTCGAGAATGGCGTGGGAAGGACCGACGGCGACTTTTTCTTCTAGCAGCCCGATTCTGATCGCGACGCGGTGGTGGTGGCTATCGACGGGGAGGGCTCTTTTTCTCAGCGTGCTGAAAGAGAGGACGGCAGCGCTAGTTTTGGGCCCGACGCCTTTGAGGGTTTCTAGCCACTGCCTGGCTTCTTCTACTGTGCAGTCGGCTAAGCAGTCTAGGGAGAGGGTGCCTTTTTCTGCGGTGATTTGGCGGAGCACTTGCTGAATGCGAGGCGCTTTTTGCTCTGGCCAAGTGCAGGGTGCGATCGCGCTTTCGACCTGCTGAATGTCAGCATCTCGAACGGCTTCCCAGGTAGGCAGGGTCTGCCTCAGCTGCTTGAAGGCTTTGCCGGAGTCCTTGTTTTTGGTGCGGTGGGAGAGCAGAGCGGAAACCAGCTCGCTGAGCGGGTCCAGGCTGTGAAAGTAGGCGATAGGACAGCCGTATTCAGCGCAGAGCTGCTGATGGATTGAGATGGCCTTTTGGCTGAGGGTATCAGCCTCCATAAGATTGAGTTGCAAAGAAGCTCCTGGCACCAAGCTGATGAGTCGCCTCAGTGTATCGAGTTGCTATTTGGTGCTGCTTCTGTCAAAAGTTACGGAAGCGAGCGATTTCGGGCTTGGCTATAGGTGAGGTTCTGTCGCTGCGTTGTCTGCCGTTGCTTTGGCCGTTGCTTTGGCCATTTGCTTTAAAAAAGAAAAAAGGAGAGCCGTTGGGGCTCTCCCTACCATCAGGGTGCATCTACATGCATACATTATGGCACATGGGGTGGGGGGTGTAACCCCTTCTTTTGTTCCGATTCTAGAATTATTTGTTCGTATTGTAGGACTTTCGGGCTTTCTTGCGTGATTTTAGCTGATAGTGGCTCACAATTTTACACTAAGTATTCGCGGTTCGCACGCCTGTCACAGCACTATATTTTTGTGATGTCAGGCATTGAGCTTTTTGCCCAGTAGCTGGTTTGTGAGTTTTGGGTCGGCCCGTCCGCCGGTTCGCTTCATCACCTGGCCAACGAAGAAGCCTTTGAGCTTGGTTTTGCCAGCGCGGAACTTAGCAAGTTCGTCGGGATGGGCCGCGATGACTTCGTCAATCATCGATTCAATCTCACCGGGGTCGGAAATTTGGCTGAGCCCTTCCTTCTCCACGATTTCTTTTGGCGATCCGCCATTTCTTAACAATTTTGGCAGAATATCTTTGCCGATCTTGTTGCTAATGGTGCCATCTTCAATCAGCTTCACCATTTCGGCAAGGGCGTCGGGGGTGAGGTTGATATCTCGAATGCTCAGCTTTTCAGCATTAAGGTACCCAGCAATGTCGCTCATGATCCAGTTGGCGACGAGTTTGCTGGAAGCGCCAGTGGCGATCGCCGCTTCAAAATACTCAGCGACAGCCCGGTCATCGATCATGACGCCCGTATCGTAGGCAGATAGGCCAATGTCTTCTTGGTAGCGCTTGCGCTTTTGGGCGGGCAGTTCTGGGAGCTCACTTTGCCAGCCATTGAGCTGGTCAGCAGAGACTTCGATGGGGGGCAGATCGGGCTCTGGGAAGTAGCGATAGTCGCTAGAGCCTTCCTTGGAGCGCATGCTCTTGGTTCTTTGGGGGCCCTCTTCCCAGAGGCGGGTTTCCTGATAGATGGGTTCGCCTGCTTCGACCGCTGCAATCTGCCGCTCGATTTCGTAGTCAATGGCTTTTGCGATCGCGCTGAAGCTATTCATATTTTTTATTTCGACCTTCGTGCCAAATTCTTTTTGGCCGACCGGACGCACGGAAATATTGACATCGCAGCGCAGCGAGCCCTCCTGCATGTTGCCATCGCCAACGCCCAGGTAGCGAATGATCCGGCGAATTTCTTCAGCGTAGGCAGCGGCTTCTTCGCCAGAGCGAATATCTGGCTCTGAGACGATTTCTACTAGGGGCACACCCGCCCGGTTGTAGTCCACCAGTGAATAGGCGGAGCCCGATAGGCTATCGCTCCCGGCATGTACTAGTTTGCCTGCGTCTTCTTCCATGTGCAGGCGGGTGACGCCGATGCGCTTACGGACGGGTTTGCCGTCTTTGATCAGCTCAATTTCGAGCCAGCCGTGCTCGGCAATGGGCAGGTCGAACTGAGAAATTTGATAGTTCTTCGGTAGGTCGGGATAGAAGTATTGCTTGCGGTCGAACTTGCTGTAAGGTGCAATTTGGCAGTTGAGCGCTAGCCCTGCTTTGACCGCGTACTCCAGCACTTTTTCGTTTAGCACGGGCAGCACGCCGGGCAGGCCCATGGTTACCGGGTCGATATAGGTGTTGGGGTCTGCGCCAAAGGCTGCTGAGCTGGTGGAGAAAATCTTAGTCTCAGTGCTCAGCTGGCAGTGGGTTTCGAGGCCGATAACGGCTTCATATTTACTGTCGGTGGCGGTTTTTGCAGGTGCAGCGGCAGTCATAAATGCTTCTTTGTAAGGGGTTCTCTATTTATATATCTTCGATCACATCGGCAATTGTATCGCTATCGCCTTTACTTAGTGCAAGTTAGTGCAAGCGCACGGATGCATTCGTACGCCGCGAGTCATATTGGCTGAGACCATACAAAGGTTTCAGCCAATATGACAATGTCCTAACCAACATGACCTCCTAACCAACATGACAGAAATAGTGCAATTCGTTTCCTGGCGTTGGTGCTCAATCGATTAGCTCAATCGACTGAGGCTAAGAACTGGCAAAATTCGTTGAGTTGCTGCGTGATGTGACTGTAGCTAGCTTCTAGCTGGCGAAAGTTGGCAGCGATCTTTTCGGGGTCTAGCCTATGTGTGTAGTTGCTGCGAATTACATGCCGAAAAGACAAAAGCTGGCCTAGACACTGTCGGGTTTCAGAATCGATAACTGCGGGGCGAACCCCTGGGATCCCAAGCATCATTTGATCTGGCAAGTCCTTATGCCACTGGCCGGTCTGACTGGTGATTAGCCCGCCATCTACGCTATCGGCAATTCGCTCAAAAGTCTTCTCTAAACCTGTGTAAAAGCCGTGCATGCTTAAACCGACGGCAGTCCAGTAAACATCCTGTTTTGTTTCTTCTGCGAGGGATGCCTGATGACTTGCGTGTTGGTATTCGCCGCTGAGATCTGTCATCGACTGACGAATTCTGCTTATAAGTGCGCCGTAATTTTTCACAGGTGCACTGTCCCCAGCAAATTCGTCGGTTTTAGGAACTGTTTCACCTAGCGCAATTCCATTTTTCAATATGTGTGATTGCAGACTAGGGGACGCTTCTTCGATACGGACCAAGTCTACCTCGAAGGGGCTGGCATGGGCCATCAAGACGGTTAGCGCATTGATATGGTCTTCAAAGGGCAAATTCCAAACCGCCAGGTCGATATCTGACTTCATTCGAATCGTGTTGACTGAGCGCATGGAGCCGAATAGGACGACTTGTGTAGCGCCAAAGTCGGCCTTGAGAATATCGGCAAGTTCTTTTGCCTTTTTTAGCCCTGCTTGGTGACGCTTCTTTAATTGCGATCGCCGTTCAGCCTTACGCTGCTTCACGTGGGCGACGTAGGGCTGATACTCATGCGGAACGGACTTTTTCGTATATGAAGTGACCATACAGCGCAGTATAGCAAGCTCTCAAAGGCCTTTGAACGCTAGCTGATTATGCCAGCTCAAGATAGGTGAGATTAAGCAACTAGTGGCTTTAGCGGTGTTTGGCACGTCAATATGACTGATCAGCACAGTCTATTTCTAACAGTCTATTTCTAAAGGAATAAATTTAGGATAATTGACAAATAAGCTTGCTAAAGCGAAGTCGTTATGAGTATGATTAAGTAGTTGAAATAAAGCGGTGAGTTAAGTCTAAAGTTAGGTAATGACAAGACTCAAACTAATGTCTTGGCCCTTTAACCTTAGTTAGACGTTATTTAGACAGCGCTCACTTTTCTGGAGGCCCTATGATTGCAACAACTTCTAAATCAGCTTTCTACCCCACTCGGATTGACCTCCCGCTAGACACTCGCCAGTCTGTGGCGGACATGCTAAACGGTACGCTGGCGGCAACAACTGACCTGCGTACGCAGACCAAGCAGGCTCACTGGAATGTGAAAGGGAAAGACTTTTATCAGCTGCATCTACTGTTCGATGAAATGGCCGACGAGCTAGAAGAGTACAGCGATATGGTCGCCGAGCGAATTACGGCGCTCGCCGGAACTGCGATGGGGACAGTACGCATCGCCGCTAGCGAATCGATCTTGCCAGAGTACGACTTTGACGCGGTGGGTGGCATGGAGCATGTGGCAGCGCTGGCTGACCGATATGCTGCCTATGGCAAGCACCTCCGAGAAAGCATCGACAAGGCCGATCAGCTAGGCGATCAAGATACAAACGACTTGTACGTAGAGATTTCTCGGACTATCGATAAGCGTCTGTGGTTCCTGGAAGCTCACTTGGTTGGCTAGTACTTCGGCTAAGCTGAGGAGAGCTCCTCTGCTTAGCTCTGCAGCTAGACGATCTGTTGATTCGTGTCGGTGTGGTAGCGCACCAGCACGAATCGTCAGCGTTGGCGCTAGCCTATCGAGCCTCACCAAGCGTATCAAATGCAGAAAAAGGATACGCCTGTTCCAAGTGGATGTGTCTTTGGTGCTGACGTATGAGTGTGATGAGGGAGGCGACTTACCGTGATATACCTGCCATTGCAAAAGTTCACGTAGACACCTGGAGAAGTACATATTTGGGAATTGTTCCTGATGAGGTACTTTCTGGTTTATCTTGCGAGAAAAGAGAGAATGCTTGGCAGAAAGTTTTTGATTTGGCCTCTGAGTTCAACGGCTTCACCTACGTTTCAGAGGATGAAGCTGGCCGAATTGTTGGATTTGTGAACGGGGGTAGAGAGCGTACAGGTAATCAGATTTATCGAGGTGAGATCAACGCTCTCTACCTCTTGAGAAGCTATCAGAACAAAGGAATCGGACGCAGGCTGGTTCGACTAGCTGTCGAAAGATTGACGCAGATGAATGTCCATTCCATGCTGGTCTGGGTGCTAGAAGATAACCCTGCATGCAAGTTTTACGAAGCGCTGGGTGGACAGAAAATACAGCGTAAAGATATCGAAATAGGCGGTAACAGGCTCACCGAACTTGCCTATGGATGGACGGATATATCACTTCTGCTAAAGCCTCTTGATTAGTTACCAAAGGGCAGCTATACAAAGAATAGTTGCGCGCGAAGCGAAGCTACAGAGCTGGTTGACCGACATAAGCAGGACGCTTTTACCTGATGTTTTTAGTTGTTGTTCATTATGCTTTTGCGCAGCAAGCGATGGATCAGCGAAGATGCATTGCGTCAAGGCGTGTCTGTGGTAAGTAGCTGATAGTTGATGCAGTAGACCATGCCTGCATCGAAGAGAGCATGTAGCACTACCACTGACCAAACGTCCTGGTAGGCGAAATACAGCCAGCCCCACAGTACGCTCACCGCAACGAGCCCGACCATCCACACCCGCCGGAAGTTGTTCAGTGCTCTGTCTTTGTTTAGGTGGGGGGGCAAAATGCGTAGCCAAAAGAGCGCGTGAATAGCACCGGAGTAGGCACAGAATGTGAAGATGCCTGCTAGGAACAGCCACGTCGGATTGTTGGTCCAGCGGGCTACAGCCGTTGTGCCTAGCTTGAAGCTGGCCAGAAAGAGCGCCGTTTCAAATAGGCCATTTAGCAAGGGAAAGCCAATGAGAGTTGGCACGTGGAGCGATCGCCCGCTGCGGGTCGAGATTTTGGCATAGGCAAGGGTGGTCACTGCCGTAATGGCAAGTCCAATCCAGATAGATATCCAGTGGCCATCGCTAAAGTCGGTGGGTAGCTGCCTGAAATCTGCATTTAGATAGGTAACGCCAACAATGAGCCCGATCAGCCAGTAGATGGCCAGCGGCTTGATGGATGATTCGGTCTGAGAGGCAATCGGAGAAGACGTCATAGGATGTGCGCCCTGGAAAAGCACAGCTTAAAAATCTCGACTTGCACACCACAACTTGAAAATCGCGACTTAAACGAGATGTGTGGCTGCCCATACGATACTCGCGATGCACAGCATCTGAACTCACTGCAGCAATAGTTCGTCACAAATGGGCTTCCTGCCGTTGTCCCGATAGAGGCTGGTCCGATGATTTTTTCGGTCGGGGCTTGACGTATTTGATATCTCTGCTATTAATGAGTGAGCGGTCACTCATTAATAGCTTGTGCTATTCACAGTTTGCTCAAGAAACTAAGCACGTAAGAGAACTTTAACCATGAAAATTACTGTTTTAAGGTCACTTTCTTCGGTTGCGATCGCGCTAGGACTAGTTGCCGCCTCAGGAGGGACTGCAATGGCATACTTCTCGGATATTGCTGCACTTCGGCAGGTGTCGATTTCTCGGGATGGTTCTGATAGGCTAGCTCAGTTTCCCGGTGGGGACAGGCGTCCGCAGCGCTCCGATAGATCCAGTCGAGAAGACAGCGACGACTGGGAAGATCGCCGAGAAGCCTTGGATGACCGACGGGAAGATTTCGAGGATGAGCATGAAGATCGGCGGGAAGATTTTGAAGATGAGATAGAAGACTGTCGCGATGAGGACGATGCCGATGACCGGGCAGAGTGTCTGGAGGATCTGCGCGATGAACGCGAGGGCAGGTCGGACCGTGATTCAGGTCCACTTCGGGGTCGTAACTCAATGCCACGAGGCTTTCCCTTTGCTCGCTAGTGGTGCGCGCAGGGAGTTCTTTCGCTATTTCATTTTTTGTCTTCGGGTCCCCTGCGGCTTGAGAAGATTGTTATTTTCTGGCAAACCAATATAGGAAGATTATGAACTATCGACTTACTTCAATTAGTGTGGGTGCGGCGGTTGCGTTGGGGCTGATAGATATTGGCCTTGAGGCGTCGAACAATCCGAGTGTTGTTGTTCAGGCGGCTGAGATGTCTGCATTAACGGTCGAAAAGGCAGGACTCAAGAGCAGGCCGGGCTCAGCTTTGGCTGAGATCGAGAATATGGACCTGACCACCGCTCAGCAAGATGAGATTGAGGCCATCAAGGCTGATATGACTGTGCAAATGGCGGATGTGTTAACGCCCGCACAAATGGAGGCATTTCAACAGAGGCAGGCTGAGGGCGGTGATATGCGTAGCATGATGATGAGCTTAGACCAAGGTCAGCGCTCTTCAGTCATGGGCATTATGCGTACTGCTCAGGCCGACCTGATGGATGTGTTGACCCCTGAACAGCGTGCTCAGATTGAGGGAGGCCGTCCGTTGGATAGAAATTAATTCCCTGGTTTCGTTGTTGTGTTTGATGTTCTTCTGCGTAAAATCCTTTTTGTTTGAAGACGCTTCTGTTTTGTTTTTGCTTTGTAAGCTTTGGTAGTAGCAATGGGGATAAGTGTTTGATTGTCAGATGCTTCCCCACGCCTGCCAAATGTTCAATTCTATATATTTTAGAGGCGTTGTCAATGCGTTGGTTTGCTTTATTTCTTGTTGCGATGGGTCCATTGTGGGGGTTGCCGAGTATCGCCCAGTCAGAAGAGTCAGAAGAGGTGCCAGTGGTGGTAGATGCCGAAGAAAATGAACGCTCTTCGGGTAGCTACATCGGTATTGGTGGCAATATCGGACTAAGTGGTGGTCAGACAGCGCTGTCTGAGGGTGCTTTTACCCTTGTCAACAGCACTCAAATCTTTGAGTATCTTTCGATTCGTAGCTCTACTGTCTTTGGCGATGATATTACGTCGGCGATTGCTTTAACCGGTCAGTACGCTATTCCCAATGGGCAGGGCAGAACAATCGCGACGCCTTTTGTGGGTGGGGGTGTTTCGATTGCTGATGATGTGGCTCCGTTGATCAGTGCGGGGGTGGATGTCCCCCTGGGTAAAGATTTTACGCTGACAAATCGGTTGAACGTCAGCTTCGGGGATGACGAAACAGATGTGGGTGTGTTGGTGGGTGTGGGCTACAACTTTAGTCTTTTTAGTTTGTTTTAAAGGGCTTGTTTAGGCGCTGTTGGGTACGGAAAGAACTAGATGTCCAAAAGGTAACCAGATGAAAGAGGATCAACTGTCTGAAGTGTTAAGTATACGCGCTGCCTTTCCCAAAATTGATTTCTCTCGCCGATGGCTTTGGGCGCTGCTTTCTTCCCTAATACTGCTGGGGCTTTTCTTTGGTAGAGGTCTGCTTTTGAGGGGGCGAACTTTAGATGCGGATGTGATAACTCAGGGGGTGGAGCGGGCGACGGTTCCGGTAGTGATTACGGCCAATGGCACGGTGGAGGCTGAACGCTCGATTAACCTGAGCCCTAAAAACTCAGGTGTTGTGCAGACGCTGCTGGTGGAGGAGGGCGATCGCGTTACCCAAGGTCAAGTGATCGCCCTTATGGATGATTCCAACTTACGCGGCGAACTCATCCAGGCGCAGGGCCAGCTAGCCCAGCAAGAAGCTAATTTGGACCGGCTGATAGCAGGCGATCGCCCGGAAGACATTGCCAGGGCCGAAGCCCAGCTAGCCGAAGCGGAAGCGAACCTGCGGGAGTTGCGCTCGGGCAGCCGTGAGCAGGAAATTGCCCAGTCTGAAGCGCGCTTGCAGCGGGCGCGCACCACGCTTCAGCAGCAGAATGCCAACCTGCAGCGCTATGAGTCGCTCTATAGCGCGGGGGCCATTTCCCGGGAGGAGGCCGAGCAGAGGCGGGCCGACCGAGATGTCGCCAGCGCTGAAGTTCGAGAAGCGCAGGAAGCTTTGGCTCTGCAAGCTGCCGGTACCCGCGATGAGCAAATTTCCCAGGCCGAGGCCCGCGTAGAGCAGCAGAGACAGAGTGTCGCTGCGCTCAAAGCGGGTACCCGTTCGGAGGATATTGCCCAAGCCCGCGCCCAGGTGCGCTCAGCTGAAGGCACCCTTCAAACGACAGAGGCGATGCTTCAAGACACTGAAATTACGGCGCCTTTTGATGGTGTGGTCAACCAAATCTACGCTGAGCTGGGTGCTTTTGTGAGTCCTTCGGTCTCGGGAGCGGGGACAGAGTCTTCTTCTTCTTCCTCTATTTTGCAGCTTTCGAGCGATCGCAATGAAGTCGTTGTCAATCTCCCCGAGTCTCAAATCTCCAAGGTAGAAATTGCTCAGCCCGTTGTGATACGAGCCGATGCCTTCCCGGGTGAAACTTTCACAGGACAGGTAGAGCGAATCGCTGCCCAGGCAACCATCAGCCAAAATGTCACCAGCTTCGAAGTGAGACTATCGCTCGATCTACCCGAAGCAGAAAAGCTGAGGGTGGGTATGAATGTGGAGGCGCAGTTTGAAGTGGGCCGTTTGGAGAATGCGCTGCTAGTGCCTAATGCTGCGGTGGTGCGCGGCGCAGAGGGAGAGGGTGTGTATGTTTTGGAAGGGGGAGAGCCTGTTTTCCAAACGATTCAAACCGGCGAGACTGCCCAGGGTAAAACAGAAGTCACTGCTGGGCTAGAAGGCGATGAACTTGTGTTGATTTCTCCGCCTTCTGAAGAAGAAGAAAGGGGCGGCTTTGCATTCCCGCCTGGCTAGGGCGGGAGAGGCCAATTTCGTTGAAACATTCGCGCTTGAAAGAACATGTCTCTATTTAAAGGCGACTCTTTATCACCCTTGCCTCAGCAGGCAACACGACCTGAAAAACAGGCTCATCGTGTCTCTCAAGTAGAGATTGTAGAAATGGCTTTGGAAGCGCTGTGGAGCAACAAGCTGCGTAGCGCGCTCACCATGCTAGGTGTGATTATTGGCATCGGTTCTGTTATTTCGATTACTTCCATTGGGCAGGGCATTCAAAAATCGACAGAGGAAAGCATTCGAGGGTTGGGTACCGATGTGCTGCAGGTGATGGCAGGGTCGGCTGAAAGTGGGGGCATTAGCCAGGGACAAGGCTCGGTGACTACGCTCACTTGGGAAGACGCTCAGGCGATCGCACAGCAAGCCCCTTCGGCAACGACGGTATCGGCCTACCTACAGCGCAATGCCCAGGTTGTGTACGGTGAGAACAACACATCGACAACTGTGTATGGCACGGATTTGGCCCATCCTGATGCCCGCAATACCTACCCGGCCACGGGACGATTTTTTTCTCAGGAAGAACTCGACAATTCAGCGTCGGTTGCGGTGATCGCACCGACGGTTCAAGCCAATTTATTTTCTCCAGCTGTCGATCCCATTGGAGAGAGAATTCGAATTCAGGGCGAAATATATGACGTGATTGGGGTGATGGAAGTGAAGGGATCTCAGGGACCGCAGGATAGAGATGATGCGATTTATATCCCGCTAACCACCATGTCAGCGCGGATGATTGGCAACAACTCGCTGATGGGAGTGTCGGTGAATGGCATCTATGTAAAGGGCCAGGATGAGAGTCAGCTAGAGGCGGTGAAATTTCAGCTGGAGAACATTTTGCGGCTGCGTCACAATATTGCGCTGCCGGAAGACGATGATTTTCGAGTGATTAATCAGGCGGATATTTTAGAAACGCTGACTACGGTGCTGGGCTTGCTGACGACTCTGATTGTTGCGATCGCAGCTATTTCTCTGGTTGTGGGCGGCATCGGCATTGCCAATATCATGCTGGTGTCGGTGGTTGAGCGGACCCGCGAAATCGGCATCCGCAAGGCGCTAGGTGCCACCGAGCGCACTATTTTGAGCCAGTTTTTAACAGAGTCTATTGTGATCTCTCTGATTGGCGGCGGCGTGGGCATTACGCTCGGCGTTGCGGTTACTTTTGTTTCGGCAGCTGCCTTTAAGTTTCCGTTTGTTATTTCTGGTGGCGCTGTGGGGGCGGGCTTTGGCCTCTCAACGGCGGTGGGCTTGGTGGCAGGCGTGGTGCCTGCGAGAAATGCGTCTCGCCTCGATCCGATTGTGGCGCTAAGAAGTGAATAGACTGACGCGAGGCAGGAGCTGTCTGGACTGGGGGCAAACCGATGATTGAGATGACAGATATTACAAAGGTCTACCGGCTAGGGGATGTCGCCATTCCTGTTTTAAGGGGCATTGACCTGATGATTCGTGCCAGCGAGTATGTGTCGATTATGGGGGCATCGGGCTCAGGAAAATCAACGCTGATGAATATCATCGGCTGCCTTGACCAGCCTACCCAAGGGCGTTATTTCCTGGAGGGGCGCAACTTGACGATGCTCAGTAAAGATGAACTCGCTTTTATTCGCAATCAGAAGATTGGCTTTGTTTTTCAGCAGTTTAATCTGTTGCCACGGTCGACAGCGGTGGAAAATGTAATGCTGCCGATGGTGTATGCCGGGGTGCCAAAAGGTGAAAGACGCGATCGCGCTGAATCAGCACTGACGAAGGTAGGACTGAGCGATCGCATGGACAATCGGCCCAATCAGCTCTCTGGTGGTCAGCAGCAGCGGGTTGCGATCGCCCGCGCGCTCGTAAATGAGCCCGCCCTACTCCTCGCCGATGAACCCACAGGCGCGCTCGACAGCCAAACCTCAAAAGAGGTGATGGCCCTGTTCAATGAGCTGAATCGTCAGCATATTACGATTGTGATTATTACCCACGAAACCGAGGTGGCCGAACAGGCCAAGCGACAAATCCGGATTCAAGATGGCCTAGTGGTGAGCTGACATAAAGAACAACTGTCGCCGCCCGCGGCAGTGCAAAGCCTGTACTGTATTTTGGGAATAGGTTAGTATAGCCTCCCACGCTTTGCTATAAAAGGTTCCATGGCTCGGCCACGCAAAATTACCACTGAGCAAATTTTAAAGGCGGCGCAAGCGGTTTTCTTAGAGAAAGGATTTGGCGCTTCTACCCAGGAAATTGCCAGGGCGGCAGGAATTTCAGAAGGGTCTATATTTAAGCGCTTTCCGACGAAGGAAGCGTTGTTTGTTGCGGCGATGGGAATGTCCACAAATGCTTTCCCTCCGCTTGTAGAAGCAACCGTGGGGAAAGGTGACCTGCAGGAAAACCTCAGAGAGATAGGGTTGGAGCTGATTGGCGTTTTCCACGAGCTGGTTCCCAAAATGATGATGCTGAGATCGAAGGGGCTCTCTGTGCCTGCCATGCTCATGAAGTCGAAGGATGCGCCGCCGGTTCAACTGCTAAAGCTACTGACTGACCTGTTTGAAAGAGAGACTGCCCTAGGCCGAATGCGCTGTCAGAATCCTCAAACGGTGGCCATGATGCTGATTGGCAGCCTGATGCACTACGTTGTCTTCCTGCAGAGGTCTGCGCCGCTACCGGAGGCTGAAGAGTATGTCGATTCTGTTGTGGAACTTCTTTGGCAGAGTATTCGACCCGAGAGTGATTTTTAGCAAGTGAAAGGGGCCCTCACTTCTACACTGGTGGCACTGCTTCTGGGGGTGCGGTTTCGGCGGGTGCTTCTGTGCCATTGGGGCTGGGCAGCAGTAGCTCTTCTACGCCGTCATCCCCTTCTTCTAGCTCGCGAATGATGGTGGGTGCATTATCTTCTCTACCGCTGAAGATGGCTTGTAGGCCTTGTTCTAGGGTCTCTGCCATGGCAATTCGATTTTTGTAGGCTACAATCACCCGCGCTAAGATGGGCAGCCGGTTTTGCTCAGCTTCTAGGTATAGCGGCTCTACGTATAGCAGCGACTGCTCGATTGGAATGACTAAAAGGTTGCCTTGATTGGCCCTTGATCCTTGGGTATTCCAAAGAGAAATGCGCTGGGAGATTTCGGGCTCTTGGTTGATGCGGGCTTCGATTTGCTCGGGGCCGAACACCAGCTCCTGTTTTGGAAACTGGTACAGCAGCTGCTTGCCGTACTGTTCGCCATCGGAGCGGGCGGCCAGCCAGGCGACCAAGTTGTTTCTTCGCGCTGGGGTGAAGGGGCGCAACAGTACAAACTCACCGTCTTCTTCGCCGGGTAGCTCCATGATCAGGTAGTAAGGCTCTACCACCTGTTCTTCATTGGCGTAGATTTCGTTGGGGGCTCGCCACTGGTCTTCTCGGTTGTAGAAGACTTGGGGGTCGGTCATGTGGTAAATCAGCAGCTGGTTGGACTGGACGAGGGAAAAGTCTTGGGGGTAGCGGATGTGGGCGCGGAGGGTGTCGGGCATGGCCGAGAGCGGTTCAAACATGTCTGGGAAGGTGCTGGCCCAGGTTTGAATGATGGGGTCGCTGTCGTCGGCGATGTAGAAATGAATCGAGCCATTGTAGGCATCGACCACCACTTTCACGGAGTTGCGCATGTAGTTGAAGTCGTTTCTGCCGGGGTCGGCGTAGGGGTAGCGATCGCTCGTCGTGTACGCATCGATCATCCAGTACAGGTAGTTGGTTCCAGATTCTGCCTTGGGCGTGGCGAAGTTGCTGCCCGCATTGGCAATCACCAGATACGGATCGTTGTCGAACTGTAGGAACGGGGCGATTCGCCGGATGCGCTGCTTGATGTTGCGCCGAAACATCACCCGGGTATCGGGGGTGAAGTCGTCGGTTAGCAGCATTTTCCAGTCGTGGAGGTGTTTGGCAAACAGCAGCCGATTGCCAAACGAGCCGATGTTGATTCCCCCGTCGCCGTCGTAGCGGTTGTACACGTTCTCGCTACCGCTGGGAAAATCTAGCTCGGGCACGCGGGAACCCGTCATGACGTAGGTATTCGTGAGTTCGCCGAAGTAAATTCGAGGCTTGTCGACCGGAATGGAGCGCTCAATCACCTCGGAGCTGGGGGTGTGGGCAATGTCTTTAATGAAGTATTCGGGCAGGCCGTCGGGGCCAGCGGTGTTGACCGGGCTCATGGTGAAGCCGTAGCCGTGGGTATAGGTGAGGTGTTCGTTTACCCAGGTTTTGGCTTCTTCGGGGACCTGCTCGTAGTTTAGCTCCCGGGCAGAAATAAGCACCTGGCGACGATTGACTTCATCGTCTTGGCCAGCCAGGCTGTAGCGGTCTACATCGGCGTCGGCAAATTCGTAGTAGAGGCGAATTTGCTGCAGCTGGCGGTTTGATTCGAGTAGGGGGCGGGTGTCCCACAGGCGAATGTTGCGGACGGTGAGGTCGTTTTCTTCGAGCTTGGCGGTGGTGAGGGTGCCCTGCGGGTTGAATTCTCGGGTTTGGATGTCGGTGAGCTGAAAGGCGGCGCGGGTGAAGGCGATGGTGCGCTCAATGTAGGGAATTTCGCGCAGGAGTTCGTTGGGCTGCACGACGATGCGCTGCACCAGCCAAGGGGCGAGGGTGTTGCCGACTAGGGCAAACAATAGATAGAGGGCGATCGCGCCAATCACAGGTCTGGCCTTGAGCAAGCGCCGGGTTTTCAGAAGGCGGCGGGTGAGCATCGTTCCGCCTGCGGCACGCCACGCCAGGGCTAGGGCCAGCCCGGCAGCAATGAAGCTCAGTGCCACATTGACCGGCAGATCCACATGGATATCTGTGAAGCTAGCGCCGTAGGTCACGCCCTGCTCTGAATACAGCAGCTCGTAGCGGCCTAACCAATGGCCTAGGGCCGTGATGGCGAGTAGCGCGGCGGCAATGGCTGATAGGTGCCGCTGCTGACCTATCGAAAAGCCAATAAACCGCCCCTGACTGAGGGTATTGCCCGCCAGCAGATACTCCAACCCGACGGCTGTCAGCACGAACATGAGCAGCCCAGAAAGCCAGAACTCTGCCAGTTCCCACAGGGGTAGCTGAAAAATGTAGAAGCTAAGGTCTTGGGCAAAGACCGGATCTGCCTGTCCGAATGGCGTCGGGCTGAGGGCAGGTAGGACCCGGGCCCATTCTTCTGTGGAAATAATGGCGAAGCAAATGCTCAGGGCGATCGCGCTTAAGCGAATCAGCGGGGTGGGAAAGGCGATGAGGGCGATCGCGCCGATAGCCACAACTCCCAAAACAATGGGCTGCGTAGCCAGCTGCTGACCCAGCGCCCAGTTTGCCGGGAAGCTCAGCCCCAGCGGGGTTGGGATAGGGGCTCGCACTTCGCGAATTTCGGTGAGTGCTATGTGAGCATGATGGAAGAGGCCGGTGCCTATGACCAAGGAGAGAACGAAAAGTACGGGCAGCAGACTTTGTAAGCCTAGGCCTACACTGAGGTTCGCAGCGTTGGGCAAAATGCAGTTCTGGCTGAACTGAAGCCGTTTGGAAATGCTGAGATTGAAGAAAATGAAGCTAAGGCTAGAGAGCAGAGTGAGGGTACCAAGGATGAGTTGGGTGCGCGATCGCAGCAAAAACTCCGCCAAAAATCCCAGCTCACGAAACCAAAGCCCCTCCGCCCAGTAGTAGGTGCCCACATAGGCCAAACCCAAAATAACCCCAAGGGTCCACAGCCCAATCCAGCCCAATCTGGTCGCCCTGCCCCGCTTAAAGCGGGCGTCTTGCCGACTGTCAGATTGCGCGTAGCTGCCCTGAGCCCTTGCCATCGTTTGTGAATTCTCCTATCGGCCCCAAAAATCAATCGCCTGATAGCCCAGCTCATGCATCATCTGTCGCAGCAGCGGAATGCTCAGGCCGACAACGTTCGTATGGCAGCCTTCGATTTTCTCGACGAACATACTGCCTTTGCCATCTGTTGCAAAGGCCCCTGCGCAGTGCATGGGCTCTCCCGTTTCAATGTAGGCCTTAATTTCGTAATCGGAGACATCTGCGAAGAAAACCCGTGTCATCCGGTAGCGCACTAGCGGCTCTTTGCCCGGTGCAATCAGCGCGTACCCCGTCAGCAGCTCTCCTGAGCCCCCCCGCATCGATCTCCAGCGGTCTATTGCTTCTTCCTTACTTTCCGGCTTGCCGTACACCACGCCATCGATTGCCAGCATCGAGTCGCACCCCAGCACCAGCGCATTCTGAAACTGCGGCGCAACGGCGGTAGCTTTCCCTAGGGCGAGTGCCTGTACCAGCTCCCTCGGATCGCTAATCACGACCTGATCTTCATCAAAATTGCTGGGACATACGAATGGCTGAATACCCGCATCTATCAAAAGGTTGCGACGTGCGACGGATGCGGAAGCCAGCACGAACTGAATATCTGCCATGGAAGCGCTGGAGAAGGGAACCTCAGAAAACTAGACTAGCAAGAAATCAAAGTAAACAGCGCATTTGCCTAGTCAGGGCTAGGTCAGAGCCGGATAGTTGGGGTGGCGCGCAGCTCAATGCGACGCCCTTAATAACCTTAATAAACAGAGAAGGAAGCGACTGACTGCTTCATGGTGTCCTTGAGCTTGCTCCAGCGACTTTCTGGCAGGGAGGCATTAAAGGTATAGAGCTGGCCGCGGCGGATGATGACGCTGGCGAGATCGTGGCGAGTGCCAGAGGGTAGGTTTGCAACGTATTCCAAGACGTAGTAAAGCTTGTCGCCCGCTTCAAAGGATTGGGCATTGACTAGCTCCACGTTGCGGTCGTCCGGGGCGAGGGAGGTGATGCTCTTGGAGAGGGTATAGCCGACTTCGGTGGGCGTGCCCAGATCGGGCAGGGTTTTGCCACCAGAGACAGGGCTGACGACAACGCTGACGTTTTCGCTTGAATTGATAATGTCGTGAAAGACGGTATCCGGGCCATTCTCGACTTGGGCGGGCACCCATCCGGTGGGGTACTTGAACTCGTACCCTTCGTAGCTGTCGTTGTAGGACTGGAGGCTCACTCCCGACGAGCAGCTCTGCAGGCCTAGGGTCAGCACCAGCAAACACGGCATCACAAACAGCGCTGTAAACCGCCTCACCATCTCAAACGTCTCTTTCATTGTCCGGTTTTCTATTCCTTGGGCTGTACCAATTGTGCCACGAGCTGGGGATCGCGCAGGTCAAATCTTTGAAAGATGCGGCGCTACTACTAGCCATTCTTCTAGGTTGGTGCCTGGTCATCTCGGTGATGTCAATGTTTAAGTGGGCCGATAAAAATGGGTGCAGTGAGAGATTCTGCTCGCGCTTTGCTTTCTTTTAACTCACGAATGCTGCCTTATGAACACTCCATTTGAGACCTTTTCTCAAGACCTTTCGGACATGATCGCTCAGACGAGTCGTGCGGTCGTTTCGGTGCGGGGCCGCCGCGCTGCCGGCACTGGCATCCATTGGCGCAAGGGACTCATTGTGACTTCCTGCGAAGCCTTGAATTCAGCCGAAGGGCTTCAGCTTTTGCTGCCGGATGGCGAAACGCTAGAAACAGAGTTGCTCGGCAGTGACCCGACGACGGATGTGGCGGTGTTGACTTTACCTGAGGGGGTGGATTTGCCGGTAGCCGTTTTGGGAGATGCGCAGGCTCTGGCTATGGGTCAGCTCGTTTCTACGGTGGGCTATTCGGCGGGGCGGCGGGGCGGCAGTCGATTTTTCTCTAGCTTGGGAATGGTGAGTCAGGCGGGGGGACCCTGGCAGAGTCAGCAGGGCGGACAAATTGCTCGCTACATTGTGGTCGATTTGAAAATTTACCGGGGGAGCGCTGGCTGTCCGCTGATCAATCACAGCGGTCAGGTGGTGGGGTTCAATACGTTTGGCCCGCGGCGACAGGTGCTGACGATTCCAGCGGCGACGGTAGATGCTGTGGTGGCGCAGCTGCAGCAGCGAGGCAAGATTAGCCGGGGCTACTTAGGCTTGGGAATGCAGGCGATTCCGCTGCCGGAAAATGTGCAGCAGCAGCACGGCCTGAGTCAGTCGGTTGGCATTATGGTGGTGAGCGTGGAGCCGGGTAGTGCGGCTGAGCAGGCTGGCATGCTGTTGGGCGATGTGATGGTTGCCCTAAATAATGAACCGCTGGAAAGTTTGCGGCAGGTGCAGAACGCGTTGGGGCCCCAGAGTGTGGGGCAGCCGCTGGAGGTGAGGCTACTGCGCGGCGGGACGCTGCAGACAGTGGTGCCGACAGTGGGCGAGCGCTGAGGTGATGGAAGATGTGGTGATTTGCGCGGCGCAATCGGTGACGCGGGCTGGGCTGGCGGCGATGGCAACTATGGCGACAACCCAAGTGGTGGGTCAGGTGAGTAGTCTGCAGGCACTGAGCGACTGGCTGCAGACTCAGCAGGCTGATTTGGCGATTGTGGAGCTTTCGATGCTGGATGCCGATGAGATGGAGAGACTTTTGCAGCTGATGGAGTCGCTGCCAGTGAGGGAGAGTTTGTCTGTTTTGGGTCTGCTGGCGGTGGAGCCTGGCAACTGGGCGGCGAATATCCGTAGGACGATGGTTCAGCTGATGGCGACGGGGCTGGTGAGTCTTGTGCCAGTGGGCGTGTCTGCGAATGAATTGCGAAGTGCGATCGCTGCTATCAGCAATGGTTTTACGGTGCTCTATCCAGAAGTTTCTGAAGCTTTGTTTGCGCAGCAGCCAACGTTTCAGCCTGTTGAACCTGATGTGTTGCTAGAGCCACTGACGCCGAGGGAAGTGCAGGTGCTGAATCTGCTGGCAGGTGGGTTGACGAATCGGGCGATCGCGCAAAAGCTCACTATCTCAGAGCACACTGTGAAATTTCACGTGAGTGCGATTCTTGCCAAGCTAGGGGTGACGAGCCGGACTGAAGCGATCGCAGTCGGTATTCGTTCTGGGCTGGTGCTGCTTTAGCTGTTAAAAACATAAATTTTCATCAATTGTTAAGAATCTCTCAAACAGCGCTTTTTCAAAAAAAGAGAGCTGTTGTTAGGCACTAACGTACATTGCCAATGTAGTTCATGTGAACTACATTAAGGAAGTTTGCTCAGATTGACCTTTAAGCATTTCCTCGAGATGTAATTTTTTCGTCCGGTTGGGAATCCTTGCTGATCGTAGTAGGTAGTTCTATGGATATTTCAAGAGGAGAAATTAATGGCCCCGTTTGACCGGCTAAAAGAGAGGTTGACGAAAGTTGAAGACGAAGGCTGTCAAGTAGATAGTTCAGTCGATGAAACGCAGAAGGAGTACGAACGGCGGGCGGAAGAGGCCTACGAAAGGCTTCAAGAGAAGCAAAAGAAAGAACTAGAAGCATTTTTGAACTGAAACTGATGATTCAGTAATCTAATTTCTAGGTGCTCTTACGTAAGTGAGAGCGTTATCTGTTCTACTCTGTGTAGTAAAAAATAGCTAAAGAGTATAGGCAAATGTAGACCAAACTTCTTTGTCTTTGTGCTTTTCAGAGAACATGTGAATGTGTTCCTCGGTTGTAATTTATACATGTTTTGAATCTAATTTGTTGCTTTTGTTACTCAAGTCTTAAGTCCTGAGTAGCGCCATTAGGACTCGGAAATATCCTGTTGAGTACTTTCTTTTCAGTAGAAGAGAGTGCATACATTAGCTGATATATATAAGTCCTATGTCAACACGTGAGACTCTAAAGACTAGAGTGCAGCAGCTCATGGAAAACGAAGCTTGCTCTTTCGACACGGCATTTACGACAGCCATTGCGGAAATCGATGACAGTGCAAAAGAGGCCTTGGACATACTGAATACAAAGCAATCACTTAGATGGGAACTTGAGACTAACGAAGGCGAGTAGTTTCAACGAATTTCTGAAGCCACTGACAGCTTTCTTTCTCAAGAGTTATCAATATCAATGTGCTGGTAGCTTTCGAGGTTATTCTTTAAGTGCTGGACGTACTCTATTAGCTGGTTTCTCCCATCTTTAGGTAAGTGCTCTGGAAACTCTTTTACAAGCTGTTCAAAAGCTTCAGCATAAGCAGAATCTTCAAGCACTATTGGCGTTGTCGGATTTTCTAAGCTGTCGAGCCTTCCCCACTCCAAACAGTATTCCAAACGTTCTATAAACTGCTCTACTGAAATGGAGAAGAGCTTAAGCTTCCTTTCCGATGAGGTTGATTTAATTTGAGGATGAGTTTCGAGAACGTGATTTACCAAAAGACTGGTCAGGTTGCCCTTTTCCCTTTTTAGCCAGCGAGAGACTAGGGTCCCCGCGCGAAGTTCTTTCTGAAAATCTTCGAGGATTTGAATTTGTTGCTCAATACAAGTTTGGGAACGAGCTTCTAGCAGCGTATCGCTTTGTGATTTGCTCAGATCTTGTAGCCTTTGAGTCAGAGACTGAATCGATTGCATCAGTATGCGATCAACGTCATTCGATATCAGCTCCAATTCTTGATTTTGTGATTCGATGGAAGAAAGCTTTTCTTTGATAGCACTGAATTCAGCTCCCTGAGGTTCTGCTAAGTATCCAGATTTACTAATTTCCTCTAACGTCAGCAGCCTGGAATTCAAACGCTTCACCATTGCAGGTTCGACTGAGAGTGTTGGTAGCGGTATCTCTCTGGCGTGATGTCCGGCTTGCTGCACCGGCGTAGTTTCTCGAATGATGACGTTTGAACCTATGAGTTCCGCGACGATTGCTCTGATATCTTCAGGGGTAGGCCCGTAGCGATCCCCTACTTGCTGTATCGTTCCGGACTGAGCGTTTATATTGTGCTTGCCCGTTTGTGAAACATGCTGAGACGACGCTGGATAGAGTAGCTGCTTCAAAGCTTCAGCTTCCTCACTCGGAAGCGCTTCCCTTACCCGTTCGTATAGAGCATCCCGTTCATCAGACATGAACACCTTCTTTTCTGTACGTAGATAAACCCAGCTTGACTTATTTAAGCTTAATCCTGACGTGCTGGCAATCAAGCTGGCCTGCACGTGCAGTTTCCTTTATCAAGCGTGCATTTTCCATGCTCTCTCTATACCCTTGCCTGCAAAAACGCCGTTTATTACTCGCTCCCGGAATGACCGTGGCGGTTGAGCGTTGCTATGAGTGCTTTGATACTAGTATTTCGCTCTTTTTACCTACATATATAGGCCAAACCTATGAGCAAGAGCTGCGATCGCTTAAGCAAAAGCTGCGATTACTCCTGCAATACCCAGAGTTACTTATATGTTTGGCGCAAACCTATAAGCAAAAGCTGCGATCGCTTAAGCAAAAGCTGCGATCGCTTAAGCAAAAGCTGCGATTACTCCTGCAATACCCAGAGTTACTTATATGTTTGGCGCAAACTTATAAGCAAAAGCTGCGATCGCTTGAATGAAAGCTGCGATCGCTTAAGCAAAAGCTGCTACCAACGCAAGCGACATCTAGCAGTCGATACTGTACTGAATTGTCAGGGTATCGTTGCCCATTCCCCCATCAATAAAAGCGCTAACAGCGCCCCCGCCAGACGTATTGCGTGGTCCCTTACTCGTTTCCGAAATTGTAATGGTGTCTTCGCCGTCATTGCCAAAAACGCGTCCTCTCGCAGTCCCAAAACCAGACGCTTGTCCTGCCGCCGTTGTCGCTTCTGCAATACCGGTGACCACCACAGTGTAGACACTAGGCATCAGAGAAATTACGCTATACACTAGCCTTTGGGCGTGCTCAGCCATGGTTTTTACGACCGTCTTTAAAACTTTTTCTACGCCCTTTTTGGGATCTTTCTGTGCTTCGCAACCCTTATTGAGAATGATGCAAGGTCTCAGTTTCTTTAAAGAAGAAAAATAATGATGTTGATTGATAACCAGCGATATGTCATTCCACTAAAACAAGACATTTCCTGGTTGGATAAGGTATCAACCGGTATAAAACAACATCTCGATACCCATGAATATCCACTACGATTCGCCATTGTAGCGGTGGAGGATAGTAAGGCTATTTTTGAGGTGACTACGCTCAAGTACCCTGCAAATAGCCCATATGCTAAATCGCTTGAAACAACAGAAATTCTCCAACCTCGCAAAAAAGTTTTTCAGGGTTCCCCGTTTGGGGTAGTACAAATTATTCCAACAGGTGTAGGGTGCGAAATTGGCGGATTTGCTGGAGATGCCAGCCCAGCTACTAACTTGTTAGCCGCAACGGTAGATTTTCTGGTAACTCATCCCAATGCCGTAAATGCTTCTGAACTCAACGAAATGGCTGACAATGTGCTGTATGTTGAAGGCAAAGCACTAGATGACTTTTTGCTGGGGTATTTAGGACTTATGCCTGTTGCCAGCAATAAAATTGGTACCTTTGTCGATGTGACAGGCATTGGCCATCTCGATTACGTCATTAACACCCTCAATGCTGGCCTTGCCGTCAAGGGGCTGGACTGTGGTAACTATATGGTGCTGAAAGAGGAGCTGGGCGTAAAGATTGAGTGGGCCGCCAGTGGATGCGCAGTAGGAACCGTATTACATCCAGAAGCCATCTTAGAAGCGGTTGCTGGTTTAGTTGCCCGCGGTGCAACAGCTGTTGGTGGTGTCTCAGTGATTCATGGCGTCACTCAAGAAATGTTTGCGCAGCACTTGCAGGGAAAAATGCCTAACCCTTCTGGTGGTGTCGAAGCTATCATCACCCATCTAATCTCTAAGATTTTTAGAATCCCAACTGCCCACGCGCCACTACCCTACTATCGAGATAGCAAGGAACGGACAACAGACAATCCAAGAGCATCGGCAGAGTTCATTTCCATTCCCCACTACTTCTGCGTCTTAAAGGGGTTGGCTAAATCACCTCGACTCGTGCCGCTAGATAGCCTTGACAATCCGCCATCACATCTTATAACTGTGAACCAAATTGGTGCAGTGATTTTGCCAGCTTCTTGTCTGGGAGGTGTTCCTGCATTGGCGGCTCAATACGGTGATATTCCAATCATTGCAGTGCGAGACAACAAAACAGTTTTGAATGTGACAAACGACAAAATGCGGATGACTAATGTCATTGAAGTGGGTTCTTATCTGGAAGCTGCTGGAGTTATTATTGCACTGCGTGAGGGGATTTCTCTCACTAGCATTCGCCGACCCATTGCTTCTTCTCGGCGAGTATTTTGAGGTATGGGTGATGTCAAAACGAGAGGCGCTTAAACAAGCCCTGATCAAACAACGGTTAAATAAAGCTGCTGCAGAGCGCGCACTAATCAATAGCCGCATCCCTCGTTTCGAGATATTAGACGATATTCCATTATCGTCAGCCCAAAAACGTATTTGGCTGATGCAACAAATTGAGCCAAACCTCCCCTTCGCAAACCGGCCTCTGGGCATTCATTTAAGGGGACCGCTTGATCGAAAAATACTGAGTCAAAGCATCAGCACAATCGTGGATCGTCATGAAGCATTGAGAACGATTTTTCCCATTAAAAACGGAGAGCCCATACAACAGATTTTACCACCTTGGTCCCTAGTCCCAGAAGTTGTCAGCTTGCAGCACTTACCTGATCAGGAAAGGGAAGCAGAAGCCAGAAAATTGGCCATGGTAGCAGCGCGAAAGACGTTTGACTTGGCTGTAGGACCCTTGATTCGAACGATGCTTTTGGAACTCTCGGAGTCAGAGCATATTTTATTTCTATTAATGCATCATATTGTCTTTGATGGTTGGTCTGAAGGCTTGCTTCTGTCAGAATTGCGACACCTGTATGACGGGATGGCGAAGCCCTCCCAAAGGGAAACCTTAACTAATCAAAAGTCTCAGATACCAGAACTGCCAATCCAGTACAAGGATTTCTCTCTCTGGCAACAACAATGCCTAAGTTCAACAGCCTTAGTTAAGCAGTTGAGCTATTGGCGACAGCACTTAGGTACGCATTCATCAGCCCTCGAACTACTAACCGACTATCCCCGCTCGGGTACACGCACGTTCAGGGCTGGTTCTGAATCACTGATACTCCCCCAGTCACTAACTCAATCGCTAAAACAGCTCAGTCAGGAGGCAGGCGTTACCCTGTTTATGACTTTGTTGGCCACGTTTCAAATACTTCTGCATCGCTACACTGGCCAAGAAAAAATTGCTGTGGGCGTTCCCGTTGCAGGCCGAAACCGATTAGAAACGGAATCTTTGCTCGGTGTCTTTATGAATACGCTGGTATTGCAAACTGATTTCTCTACTTTCAATACGTTTCGGACGCTGCTAGACCAGGTCCGACAAAATTCTTTGGATGCCTACAGCCACCAAG
>JBCBJS010000010.1:0-136259 GCA_038523095.1 Cyanobacteria bacterium J06626_6
GCTCCGGCGCGTTTGGGGCTGAGCCTACTTCTGGTGCATCTGGCTCTGGTGGGCGTGGGGATCGCTCGGACTCGGACGTCAGTGGCCCCGCTGCCAGCAGGTAATCTGCAATCTGACGAATGATGGCTCGCACGGCGTGGGGATCGGCGCTGTGATCGATAGCGACGGTCAGCGCGTAGCGATCTGCGCCGATTTTCATGGCCAGCGTCGAGCCGATGACGCGGTTGTTTTGACCGGTTTTTTCACCCAGCCATTCGATGGCCGGATTCAGTCCCTGCAATGCCTGATGGCCAAATTCCTGATCGTTCTGGCTGGTCAGGGCTTTGAGCAGCTCTTCGTCACCGGGGTTCTCCAGGCTGTAGGTGTGGGCCATCATCACGGTGATGTCGTTGGTGGTGGCTCGGTTGATCTGGGTACCAGGGTTTTTCGGCAGGATGCGATCGCCTGCTAGCTTATGGCCGACTAGGGTGCTGGTGTATCCCCGATTGGAGAGCGTCTCGGCGATGTCGTCGTGGCCGACGTAGTCGATTAGCTGGTTGGTGGCAATGTTGTTGCTTTCATTGATCATGCGGGTCATCACCTGGGAGAGGGGATACTCCTGGCCCACTTCGATATTGGCCCCCGCTGCGTTCTCCGTAAAGTTACCGGGATCAATGTATATTCTGCTGCTTAGGTCGACATTCTCGGTGGCGACTTTATCTAGCAGGGCGATCGCAATTGGCAGCTTGATTAGGCTGGCCGGACTAGCCATCGGCATATCGCCCTGATGCTCACGGCAGCGATCGCGGCTGAGCTGTGCTGTGTGGCTGTCGGTCTTTTGCCTGTGTGCCTTGGCGGACTCGGTGACCGGTCCGCCAAGCTGACACAGCGTGATATGCACTCGCTGAGGCGCGATACGAGTCGTTTGAATAATTTGACTTAGAAAAGTGCGATTTGCCGTTTCTATTTTGCCTTCAGCAGTCGCCAGCAGCTGCTGGTACTGGGCTATTTTCTTTGCGGCTGGGTCGTACTCTGCGGATTCTGGCGAAATAGATGCCAACAGCTCCAGGGTGTCTCGCCAGAGATTGCGCTCCTGATGGGTGAAGGCAAGCTGCTCAGCCAAGCTCGCATTTGCCTGACGGGCCGACTGATAGGCAACAACGGCTTGGTTCGCGAGGGTCATGGCCCGCTGATAGCGCTGCTGGTCACTCAGTCGCTCATCTACTGGCTGCGAACTCGCAGCCGTAGGTTCGCCAGGAGCCTCGACCTGAGAATAGTGGCTTTTGACCGGTGATTTGAGGGCTGGGGAGTCTGTAGATGAAGTTGTAGGAGGGGTGAAAAACCAAGGTGCGACATCGGCGGTCATGCCAAGGAAAACAGCAGCTGTGGTTGTAATCGCAGCAGAATACCAGAAGCCGGACATCAAGGGTGAAAAAAGTAGACAACACAAACAGGCGCAGCTATGCGACGAGAATGCCCAAATGTACAGGTCTTGAACGCACTATTCAACCAGGGTTTCAAAAAGAGTCGCCACCTATCGGGAAATAACTAGGCGAAATAATCCAGTGAAACAACCCGGCCAAATAGCCGAGCCGCTTTTTTCGATTTGTGCGTCCGAATTCCTCGGTCCGAGCGCGCATTAGCCTGCTACCCTAGCTAACTGGAGCGATTGTTTAGAGGAACCCCAATGTCAGCTATCCGCGAGTTGCACCAACAGCTCACTAGCAAATCCCGTAGCGCGGTTGAGATTGCTCAGGCTCAGCTCGAACAGGCGCAGGCGGTAGAGCCCAAGCTCAATAGCTTTGTCTCGCTGACGGTGGAAAAAGCTATTGCCCAGGCTAAGGCTGTCGATGAAAAGATCGCTGCCGGAGAAGCGATCGGCCTGCTAGCGGGCATTCCTGTTGCCCTAAAAGACAATCTCTGTACCAAGGGCATCCGCACCACCTGCAGCTCCCAAATCCTAGAAGACTTCGTACCCCCTTACGAGTCCACTGTGACAGAGCGGCTAGGGGCGGCGGGTGCTGTTTTCGTCGGCAAAACCAATTTGGACGAGTTCGCTATGGGCAGCTCCACTGAAAATTCTGCCTTCAAAACCACGGCAAACCCCTGGGATATTTCGCGGGTGCCGGGGGGCTCTTCTGGCGGCTCGGCGGCAGCAGTGGCAGGTGGTCAAGCGCCGATTTCTCTGGGGTCCGATACGGGTGGCTCAATCCGTCAGCCCGCATCCTTTTGTGGCATTGTCGGTATGAAGCCGACCTATGGCTTGGTGTCGCGCTTTGGCCTGGTGGCGTTTGCCTCTTCGCTAGATCAGATTGGGCCGTTTGGGCGCACGGTGGAAGATACCGCGATTTTGTTGAGTGCGATCGCCGGTCACGACCCCAAAGATGCCACCAGCCTAAATGTAGAGATTCCTGACTACACCCAATTTTTAAAAAAGGACACCCAGCAGCCTCTCAAAGGCCGCAAAATCGGCATTATCCAAGAGACTTTTGGTGAAGGCCTCGACAGTCAGGTTGGCGATGCGGTGAATGTGGCTATTGAACAGCTAAAGGCGCTCGGTGCGGAGGTGAAAACCGTTTCCTGCCCCCGGTTTAACTATGGCGTCTCGGCTTACTACATCATTGCCCCCTGCGAAGCCTCCGCCAATCTTGCCCGCTACGACGGTGTCCGCTACGGTCTGCGTGCCAAAGAGCCCAATCTACTTTCGATGTACAACAAGACTCGCGCTGAAGGCTTCGGTGCGGAGGTCAAAAGGCGCATTATGATTGGCACCTATGCGCTTTCTGCGGGCTACTATGATGCCTTTTATCTGAAGGCGCAGAAGGTTCGCACGCTGATGAAGCGAGATTTTGAAAAGGCGTTTGAAGATGTGGATGTGTTGGTGAGTCCGACGGTACCGAGCACTGCTTTCAAGACGGGTGAAAATGACGACCCGCTGAGCCTCTACTTGCTTGATCTCATGACTATTCCGGTCAATATGGCGGGCCTGCCTGGAATGAGCGTGCCCTGCGGCTTTGATAATCAGGGTATGCCGATTGGCTTACAGCTTGTGAGCAATGTGCTTAGGGAAGATTTGCTATTTGAAGTTGGTCACGCCTATGAGCAAGCCACCGATTGGCATACTAGGATGCCTGAGATTTAGTCCTGTTGTTGCCCTGGTACGAAGTGAAGTTGTCAATATGCAATGACTCAAAGGGTTCTGGGGCAACCCACTCTGTTGAGCGTCACGCGTGACGCTCTCACCCACCGATCACTTAATGCAGCACATGACGCACTTCGCCGAAGATCTCTTATTCGGGGGGGCTGGGGGAGGCTCGGCCCCCAGGCAGCACCTTGAGCATCTCAGCAGGGGGGGGGTGTGGGGAGGAAATCCCCAATTCTTGACGCCTTGCGTTTTGCCTCCTCGTCTAGCTCTTCTTTCGTTTGGTCTTCTTTTTTGCTTTTTGGGTTTTCTCGCGTTCGGTGCGGATGCGATTGAGGAGGATGTGGGCGGGCTCGTCGGTGGGGTCTTGGGGGACGAGGTCGCCGCGGAAGGCTTTGGCGAGAATTGATTGATCGAGTTGAGCTAAATACGATTCGTTACTTTTGTATGCTACTTCTATATTCATGATGGCATCTAAGAGAGACTCAGCACGATGCAAAATCTCAATTTGCTCTGCTACAGGCGGCACAGGAAAAGCGAATTCTTTAATGTGTTTTAGGCCAAGGTCCGGCTGTGCTACTCCACGAGACCAAAACTTTATCTGCGATTGCAATATCTCTGAGGATAACCCCAGGCCGATGAATCTACTTAAGTCTTTAGAAACAACTTTTAGAATAGCAATACTATATGAAGCCTGGAATGGTTGACTGTCTTCAACCACACGCACTTCCCCAACTGTTCCGTATCTAGACAAGAGAATATCTCCTTTCTCAGGAGATATCTTACGACACAATTTTATGTAGTCTTCTTCAGATATTTTCTTTGAATTGTTGAGATCTATTGCACCAGAAGGTAAAAAATCTTTAGTCGAAATATAAGGATAGCCATCTGACTGAGCTTTTGGCATCTTGTGATCTACATCGCCGATTTCAATACATAGAGTAGATAATTTTACCCATTGCCAGCTGGAAGGTATTTCTGGAAGATTAGAGACTTCTGGTATTTCAGGAATCTTATACCGTTCTTTCCATTTTGAATTTTTAGGAGTCTTGCCTCTCGCCTTCATCCTATTAAATTCAAATTTTTCCCATTCAATACGGCGTTCTTCTTCCACTCTTCTCAACAACTCCTCCCCACTCTCCACATCCAAATTCTCCGCCCGCCAATCCGCCGTCAAATCCCCCCGAAAGGCCGCTGCTAGCACCGACTGCCGAAACTGGTCGAGCAATGGGGGGATGGCGTCTAGCGCTTCGCGGGCTTTGCGGCTGTGGGTGGTGAGGGATTCGATTTTTTTTACTATGCGGTGTTGTTCTTTGAGCGGAGGGAGAGGAATGGGAATCTCGTCTAAAACTTTTGACGAGACATTTGGAAACGTAGAACCTGTTCCCAATCTAAAAATGACCTCCCTCTTGGCATGAATAAATGTATTCAAGTAATTCTGGCAAAAGGGATATCGTAAAGCCGCAACGCCTCTTCCAATAGAAGCATCAAACCCTGCAATATTCATTCGACCAGTGGTAGAGCCACGTACGCAAAGAATTAAATCATCTGACTTACAGAACTTCTTTGGAGCGGTTGTAAACTTCGAACGGACTGTTTTAGAGAACGCACTCGGGCCAAACTCTACAGGCCCATTAATAAGCGGTGTACCTTCTCCCTCTTGATTGTACGAATTACCAGGAGGGCTCTGACCCATTATTATCTCTGCGATTAAGCCAAGAGTAGTTAACTCCCAGCTTCTAGGCAATTTTTTCTTTACAGTTGTCAAGCAGCCTTCTCCACGTAGTTCTTCTTTCCCATCGGTAGAGATACTACTCTATATCTGCTTCTACTAAAAGAAATTTTTCAAGATGAAGGAATTGCTGTGCAAAAGCGAATGGAAGCAAAACGCAAGACGTCAAGAATTGGGGATTTCCTCCCCAGCCCCCTCCTCTGCTTGGCAGCTCAACTTACTGCGTGGGGGCTCTTTGAAAGCAAGCATTTCTGGCCTGGTGCCTCAATTGCGTTTTCCCCCACACCCCCCGAATAAGAGCATCTCGACCATGCGAATACATTTCTGACAGGGTGCCCGGTAGGTGATGCCGTCGCGCACGACGCCAAACAGAATTATTGCATTTTGTAGCTTTACAAGCTTGCAAGAGGTTATGGCTGCTACCTCATCGTAAAATGTATTTCCGTTAGCCCTTTTCCATCGTCCAATAGCAAAAAAGTCAACAAACCAAGTCGTCAGCGTCCCACCGAAATACAATACAGCCCTTTCATAGGTAGAGTCCTCACAGCCCAAATCGAGCCATGCTTTCTGCAAGCTATTTCAATCGCAAGTAGCCGTATTCTGCCATAACCAACTTGTAAACGCTTCACGTTTCATTTCGCCTGATGCCACAGCAAGTACAACACTTTCTTGCTCATCTACAGAAGCACTAATTTCCAAACCATTTAAGACGAGGAAAATTTCCATCGCCGCATGCCCTATGCGTTTGTTGCCATCTACAAACGGATGATTCATAACGAGAGAGAACCCTGCTGCCGCTACCTTCTCAACTAAACTCGGATAAAGTTCCTTCTGCTCAAAGGTCATCCTCGGTTGTGCGATCGCCGACTCCAGCAAACCAAAATCTCGAATACCCATTGCACCCCCAGATTCATCGATAATCCTACGGTGTATTTCTATGACTTCAATCAGCGTCAGATAGCGCACTATGCCAAACGTTGATAAAGCTTACGGTTCTTCGCCAGTACATAGTCTGCGGCCTCGACAAAATCACTGGCTTGAAACGTCGTCCAGCTTTCTAAACTAGAACGCAAAAGCACCTCTAGCGGAATGCCTTGCCGGTCAGCTAAAGCCTGTAGAGCTTGGAACTGATGGTCTGGAAGCTCAATAGTAATGGCGGCCATTGCGACTATCTTTGTAATCATTACGTATGGATCTTACCATTTGCGTTTGAACCGCTGTAGCCTAAGCGCCCAATATGATAGAAGCTCAAATTAGGATTGGTTGTCGAGCTCTCAGTTACTCCTCTAGCAGTGCACTCAACGCCTGCATCTCTGTCATTGCCACCCGTGGCTTCTTCATTATTATCTAATCTCCAAAGTGTGACACAACGCTGCATTCAAAGCAGCTGTATCAGACCATGCCCCCAAAACGCGGTCGATTTGAGAAAGCCGTACCGTCGCCAGGTTGTCCGTCATAATCACCGAATCTGTCATCAAGCCGCTCTCTTCACCCACAGTCGTCTGACGCTCTACCAAAATCCTACTAGCGTGGCCTGCTCGCTTCAAGTTGCTGGTAATCATCGCAACAATGAGTTGACTCAATCCCGTTTTCAGATTGTCGGCTTGCACAACCAGCGCAGGTCTACGCTTTGCAGTTCGCAAATTCGAGTCTGGAAACACGACAAGCACAATGTCACCGCGATTAAATTTCGTCATAGACGGCCATGTCTAGATGATTCCAATCGTCCTCGAAGGTTTGTAAGCGCGATCGCCAGTCAGCTGCCTGCTCTCTACTAATTCCCTGCTCAGCTAAATCAACAGGACCTTCGCTAAATGACATCTCCCCTGCACTGGACTCAAGTTCTACGGCATCCACCGAATCTGAATTTTGTCGATTATGCAGAAACTTAGCAAATTCTAGAAGTGCTTTTTGCCTATCAGGCTCTAAAACACGAAGCGTCTCTAACAGCTCATACTCCATCTGAACAATTAGCTCCATCTTTATTCCTCCAACAGTGCACTCAACGCCTGCATCTCCCTCATCGCCACCTGCAACTTCTCCATTATCGCAGCTGCGATCGCATTTGGCGAAAGCTCAACTTTCATCAGCTACTTAATCTGGCCTCCTAATGTATAGGCTTCAATAGCCTACTCAGGCTCAGGCATATCAGCCAAGATCTTCTCTAAATTATCCAGTAGCTTAGGCAAAACAGTTTGCACAATGTTCCAAAGCGTTTCATATTCTACCTGCCTGTAGCGGTGAGCAATAACATTTCTCAAAGCCACCGTATTTCGCCAATCTATTTCAGGATGTGCCTGCTGCAACTCTACCGATACGTTTCGACAGGCTTCCCCCAAAATCTCAAAATTACGCTCTACTACTCGCTGTAACCAAAGCGTAGCCAAAAACTCATCCTCCGAAAATCCATCAGTAAAATGCTGAATCTCTCGGATCGCTTGCAACATATCCCAAATATTAGCAGGATCTCGATTAACCTTGCTCATACACCACAAGCATCGTGTTCAAAATCTCTGCCCGTCGGTATGGATTTTTCAGCAGCCGTTTATGAACCACATCTACTTTCCGCCGAAAAAGATTGCATAGCGCAGATTGTAAATCTAGCCATGTTTCCCAAGATGAACTGTGTTTCTCCCCAAATACAACTAGTACATCCACATCACTTTGGTTCTCTCCATGCGCTCTAAAATCCTCTCGCAGAACCGAACCAAAGATACATAGCTCCACAATATCGAACTGCTGACACAGCGTAGCAACGTCAGCCAGCGTAACCTTCAAACGCTGTGTCAAGACTTCTTCAATTGCTACCGCAGTTGCCATAGCTATACGCTTTTGGATGTCTCCACAATAATATAGTGCCAGATTAAAGCTACAGTACTTTTTGACAAAATTACTCCTCCAACAGCGCACTCAACGCCTGCATCTCTGTCATCGCCACCTGCAACTTCTCCATTATCGCAGCTGCGATCGCATCCGGCTCAGGCAAATCCTCCACCGACTGCAAACTCTCATCCCGCAACCACGAGATATCCAAATTCTCCCCCCGCTGCGCAATAAAATCCCGCTCAAAGCAGCGAAACCGCCCCTCCTCACCCTCATCCGTCCGCGCACTGCCCCCATTCGGGTCCTCCCCATAGCACGCCTCAAACTCAGCAAAATGTTCGCGCGTCAGGGGCGATCGCTTCCCAAACTTCGGCATATTCGTGCGCAAATCATACACCCAGACCCCCTTTGTGTTCCCCCTCTCACGCTCCCCACGAGTAAAAAACAACACATTCGTCTTCACCCCCGGCGAATAAAAAATCCCCGTCGGCAACCGCAAAATCGTATGCAAATTGCACTTATCCATCAGGTCAGCCCGAATGCTCTGCCCCTGCCCCGCCTCAAACAGCACATTATCCGGCAGCACCACCGCCGCCCGGCCACCCGGCACCAGCCCCCGATAAATATGCTGCAAAAACGCCAGCTGCTTGTTCGAAGTCGGAAACGTAAAATCATCCCGCGTCGGGCTCCCGCCGCCCTTCTTCGTCCCAAAGGGCGGATTGGTCAATATCACATCCGCCTTCTGTAACTTTGTTCCCGTTGGCGAAAGCGTATCGCCTAGCATCACCTCACTTTCAATGCCATGCAGCATCATATTCATCAGCAACAGCCGATGCGCATCCTGCACTAGCTCCATGCCATAAAACGCCTCTCGCTTTTGAAAAAGCTGTTCCTTCGTTCCCAGCTCAAACAAATCATCCGTTCTCTTTTTGATATACCGATCTGCCGCAATCAAAAAGCCCCCGGTTCCCGCCGCCGGATCTTGCACCCGCTCCCCCGGCTGTGGCTTCATCAGCGCCACCATAGCGTCAATCAACACCCGAGGGGTAAAATACTGCCCCGCCCCAGACTTTTTCTCCCCAGCATTCTTTTCTAGCAGCCCCTCGTA
Organism: Cyanobacteria bacterium J06626_6; assembly: GCA_038523095.1. Taxonomy (GTDB): domain Bacteria; phylum Cyanobacteriota; class Cyanobacteriia; order Phormidesmidales; family Phormidesmidaceae; genus Phormidesmis. The sequence continues at coordinate 8,785 of JBCBJS010000010.1, forward strand.
GGCATCGCCCAGGCCTTCTTCTTTGGCCTCATACCAGTCCAGTTCATCCAGACTCGTCACCAATTTCTTAATAATGCGTGGCTGCTTTAGCGCCGTCTGCGCATTGGCATAAATCACCTGCACTCGTTTGTTGGTATCGCCTCGCCCTAGGTCTCTGAGCAAATCACGATAAAACTCCAGTTGCTCAATGCCATCTTTCGCAACCAAATCTTCCCAACGCTTTCCCTCTGGCAGCAGCGACTCTTGGTCAGTCTCCTGCATCATCTTGAGAAACAACAGATACGTTAGCTCTGTCACATACTGCAAATAAGTGATGCCATCATCCCGCAGCACATCACACAAACTCCACAGCTTACGGACAATATCAGAAGTTGAATTCATAAAAGCCTTAGATAAATTAGTCGTCGAACCAGTTTTCTAGCGTTATATCTTGAAAATATTTGAAGTCTTTAATGTTGCGGGTGACTAGAATGAGATTGTTAACGGCTGCGATCGCGGCTATCTGTGAATCGCTATACGGAGGCGTTTGACCTTGCTTAGTTAGCCTTGCTCTCTCGGCAGCATGCCACTTTGCTGCAGCGTCGCAATAGGGAAAAAAAGGCAAATTACCTTCAATATTTTGACGGATATAAGCTTCTAATTCACGCTTCTTTCGGGATGGCTTCATCCTCTCATAACCAAACAAAAACTCATGATAAGCAACTGTCGCAGTTGCCAGTTGCCCGCTGTTTTCAATTAACCGATCAATCACCAAATTACTTGGGAAGGGCTTAGTTGGCTCTGACAATACGTTCGTATCTAACAAAAAGCGAATAATCATTAAAATTCCAAGGGCTCACGACCTGGAGATTTATCCCTTATAGAACTCATGATCGCTTCAAACTCACGATCATGTTCATCTTCCTCTCTGTCATCCAGCCCAAATTTTTTGCGCCATGCCAATACGCCTTCAGCAAACCCCTGCTTCGGCTCAGACAACCTATCATATTCCTCAGCAGACAAAATTACGGCAACCCTTTGGCCTCTGCGTGTCACCTCTATTTTCTCGCCCGCTTCCACCTGATAGACAAGCTGTGTAAATTGGTCTCGGGCCTGCGCAATCGAACATTGATTCATAAATGGCTATCCATATGGCTATCTTGGCTTTATCATAAACGAATCTGAACGTTTCGATGGCACACCCCCTCCGCACACACCCCCTCCGCAGAAGAATCGCGCAAACCATCCATAAACGCGTCGAACTCAGCATCTGTCATCTCATCATCGCCACGAGCAGGATCGTCTAATCCATACTTTTGGCGAATTTTCATCAAAGAATTCCGAAAGGCCTCTTTCATACAAGCCATGTTTGCTACAGACCTATTTGAGTGCTCAAATGACAACTTTGACATAAAGCGAATCCCTCCGTAGCTACGCCCAATACTATAGATGATTTGCTCAACAGTCACCGAAAAGACCTATCCAGCATCTGTCCATATCGCACTACTGATCTCTTGTAGTATTGATTCCAACCTTCCCTTAAAGATTTTGTTGATTCGTACAAAGCCACCATTATCTTTAAAGGAACCCTCTTCAAAAGCAGCTTTATCAACAATTACCTCCTTCTCCATCTGCTTACCAATGCGCTCCAGCCACATTCGCTGTGGCCGCGTCCAATCCTCCCGGCTAGCCAAAATCCGATCAATGGCTTGATGCACCCTTGTTTCGTACGGCACAAGTGCATCACCCAGAGCAGCCTGCCGCACATAGCCAATAATCGACGCCGCAATATCCTGATTGGTTTGCGATCGCCAAGCCGCCTTCAGCTGCGATTCAAAAAAGCCCTTCTCCGCCAGCGCCATCCGCAGTTCCTTCAGTTGCTCGCGAGTCAGCTCTCTAGGTCGCTGCGTTACCACCATCAGCGCAGGTAAAAGGTTCTTATTCTCAGTCACAAACGCCTGAAACTTCTCCAAATAATCCTCAGGCCGCGCATACGCTGAGCCATCTTCGGCCACACCATAGCCCCGCTCCACCCGGCGCAGCACGTCCGCTTTATCAGAAATTATCAAAGCCGCACCGCCACCGCCTTCTTTTCTATCCAGCATTTGCGCAATTTGCTGACGTTCCTTCAGCCAAGCCACCGCCGCCTGCGGCTTACTCTCGTTCAAAAAGTCCGCCACATTCTCCAGCGGCATACCTGCTGCCGACTCAATTGCCCCGCGAGTCTCATCGCTCACGTGCCGCTGCTTTTGCCGCAGCTTCACCACAATCTGATCTAGCACGCCATACAGCCCGCTGGTCGTGTCTACTTTTTCTAACTCTCCCACCAGCTGCTCGAAGGAAATCTTTGGCTTCACTACCACTGGCTTCATCGTCGAAAACTTCTCAATCGCCTTATACAGCCCCACCGGGTCAAAAATGCGAAAAGTCTCTTTGGCTACGCCACCGCCAATGTCATCACATAGCCGCGTTGCTCGCCCCAGCATTTGCTCGTACAAAATGCGAGACTTCACCCGCCGCAAAAATACCAGATTACAAATCTGCGGCACGTCAATTCCTGTCGTGAGCAAATCCACCGTCACTGCAATCTTTGGACTCTTCTCATTTTTGTAGCGTCGAATGAGTTCCAAGGGTTTATCTGCAGCCCCGGTAATTTTTATAACGTCGTCATCGTTAATGCTGCCATACACTTCCTCTAGTGCCTTTTTCAACAGATTGGTCACCATATCTGCGTGATTGTCATTCACGCAAAACACCAGCGTTTTGCCCATCTCCGGGTCAATCTGCTCTGCCAAATACTCACACACCACACGGTTAAACTCAGCCGTGATCACTCGTCGATTAAACTGGTCGACCTCAGCGCGAATCTCATCTGGAGCGCTCACCAAGTCAATCTCACCCGTTTTAGGGTCCAGGTAGGCCACATCGTCACCCGGCTCCCACACGATGTCATCTTCTGCCAGTGCCGTCACGGGACGAATCGGTGGTTCATGATCGATCAAAAAGCCATCAATCACCGCTTCCCGGTAGCTGTAGGTGTACACCGGGTCGCCAAAAATCTCTTTGGTATGGAGGGCAGGCGTCGCCGTTAGGCCAATTTTTACCGCGTCAAAAGACTCAATCACCTGTCGATACTTTGACACATAGTCACCAAAATCTCGAAACGTCAGCTCATCTTCACTCAGCTCTTTATCGAGCAAATAGCCGCGATGGCACTCATCTACCACAATACAGTCGTACTGGTCTGACGTTAGCGTCTCTGTTTCATCCGATGGATACAATAATCTTTTCACAAAGCTCTGCACCGTACCAATGTGCACCCGCGTTTCCCTATCCGGCGTGCCCGATTCCAGTGATTTAATTTCAAAAATATTGGAAAAGGTCTGCAAACTCTCCATCCGAGTTTCCTGAAACGCACCCGCCGCCTGCTCACCCAGCGAAGTGCGATCCACTAAGAACAACACCCGTCTAAACCGCTTTGTTTTCAGCAGTCGATACACCAGCGCGATACAAGTCTTCGTTTTCCCAGTACCCGTCGCCATCGCCAACAACAGCCGCCGCTGATCTTCGGCCAGTGCAGCCTCCACCGCCAAAATCGCATTTTTCTGATACGGTCTCAGCTCAAAGCCATAGTTAAAGCCTTCTTTGGCCAGCTTCGCCTGAGCGTCGTCCACATTCTGCGCTAGCGTATCGAGCAGTCCCGCTGGGCTATACCAGCTGCGCAGCGGTCGGCGCAGATTGGCCGCGCGGCGAACATCGCAAAACCAGATGCCACTCTTGGTCTCTAGCTGCGGCAGAAAGTCACGTCCGTTGGTGGCAAACACAAAGGGCACCCGGTAGGCACTCTCGCCCCACGGGCCGCCCGGCAAACTCTCAGCACCCTTAATCTCGTATCCTCGGCTGTAGCGCTTGGCCTGATCAATCGCGCCGTACACGTCTTTGCGTTTGCGCTTGGCCTCTACCACGCCCAGCACCTGCAGCCCTACAAAGAGCACGTAGTCTGCGCGTCCGTCTGCGGTGGGCCACTCTGCGATCGCAACCGCCCTCCCCTTCTGTGGCCGCGTCCCACTCCCGTAGCTCAAGCCTTCAGAATCCGCTTCCCAGCCCGCCGCCCGCAGCTGCCCATCAATCAGCCGCCGGGTCTCACGCTCGTCCAAATCCAGGGCCGACTCTTCGTCTTGTGCAATCGCAATTACACGCTCAATTACCTCAGCCGGTTCTGCCACCGCCTGCGCCTGCACCGCCGCCAGCTGCGCCGCCAGCTGCCCCTTAATTTCGTCCGTCTCAGCCTCAGCCTCTACCAAAAGCGCCTCTGCAATCTGTCGCAGTTCCGCCTCTTCCTGCGCTTTCGCTTGCGATCGCTCCGACGCCGAAAGCGTCACCTCCAGCGCCTTTTCGCGAGCCACCAGCTCCGCCTGTAAGCGCTCCAGCTCCGCCGTCAGCGCATTTTTCTCCTCGCGCTGCTGCAAAGCAACATCCACTGGCGGCACAAACGGCCCCGCCTCAAAGCCCTTTGCCCCACCCAAAGACTTATGGAACCAAATGCCCAGCGATCGCGCATGCTTAATTTGGCTGAGCGCCGCTCGCTTCTCGCCAAAGGTGCCGTGGGTCGCCTGGTTGCCAACCTTACGCACCTCATGAAATAGCTGCGCCACCCGCCCCACAATCACCCGCCGATTTTCGAGCCGCCGAAGCAGCTCAAACTGACTTTCTCTCGGGTCTTCGTACAGGCCAACTTTGGCAGCCGCCAGCTGCGCCAACTGCTCCCCAAACTGCCGCAGCTTGATCAAACAAATATTAGGATCTTCAGCCCAGTGCCGCTCCGCCTGCGACCCCAGCCGCACCAGCTCCAAACTATGAACCTTCAGAAACGCAAAATTCCGAGAGACTTGCATGCGGGCAATCGTAACGGCGAGATCAATATACCCCAGATGTCAATCTGTGCTGATAACAGACGTCACAGTCCTGCAAGGCTTTAGCAATGCGTCTAACGTATCGCTGAAGCCGCAAACAGCACTACGCCCACTCTATCTGTATGTTCGCGCAAGGGGGCACTGGCTAAAGTGTTGTAATCCACCACATCAAAGAAGTACGGAATCGGTCGAACTTCATTTAAGTCATCCAGTAGCTTTAGAACTGTATTGTGCGTAATTCCTTTTCCTCTGATAGATAGATAGATCGACATCAGATGCGTCTTGATAAGTGCCTTTTGCACGAGAGCCAAATAGAACAACTTCTTCAATTTTAGGAAGAGCCGCTGCCGCTGCCCTAATATGCAACAGGTCGCGTTCGAGTAAGCCGTGATCCATCAGTTGATGAATTGTCTTTTCGCACTGGCCCATCTTCTGTATCCACTTCTGTTTTTTTTGCTTTGAAAGTCTCGTACAAATCCGCAATGAGGAAATAGTATCGTTTCCGAATATTCTGCTCGACTGTTTGAGCAGTCTCTTCTTTATAAGCGTGAGCCACTAAATTCCGGTCTCCAAGCGCATCTATCCACTGATGGCCTTCGCGAATAAGTTCTATCAGATGGGCCTGCTTGATGACTTCTCTCGGTGACTTGGCAACGATTCCTTCTAGTTGCTCATAATCTTCAAGTAGCTTCCACGATAGATCAAAGGCCATTTCAAAGAACTGAATTAGACCAGCCCTTTCCAGAACCGTTGGGCTTTCAACACGGAGCGCCTCTGTGAGCAGTAAAAAGGTCTTCTCAAAATTTGAATAGCGCTGTAGCCATCGGGTATCTGGGTCTTGCACTTGTTTTGTGATCTGCTCGATAGCATAACGATATCTGAAGTCTAGCCAAAATTGCCGACGGTGCTAAAGCTCAGCCATTCAACCGGCAAGCGTTTCATATCTGCAGGCCTCGTACACCTTCCGGGTCAAGGCCTGCAGATATGAAATGGCAAGGCTCTATCATCTGATGCCCCTGTTTGATAAAATCAAACGCTGACCCTAGTTCATTATCCCTTAGACATACTTTAGATAGATCTTAGAGGGACTGCGCAGTTAAGGAGACTGTTTCCAATGGCCAAAATGTATTACGACAGCGACGCCAACCTAGACTTGCTCAATGGCAAGACGGTGGCCATTATCGGCTACGGCTCGCAAGGCCACGCCCACGCACTGAACCTCAAAGATAGCGGCGTGAATGTAATCGTTGGTCTCTACGAGGGTAGCCGCTCCAAGCCCAAGGCCGAAGCCGAAGGGCTCACCGTAAAGTCCGTAGCCGATGCGTCAAAAGCAGCCGACTTCATCATGATTTTGCTGCCTGATGAGATTCAGCGCAGGGTTTATAAAGAAAGCATTGAACCTGGGCTTGCAGCAGGCAACGTCCTCGCCTTTGCCCACGGCTTCAATATCAACTTCGCCCAAATCGTACCGCCCAAAGAGGTAGACGTGGTGATGGCAGCGCCAAAAGGCCCAGGCCACCTCGTGCGGCGTACCTACGAGCAAGGGCAAGGCGTCCCCGCTCTGTTCGCCGTTTTCCAAGATGCCTCGGGTCAGGCCCGTGACATTGCCATGGCCTACACAAAAGGTATTGGCGGCACCCGCGCAGGCGTGCTCGAAACCACCTTTCGGGAAGAGACAGAGACTGACCTGTTCGGTGAGCAGGCCGTACTTTGTGGCGGCCTCAGCGAGCTGATCAAGGCGGGCTTCGAGACCCTGATCGAAGCGGGCTATCAGCCTGAGCTGGCCTACTTTGAGTGCCTGCACGAGGTGAAGCTGATTGTGGACTTGATCGTGGAGGGTGGCCTGGCAAAAATGCGAGACAGCATCTCGAATACGGCTGAGTATGGCGACTATACCCGTGGCCCCCGCATTATTACTGCCGAGACGAAGGCTGCCATGAAGCAAATCCTTAAAGAAATCCAGACTGGACAGTTCGCGAGGGAATTCGTGCTGGAGGCGCAGTCGGGCAACGCAGGCTTTAACGCAACTCGCCGGATTGAAGCTGAGCATCCGATTGAGGAAGTTGGTAAGGATTTGCGGGCAATGTTTAGCTGGCTGAAAAAAGTCTAGATGCAATAGTCAAATGCATCCGTCGATTGCTACACCACACATCAAATACCGTCCTTAAAAGCTCACCCCGTCAGTGTATCCAAACGCTGACGGGGTGAGCTTTTATACACAATACGGTAACGAGTGGAGCCATTCACCTAGCCTCAATGTTTACCGTTAGCAATAGGCAGCTTGAGTGAATGCTCTAAATTGCCCCTTCTGTGGGCCTAGTGCACCCCATCGCAGGTTCAACCGCTCTTGCCCGTGCCTGAGACAAAGCATCCGCTCTCAAAAACCGTCTGAGCAACGCGCTGTGTGTATCGAATATCACCGTTGGTAGCAGCATCTTATGACTTTATATAGCTTATCCACTGTGGGCCAACTCTGGATATACCCTTGAGTGAATACACAAAGTTGATATAGAAGGGACTCGCCTATGTGCTAAGCAAGTCCACCGGCAAACCACTCAAATTCAGTTCATTCAAATTTAACTATCTCAAGCTCATTTTCACGATACTCAGTCGCTGAATCCTTCAGCAATATTCAACTGACGAATCGCTTCCGCAGCTATTTACTTCTCGTGTGACCTATGCAATCTGAACAAATCAACGCGCCTATGCACCCCACGGTTCGAGTAGAAGATGACCGTACGGGACTCACCACAGAGACGCTCAAGCGGGCATTCTTAGACAATTTATTCTACGTGCAGGGGAAATCGCCAGAGATCGCATCCCTGCAAGACTATTACATGGCCCTGGCTTACACCGTGCGCGATCGCATGCTGCATCACTGGCTCAGCTCTGCTAGTGCCTACCGCCAAAATAAGTCACGCACTGCGGTGTACCTCTCTGCCGAATTCCTGATGGGCCCCTACCTCGGCAACAACCTGATTAACCTCGGCCTCTACGATGCGGTTAATGAGGCCATGGCCGATCTGGGCCTGAGCCTGGCCGAAATTATGGCCCAAGAGCAAGAGCCTGGCCTCGGCAATGGAGGGCTCGGTCGCCTAGCAGCCTGCTACCTAGACTCCATGGCAACGCTACAGATCCCTTCTATGGGCTACGGTATCCGCTATGAGTTCGGCATCTTCAAGCAGGAGATTCAAGATGGCTGGCAGGTAGAGCGCACCGACAAGTGGCTCGCCAACGGCAACCCCTGGGAAATTGCCCGCCCCGAATGGTCTCAGGAAGTGAAGCTCGGCGGCTACACCAAAGCCTACACAGATAACAAAGGCAGCTACCGGGTCGAGTGGGCACCCGATCGTGTTGTGAAGGGCGTGCCTTACGACACTGCCATTCTGGGCTACCAGGTAAACACGGCCAACACCCTGCGCCTGTGGAAAGCAGAATCTCCCGATGCCTTCGACTTCAATGCCTTTAACCAAGGAGACTATTCAGGCGCGGTCAATTCCAAGATCGTCTCTGAAAATATTTCCAAGGTGCTCTACCCGAACGATGAACACCTAGAAGGCAAGCAGCTGCGCCTAGAGCAGCAGTATTTCTTTGTGTCTTGCTCGCTGCAAGACATGATGCGCATCATGGAGCGCGATGGTATCCCCTTGGAGCAGTTCCCCGAGAAGTACACCCTGCAGCTAAACGATACGCACCCTGCGATCGCCGTTGCCGAACTCATGCGCCTGCTGATAGATGTACATGAATTTGAATGGGACAAAGCTTGGGATATCACCCAGCGATCGCTCGCCTATACCAACCACACCCTCTTGCCCGAAGCCCTAGAGCGCTGGCCCATTGGGCTCTTCGGATCCCTGCTTCCACGGCACCTAGAAATTATCTACGAAATCAACCGCCACTTCCTAGAAGACGTGCGGCTGAAATTTGGCCAGGATAACGAGCGCCTCGCCCGCATGTCTTTGATCGACGAGAGCGGTGGCCGGTACGTGCGCATGGCCAACCTCGCCTGCGTCGGTAGCCACGCCATCAACGGCGTCGCCGCCCTCCACACAGAGCTGCTCAAGCAGACCGTGCTCAACGACTTCTACCAGCTCTTCCCCGACAAATTCATCAACGAGACCAATGGCGTCACCCCCCGCCGCTGGATTGTGCTCAGCAACCCCAAACTCACCCGCCTGATCAATCAGCGCATCGGCACCGAGTGGCCCACCAACCTCTCGCAGCTCAAGCAGCTTGAGCCCTATGCCGACGATCCCGGCTTCCGCACCGAATGGCGGCAAATCAAGCAGGCCAACAAAGAAGCCCTCGCCGTTCGCATCGAACGCGCCACCGGCGTCAAAGTCAGCCCCACCTCCATGTTCGATGTGCAAATCAAGCGCATCCACGAGTACAAGCGCCAGCAGCTCAACGCGCTGCACATCATCTCCCTGTACAACCAGCTGAAGAAAAACCCCAGCCTGCGCATCACGCCGCGCACCTTCATCTTTGCGGGTAAAGCCGCCCCGGGCTACTTCATGGCCAAACTGATCATCAAGCTCATCACCTCCGTTGGCCGGGTTGTCAACCGTGACCCAGACATCGGCGATCAGCTAAAGGTCGTTTTCTACCCGAACTACAACGTCACCAATGCCCAGCCTATTTATCCAGCCTCCGATCTCTCGGAGCAAATTTCAACGGCAGGCTTCGAGGCGTCGGGCACGGGCAACATGAAGTTCGCCCTCAATGGCGCACTCACTATCGGCACCCTAGATGGTGCCAATGTTGAGATTAGAGAAGAGGTGGGCGACGATAACTTCTTCCTGTTTGGCCTCAAAGCAGACGAAGTTGCCACATTGAAAGCACAGGGCTATAGCCCCCGCGACTTCTACGAGAGCAACGAAGAACTGCGCACTGTAATCGACCTGATTGGCTCAGGTGTGTTCTCCAGTGGCGATACAGAACTCTTCAAGCCCCTGATCGACAACCTGCTGAACCAGGACCGCTTTATGGTACTGGCCGACTACCAAGCCTACGTCGACTGCCAAAAGCAGGTGAGCGAAGCCTACAAAGACCAGGACAACTGGGTGCGCATGTCTATCTTGAATGCGGCTCGCATGGGTAAGTTTTCCTCTGACCGTTCCATCCAGGAATACTGCGATCAGATTTGGAACATCAAACCCGTCCCGGTCGAGCTTCAGGAATATGCCAAAACGCTGACCATGATGACTGACAACAGCACCCGGCTAGCCTAGCAGACTAACTTACATCGCTAATGTCACAAGCTGTGGCGTAGCGATCGCGCTCAAGGCCCTTGGTGAAGATAGCCAAGGGCCCTTTACATTGGGAGGTAAACATTGGGAGTTGAACCGATGGACCCCAAAAACATCAAGCCGCTTATCACTCAGGCTGACGCCCGAATTTCTGAGCATGTACGCCAGACCCCAACAATTACCCTGCCAACCGGCGCCTTTGGCGTAAAAGCCTATCTCACGCTCAAGCTAGAGCTCATGCAGCACGCAGGCTCCTTCAAGTCTCGCAGTGCCTTCAACCGCATCCTCAGCAATTCGGTACCGCCAGCAGGCGTGATCGCCGCATCAGGTGGTAACCATGGCGCAGCAGTCGCCTACGCCGCCAGGCAACTCGGCCACCCCGCAGAAATCTTCGTCCCGACCCTCTCTTCACCTATCAAAGTAGACCGGCTGAGATCATACGGTGCCAACGTCGTCATCACCGGTCGCGACTACATTGAAGCCCTAGAGAAAAGCGAGATTCGCGCAGCAGAAACCGGTAGCCTGGTTGTCCACGCGTTCGATCAGGCAGAGGTTATCGCTGGCCAGGGAACTGTGGGCCTAGAGTTTGAGAACCAAGCGCCCGATTTGGATACGGTTCTAGTGTCAGTCGGCGGCGGCGGCCTGATTGCTGGCATCGCAGCTTGGTATCAGGGCCGCTGCAAGCTTGTCAGCGTGGAGCCAGTGCGCGCGCCGACCCTTTACCAGTCGCTGACAGCCGGTAAGCGCACCGAGGTCGAAGTGGGCGGGATTGCCGCCGATGCGCTCGGTTCGCGGCGAGTAGGAAAGATGATGTTTCCCATCGCTCAGCAATACATTTCAAAAGCTGTTCTGGTAGAAGAAGAAGCTATTATTCAGGCCCAAAAGCTGCTGTGGGACGAACTCAGAATCGCTGCAGAACCGGCCGGTGCTGTCCCAATTGCGGCCCTGATTTCTGGGCGGTATCAGCCTGCACCAGAGGAGAAAGTCGGCGTCCTCATCTGCGGAGGTAATGTGGACCTCTCATCGCTGTAATCCTTTTCCAGAGACTACGCTAAATGAGCACAGCTTCTCCTACACAGACTTGGCGCTTAGAACTGCCTTAGCAGTTATGCCCAGTTCTGGAAACGACGGACTGACGACGGTCTGCGCATTGGTAAAGACTCCGACCTCTGCATAGACCTCTCCCTTCAGCTCTAAAACGGTCACCTGCTGCAAAGACGGATCGACAATCCAATACTCTTCGATACCAATGTCTTCGTATTGTCTGCGCTTAGCAATGTAATCGTGATCGCGCTGAATACTGCCAGGGCTAACGACTTCAACGACAAGCAGTGGTGGTGGCATATGTAGGCGTATTGTATTTCGCATGCGCAACAGCGCATCGTGGTCTGCTCGAAGAATGGTTAAATCTGGATAGCGATTCTTCGGCTCTCCGTGAACCTCTAACTCCAAACCGTGGTACTTCACCCGTTCCAATCCAACGATTGCTAGAAATGCTGCATACAGAGAGGCTGCTATTTTGACGTTTTCTCCTGACTCCGGTGCCAATGCAATCAGCTCTCCATTGAATAGCTCATGCAGGGTATCAGTACCGTCGTCATGTTCCAAGTACTCCTCGAAGCTCAGAAACCTTGGTTTTGTGCTGCCCGGTTTTGTATAGACCATGGTACGCAGGCTCTAAAGACTCACTTCAGCATAGCCCAACCCCTATTCCTTTGGCGGTGCGCCCGTCACCGCAGATTCTAAGTACTTGGTCGCAGGGGGAACGTAAGCGCCGTCTATCTTCACGCGGAAGTCGTAATGCTCGCCTGTGCCGAGGCCGCTATTGCCCGAGTAGGCGATCGCCTCACCCGCCTTCGCCTTTCCCTCACGGCACCCATTCTCAGACATATGCAAAGACTGAAAGGTATAGCCCGGATAGGAATCCGCCGTCTGGTCCACGACCCAACCGCCACCGTCAACATCCCACCAGCACTTTATCTCCACCGTCTCGCCAGCCTTCCCGACCGCATAGATAGGCGTCCCTATCGGCATCGCCAAATCAACCCCGTTGTGCGGAACATTCGGTGCACCAGTCACCGGATGAAAAGCACGAATGCCGTATTCATCAGTCACTTCGTATCCAGCAACAATCTCCCCTGTGAGCGGCGTAATAATATCTTCGATAGTTTCTTTGGCAGTAAAGACACTGGCCGTTAGGTCAATAATACGGTCAGCAATGTAAAGCAGAGAACCAATAATGACTGCGCCGCAGAGGCCTGTGGCAATCAGCTGGGGAATAGCTAGGCGATTAGGCTTGGTTGCCCTGACGGTCTCGCTCTCTTTGGGAATAGATGCGGGCGCGTCAGCTGGGCTAGCCGCATGGTAATGAACGTGCTGGGAAAGGGCACTGCTAGGGTGAAGGGGTTGCTGAACGGGTGCGTCTGAAACAGAATCGAGACTGATGGCATCGCTGGTGATGATGGACAGTTCGCCCCGTCCCAGCTTTTCGAGCATTTCGGAGACGCTGCTGCAGCCTGCTGCGATCGCTGCCATCCGTGCACCGTTCCAGCCTGGCGCTGTCACCGTTACCCGGCAGGGCCTTTTGGGTCCAGCACCAGCTTCAAAATCCACCCTACGTGGATTCCCCAAATGCGGACTATCAGTAGAAGATGCAGCTGGCTGGAAAGCCGCTTCAGACGCTGAAGAATTCGAAAAAGAAGAAGGAGTCACTGAGCGCTTGGTTTACCAAACTGAGTGAAGACGGGAACATAATAGCTCAAACCTGTAAGCTGTCGAGGAAATATGAAAGCAGACAAACTCGCCCCCTGGACAAAAGCCCCAGACAGGCCCGATGACGAAGAACGTCGCCACTGGGACTACCACTACGACGAAGTGGGCATGGCCCCAGGCACCCTCGTCATCGACGAAGACGCCTCCCCCACCGAACTCACCCTGATTGACTACAGCCCAGGCAAAGCAGTGCGCCAGCGACTGCGATCGCCCGAAGAAGCCCTCGCCCACCTCAGCACAGACTCCATCTCATGGATAGACCTGCAGGGCCTCGGCAATGAGGACGTACTCAATCACCTCGGCCAGGTTTTCCAGCTGCATCCGCTCGTATTAGAAGATGTGGTCAACGTTCCGCAGCGGCCCAAAATCGAATATTACGACGACCAGCTACTCATTATCGTGCGGATGGTGATTGTAAACGAAGCAGCCCACGCTGGCGAGTCCCGCTTCAATAGTGAGCAGCTAAGCTTCGTCCTCGGCAAAAACTACCTGCTCACCGTACAAGAAGAGCTCCAGCAAGACTGCCTCGATCCGGTCCGAAATCGGATCCGCACCGGGCAGGGCCTCATCCGCTCAGAAGGTGCCGACTACCTCGCCTACGCCCTCATCGATGCCGTTATCGATGCCTACTTTCCCGTCCTTGAAGACTATGGCGAATATATCGAATCGCTAGAAGACGAAGTCATCTTCAACCCAACCCGAGAAACCGTCCAAAAAATTTACCGCGTGCGACGCGAACTCATGAGCCTGCGACGCTCCATTTGGCCCCAGCGAAATGCGCTCAATCAGCTTGTGCGCGACGGCAGCGACCTGATTCGCCCCGAAGTGCGCGTGTATCTGCAAGACTGCTACGACCACGTTGTTCAAGTTCTAGACATCGTAGAAACCTACCGAGAACTCACCGCCAACCTGATGGATGTGTACCTTTCTTCAGTGAGCAACCGCATGAACGAAGTCATGAAAACCCTAACCGTCATCTCTTCCATTTTTATTCCGCTCACCTTTATCGTTGGCGTATACGGCATGAACTTCAATCCAGCAGCTTCACCCTGGAATATGCCCGAGCTCAATGCCTACTGGGGCTATCCCTTTTGCTGGGGCGTAATGGTGAGCATTGCAGCGGGGCTGTCTGTTTATTTTTGGCGAAAAGGATGGTTTGAGAATTCAGCCGGGGCAAAGGTATTGAAAGAGTAGGTAGCCTTACTTTCTATAGCCTGATGATCGAGAAAACTACCACAGAAAGACCACAGAAAGACCCCAGGAAGACCCCAGGAAGACTTTAGAAAGGCCAAAGAAAAACGAAGGAAAAAGCCAATCGGACAAACCCTGCTAAGATACCCCTGATATAGCGCTGCTACAGCGCTAGCATTTGCAGCAACGCTCCACACAAGCACAAACGGTAACTTGGCTATCTATAAATAAGGTGTGCCCCTGCTATGGACCTTAAGGCTCTAATTACAGATATTCCAGATTTTCCGCAGCCTGGCATCATTTTTCGCGATATTACAACCCTCCTCCAAAATCCAGACGGGCTACAGCACACAGTCGCTCAGCTCAGCGAGCAAGCAGCCCACCTCGAACCGGACTACATTGTCGGTATCGAATCTCGGGGCTTTATATTTGCGATGCCGGTTGCCCATCAGCTTCGGCGAGGATTCGTCCCCATTCGTAAGGCAGGTAAGCTGCCCCGCTCGGTTCATAGCGTGGACTACGCCCTAGAATATGGTGAAGATCGCCTAGAAGTGCATCAGGATGCCTTTACCAGCAGCGATGGAAACGTTAGCAGGGTGCTAATTGTCGATGATTTGCTAGCGACAGGAGGTACCGCCGCCGCGGCGGCAGATTTGGTGACAAAAGCTGGCGCAGAGGTTGCTGGCTTCAGCTTCGTCATTGAGCTAGATGGGCTCGCTGGGCGAGACAAGCTGCCTGCCGATGTCCCAGTAGCTAGCCTGATTACCTACTGAGCGTCCCCTGCAAACGCCCATTTGAAAGCCTAGAGACCTCAAAGATACGGACTGCCATGACTTCATCTTCCCAATCTTCGCAACAGCTTTCTTTTTCCGCCAAGGTTGGCCATGCGCTAAGGGACTTTTTCCTGGGTGAAACCACTCGCTACATTTTCAAGCGGGTGATGCAGGGGCTGCTGACGCTGCTGTTGGCAAGCGCGGTTAGCTTCCTGGTTGTGCAGCTCGCACCCGGTGACTTCCTGACGCCATTCCGCCAAAATCCGCAGATGACGCCGGAGACCATTGCAGACCTGGAGCAGCGCTTCGGACTAGACCAGCCGGTATGGACGCAGTATTTTCTATGGCTAAAGCAGGTTGTCACTAGGTTTGACTTTGGTATTAGCTTTGCCTACCAGCGTCCAGCACTGGAGATTTTGGCTGAGCGTCTGCCGAATACCATTTTGCTGTCGGCGGCGTCTATTTTTGTCACCTGGGCGATCGCTATTCCCCTCGGCATTATTAGCGCAGTCAACCAAAACAATTTTGTAGATCGCTTTCTGAGGGTGATGAGCTACTTTGCCCAGGGTTTCCCGACGATTATTACCGGACTGCTGCTGCTATTTTTTGCACAGATGACAACGCCGCTGTTTCCGGTCGGGGGGCGAACCAGCCTATTTCACGAGGATTTGAACTGGATAGGTCAGATACTGGATGTGGCCTGGCATCTGATTTTGCCAACCTTGGCCCTGAGCATTACCAGCTTTGCCGGGCTGCAGAGACTGATGCGCGGCCAGCTGCTAGACGTACTGCGGCAGGACTACATTCAGACGGCGCGGGCAAAGGGACTGCCAGAAAATAAGGTGATCTACGTGCATGCGTTGCGAAATGCCATCAACCCTTTGATTACGATTTTGGGCTTTGAATTTTCGAGCTTGCTCAGCGGCTCTTTTATCGTGGAAAACTACTTTAGCTGGCCAGGGCTTGGCAAGCTGACGCTGGAAGCGGTGCAGACCCAGGACTTGTTTTTAATTATGGCCAGTCTTGTTTTGGGCGCAGTGATGCTGATTGTGGGCAATTTGCTGGCGGACTTGGCCCTGTCATTTGTCGATCCTCGCATTAAGCTATCGCGGCTGAACTAGTACAGGCATTAGCGCAGGTAACCGATGCGAGCAGATATTTGAGAAAACCACGTATGAATGAGGCGCGTTCTTTTGCTAGCTTGCTGGTCGGCTTTATGGTGTTTGGGGTGGTGCTGTGGATTGCCCGCACAGTCCACCAGGAGCTAGAAGATCCTGGGTTCGCGCAGACGGTGTTGGTAGGCGCAGCGGGCTGGGCAACAGGCTGGCTGGTTGGCTTTTTGATCTCTCCGAGTACAAGTCAAGAAATAAAAAAATTCAGCCAGGCGATGTCTACTATCACAGCGTTTGTCTGTGGATTTGCACTGGCCAAGCTAGAGCCTTCGCTGACGCCGCTTTTTGCCGATGGACGATTGATCAATGAGCCGATATACGGGATTCGGCTAATGATCTTTATGATTTGCTTTGCGATCGCAGCTATCAACATGTACGTCTATCGTGAGGGACGTCGATACTAAACCGTCGTTGCAATACATCCCGTGTACGATAACATCTGCAAATTTCTCATAGAAACCTTCCCTGCTGACTTTGCCAGCTGGCTGCTGGGTGAACCCACCGAACTTTTTCTTCTCGAACCAACAGAACTCTCTTCCGAGCCAATTCGCGCTGACTCGTTAGTACTGCTCGAAGCCAAAGACGCCATACTCCACACTGAATTTCAGACTAAGCCCGATAAAAGCATTCCACTGCGAATGGCTGACTACTGCCTGCGTATTCACAAACGTTCCCCCAAGAAAGCCATCTGTCAGTTTGTCATCTATCTCACCCCTAGTCAGTCGCCAGAAGTATACCGAAATACGTTTGAACTGCCGCAGATGCGCCACGAATTCAATGTCATTCGGCTCTGGGAGCAGCCTACGGAAGCTTTTTTGCAGCAGCCTGGACTGCTTCCGTTTGCGCCTTTAACCAACACAGATGATCGCCTATCTGTCCTCAGACAAGTCGCGACTCAAATTCAGGAGATACCGGACTCCGCATCACGCCAAAACATCGCAACATCAGCAGGCATTCTGTCCACGTTACTATTAGATAAGACGCTCGTCGGTCAAATTCTAAAGCAGGAGATTATGCAAGAGTCAGCACTGTACCGGCAAATAAAGGCCGAAGGCCGCGAAGAAGGCCGCGAAGAAGGCCGCGAAGAAGGCCGCGAAGAAGGCCGCGAAGAAGGCCGCGAAGAAGGTGCTCATTTAATGACCCTGCAGATGCTCTCTTTACGAGTAGGAACGCTGCCTACTGAGCTGGCCGAACGGGTTAGGCAGCTTCCATTGGAGCAACTGCCCCAATTGGGCCTTGAAATACAAAATTTTCGAGCAGCAGCCGACCTAGAAAGGTGGCTGCAAAACTTAAAGCGAGAATAGCGGCTAAACCCCTTAGGTTAGCTGGGCGATGCTCATCAACTACACTGTCAAATCTGTAGGGCTGAAATGACTGGGATTTGTTGAAGTAGCAGGTTCACAAGTCATCAACCGAACAGGCGGTAGCTTGCTGACGATGGTTTGCAGGTTTGAGTCACCGGTCTAAGATTGCAGGCTAGCTTTGAATACTGACAAATTCTATGCGCGGAACCAGCGGGTCATTGACGACGCCGACGCCTCTGTAGGTCCAGCGATCGCAGATGGATCTGATTTGGGTGCGATCGCAATACTCCACCGAAAATTGATTACTGTGCTCTCCTGCGTGGGTATTGAGATAGCTCAGCGCATCAAAGTCTGCAATGAAAAGCAGCAAAAAGGGCTCTGTGGGCTGCTCAGGGTGGCCACCCTCAACCGGTGGGCGAGCAACCAGGTACTTTCCGGTTGCCTTCGAGCGGAGTAGATAGTATGGCGTACTAAGCATAGAAACAGACTTTTCCTTGATCAGGCATGCGCTGCTAAATCTACACTACAGTACCTGCTGGCGAGCGTAGAGCTACCCCTGGTCATGCAGATGCTTGACATCCTGCGCCAAGTCTTCCACATTGCAGTGAACACAAATACCGCAATCTGCCAGCAGCTTCTGAAAGTCTATGAGTTGAATACAATAGAGCTGATAAATCGTGCATGGTCCCAGCTGTGTTTTTGGTGGGATAGGCCGAGCCTAACAACAATGAGGTCGGCTGACGGCACGATGGTGACAAACTGCCCTTGGTAGCCAGATGCTAAGTAAGCGTCTGCTGGCCAATCCACAGCGTCTCTTTTGCCGATGGTGAACGAATCTGGCACGCCTCGCCAAAAATGCGCCCCGTAGAAATCTGCCGCCTTCCCTGCAGAACTTGAAAACTGCGCCCAGCCTTCAGGCAAAATTCTCACCCATTTGCCATCTATCCACCACCGCCCATCTTGCAGATACAGCAAACCCAGCTTCGCCCAGTCCCTTGCCGTCGCATACATAAACGATGAGCCAACAAATGTTCCTGCAGCGTCGGGTTCTAAGATGGCGCTGGCCATGCCCAACCGCTCAAATAGGGTCTGCCTTGGAAAAGCAAAGTAGTCTGCCAGCGTTCCACCTATGGCTTCTCGAATAATTCGACAGAGTAAAACAGTTGTGCCGCTGGCGTAGTGAAAGGTACTGCCAGGCTTTTCTGCTAGCGCTTGCTGCGCGGCATACTTTGCACCATCTCCACAGTGAAGCAACATTGTAATCACATCAGAGAACGGGTTCTCATAGGCTTCCGAGAAGTGCAGTCCGCTACTCATACGCAGCAGTTGCTCTAGCGTAATAGCTCGGCGCGCATCCCCTGGTTGACGCCATTCGGCAATCAGACCGCTATCAGATAGGGAAAGCTTGCCCCGATAAATCAAAATTCCTACCAGCGCATTTACCACACTCTTTGCTAGGGACCAACCCAGAATGGGGGTTTGTGCAGAAAAGCCTGCCGCATAGCGCTCAGCGACAATTTTTCCTCGGTGAACCAGTACGACTGCCCGCGTGCGCTTTTGCTTTGAAGAACTCTCTTCTTCAAAGGCTTGGTCAATCAAACTTCTCAAACGGTCCCTGTTGCCAAGCTGAGATATCTGAGCGGTTTGCAGCGTTTGGGTTTGGATGGGCTGGCACTGTAAATGATTCGAAGCGGGGGTGCTTTGCGATCGCAACTCTTCAACCGTCGTACCCAATACCAGCGTACTCCCCAACCCCGGCCTGTACAGCGCCGTCCGCCGACACAGTCCGAGCAGAGAAACCGTAACCGTTTTCTGCTCGTAGTCAATTTTTGACGTTAGGGCACGCAGGGGGGCTAGGGTGTTAACGGCCAGATCTTCTGTAAGCAGCGATCGCGCCGTCCGCCCAGATACAAAAATCCCAGCGCACAACAGCTTCGCCTTGTAAGCTGTTGCCGTCTGCACAAGCCGAGCGATAAAACGCGCAGGATACCAAAGGTCGAATCCCATCTATCTGACAAGCCGACCTAGCCGGTTTATAACATTGCGAGCCGTTCCCGAATCAGTCCGGTCTGCTTTTCGGCTTCTGCCAGCGCATCCCGCGCGCCCTGAACGACCGCTGCCGGTGCCTTGTCTACAAAGCCCTTATTTCCCAAACGACCATTGAGCGACTTAATTTCACCTTCAGCTTTCGCCAGATCTTTCTCCAGCTTTGCCCTCAGCGCATCCACATCAACAACACCCGTGAGCGGAACCAAAACCTGCACGGTACCCGTCACGCCAGCAAACATCTTTCGCTGGTCTGCTGCCGGTGCCGATGCTTGGGCATCTATTTTCTGCAGCTCCGTTGGGGTTGCGCCTGCAGGCATAGGCGTCAGCTCAATGGTTTTCTCTCGGTCCGCTTCGGTAGCATCGACATCAGCTTCAGTCGCCGAAGCCGAAACGTTTTCGGTGTAAGCTGCTGCAGGTTTGCCGATGGCCGCTGCTGCAGGTTTTACCTGATTGGCGGACTGTGATTCGCCAGTGACCTCAGACCAGGCCAGTTTGAGATCGTAAAGGACGCGATCGCGCGCCTCTGCCCGGTAAAACTTTCTCATCCCGAAGCGCACCGTATAAAAAATGCCCACTACCTGAAACAGCCACCTCAAACCAACCTCGTCAATGGCATCCAGCATGGAGTCGAGCACCCGGTAAGTCATTAGCACACCGAGAATAACGGCCAAAGACAGCGCCGGTTTCTTGTAGTCACTAAAAAATCCCTTGAAGTAAAGCGTTGGATTATTCAAAAATTCAAAAATCGCTCTATAAACCTGATGCAGAGTAGTGCCCTCTGCGGGTCCCGGCGAATCAGCTGCCCCCAGCTCACCTGGGCTAGCCGTCTCCACAATCTCCGCTGCTCGGCTGACTGACAGTGTCTTCGCCGTTGGCGCAGACGCCGGTAATAGATCCGTATTTTCAATAGAGAGCGTCTCCACTCTCGCCATCGCCTGAATGTAACTCTCAGTGGAGGTCAGTACTGCTAGCTCAGCTGCGCTATCAGTCTTCAAAATGGCTTCAATCTTGGCAGATGGCTTCACCCCAGCCTCCGCCCGCAGATTGCGAATCGTACGAATCACATCGATCAGTAGGTCGAACTGCTGCTCCAGTTCGGGGTCGATTTTCGTGGCATCGGCCTCCGGGTAGCGCTGCAATGCCAGGCAATCTTCCTCACCGATACCGGTTAGCGTATGCCACAGTTCTTCAGTGATGTGAGGCATAAAGGGATGCAGCAGTCTCAAGATGCCCTCTAGCACATGGCCCAGCGTTTGCTGCGCCGTTTGCTTCGTAGTCCCCTCACCGTACAAACGGGGCTTCACCAGCTCGATATACCAGTCACAAAAATCACCTCTGACAAAGTCGTACAGCTCCTTGGCCGCTTCACCCATGCCATACTTATCGAGATAGTCGCGCGAGCGGTTAATGCTTTGGTGATAGCGCGAGAGAATCCACTGGTCGGCTAGCTCCAGAGGACCGGCGCTGCCAGGCTCACCCAGTGCCGCTGGCGACTGCCCGCCCAGATTCATCATCACAAAGCGAGAGGCATTCCACAGCTTGTTGGTAAAGTTGCGCGACGCTTCCACCGCGAGAGATTCGTCGCTGCTGCGGTCATAGTCTAGGCGAATATCCTGCCCGGCCCCTGCGACTTCCCGCACCAGCGTGTAGCGCAGCGCATCCGTACCGTACTTGTCGATCAAAATCAGCGGATCAATGCCATTCCCTTTGGATTTCGACATTTTCTGATTGTTTTCATCTCGGACTAGGCCGTGGATGTACACGGTGTCAAAAGGCATCTTGCCGGTAAAGTGTCCGGCCATGAGCGTCATCCGAGCCACCCAGAAAAAGATAATGTCAAACCCCGTGACCAGGGTCTGAGTCGGGTAGTAAAACTGGTAGTCGGGTGCGGTCGTCTCGGGCCAGCCTAGGGTAGACATGGGCCACAGACCAGAAGAAAACCAGGTATCGAGTACATCTGGGTCCTGATGTAGCTGAATCTCGTCACCGTATTTGGCCTTGGCTTTCTCCCAGGCCTCATCTTCGTCCATCGCCACAATAAAGGGCGTGTTATCTCGGATTTCGCTGTCGGTCTCGCTGACCACATACCAGGCGGGAATCTGATGCCCCCACCACAGCTGACGGGAAATGCACCAGTCTTTGAGGTTCACCAGCCAGTCGCGATAAACCTTGGTCCAGCGCTCAGGGACAAACTGTGGGTCCTGTCTGTTATCTAGAGCGGCTAGGGCGTTGTCGGCCAGCGGACGAATTTTGACGAACCACTGGGTAGAAATAAGCGGCTCAACCGGGACTTTGCCGCGATCGCTATAGGGTACCGAATGCCTGTACGGCTCAATCTCACCCAGTCGCCCTTCAGAACGCAGCTTCTCAATCACCCACTCCCTAGCCTGAAAGCGGTCAATACCCTCAAATTCTTCGCCCGCATTTTCATTGAGCGTGCCGTCTTTATTTAAGATATTGATTATCGGCAGATTGTGCCGCTTACCCATCTCAAAGTCATTTGGGTCATGGGCAGGGGTCACTTTCACACAGCCCGTCCCAAATTCTGAATCGACAAATTCATCCCCAATAATCGGAATTTCGCGGTTGGCAATGGGTAGCTGAAGCTTTTTACCAATCAGGTGCTGGTAGCGCTCATCGTCTGGGTTTACCGCTACCGCAGTGTCACCCAGCATCGTCTCTGGGCGAGTCGTCGCCACCTCTAGCTCGCCCTCCTCTCCAACGAGTGGATAGCGAAAGTGCCACAGGAAGCCATCGACTTCCTTATTTTCCACCTCTAGGTCAGACACCGCCGACTGGCTAGCCGGACACCAGTTCACCATGTAGCTGCCACGGTAAATCAGCCCTTCATCGTAGAGCTGGTTGAACGCAGTCAAGACGGCTCTAGAGAGGCCCTCATCCATCGTGAAGCGCTCACGAGACCAGTCTACCGAGACGCCGAGCTTGCGCAGCTGACCGACAATGGTGCCACCAGATTCTGCCTTCCACTCCCAGGCTCGCTCTAGAAACCTTTCTCGCCCGACGGATTCGCGGGTCTGCCCTTCCGCTGCAAACTGTCGCTCCAAAATGGTCTGAACGGCAATACTGGCATGGTCCGTACCCGGCAGCCACAGCGTGTTTTTTCCCTTCATCCGCTGGTAGCGCACCACCGTGTCAATCAGGGTTTCTTCAAAGGCATGACCCATGTGCAGGCTGCCGGTCACGTTTGGCGGCGGAATCATTACGCAAAACGGTTCGCCACCCTTGCCCGGATCGGCCTTGAAGACTTCCTTCTGCTCCCAATATTCCTGCCATTTTATCTCGGTGGCAGTGGGGTCGTATTGGCTGGCCAGCGTAGGGGTTGCAGAGGGCGTCGTTGCAGTCATTGCGGGTATGCTTGCAGAAGTTAGTCAAGCTAAATGGTAGCAGTGATCTGATCGTTCGTACGGTATGGATAACCAAGTCGTCACCTGAGCTTTTTGAGACTGAAAGCTCGAAAGGCATCCCAATTTACAACTGTTGGAATGCCTTTCGAACGGGTGATATTTGGTTAAAACTGTACGGCTGTTGTGTTTTAGCGCATTGGGGGATGGCAGCGAAATTACTCAGCCGCTTCGATTTCGGCAGCGGGCGCGGCGTCTTCAGTCGCCATCTGATCTAGAATTTCCTGCTGGCGCTGGCGGAAGGACTCTGCCTGGCTATTGATGCGGCGGTTTTGAGTGCGGACGAAGCCTTCGTCAAAACTTGTGCCAGAAAGGGAACGGGCATTGTGAAACAAATCCCAGATATCTGTGCCGGAGCCTAGGAAGCCACCCGGGTCGTCTGCTGATTCGAAGTCTTCGGCAGTGTTGGCAATACCTGAATCCTGAGCGATTGCAGGTGCAATCCCCATTCCTAGAAGCAGACTGATACCCATCAGCTGTGCTGCAATTTTCTTCATCCGTTCACCCTCCACAAGGCTATCGATTTTCAAGTCTTTTCTTTCAGCTGGTGCCAGTATTCTATCAACTACCCTTTGTACTCGTACACATTATGTGCCGATCTGTCGTTCGGTTTCGTCGTCTTTCTCTTCCGCCGACTAGCCAATCCGCCGACTAGCCAATCCGCCGACTAATCAAGGGCCGAATCGTCGCGAGTGCGGCAGCGCTAAACAAAACCAGTAGCCCGACTGCTAAGCCCAAGCTAATATCGCCGAAAGGCGCCTGCATAACGGTGCTGCCGAGGCTCCAGTCACTGTGCAGATAGATGTAGCGAATCGGCTCAATCGCGTAGCTCAGCGGATTGAGGCTAGCGACCACCTGCAGCCAAGGCGGCATAAATGACAGGGGCACGAGCGCCGTACTGGCAAACAGCAGCGGCAGATTCGTAATGAAGATAACGGCCAGCAGTTCGATATGGCCGGGCAGCGCGAAGGCCAAGCCCAAGCTCAGCGCCGTTACACCCAGTACCAGGGTGAGGACGACAAACGCCATCAGCAGCAAACTGCCCGGTCCCGGTAAGCCTGCCCCCAGCACTGCGCTCAAACCCACGATGGCAGTCGTCTGGATCAAGCTCATGGTGGCGATAAACAGGGCCGAGGCCATCACAATAGAAAATCGCGATGCCAGGGGAGCTACTAGCAGCCGGTTGAGAAAGCCAAACTCACGGTCAAACATCACCGGCAGCCCTGCATTTAGGGCGCCTGCAAAAGCCGTAAAGACAATGATGCCCGCTCCCAAAAACTGGCCGTAGTTTTGGCTTTCACCAAAAAGTCCCTGGGGAACATTTTGGAACAGCGCGCCAAAGAGAATGAGCCACATCAGCGGCTGAATGACGCCTGCAACGAGGGTCGTCGGGCGACGCTGCAGCTGGATGAAGAGACGGCGAGTGAGGGCGCTGGTCTCTTGGATAAATTCTTTGGTGCCAAGCGATCGCAGCTCAGCAGAGGCAGGGGAACTAGGGGCAGAAACGACAGACTGGCTCATCGGGTTGCATCATTAATAACGACGTCATTAAGCAGGAATCGTGAAGCAGGAATCGCAGGGCAAATGTACCCATAGGCTAGCGCAGATAGGGCCGTCCAACATTGCTTCACCAAGACAAATTAAAACAGGTAAATAAAAATAGGTAATGGGGGATAGATGCTAGGGTATTGCCCAGCATCACCAGCGAGTGGGCAATCCAATTCGACAATCCATGGACTTCGTCAGAATCTTAGCGATACGTCTGGTCTTTTTTAAGGCCATTCCCAACCGGGTGACCCAGGGGCTAATCGGTATCACACTCGCGCTCCTACTTGCCAATGCATGGAGCTATTTTCATCTCGCGCCAGGCTCTGACTGGGCAAGGCTGCTGGATGTGAACCAGGAAGAAAATTTCGCGACGGCGTTCTCAGTGGCGCTGCTGCTGAGCTGCTCGGGGCTACTGGGCATGATTGCGGTTCTCTGCCGGGATATTACCAATCGCACACCGAAGATAGATCTCTTTGTAAACCACTGGGGCGGGCTGAGCTTTATCTTTTGCTGCATGGCCATTGATGAGTGGACGCTCAAGCATGAGCACCTCAACCGCATCCTAGACGATCACTTTCACACAACGGGCTTCTTCTATTACGACTGGGTGATTCCGGGTAGCTTGTTTGTCGTTGCGATCGCACTCCTCTACCGCCAGTTTTTGCTCCACCTGCCCATCAAAACCTGCCAAAGATTTTTGATCGCCGGTAGCACGTATGTTTTGGGCGTGCTGGGTATGGAGATGGTTAGCGGATACTACATAGACCTGCATGGCCTAGAGAATATCGGTCTTTTGAGCCTGCTAAACGGCATCGAAGAAGCCTTGGAAATGTTTGGGCTAGTTGCCTTCATTCGCGCCCTGATGCTCTACATGAGAGTAATTTGTCTCTCCGATCCTTAGCGGCCTATTTCATGCTTTGCTTACGCTCTTTTTTCAGATCCCGCTTGCCCACAGCGGCCATTTCCGCATCCATTAGCGTGCGCCCTGTCGCCGCGAGGTAAACGTCATCTAGGCTGGGCTGGGATTGGGCAATGCCAAATGTTGGCAAATCTGCGGCTTTTAGCGCAGATTGAACGGCGCTGAGCGCGTCACCACCCTTGTCGACCACTAGGTTGAGCGAATTGCCTTGAGCGCTGTTAATGATCACATCTTGCACGACGGGCAGCTCGGTTAGCAGCGATCGCGCTTTTTCAGCCTCATCGTCATCGGTAAATTCTCGAATCCGTAGGGTAATGCGATCGCCTCCCACCGCGTCTTTTAGCGCAGCCGGTGTCCCTGTCGAAATCACCTTGCCTCTGTCAATAATGGCCACGCGCCCGGCTAGGGCATCCACTTCTTCTAGGTAGTGGCTGGTGAGCAAAATAGTCGTCCCCTGCTCCCTCAGCTGACGCAAAAATCGCCACACTGCCGAACGACTCTCAATATCTAAACCTACTGTGGGTTCATCTAACACCAGCACCGCTGGCTGGTGAAGTAGCCCCGCCGCCAGATCCAATCGCTTCTTTTGTCCGCCAGAGTAAGTACCCGTTTTCTTATCGGCGATATCGGCAATCTCCAGCAGCGCCAGCATTTCATCAATGCGACTCTGAATAGACGATACCGGGATGTGATAAATCGCGGCCTGCAGCGCCAGCATCTCCCGGCCCGTCAGCACCTTGTCTAAAGCGACCTCTTGCGCGATGTAGCCCAGTAGCTGCCGGGCGGATCGCGGATCTTTTAGAACCGAAATCCCGTTCAGCGCGAGTTCACCAGCATCGGGCGTAGTCAGCGTACACAAGCAGCGAATCGTCGTCGTCTTCCCAGCACCGTTGGGGCCAAGCAGGCCGAAAATCTCTCCAGGCTCAATGGCAAATGAAACGTCTCTGACAGCTTCTACATCGCCGTAGGATTTTTTGAGGTTTTCGACGAGGACAGCGGGGGCCATGGTTTCAGCGACTTGTTGTTTGACTTATCCTGCGATGGGGATTGCCTGCCAGATTTGCTGCAATCCTTGGGCAAATGCGCCTGTGCCTATGCGAGTGATGGGAAGGGCATCAATCACCATAACGGCACAGAGCAACATCATGTAAAAAATAGAGTACTTGAAAGTGCCTCTAGCAAGATCCTTATTATCGTAGCTGTTGCGAAGCTGCCATGCTTTCTTTAGGAAGATGCGGCCAAGTGCGATCGCGCCAATGCCATACACAATCCCGCATGCCCCCAAGGGATACACTAGCAGCAGCGTCAGCGGCACCAGCCCAACGGTATACAGCCAGACCTGCTTAGCTGTTGCTTCATTACCGACCACCACCGGCATCATCGGCACATTCACCTTGGCGTAGTCATCTTGAATGAGCATCGCCAGCGCCCAAAAGTGGGGCGGCGTCCATACAAAGACAATCGCAAAAAACACCCAAGCCGCCAGGCTCAACTCGCCATTAATGGCAGCCCAGCCCACCAAGGGTGGAATCGCGCCCGCTGCTCCGCCAATCACAATATTTTGCGGCGAAGAGCGCTTCAGCCAAAACGTGTAAACGCCCACATAAACCGCGATCCCAAGCATTGCCAGCCCGGCACTAAGCAAGTTGGCAAATCCAGCCAGCAGCGAAAAAGACATCGCCGCCATAATCACCGCAAAAATCAGCGCATCTTTAGGCTGCACACGGCCAGACGGGATGGGCCGATGGCGCGTCCGCTCCATGTCGTAATCGATATCGCGGTCGTAAATGCAGTTAATCGTCTGTGCTGAGGCAGCTGCCAAAGTCCCGCTCAAAAGTGTAATAAGCAGCAAAGCAGGGGGCACATGGCCCTGACCAGCGACCCACATTCCCGCCGCCGTTTCGATGAGCAACAGGGGAATAATTCTTGGCTTTGTCAGTTGCCAGTAGCTACGCACGACCTGCCATAGATTTTCGTGGCGTCTCGCGGTCCAGATAGAAGTTTGCATAATCTCAGGAAAATCCTCTCAAGGTTGATTCTGGAATGAAAGAGCGTATGGACTAGCCCTGTTTCGCGGCTCTTGTCATCGCTTGCTGCGGAAAGGAGCGGTAGTCGCGTATCGCCAGCACAGTGAAGCCCACCAAACAGCCCAGCAGCGCTGCGCCAATCGTCTGGTGGCATACCGTCAGGGGCTCTACCTGCAATCGCAGCTTCAGGGTGGCCACACCCAGCGCGATTTGTAGGAGTACGAGTAGCCCAGCACTATTTGCGAGCAGACGCAGCGCATGACTTAGCGCGGGTGTTCGCCAGACGCTATACACCAGTAGGGCCACCGCCAGGGTAGGGGGAACGACACCTGCGATGTGAGTATTCATGACGCTGCAAAGCTCAGAGAGCCCAAAACACTGGTGCGCTGCCCACCGGGAGGCGACCAGTCCACCAACGATGCTCTGCAGGTATACCAGCACAGCTGCAGTCAGACCCATCCAGGGCAGATTGCCCGTGTTGCCAGTGGCTTGGTACGGCATGAGGGAAAGGGCGATCGCAAGCAATGAACAGAAAAACAACAGCGCCGTCCCAAGGTGCGCCGTCACAATATCGAACCGCAGTAGCTCGATCACCGTGAGCCCGCCCAAGATACCCTGCACCACAATCAAAAACAACGCGCCGACAGAGGCCCAAGGCATCCAGCTAGGTAAAGCCCCTCGGTACCACACACTCAGGCCGACCAGCCCGATAGCCATCAGCCCAATCAGCGAAGCATCCAAGCGGTGGAACCACTCTAAAAACACCTGCAGATTCATTTGCGCAGTCGGCACAAGCTGGCCGTAGCACAGTGGCCAGTCAGGACAGGCTAGCCCGGCATTCATCACGCGGGTGGCGCTGCCAACGGCCATCAGGGCAAGGGTTGCGATCGCCATTTTCCAAACCCACCGCCGAATAAACGTTTTAGCCGCAAGCTCAGAGTCTGCAGTATCGACATCTGCAGTATTGGTACCTAGGGGGTCAAGACCAGCAGAAGACGCTTTGGTAGCAGCCGGATTTGGGAAACTAGAGTGGGTCATAAAAAAAGTCTTAGAAACTTCAGCTAACTGGCACAAAATCGACTTAAACGAAATTAGCGAGGTGTCTTAGGTTGAGATCTAGTTGAGAACTGAGGTTGAGATACTTTGAGTATTTCTTTTGAGCACTGCTCTAGCAGGAATCAACTGGCCGCCTAAAAACAACTCCCATACAGTTTCAAGGACGTATTCGAGGATGCATTTCCAGCAGCACTTTTAATGTTTTATTCACTATCTCTTTGGGGACGTTTAGCGGACGCAGAGACAACGCTCGGGTGAAAATATAGCTCACCTAGAAGAATATTCTCCGATGGTAGACATTTTCCTTTAGATACTGTGTTGAAATGCTTAAAGATGCTTAACACTTGCTCGTCTTGCTTAACAAAAGCTACAGCATTCCATTGAAAGCGCTGCAGAGATATGGGCAGCCTGGTTTAAGCAGTAAGCGATCGCGATTGTTGAACCTCAAGCGCTGAGCTTTTGAGTAAGGCAGGGCTGGGCGGACACACCCTGAAACGGATCGTAAAGTAGTCCTAAGCACAGCGCAGCCTATGGAATTGAGCTAAACCTTACTGCAGTCTAAAAAAGTCTCTTCTCCGGGACATTCACTTCAGTAGAAGCTGCATAGCAAAAGTGTTATTTTAAACGGCTTTTGTGCGGGAAATCGCTGTCCGTGTGATTGTTCGCACTTCTATCTGGACTGTTTGATGCCTTTTGAGAGAGAGATCCTAGAGAAAAGGTTAAGGCGCAAAACATCCCTTAAAAAAGCGTTCACATTGCTAAAAATAACGCTACCTTAGTGAGTGCGACAAAATGAATAAAAAACAATAAACGAAGTCAGAAAGGCCAACTACTCGTAAAGGTAAAGGCAAATAATTTATAGCGGGCTGGCCGCCTTAAAGCCATTGTCATACACATACAAAGTTATCTCTTGTGAACAGAGCCACTGTTAGACAAGCTGTCTAACTCAATCTCTTTTATTGCAGATGCATTCTAAGCATTAATTGAACCCTTAATCAAAGCAGGTCTTGCTGACCTGAACGAGCACTGTGAAAATTCCAAATTCTATCCTGACTCTACTTATCGGCATTTTTGTGACGCTAGCCAGTCTGTGGTATGGCCAAAATCACGGACTCTTACCCGTCGCTGCATCGCAAGAAGCCGAGCTGGTAGATGGCCTGTTCAATGTGATGATGACCATTGGCTTCGGCCTGTTTTTGTTGGTAGAAGGCGCGCTGATAGTGGCAGCCTTTCGCTTCCGTCGCCGCGAGGGGGATCTGGGCGACGCTGAGCATGTGGAGGGTAACATCCCCCTGGAGATTGTCTGGACGGCAATTCCGGCAGTGGTTGTGCTGGGTATCTCTATCTACAGCTTTGATGTGTACACCCGCATGGGTGGCCTAGAGCTGATGAAGCACGACATGGGCGCGCCTGCTAAGTCGGTAGAGGTAGCCTATGCGTCAGATGCGCTACCCAGTAGCTCCACTACTGCGCTAGGTGAGCTTCCAGTCAACCCAGTCAACAACATAGACGGTAAGGGCTTAGTCAGCGACTCTGGCCTGGGCGTGTCCCCAGCGATCGCTGACGACGTTCTCAAAGTCGATGTGCAAGGCGTGCAGTATGCCTTCGTCTTTAATTATCCAAATGGCATTGTGGATGGTGAGCTGCACGTCCCCGTCGGTCAGCCCGTAGAGCTAGATTTGAACGCGCAGGATGTGCTACATGCTTTTTGGCTACCTGAGTTTCGCATCAAGCAAGATATGATCCCGGGTCAGGAGACCAAGCTGGTAATCAATGCCATTAAAGAAGGCACCTATCCTGTAGTGTGCGCCGAACTCTGCGGCCCTTATCACGGCGGGATGCGCACTCAGCTGATTGTGCATTCACCAGAAGACTACGCTGCCTGGGTCGATGAACGGGTCGCGGCGCTAGATAGCGGAGAAGCGATCGCAACGCTACCCGCTAGCACTACGCTGCCCGCTAGCACCGTCGAACGTACTGACGCTGAGTATTTGGCACCCTTTGTGGAGCCATTGCAGCTGGCGATCGCCTCTGAAGACCTCGCCGCTCTGCAGCGCCAGCACAGTTCACATCAACATCATCACGCCCAATAAACTACCGAATACTCATCCTTTCCTTTCTCCTCGCACGACGTAACGATTCAAGGCGTTTATGACAACTACTTCAGAACCAACCAAAGCGCCCGCCCCTGAGACCCCAATGCTTTTGGGCAATGAGCGCAAATGGACTGATTACTTCACCTTTAATACCGACCACAAGGTCATTGGCATTCAATACCTTGTCACGGCGTTTATCTTCTATCTGATTGGCGGTGCGCTGGCTACGGTCATGCGCACAGAGCTGGCAACGCCTGCGCCAGATGTTGTCACGCCGGATGTATACAACGGCCTGCTGACGCTTCACGGTACCGTTATGCTGTTTTTGTGGATTGTGCCAGCGGGTGCCGGCCTTGCAAACTATTTGATTCCGCTGATGATTGGCGCGCGCGATATGGCGTTTCCGCGGCTAAATGCGATCGCCTTCTGGATGATCCCCCCTTCTGGTCTGTTGCTTATTAGCAGCTTCTTCTTTGAACCACCTGCTGCAGGTTGGACGTCCTATCCGCCGTTGAGCCTTACTACAGGCGTAGTGGGTGAAGGCATCTGGATTATGAGCATTCTGGTCGGTGGAACGGCCTCTATTTTGGGCGGGCTAAACTTTCTGGTCACCATCTTAAAAATGCGGGTGCCCAGCATGCCGCTGACCAAAATGCCCTTGTTCTGTTGGGCAATGATTGCCACATCACTGCTGATCTTGATCAGTACGCCTGTGCTCGCAGGTGCTTTGATTTTGCTGGCCTTCGACCTAATTGCTGGCACGGCGTTCTTCAACCCTACCGGTGGCGGTAATCCGGTGGTGTATCAGCATATGTTCTGGTTCTATTCCCACCCGGCGGTGTATATTTTTGTACTGCCTTTGTTCGGTGCCATTAGTGAAGTGGTGTCTGTGCATGCCCGTAAGCCAATCTTTGGCTATCGTGCGATCGCCTATTCCTCCATTGTCATCAGTTTCCTTGGACTTATTGTGTGGGCGCACCACATGTTCACCAGCGGCACGCCGCCCTGGCTGCGCATGTTCTTCATGATTACCACTATGGTGATTGCCGTCCCCACCGGGATCAAAGTGTTTGGCTGGGTAGCCACTCTCTGGCGCGGCAAGATTGCCTTCACCAGCGCCATGCTGTTTGCCATGGGATTTATTTCTCTCTTTCTCATCGGTGGCATTAGCGGCGTCATGCTAGCAGCTGTGCCCTTCGACATTCACGTTCACGATACCTACTTCGTCGTTGCACACTTCCACTACGTGCTGTTTGGCGCGTCTGTATTTGGCGTGTTCATGTCGGTGTATCACTGGTTCCCCAAGATGACCGGTCGCATGATGAATGAATTTTGGGGCAAGGTTCACTTCACACTTACCTTCATCGGCATGAACCTCACCTTTATGCCCATGCACGAGCTAGGCCTCATGGGCATGAACCGTCGAATTGCCCTCTACGACCCTCAGTTCACCGATCTCAATGTGGTGGCCACCATCGGCTCGTACATCATGGCGGTTTCCACCATTCCCTTCTTGATCAATGCGGTGTGGTGCTGGCGATACGGTGAGAAGGCCCCGGCCAACCCTTGGCGAGCACTTACCCTGGAGTGGCAAACGCTCTCTCCTCCGGCCATCGAGAACTTCGAAGAGCTGCCTGAACTCATAACGGGTCCTTACGACTACGGTCTTGGCTACATCGCTGAAGAAGACCCCGAAGAGCTCTACGCCCATGCAGTTCCAGCAACCGCATCTTAAGCCAGGTCCTGAACCCAAAAAGCCATAAGCTAAACCAGCGCGTTCCTCCAAGCTAACATCAACCCACTCACCTCCCCGCTGACTCTATGCAAGGTTCTATCAATACAACTGAGAGCACCATCAACATTGCCCAGCAGAATGGTGCAGCTGAGCACCACCATGAAGACCATCCCGACCATCGGTTGTTTGGCGTGTTGGTGTTTCTTTGCGCTGAGAGCATGCTGTTTTTGGGTCTGTTTATCGCCTACATCACGTTCCGGCTAGTGGCCAGTGAGTGGCCACCAGCGGGTACCCCCGAACTGGAGATTTTGCTGCCGGGCATTAACTCTTTAATTCTTATTTCGAGTAGCTTTGTCATCCACAAGGCAGACACTGCTGTAAAGAAGAACAACACCAAAGGTGTAACCACTTGGTTTGCTGTGACGGTTGCAATGGGTGCGATTTTCTTGCTGGGTCAGGGCTATGAATACGCCAACCTAGAGTTTGGCCTGAGAGAGAATCTGTTTGCTAGCACGTTCTATGTGCTCACCGGCTTTCACGGCCTGCACGTATTTGTGGGTCTTCTCCTGATGGTGGCCGTTCTCTGGCGAAATCGCGATCCACAACACTACTCCAGCGAAAACCACTTCGGCATCGAAGCTGTTGAGCTGTATTGGCACTTCGTCGATGTGATTTGGATTATTCTCTTCATTCTGCTGTATCTTTGGTAGGCCGCTGAACAGAAATTCAAAAGAGAGGGGTAGGCGAGCGATTCGCCTGCCCCTCTCTTTTGTATGGATACTTCAGCAATTGAGTACCCCTCTCTTTTTGTTACTGAGCATCTATGACACTGGCTATCCAATCTAGGTATTGGGAAACGCGGGTGTAGTATTCTGTCGTACCGTAGCGACCTTCTCCAAGTCCGTGATCCTCGTGGCCTGAGCTAATGCCTGCGATCGCCCATCCGTCATTCGTCTCTATCAGCGCGGGTCCACCACTATCCCCAGGTCCAGAAATCCCCTCGAGGTCTGTACAATTTGGCGGCGCATCGAACTTGAAGATCAGCCATTGCTCATCGACCTGCTCTATTCGGTTTGTAGCCCGGCGCAGCTGACCATCCACTCGGTCCGGCCCCAGCAGCCCACTGCCAAAGTCACCCCGACCGACAAACGTTACGATTTTCTGCAGCTCATCTGTTTGCTGATACAGCGGCAGCGGCGTGATACCCGCCACTGGCTGCTTTAGCTGGATCAATGCAATGTCATGAGTAGCAAATTCACCATTCGTACCAAAATTGCGAAACTCTGGGTGCAGGACGATATCCTGCACAGCATAGGAAATATCTAAAAACTCAATTGTTTTATCTGCTGACAGCTCTGTCGCAACATGGGCTGCCGTTAAGATCCAGCTGGGCTGAATCAGCATGCCCATGCCGTCGTAGCGGGTGTAGAATTCTGGTGTTGGCTGCACCTGCGGAATCAGACTAGGTTTTAGAAGTTCGTCAATTTTGTCGTAGGTGACCAGCACCTCTTCTTGAAAGCTATCTACGGCCGCGACTGCAGGAAACTGCTCCTGTTCCACGAGATAACGGTCTGGCTGAATGTCGTGGCGGATGATCATAGGCGTATACAAGCAACATTGCAAAGACGATAGTAGAACACTGAAATAAAAACGTTCTAAATCGTAGCATTGTGTTCCGGCACATACACTAGCCCTCAACCAGCAATCTTCCCAACTCTCTAAAATTCCATGAATCCTAGTTATGAAGCTATATGGCAACAACGCCACTGGCTTTGAAGACTTGCCAGGTTTAGGCGCCGTCGATTATGGCGATATGGTGATTGTGTTTGGTGTGTTAGCCAACTTTATTGCAATGAACAGAGCGCCCTGCACAAACTGTTGTGCAGGGCGCTCTGTATAAAGACCTAAGAAAGTGACACGCTTGAATTACCTTTGGCTACGCTTACCAAGAGAAAGACTACCTACAATGCCTATGCCAATAAGTCCAAGCACAGAGGCGGGTTCGAGAACAGCGATAGGAGGCACAACCTGCTGTCTGCTACCTATCGTGAAATCGTCAAAGCCGAAAAAGTCAGAGCTTCCAGTATTGGGGGATTTTTGCATAACCCCTCGAAAAGGTGAATTCCAGATTGAGACAGATGAGACTTCCTGAATCGGCCTATGCACAAGCCGCTGCAGAATCGCATCCATATTAATGGGTTCAGGCACTGCATAGAACTCATTGCAGCCATGCCAGATGAGGTATTGCCAGTTGCAAGGATCACCCTGTTGTAGTAATTGATGCAGTTGGTGCGCATTGCATCACCTGACAGTCAATTCATAGCCCCATTAATGCAACGCCAAATGACCTGGTTGAAGCCATGTTCACCTTTGCTCAGGTCAGGTTTACTGAGACGTCAGCTGTAGATAAAGCCCCGGCACCACCAAAAGGGCGATCGCCGTCGCTGACACCAGCCCAAACACAATTGCCATACAGAGAGGAAACCACTGAGCGCTGCTCAGGGCCAATGGCACTAGCCCCGCCACGGTGGTAATCGACGTGGTGAGAATGGGGCGGAGGCGATCGCTGGCTCCCCGAGCAGCGGCGTGGCGTACGTCCGAGCCTTCTCGTCGGCGCTCGTTCATGGTCTCTACCATGACAATGGCGTCATTAACCACAATACCCGTAAGCGCAATTATGCCAATGGCTACAGGGAAGGAGAAAGACTCTCCCAACAGAAACAAGCCGAAAAAGGTACCGATTAGAGCAAACGGGATGGTCATCATGATGATGAATGGCTGGGTGTAGGACCCAAACTGCAGCACCAGTACCGCAAACACCAGGAAAATGGCGACCACCAACATTTGCCCCGCTGAGCTGAAAGTTTCTCCCGTGGTATCGGCGTCACCGCCGAAGCGGTAGGTGTAGCCGCTAGGCCAGCGATCAACGTTGTCAAGATTGTTGGGGTCAGGATTGTTGGGGTCGTACTCCAGAGCTTCTAACTTTGGCTGCAAAGCGGCCAAAATCTCACTGTCAAAAGTGTCCGACCCCGGAATGGTCTTGGCCAGCACCGTGACGCTACGCTGGGCGTTGCGGTGGGTAATAGAGAGCGGCACGGCATCGGGCACTTGGGCCAGCAGGGCGTCCCCTGGAAGCACCTGACCCGACGGGGTGACAAAGCGCAGGGTGGCAAACTCATCTAGCCCGGTGGGTCCGCCGATGCCACCCCCTTGAGACGGCCATTGGGTGCTGAGGCGAATCTCTAAATCCTCCTCACCGTCGCCGACGGAGAAATCTCCGATGTTGTTGTCGGCGAGTAGGTAGCGGCCCTGGGCACCCAAGTCATCTTGACTGATGGCGTAAAAGTCGAGGGCCTCCCGCTTAGGGACCAGCTTGTAATCGTCGCGCAGGTTGCCCAGGTCGTCCCGCACGTCCATAGTGCCGGGAATCTCTCTCAGGGCCTGCTGCACCTGACCGGAGATCTGCCGCAGGATTTGAAGGTCGTCACCGTAGATCTCCACCTGGATGGGGTCTTCGCTGCTACCCGCCCGCTCGTACTGCAAGGAGAGGACCGCCCCCGGATAGTTGCGAATCACCTTATCTTCCAGGGTTTGCCTCAATGCTGCCAGGTACGTGAAGGAATCCTGTTGCCGCTGCGATCGCGCCATAAACACTGCCGATAGGCCAACAAAGTAGTCGGCGCTGCCCGGCTTTAGCTCACCAGAACTGACCAGGTTGCTGCGCTGCCCCACCAGTTGAACAACACTGGCAAATAGGGGATTGCCCTCTGGTTTGCCAGTGGTCGCGTCATCGGGTCCACTGTCATCGGGTCCACTGTAGTTGCGAACGATCTCGCCCAAGCGATCAGCCACCTGTTGCGATCGCGCTAACGTAGCAGCGGGGGGCAGCTCCACATTGACGCTCAGCTTGAGGCGATCAGTGGCGGGAAACAGAGATACGGTTAGCTGGGCGAATAAAATTAGCGACACCATAAACAGGGCAATGCTGCCTAGGGTCCATCGCCGCGCTGCCCGCCGGTTTGCTACGGTGTTGCGCAGCGTCCACTGGGCGAAGCGCTCCGAACTGGCTTCTGTAAGGCGATCAATGAAAGTTTTGGAGTAAGAACTGCCGGGCCGATCTAGCAGAAATTTGGAGAGGGGAATCACTGCAAACAGAGCCAGCACATAGCTGAGCACAAGGCAGGTGATGGCGCTGATGGGGATAAGGCGAATAAACTGCCCCAGCGTCCCTGAAATCGCCATCAGCGGTGCCATAGCTAAAATCGTAGTTAGTTGCCCCGCAAAGGCAGGAACACCATAGGACTGGACCGTTTTTATCGCCGCCTGGGCAAACGTAAGCCCCTCGACAAACAGCCCCTCATGCAGCCCCTCCAGCATGAGGATAAACACATCCACCAACAGCCCCAGAGCCAGAATCATCCCGACCATCACCATAGAGTTGAGGGTGTAGCCCAGCATCCACAGCACAAACACAGCTCCGGCAAACGTCAGAGGAATGGCTAGACCCGCCACCACTGCCTCTCGCCAGGTCAGCGCAATAAACAAAATGGCAAACACGCAGAGGGAGGCCTGCAGCACGTTGCTGATCAGGTCCTCCAGCTCATCTTCGATCGACGTCGAGTCGTCATTGAGAATGCGGTATTCCATGCCGTAGGGCCACAGTTCCGGGTCTTTGCGGGCGGCTTCCATCGCCGCCAGGGTGTCGTCCACCACCTGAATCGTGTCGCTGCCAGCCACTTTGACCACATCTAGGGTGACGGTGGGGGTAAACGGATTTCCCTGCCAGCTAAGAAACGCCCGCGAAGTTTCCCGCTCGGGTCCCTGAAACACGGTTGCGACTTCCGCCAGCCGCACCACGCGATTCTCATCTAGGCGTGCCACTGGCAAACTTCTCAACTCGTCCAGGGTGCGAAAGCGCCCATATAGTCGCACCTGCGCACCGATATCGTCATTGCGCACTAAGTCCCAAGCAACATCGCTGTTGCCCGTTTGGATGGCGTTCTCCACCTCAGTGGCTGAAATTCCTAGGGTCGTCAAGCGGCTGGGCAACAGCTGTACGTGCATCACTTCGTCTCGCTGACCCGCAACGTCTACCTGCCGCACGTTATTAACCGCCTCCAGCCGCTCCTGTAGTGCCGTTGCCGCCTGGCCCAGCCGCGTCTCATCCAAACGCTCTCCTGTCAGGGCTAAGGTCAACACCGGGGCATCTTGGGCCGATATCTGCTGAAAGTCGGGTACCTCGCGCCCGCTGGCGGTATCAGGCAGCTCGGATTCGGCGTCGTTCACCTTGTCCCGCAGTGCCTGAATCGACTCGGCAATGGGGGCCCCTGCCTGAAACGAGACGTCGATGATGGTGGAGGAATTGAAGGTGGCGCTGGTGAGACTATCCAACCCCTGCAGGCTTCTGATCTCTGTCTCTAGTTCATTCGTCACCTGGCTTTCTAGAGTCTCCACATCGGTGCCGCCCCACCGCGTGGTGATTCTGGCTCGGGCAATTTCAATGTCGGGTTCTCCCTCTTTCACCATCGAAACGTAGCCCATGATGCCCCCCAGCAGCAGCAAGGCGCAGAGGAGCGTGGCAAAAATCTGGCGAATAAAGAAGAAGTCCATCCAAGACGGGATTTGACTCTCCTCCGCTGTAGGAGACTTTGGTCCTGGCATCTTTCCTGGTACCTTGGGGGCAGCTTGATATTCGGCAGTCATGGCGCACTCTCCTGCCCGACAATCTCTACGGGCGCACCGTCCGTCAGGCGGTTTTGACCTTCTACCACCAGCAGCTCGCCTGGCCTGACGCCAGCGCGCGCGCCCACCGCTGAAAAGCCCCGAATGCCCTCGGTAATGGGTCGGCGTTGGACCGTGTTATTGGCCTCATTTACCACAAAAACGTAGGTTTCTTGACCTCTTGAGGTCACGGCCCCCAAGGGCACCACAACGGCATCGGGGCTGGCATCGACTTCAATCCATACATAAACCCGACCATTCACGGTCAGATTACGCACCGACTGCAAGTCTCGGATGGTAACCTCAACACCTCGTCCTTCTGGGGTCTGGGATGGGCTCACAGCAAAGACCGTTCCGGCGCTGCCCTGCTGCTTGGCGATATCGAGCAGATTCTGCTGAGACGCGCCGATGGCCTGGGCCTGATTTACCCGATCTTCTGGGACGGCGTACACCTGTTGCCCTGGCCGAATAGCCGCCGCCTTGGTGGATTGGACCTCAAGTCGTACCTCAAACGACGCTGGGTTCACCACCACAATCGGGGCCGTGTCAATCAAACTTTGGGCGCTGCTGGTGTTGAGATACTGCGTATTCCAGTAGTCTCGCTCTTGAATATTGATGTAGGCAACCACGCCGTCCGAAGACGCAATCAGCTGGGTGTCTTCTAAATCGACTGCCGTGCTGTTGCGACTGGCCTGGGCTGCCTCCACTGAGGCTTGGGCCGAGACGACGCCCTCTTCAGCAGAGGCGATGCCCTGCTGGGCAGTTTCTACGCGGGCCTGGGCACTGACTACGTCGCTTTGGTATACATCAAGCGCGCTTTCTGAAATCGCCCCCTCCTCAAATAAGCTTTGATTTCGCCGCCGCTCTGAGCGTGCCAGCGCCAGGTCAGATTCGGCCTGCGACAGGTTTGCTTTGGCTTCCTGTAACGATGCCTCTGCCTGGTGCTGCTGGCTTATCGCCACTTGAACATCGGCCTCTGCCGCCGTGATGCTGGCGGTTTGCTTGCGGTCGTCGATGGTGGCTAGCAGTTGCCCCTGAAATACTGAGTCGCCCGCCCTCAAGGGCGTTCCATTCACCTTTGCCAGGTAAGTAACTGTGCCACTCGCTTCAAAGGTGAGTGCCTCCAGCTCAACCGGCAAGGAAGCCCCCTCATCAAATACCCACTCTTGCACTGGACCCGTTTGAACGCGCATCACCCGAACCGGCAGGCCGTCAGCCACCCTGCTTTGTACTTCACTGCTGGGGCTTGCTGTGATCCGCTGGTAAATTCGCCACCCCCCCAGTCCTGCGATCGCTACCAGAACGAGTGAGATCGCAGGCCAATAGGATTTCTTGGGCTTGAGCAGAGATCGGGTTTCAGATGCGCTATGCGGTTCGGGCGTAGGTTGGTCCTTGGCTTGAGGATTGGGGCTTTCATCAGTCATGATGTTGCGATGAGGGGCTGCAGCAGCGCATTTCAGCAAATGAGTCCCTTCAGCACCTAAAGATGTTGCAGCTCCCTTATCAATGCTTTTACCAGCTATCAGGGTGTTGAAGGGTGGGACGCGCTTAGGTATTTGCCAACTATAAGAAAAGCCTTTGCTTTCTCCCAGGTCTCAAGGTCCTATTTTCTTCCTATTCGGGTACTAGGACCGATGGACACAAAAACAGGACCTGCGCCGTTATCGCGATAGCCGTCGGGTCCCGTAAGATGGGCAACAGATCCTCCTAAGCGGCATCGGCAGCATGGGCATCGACAATGGCGATTTCAATCTTTCCTTACATCGGGTCACACCGATGTCGCATACGCCCACGCCACCCCGTCTGATGCTCTACCTTGAGTGGATTTTGCTGGGCATCACGGCAATCACCACTGTTACGATTTCGTTACTGGATGTGTCCCTTGGATTACCTGTTTGGACCCTGCTCTGCATTGGATTCCTGGCGGTCTCAGGGATAAGAGACTGTCCTGGCAAGTCCCTGGAACAGCGCTGGCTCATGCTGGCAGAATTTGGGCTGATTCTGTTGCCCCACTGGGCGGGTGATCGCATTCCGAATTTTCCGATTTTAGGTATGTTGCTAGTGCTTCGTAGCGCTCGAAGGCTTAGGTTACTGGGACGCTATGCTGTCGCAGCGGGCGTGTATCTGTTCCACGTACTCGTCCTATTTGCTGCAGAGGCAGCCCCTGCCACGACGTTCATTCGAATGTTTGGCACCGTTCCTAAAATTCCAAATAGTCCCGCTAATATTCTAATTTTGAAGCTCAATGCTGCCCTTTATTATGGCGTCATGCTGGCATTTGTACTGCTTTTAGTTAACTCTCTAGTCTCTGAGCGCCAAAACCGTGAATATTTGTCAGCAACCCTGACCCAACTGCGGCAGTATGCCCTGCGGATTGAAGATCAGGCCGCACTCCAAGAGCGGAATCGTATTGCCCGTGAAATTCACGATGCCCTGGGGCATACCCTCACGGCACAAAGTGTTCAGCTTGATGGTGGTTTGGTGTTGCTCAATCAGGCGAAGTTCGAGCAGGCCAACGCGTTCTTTAATACAGCGAAGGCACTCTGTGTCCAAGCCTTGCGGGAGGTTCGACAGTCTGTTTCAGTACTACGGCGGGAGGGCCTATCCGGGCAGTCCTTAGAGGCGGCGATCGCTGTCCTAGTCGAGGAGTTTAAGACAACTAGCACCATAACAATCGATGGGTCAATTAATGTACCCAGATCGCTGCCCGCAGAACTAAGCTTCACGCTATATCGAATTGTTCAGGCCGCGCTGACTAACATCATTCGCCATAGTGGTGCAACAGAGGCCACCCTGCAGCTCACTACCCATAATCAAACACTGTATCTCGTTATTAAAGACAACGGGCGAGGCTTCAATCTCACCCAAAATTCAACTGGCTTTGGCCTACAGGGCATGCGAGAGCGGACTCTTGCATTGAATGGGCAATTTCACCTGTTCAGCGAACCTAAGGCTGGCTGTCTACTTACCATTCAGATTCCGCTACCGAGCACATTGCCATGATTCGCCTGCTGCTAGTTGACGATCAAACGCTCGTTCGTCAGGGCTTTAGAGTCCTGCTTGAGGCCCATGACATTCAGGTCGTGGGAGAAGCCGAGAATGGCAAACAGGCCGTCCAGCAGGTTGAGGCGCTGCAGCCTGATCTCGTGTTGCTCGATGTGCGAATGCCAGAGATGGATGGCGTGGCGGCAGCCCAGCTCATTTGCCAACGATTTGAGGGGGTCAAGGTGCTGATGTTGTCTACGTTTGACGACGAAGACTATGTTTGTCGAGCCATGCATTTTGGGGCAATTGGCTACCTGCTCAAAGATACAAATGCGGTGGAGCTAGTCCAATCCATTCGCATGGCGGTTCAAGGCTTCACGCAATTTGGCCCTGGGCTATTTCAAAAATCGATCATGGCAAGGCCCCTGAGGGATATAGAAGCCGCCTCTGACAACCCCTCAAATGTGCCTACCGTCTTGCCCCCTGAACTGCAAAAACTGACAAAGCGAGAAAAAGAGGTACTCTGTTGGATCATTACTGGGGCTACAAATCGCGAAATTGCCAAGTCTCTATTCATTTCGGAGCGGACTGTCAAAAATCATGTCACTCGCATTTTAAGTTGTCTGAACTTATCAGGCCGAATCCAAGCCGCTATGTTTGCCAGCCCCTTTTTGCCGCTAATTCAGTCAGAAAATCACTTAAATTAAAGAGCGGGCTCAAGATGCAAATCAGGGAGGACAAAGCGAGGCACTGGTGCGTACAGCTTTGATCCAAATAATGTTGAAATTATGCTTCATTCCTCTAGGTATAAGAGACTAGGTATAAGAGACCCATCCTTAAAACTCTAGCGTAAGGCCAGAGTGCGATTGTGATAAGCAGTTGAATCCAATCCATCGCCATCTCGTTGGTTCGGATCAATGCTATCTTCCAGAGCTTCAACCCGATTTTCTGGATTAGGGTGAGTACTCAGGAACTCGGGGGGTGTTCCGCCTTGATCCGCTAGCTTCTGCATGAAGTCTGGCATGGCCGATTGGGCATAGCCAGCATCACCGATCATGCTTAGGCCCCGTTGATCCGCATCATATTCATCCTCACGAGTGTTGGGACGATTTAGGAGAAGTTCTTCACCAATTTGTGCGATCACACTATCATCAAGTCCCGCAGCCGTCATCAGTCCCTGACGAATTGCATCCGCACGAATTTGTTCTAGCAGATGCTTTCCATCAATGTGGCCGATTTCATGGCCGACAACACTAGCGAGTTCAGCCTCATTGTCTGCAAACGCCATGAGACCTGTTGTGATATATACATATCCTCCCATTGTGGCAAAGGCATTTACCTGGTTATCTTCTACGACTTGAAAGGTGTAGATTAACTCGTCAGCCCGCTTACTGTAGGGTAATAAACGTTCACCAATCTCTACGACATAATCTTGAATGTCAGGATTTCGGTAGATCCTAAACTCACTCCGCAACAAATCCTCATTCATTTTTTGCCCTACTTCCATCTCCCGTTCAGGAGACATTCGGGTGAGCTGACTTCTTGGACTAACTCGAATCTGCTCTCGCACTCCAAATGCCTGAGATATCTGGGCTTGACTCAGCCAAAGGCTCATTGCGGTAAGAACCGCTATGAGAAAATATCCCAGTCGCTTTCGCAAGACTGGAAACTGACTAGGTGCTTGACAAGCGAGACTGAATTGAGATCTGAGCGTTGTAAGTGTTAGGTTAGGAGGTGACGATCTAGATGACTTAACCATAGGACTGAGCAGTGCAAAAGTGCTAGAAATGTTGCAATATTTTTTTTGTTGAAGTGGGTATAAAGCCGCAGTTCGAGAAGGGCAACGCTGGCTGGCAAAACAGTGAATTTTTCCGGATGTTTAGCCAATAAAATAGATGCTTCAGCCTAGATGCACAAAGACTAGCCTTGATTACTTAGACCTTATCCTAAAACGAATGCATATAAGGTCCTATTTTCTCCTATTTTCTATGGGAGGGTACTAGGACCCCTAACGAATAGTTAGCACTTTTTGCGTCATACCTTTGCCACCGAACGTGTCGGTTTGATGGGTATTGAGGAATTGAGAGCTTTAATGGGACATGAGTCTATTATGACAACCTTGAGACATCAAAAGGTTACCTCAGCACGGGCTGAAACAGTCGCTCAAAGTGCTCTAAAAGTACTGACCGAAAAGGACATGTAAATCTGGATTATTAGTATCAATATGCTGACTGATACGCAGAGAATAGGGAAGACTCTGCGCCAGCAAGCTATGACTAAGACCAAACATACTACCCAGTCTGACTTCAGTAATGAGTCTTAGCTGTCTCGACCTAGAATTTACCTTTTCGGGGGGTTATGCAAAAAGCCCCAATTGGGTCTGTTAGTGAGTCTAGAAGCACCGGTGGTATTCAAATCTTCACCGAAGAATGTACCCTTGCTGCTTGAGTGGAAGGCGCAGCAAGGTTCAAGGAAAACAGTGCTGAAGAGACAAGAAGTCTCTTCTTTCTTTGCTTTCTAAGAAAGAAGAGACTTCTTGTTAAGTTCCTGAAAAGCTGGATGTAGAAAAGTACAAACTACTTTCCATTGGCTAGAAGTTGGACAGCCGAAAGGGACCGTAGTTTTCGATTTACGTAGCGCAGCCCTATGAAAAGAGATTCACCTCAGAACGCCACACAGATATGTGGCACGAAAAAGCAAGACAGAGTAGCCAATAAAGCAAGCTTTTAAAGGCTTCTCTCACTCCACAGAGAATGAGTTTCTCTTGAGTTTATCTTCTAAGAAGAACAGATTTGAAAATTTATTCTCTTTTCACTCAGTCAGTAATTTTCAAGCCAGTCACTGACTTATGGGATTTGTAAGACAAGGCAGATAACGCTAACAGCGAGTTGGCGCGTCAAAATCATGTATATACCTGCGCTTTGTCTTCAGTATTACTATCTATGATTCGTTGATCTTGGGATAGAGAATGCGCCTATTCTTCATGGACGATTTAAAGAGAGCAGATCAGTTCGTACGTAATTCCTCGGAATGTTTTTGAGGCAACCGTCGTGTGTAGGCCATGTCATGGACCTCTCAAAAACGTCCAGACGGCATACTTTAAAAGCATTACAGCCATCTATCCAAGATGGTTTCCCTAGAAATACTTTTATAGAACAAACGCACTTGCTGCTTTAAATAACTGCCGCTCATAGTGCTATTTAAAAACAGATATTTCAAAGAAAACTGTTGTTTATTTCTGTTTCAAGAGGAGTCTTTCTGTTAATGCGGATTGAAGAACAAAAAATGTTTGTAGGCTGACTTCTCATTCTTATCTTTTCTCAGGAAAATTACGCAGGCTTGAAGTCTAGTTAAAGTTCATGAGTAATTGTCCACCTGTGATGACAAAACCACATATTCTCATCAAAACAACAGAACAGGGTATCTATAAAAACTCGACAATGTTCTTTCATCAATGAGAATTATTTCAAAATGATCAACAAAATAATGAAGCTTTCTCTAGCAGCGATCGGCGCTACGCTGGTGGCGCTTACTGTAGGAAGTAGCGTACAGGCAGCTACTTTCCAGTCTGCATCATGGACTGACAACATCAGTGGCATCAACAAGAAGTTGAAAAAAGGCCAATCACACAGCTACAGCCACGATATTACAGATGACGGCTTTGATGGCCTTCCCCATGAGATCGTTCTTGGCTATAAGTTAGGAATTGAGCTGGCAGACGATTTTGACCCTTTCAGACGCGAATTCGCATTCATTGATTTACCGGGCTTTGCTGGGGATAGATCCTATGAAGTAGATGCAGGGACCTACTTCGGCGGCACTTCCTTGGCAGCGCTCCTACAGATAAACACGGCAGGTATTCTTAATGTCACCGTTAAGAGCAAGAAAGGCGATTTCAAGCTGCTGAGCTCGTATCTGACAGCCTACGGAAAGGAAAAAGTTAAGGCGGTACCCGAGCCTGCTGCCGTCTTGGGTCTAGTAATGT
The DNA here is from genome assembly GCA_038523095.1 of Cyanobacteria bacterium J06626_6. Lineage (GTDB taxonomy): Bacteria > Cyanobacteriota > Cyanobacteriia > Phormidesmidales > Phormidesmidaceae > Phormidesmis. The sequence continues at coordinate 53,681 of JBCBJS010000010.1, forward strand.
TTGGGTTGATGGGCGCTAGTGGCGCTGTCAAACGCCAAAAGTCGGAGCAAGCTTCATAAGCTTCCGAGCAACACTATAGACCCCCCTCCGGCACTGCCGGAGGGGGGTCTATTTCCTATGAGTCCTTATCAGTTTAAGCGGGTGAGCCAACTTTCTCGCTGATAGAGAAACAACGAAAGGCCAAAGCATACACCTACTGAAAATGTCGCAGCCACATATAGAATCAAGCGATTAGCGGGTATACCCAGTCGATTGAGCTCTATACGGGCGAAGATGAGGAAAATTAAAGCAGAAAGGAGAACATCGCTAGAGACAAGCGCAGCAACAGGTGTGGCGAAAGCCTGAGCAAAGAAAAGCGCTACCGAAGCTTCACCAGAAAGTAGAAATTTGAGAGCAATAGCCCAGGAGATCATCAGACTAATTGCCGCACAGGTTAGGTAAAGTGATTGATAGGTCGTAGCTGTGCCCCGAGCCGATAGCGGCGTAAAAGTAGACTGACTGGACGAAGGGACTGAAGCAGGAGGGATATTTTGCGTTGATGACATAGCCAGTGTTCTCCTAGTTAAATTATGTGTTTTGAACGGATGCTCTGATTATGGAAGCAGGAGATAATCACTTCAATTACCTGGCAGGTAATAATCAATGATGTGACGTACGCGAGGGATAGGGTGAACCCATGGAGATGCCAATCGACCCAGTGTTTGGTCAGCTGCTGAAGTACTGGCGATCGCAGCGCAACTTTAGCCAGCTAGATCTCTCCGTTGTCAGTGACGTCTCCCAGCGGCACATTAGCTTTCTAGAATCGGGGCGATCGCACCCCAGCCGCGAGATGGTCCTTAAGCTCGCTGCCGTGCTAGATATTCCGCTGCGCCAGCAAAACAAAATGCTCACCACCACAGGATACGCACCCCTCTATTCAGAATTCGACCTTTCTGACCCAGAAGTTGCCCCCATCCGCAGAGCATTAGAATTCACCCTGCAGCAGCAGGCCCCATATCCAGCGCTGGTGATGGACCGATACTGGAATCAAATCGCTGTAAACGAAGGAGCGGCCAAGCTAATCGGCTGGCTGCTGGCTGATTGCGTGGTGCCAGAAGCAGTCACTGCCAATCTGATGAAGCTGGTGCTACATCCAGACGGCATCAAAGCCTACGTGGAGAATTGGGATGCGATCGCACCTTACCTCATTCATCGCGTCTACCGAGAGAGCCGGTCACAGCCCCATAGTCCATCCTCCCAAATACTCCTCGATGAGCTACTCACCTACCCAGATCTCAAAGTCAAACAAAAGATCTCACCAGAAGAGCACTGGGACCTACCGCTGCTCACCATTAGCTTCATCAAGGCTGATACTCGCCTAAGCTTTTTCACGACCATCACCACATTTGGAACCCCCCACGACATCACCCTCCAAGAAATCCGTCTAGAAAGTATGTTTCCTGCAGATGAAGCAACCGAACGCTGGTTTAATTAGGCATATCGCCTGGCATCATTTTTTGATCACCTCATTGCAGATTTAAACAACACATGCATTCGTTGACTTAATACTTGTTGCAACAGGGTGGAATCATATCTTCCGCGACAGCCCCGTAGCTGCCCCAATCGTAAATGCTGGCAACATAAACAATAGCCAACCACTAGCGAAATCAACAACACGCTATTTTTATCCCAACCTACTCAACGTTTGGCTGTTGCAAAGGTTCAGAATTAATAGGAGAGAGCAGACGATTCATGCTTTGCAACTGCTCAGCGGTGCCTAGGCAAATCAGAAAATCTTCTGAGCGGAGCTGCACATCCGCCGTAGGTCCAATAATCAGCTCGCCCTGATTGCGCTGTATTGCCACGATCAAAACGCCTGTTCGAGCCCTTAGCTGAGACTCTCGCAACGTTCTGCCAATCTGTGTGCATGCTGCCGGGTCTAACAGGAATTCTTCCATATAGTAGGTGCGATCGCTCCCCGAAAAAATTCCATCCATAAAGTCCATAACCTGAGGCCGCAACGCCGCCGCCGCCATCCGTTTCCCCCCTGTAATGTAAGGAGAAATAACCGCATCGGCCCCTACCCGCTGCAGCTTTTGAATGGCTTCTTCGCTACTGGCGCGGGCAACAATACGCACTTTAGCATTCAACGCTCTAGCCGAGAGCACGGTATACAGATTCTCCGCATCTGAAGTCAAAGCAGAAACCAAACAAATCGCCGACTCCAGCCGAACCAAATGCAGCGTATCGTCTAAAGTGGCATCGCCTTGTACCGCCATAAACCCCAATTGCTGGGCCTCCTGTACCGCATCTTCACTGGCATCTACCACCACAAACGGAATCTTTTGCAGCGAAAAATCTTCCGCAATTTGGCGCCCAGTGCGGCCAAACCCGCATACGATGTAGTGCCTAGAAAGTCCTTGCATCAGTCTCCGGCGTTGTTTTAGGCGCGCTCCATCTTGAAAGTAGCCCCTTACGATGGCTTCTGTAAATCGATTGGCAATATAGCCGACCGTAAAAATCCCCATGAAAATCAGCACAACGGTGAAAATTCTACCGCGATCGCCCAGCGTTTGCACCTCTGCAAATCCAACCGTAGCCAGCGTAATCACCGTCATATAGAGAGATTCTACAAAACGCCATCCCTCTACAATCCAATACCAACACGTTCCTGCCGCAATCACACCCAACAGCGCAAACAGACCCAGCAAAAGCTCACGCTGCGTTTTCCGATGTCGCTGCCTGAGCACAGTATAGTAGCGGTCTGTTTCTCCGAGTCTATCTGTGCGTTTCAATTTTGAGGCGTCATTTTTAGCGATCACTTTTCTCGAGTGCGTTAGGTCATGAGCGATGACGTACCTATTTAAGGGTGGAAAAGTTGTAGTGCTCCTGTCAAGGGAGATGCAAGTCTAGTTGTGTACCTTGCTTTGCAACTGCGGGCAGTTTCCACCAAGGAACAGATGGGTTGTCGTGATGCTCCCGGTGATAGCCAAAGTGATAGCAGGTCAGCAAAGACCAAAGAAATGGACGATGAATGCTGTTGATACTGCTGGTGGACTCCCCAGGCTCGTTTACTTCTCGGTGAGCTAGGTAGGTCCCAAAATAGAACAGCTGAACAGAACTTAGCAGAGAAGGGATTACCCAGCCAAACATCAGGTTTAGTTCGGGAATATGGCCAAAATAATGCAAACAACGGTAAACGACTGCAATGCCCAACCATTGCCATAAGTTCCAATACTGGCTCATAAACCGAATATACCAGTATATAAAATGCTTGTGCTCCCCATCGTGAAAGTCTGGATCGAAGCTACTTGCAGGATACAAATGGTGTTTTTTATGCGCTTTAATTAAAACCTTGTAAGACATCAAGCCATAAGCCATTAAAGCAATAGAGCCTATCCAAAAATTTAACCGATAGTGATGCGGGGCGACGGTACCGTGCATGGCATCGTGGGCAGTCACAAACAATCCCGTATAAAGAAAAGTTTGAAAAAGCGTCAATATAGTTAATAGAACAGGGTGAACAGTCTCAATAGGCAACCTCAACAAGACGCTTAGCAAAGTCACCCACGCGCTAAAAATGATCAGAGCGATCGCAACGCCTGTGTAATCTGTTCTCCCATCCATTGGCGGCGCTGTGTCCGACAGCTTATAAGACAACTCATAAAACTCTTCACCCACAATTCACCAGCTCAGTCCTAGTATTAGAACAATCACAAATAAAGCTGCACCCGTCACCATGGAAACAGCTAGAAACAGACAATAGTTCCACCTACTTGCTAATCGGAATAACAGCTTTAACAGGTATGCATTGTAAGATTAAATCGGCACAAGGTGAAAGCACAAAAGACTGCCTACAAGCACAAAAAATCGTGACTGTAGTCATGTCATAAAAGTGAAATATGTGCTCAGCGACTAATCAGGTAGCGCATAGGCAGGCACTTCTGCCAGCGTGACCTCATTCAGCTGACGCACCTTTAGATCTTGGTAAAAGTTCTCCTGAAGCAGCTCTACCTTTGATTGCGAAGTCAAAAACAACAGCCCCCAGAAGACGCCGACCTTTTCGTGTTTGTAGTCTGCTTCAGTTAGCTCACCTTTGATTGGGCCACCTAGCACGTCTGGGCGGAAATTAGCCCAGTGCTTAAGCAGCCGCTCGAAATCCATCCAGTTGACGGTGTCTTCAAAAACGTCATCCCAATGGGTTTCAAGAAAGGCATTGAGCGCGTCGGCAATCTCATTGAGGTTTTCCTGATGTGCCAGCTGTGAGATAGCCCTGACCGCATCGCGCTTGGAGTGGGGCTTGGGTCTGCGCGATCGCACCCGAGCGGGCTCACTCATCGCAGCGGCAATCGCCTCTAGCTGCTCAATCAGCTCGGTGAGCGTCACCTGGCGTTTGGCGGGCGGCGGCGCAACCGCACGTCTGTGAATATGCTGCTCTAGGTTGCGAGGCAGTTCTGCCGTGCTGTAGTCGAGGTCTTCATCAAAAAAATCATCGGCTTCAAGCGGTTCTTCCTGCCGTTCTAGCTCGTGGCGTACCAGCGTATCGGCCTTTAGCAGCACCAGCATAGAGGCATACAAAAAAGCCTGCCCCGACTCTGTCAAACTCGATTCGTAGGAAGACCTGCCCGCTTCAGCGGGCTTTTTCACCAGGGGCTGGTCTTGCAAAGTCTTCAAGAAGCGATCAATGACGTCAATAACCTGTACATCCCAGGGGTCGATTTCACCCTTTTCTGCAAGATCAATTAAGAATGCGATCGCACTTTGGGCCAAAGAACTGGACATAAAATTCTAAGCTAACTGCTTAAGAAAAGTTGACGGTACGCTGTAAATAAACAGAGAGAACAGGCAGATAGCCCGCAAAACAGAAGAGTCTTTTTAGATGCTCTAAAATCTTGGCAGTAACGCCTACAACTCTACAAAAGGTATAGTACAGAAAAACTTTAGTACACCTATTCTACAAAAAAATGCTCAGCATGACACCGTTCTTTACACTGCCGCGACCAAGCGTCGGACTGAACGTGGCCCCTCACTCAACGCGGCCATTAGCGAATGCGGCTATCACTAGGCACGCAGCCATTGAATACGCAATTACTGAACGTAAGCTTCGTCGTCTTCTGCTGTCGCGTTGGCCTGAGGCAGCATAGGCAGCTGCTCTAGCTCCACGCGGTAGCGTTCGACATCTTCTTCAAGCTGCTGAATCCGTAGCTCCCGCTGTTCGATTTCAGGTTTCTTTTCGGCAAAGCTCTGCAGCTGTACCCACACGCTAAATACCCAAGCTAGGGTCGCGCCGATACCCGCCGCAACAATCAGCTCTACGCTGAGTGGCGCTTCAAAATCGACTCCCTTCACCACATGGATGACAGACGGCGTCGTGTTCTCAATGCCAAAGAGAACAAGTGCCAAACAAATTACGAAAATCACTACGAAATTGACTTGCTTCATAGGTTTCGCCTTAGCTCAGAACTGCGTTGATTTTGTTCGACAACACTATAGCCGCTAATGGTAAAAATGGCAGATCTTTTTTGCTGGAATAGTGCCAGATCGACATGAAGAATGATTTTGAGCCTCTTTTTTGTCTAAGTGTGAGTAATCCCAGGAGAAAACAACTATGAACGGGCCGCGCATATTTTTGACTAAGCTGAACAGAGTTTGTCCTGCTATCTTGCTGGTGGGCGCAGGATTAACGGTCGCAATCCTGCCGGTATTCGAAGCCAATGCCCGAATGTCAAAATCATCTGCACCTGCCGTCATCACTGCAGCGCAGGTCGCCAATGCCCCATCCAACCCGGCTGCGCAGTCTACGAAAACGCCCTCAGCCAATTACGAAGATTACATCGGCATGACCTACACTGGCGGCAGCATCGATCAGCTGCCGGGCAGTTTGATAGATTCTGGCGGCTGGATTGTACGCAGTCCTGCGATCGCCCCTGAAACGGACTACGCTATCTCCGATATTACCGATGAAGAGACCAATACTCGGCTCATTTTTTTCAATAAAGAGATTGATCGTTCAGTGACGCCTGAGAGCAACCAAGCCGTTTGGGAAATTGTAGATGTGCTGCTTGTGCCAGCCCTAGATGATCCTGGTAACCCCGATGGCGTCGCTCATCTTCGCCCTTGGTGCAGCTACGACGAGTCTTCTGATCCAGAACTATTTGCGCTGGCAAATACAGAAGATTACGAAACCGCTGAATTTTTTCCTGCGATTGCCGCATGGAGAGCCAATACGCAAACCGAAACCCTAGAACCTGTCACTACAGAAGGACTGCTCTGTGTAAATGTGGGCTTAGGTGTCTAACACAGTTTGGGTGTCCAACAGGAGAGAACAAACCCTCAATAAATATGACCATTTTTATATGACTATAGCCACAGTTAATATAATCATGGCATGGAAGCTCTCAAACGCTTGCCAATGTCGATATATGAGGTATATGAGGTTGCGTATGGAGATTGCAGCAGGACATTTCAAAGCTCAATGTCTAAAGCTGATGGACAAAGTACAGCAGACCCGAGAGGAAATTGTCATTACCAAGCATGGCAAGCCTGTTGCCCGGCTCGTTCCAATTGAGTCAGAGCCATCTGATTCAATTGTCGGATGGATGAAAGGTTCAATAACAGTCACAGGCGATATTGTCTCTCCAGTAGAAGAGATATGGGACGCAGATGTCGAACAGTAAGGCTGTAGGTGAAGAGCCAAAGCATTTGCTATTGGATACCCACGTCTGGTTATGGCTATTAGCGGGGGAGACAGAAAAGCTTTCGAAAACTTGTCTCGTAGAGGTTCTAGCAGCAAGCCGACTAAGCGTATCAGCAATTTCTATTTGGGAGATAGGCATGCTGGAATCAAAAGGAAGGATACAGCTCCGAAAAAACTGCCTAGAGTGGGTGCGTGAGGCACTTTCAGCCCCAAAGATGAGCCTACAACCGCTCACTCCCGAGATCGCTGTTGAGAGCTCTAGACTGCCTGGTTCTCTTCATGGAGATCCTGCAGATAGAATTCTGGCGGCAACAAGTCGATTAGTGAATGCTTACTTAGTCACAAAGGACCGAAAATTGTGGCTCTATGGTGAGCAATCGTTCATCTCCGTCATAAAAGCGTGACCACTTTATGCTCAGCTGCTAGCTGCGCATCACATAGCCCACGCCGCGAACCGTTTGGATCAGGCGGCTTTCGTTTTCGGCTTCTAGCTTGAGGCGCAGGTAGCGAATGTAGACTTCAATGATGTTGGAGTCGCCCATAAAGTCGTATCCCCAAACTTCTTCAAGGATGCGATCGCGCGTCAGCACCTGCTTAGGGTGAGAAATCAGATAGTCGAGCAGGTCAAATTCTTTGGCAGTCAGCTCGATCACGCGATTGCCCCGCTTCACTTCCCGGGTCTTACGGCTCAAGCTCAAGTCCGCAAACAAAAAGACTTCTGGATCGTCGGGCTGGTTGCGTCTTAGGTGTGCGCGTACCCTGGCCAACAGCTCTTCAATGCTAAATGGCTTCACCACATAGTCGTCAGCGCCCGCATCTAGACCAGCAACCCGATCCTCAATGCCGTCTTTTGCTGTCAGCAAAATAACCGGCATCATGGCCCCCGTTGCCCTGAGCCTACGGCAGACCTCCACTCCACTCAGGCCAGGCATCATCCAGTCGAGCAAGACCAAGTCGGGCTCGTTATCGCGAGCGGCCATCAGCCCGCTCAGACCATCATTAGCCACAATCACCTCATAGCCTTCGTAGCCCAGCTCTAGCTGCACAAATTTCGCCAGCTTTTCCTCATCTTCTACCACTAAAATGCGGGCGGCCGGTTCAGTCATCAGCAAAAGGCTCCTTATCTCAAATTCTGTATCAAATTCTGGAATGGGGTTGGTGGAATTATGCCTCAAGTTGGTAGGCAAACAGTAAATGTGCTGCCTTCGCCCAGTTTAGAATCCACTTTCAGGTTACCGTTCATACCTTCTACCAGTTTTTTAACAATTGATAAGCCCAGTCCGGTTCCCCCGGTGGCGCGCGAGCGATCTTCATCCACCCGGTAGAACGGATCGAAGATTTTGCTCAGCTCAGCCAGGGGAATACCACGGCCCTGGTCGCGCACCTCGATGTAGGCCACGTCATTCAGTTTGCGCAGGGTGACATCAATAGGCTGGTCGCGTTCTGAATACTTCACGGCGTTGTCAATAAGATTGATCAGCACCTGCTTCAGGCGGTTGCGGTCAACCCTCGCAGTGACAGGTGTGAGGTGGGCATGTATGCGATCGCTCTCGTATTGGCGCATATCTAGCACTTCCCCAACGACTGAATCTAGGGGCTCTCGCTCCAGCTGAAAACGCAAGTGTCCGCCGTCTGCCCTCGCTAGGTCGAGCAGGTCCTGCAGCAGCTGAACGGTTCTATCCGCCTCAGATGCGGCAATTTCAAGGCCTTCTTTTTGGGGCGGGGTCAGGTTGCTGCCTCGGCGCAGCGTACTTTGCAGGTAGCCATGCACCAGGGTCAGCGGCGTGCGCAGCTCATGGGAGACATCGCTGACAAATCGGCGCTGCTGTGCCCAAGCTGCCGATAGCCGAGAAATCATCATGTTACAGGTCTGGGCAAGCTCATGAACCTCCGTAGGCGCCCGGTCAAACTCCAGCCGGGTATCGGCCAAATTATCAGCTGAAATGCTGCCAGCGAGCCGGTTCATTTTGCGAATAGGTCGCATGGAACGACCCACATACAGGCAGGTTGCGATCGCCCCAAGGCTAATTGCAAGCAGGCTAGAAAATGCCAGCGTACGGGTGATTTGCGCCAGCGTTTTTCTGTCTTCAGAAATATCGTCAACCACGTAGAGATCGCCGACCACTTTTCCATTGATCTCCAGCGGACTGACACAGCTCACAAGATGGCGATCTTGCAGTTTGAATACCTTTATCCCAGGCCTGTTGGCCACCAGCGTCATCAGCTCCTCAGAAAACCCATTCGCCTGCCAAGAGCCCATAGTAAGCGTGTTGGACTTTGCAAGCAGTTGCCCATCGGTACCCACTACCCATATGGCAATATCAGTTTGTTCCCGGTAGTCGATAGCCATCTTCAAGGCTTCCTTGACCACCATCGACTCTTCGTACAGATTCGCATCCTGCCCCAGTCGTTCAGCAATCATCAAGGCACTATCTTCGTGGCTCTGGGTAAAAATTTGTCCCATTCGCCAGTTGATCCAGCTGGTGAGCCCGCCGATACCCAATATAGAGACCAGCACCATACCTACCGTTAGCCGGAACTGAATTGAATTGGGGTCAACGACGGGTTTCATCTGATACTTGTAGAACTTAATTATGCGGGGTGCAGAATCGGGACCTTGGGCCTGCTCTCCCCTCAAAGCTTGCTATTTCAACACTACTATCCCAACCCTACAGCGCCAGGATTAGAAAACGCTGATAGCGGCCAAAGGGTTCGATGAGGTGCCCCCTACAGTCATACTCAGCTGCTAACGACAGCTTCTAATCAGAATCTAAGCCTTCCAGTGTCTAATAGCTTTTAATAGAAACAGTTAAAACGTCTCGCATGTAGCAAATGCCCTAATGTGTTAAGACATTTACGAATTGCGTTGCTATACACATTCAGGGCCACAGCGTCCAAACATGTCCTCAGCAACTCAACAAAAGCTACAGGAACAAAGCTACAGGGTATCTAACCCTTCAAGCTAAGGCGAATCTCTCAAAAGCGTAGCAGGTCTATTCGTGCGGTACATAGTTACCCTGTGACCTGGCAAAATATCTGCTAGCGCGTTGCTCCACATGTCCTTTTCATCCAAGGTTTCAGCTTCATGGTTCAAACTCGTTCTTTGCCATCGGGAGGCAGCGCTCAGTCAAGCTCAATTATTCCCTTCGAGCAGACGCTGGGCCAGCCGCTCACCAAGCAGGCAATCGATACGCTGCAAATTAACTTAGGTCGCCGGTGCAACCTGGCATGTAGCCACTGCCATGTAGAAGCAGGCCCCCACCGCAGCGAAGAACTCACCGTTGAAGTGTGCCAGCAGCTCTTAGAAATCATCGACCGCTTCGACCAGATCAAAACAGTCGATCTGACCGGCGGTGCCCCAGAGATGAACTACGGCTTTCGGGCGATCGCACAGGCCGCCAGGAAAAAAGGCAAAACAGTCATTGTCCGCTCCAATCTGACCATTTTCTTTGAGCCAGGTTACGAAGATTTACCTGAATACTTCGCCCAGCAAAAGCTCCACGTCATTGCCTCCTTGCCCTGCTACCTAGAAGACAACGTAGACGCTATGCGCGGACAAGGTGTCTACAGCGAATCTATTCGAGCGATTCAAAAGCTAAATTCGTTTGGGTACAGCATCGACCCCGCTCTCAAGCTAGATCTGGTGTACAACCCACCTATTCCCAAAGACACTAACTTTTCGCTGACGCCAGGACAAGCCGGACTACAAAAAGACTACAGCAAATACCTAAAAGAGCACTTTGGAATTATCTTCAACAATCTATTTACAATTACCAATCTGCCCATTGGCCGCACCAAGTTTCACTTGCAGCACCGCCAGCTACACCAGCCCTATCTCGCGTTCTTAGCTGCCCATCACAACGCCAGCACAGTCGAACATCTCATGTGCCGGAATGAACTCTCCATCGACTATCTCGGCAATGTGTACGACTGCGATTTCAACCAGATGGAGGGAGTGCCTGCACGCAGTGCAGACGGCACTACGCTGAAAGTATCTGACCTACTAGCAGCGGGATCTTTGGAGCTAGTGGGTAAGGTTGCCACTCGCCCTTACTGCTATGGCTGCACGGCAGGAAGCGGTTCGAGCTGCGGAGGAGCGCTGTTATAAACGATGTTTAAGAAAGAAGGAATTTGAGAGAGAAGAGGTTAGAGAGAGATGAAGTTCGAGAGAGAAGAGATTTAGTAAAGAAGAGATTTAGTAAAGAAGAGATCTAAAAGAAACTTGTTAAAAAATGACCGTTTGAAAGAGATTCTAGCAAGAGATGTTCTTTAAAAACTGCTGTTTTTTGATGTCCCGATTTGAGTACTTCCCTATCTTTAAGGAGTCAATCTAATGAATGTGTTGAGAAAGTCTGCTTTCCGTCGTAGTTTCAAGCTGATATTGTTTTTTACGTTTGGAAGTTTGTTGCTAGCCGCTGGTCCGGCTTGGGCACAGGACGCCGCTAGTCAGCCGTCAGGGCCGTTTGCCATTTTTGGGCAGCTGCAGCAGCTACTCGTCAACTTTGTAGAGTGGATTGATGGGCTGGGTCCGATCGCGCCGATTGTGTTTGTGCTGGCCTATGTTGGCATCACGGTTGCCTTCCTGCCGGCTTCAATTGTGACTTTGGGAGCAGGGTTTGTTTTTGGTGTGGTGAAGGGATCTATCTTGGTCTTCATTGGTGCCATGCTAGGGGCTACAGCAGCCTTCTTAGTGGGCCGATTTGTCGCCCGCGATTGGATTGCCAAAAAGGTAGAGGGCAACAACTTTTTCAATGCGCTAGACAATGCGATCGCTGAAGAAGGCCTCAAGCTGATTTTTCTCATTCGCCTCTCTCCGGCATTCCCATTCAACCTACTGAACTATGCCCTAGGCCTAACAAAAGTTTCTCTAAAAGACTATGTCCTAGGAACAACAGGCATCATTCCTGGCACCATTATGTACGTTTACCTAGGATCTTTGATTGGCGATTTGGCCATGCTAGGCGCTGGGGACGCCCCCTCCAACCCAATCATTGATTGGACAATCAAAATTCTCATCTTTGTTACAATCGTAGCGATCTCTTTGTACATTGCCAAAATCGCCCGTAAGGCACTCAAGGAGGCGGTTCCCCAAGGTGAAGAGTCGGTCACAGACATGGCTTAGGTCACGCTTTTTAAGTCTGTCTTTCACACGGTCTCTTTCATGGGAATGAGCAAAAAATTTTGGGTTCTTGTCTTGGCTGCGGCGCTCTGTGCGATCGCAGCCTCATTTTCCGGGTGGCATCAGATCGTGATGGCAGCGGCACTGCTATTCAACCGCGCTACCCTCACCCAGTTTTTTGACAACGCCGGTCCTGGCGGTATTTGCCTATTCGTCTGTGCCCATGTGGTGGCCAATGCCGTCGGGATACCCGGCACCTTACTCGTGGTTGTAGGCGGCGCGGTCTTTGGGCTGTGGTGGGGAACGGTATGGTCTGTTTTAGGGGCTACGCTGGGTGCGATCGCGGCCTTCTTACTTGCCCGATACCTACTCTACGACTGGTTCAAAAGACGCTTTCACCACCGTCCCCTCTTCCAAAAAATCAACACAACCCTGTGCAACAACGCCTTGAGCTGCGTTCTCACCATAAGATTTTCACCGGTTTCTCCCTTCAACCTTGTCAACTTTGCCTTTGGGCTTACCCGCATGCCCGTTCGGCCCTATGCGATTGGCACCCTCATCGGTATTATTCCAGGCACCCTGGCCTACACCTGGCTAGGTGTAACTGGCGCAGAAGCGCTCAGCGGCGGCAGCCTACGCCCACTCATCCTCTGCCTCATACTCCTAACTTTGCTCTCAGCCATCCCGTTAGTTATTCAGCGACAGCAGCGCTATCTTTAGAGCGATGTTTGACCGCAAAATTGGGATGCACCCGGCCAAGCGATTACCTGCTTCATTCGAAACAAATAATATTGTCTTAAGATTCAGGAATAAAGATGAAACAGGTTGAAAACAGGGTTGCCCCAAAAGGCTTATGAATTAAAGGTTTTTGCTTTTATTGGCAGTGAAGAAAGCAAAAAATGTAGCCAATTTTCCTACGGTGTGCTCAGGCTACAGACGCATCAAAAATCACGAATGGCCAACTTCTAACGGATTGATTTTGCGCAATTCTCGGTGTAATAATCTTCCTGCGAAATGATTTTGCGTCTTCTACGTGTATCTGCTAGATATTTTCGTAAGAAAGATGGGGTGTCCGGAATTTTTTCGCCCCCTGTTTTATTAAGCAAAGCATCTCCGCGCCACAGGTTGACCTGCACCTAGAGTCTCAAAAGCCTAGTTGCCGAATCTGAAAGCGCGAAATACGTCAGCAGCGATGTCCTTTTTATGCAGAGGTCAGCTGCTGATACTTTGTGGTACCCAAAAATTGGAGCCCCTCAATGCTGTTTCTCGCTATTCCTCAGAGGACAACAGTTTCCCAGTGGACAGAAGAGCGTTGACCCTGGTCAATGTCTCTGTTGCAAAATGCTCAGCAGGTAAGGTGCCTATTTCTTAGCACCCCTGCTGGGACTGACCAAGCTCATGCATCTGAGTTCATTTGTCCAAATGGGTCTATCCAGTTTAACGATTGGTTTTATGAAATGTTTACGAAAATGATGCTCATCTGCACAGGTGTCAGGCAGCAGCTAAGGCGCACGCTTAAGTTCGGTTGTCTGATTACCCTAGGCTTCATCTTGAGCATTGTGTTTGACGGCTTTGTGCTTTCGCCTTCAGTCGCACCATCGGTTGCTCAAGTTATCGTCCCAAACGAAGCAAATGTGCGATTTGAAGCGCCCGGTAGTAACCCTACTCAAACAGACGGCGCAGGCGAATTCGCTGACCAAATTTCAAACGTTGTCACCTATCCACTGGGCTCAGTTGGAGGAACCAACAACTTAGGCCTCAGCCTCAGAAAGACCGCAGATAAGTCAGCCGCTGAACCTGGTGACGTCGTTGTATACCGGCTGGTTGTTACCAACGAGGGCGAAGCTGATGCCAATACCGAATTTGGAGTAGTTGATAGGTTACCAAGGGGCGTCCAGTATGTGGACGGTTCGGCGACTGGCTCCATTGGCGGCACCAGCGTTGATATTGAAGCCTTGGTCAATGATCGACCTGTTCGGCCCAACTCATTCTTTGATACGCCGGGGGCAGAAACGCCAGCGCAGAATCCAGAGCTTTCTTTCCCAACGCAAGAATTGACGCTGAGCTTTCCAGACGGGCTAAGCATAGGCCAAACCCTAGATATCTCATACGCAACGAGCCTAAGTCCCGACGCGCTAAGAGGCAATGGCGTCAATGTCGCAGAGGTTAGCGATGGCATCCTCGGAACCGACGGTGACGACTTCCGCCTGACCATTCGTCCAGGAATTTTGTCTGACTGCGGGACCATTGTAGGCCGCGTATTTGCAGACAAAAACTTCGATGGGTACCAGCAGCCAGGAGAAGCTGGCATTCCCAACGCTGTCATCTTCATGGATAGCGGCAACCGCATCATTACCGACCCAGACGGCCTTTTTTCGATGGCAAATGTGGTTGCAGGCAACCGAGTCGGTGCCTTAGACCTTAGTAGCCTACCTGGCTACACGCTCGCACCCAACCTCTTCCGAGTAGAAGAAAACAGCCAGTCGCGCCTGGTTCGACTATCTCCCGGAGGACTTGCCCGCATGAACTTTGCAGTGGCGCCTACGTTCGGCGAAGGAGAAGAATAACCATGCGTCTACCAACAAGCCTTTGCTTTAGCCTGCTAGCGTCTACGCTAGGCACCCTCTTCTTCGAACTTTCCGCCGCTGCCCAAACCTCCTTAAGAGATGACTCAGAAAAAGAGAGCACCGTTAATAGCGCTTCACTGGGTCAGCTCCTCACAGGCCATGCTTATCAGAACCATAAAGACTCCCTGCTGGGTGGGGGGGAGAGGAGCAACCCCTCATCCGAGGTAGACCTGCAGGGCATCCGTTCTGAGCGCCCAGAGAGCGAGCACCCAGAGAGCGAGCACCCAGAGAGCGAGTCAGCATCGGTCAACCTTGCTCAAACGCTAGACGAACTCTCAGAAGCCGATTCCCAGGTGATCACGCCGCCGAATCCAGTAGGTTCGGAAGTTAGAAATGAGCGCGTGCAGGGTGAAGTAGAAGGCGAAATTGACGACGCTGTACTGCGCCAAGTGCCCGACGAAAGGCTGCTAGAAACCCTGTACAAAATTCAAATAGCACCCGCCGAAAGTAACCAGCTAGATGCGGACAGGCGCTCAACTGTGAAGCTCTCTGGCAGCGTCACCGATAGTAGCGGTGACCTTTTGAACCACGATGTGGTGGTTACCTTGACGGCTAGCGCTGGTGAATTTGTCGGTGCTGATTACGACATCGACAGGCCGGGCTTTCAGGTTTTGGCCAGGTGGGGAGAATTTGACGCAGAGCTGCGGTCCAATCTGGATGCGCAGAGAGTCGTCATCAGAGCGAGCGCAGCTAGAGACGACTTACTAGCAGCAACGCCGATGCCGCTAGAAGAAGATCTCGTCAGCGGTGCGAGGGAGATTGAAGCCTACACAGATGTGAACTTCATCACGCCGCTGCGGCCATCTTTGGTAACTGGTGTGATAGACCTCAGGATGGGCAATGCCTCCACCAACATGCTGGGCAGCTTTCGAGACTTTCTTGACCCCGATGACATTGGCGAAACATCGTTTGATTTGGGGGCTTCCGGCTTTGCGACCGGTGCCATTGGCGACTGGCTCTTTACCGGTGCCTACAACAGCAGACGCAATCTCAACGAGCGGTGCGACGGCGGTACGCGCTTTTATCAAAATACGCAGTCGCAGTTTTGCACCTACGAAATCTACGGCGACAGCTCAACAAATGACTATCTCACCCCTTCATTAGATAGTGTGTATCTGCGCTTCCAGCAAGATGCCAGCATTTTGGACGCTGAACCCAACTTCTTTATGTGGGGTGATTACAGCACCAATGAGTTTTCTCGTTCTTCCCAGCTATTTACCGCAACTAGCCGCCAGCTCCATGGCTTCATGGGAAACTACACGCTGCCAACCGGAGAAAATAGCGGTCTGCAGCTGACGGCGATGTATGCCAACAACATTCGCCCTTTTCGGCGAGATATCATCGTGCCAGACGGGACGAGCGGTTTCTATTTTCTATCAGATACGCTGCTGCTGCCGGGCAGTGAGGAAATTTTCATTGAGGTAGAAGAGCTCAACCGACCGGGCACCGTCATTGAGCGGATTGCGCTCAGCCGTGGGGCCGACTATCGAATCGACTATGATCGCGGCGCGATTTTATTCAACCAACCGATATCCATTACCGATGCCAATCCCTTTGGCCCCACTCTGGTTCGGCGCATTGTAGCCTCTTACCAAGTTGATGGAGAAGAGTCTGGGGGCGACCTGTTTGGGGGACGCCTACAGTACAACTTCTCCTACGATCTCGATTCGCCCAGCTGGATTGCGGCATCGGTGGTCACAGAAGATGCAGACGCCCGCGACTTCACGCTGTACGGGGTGGATGCGCTAATTTCCCTCGGGGAGAGCGGTCGCATTGTTGCTGAATACGCCCAGTCTTCTCTCAGTGGCGCAACGCTAGATGGCGCGGATGGCTCAGCCTTCCGCATTGAAGCGAGTAGCGACTTTACTGACAGCTTGTTTGGTAGGGCCTATTTCCGTAGCGCAGACAGCGGATTTTCGAACACGGCAACGGCTAGCTTCCGTCCGGGGCAAACGCGCTGGGGCGGCGAACTCTCGGCGCTGCTAAGAGAGAGCACGCTGCTGGAATTTCAGTATGACCAAGAAGAAAACCGGGGAATTACGCCCGACGTTACCACTGGGTTCGACGCGCTGAGAAACATTCGAGATACGGATGCATTTGCCCTGCCAGGTGCCCCGGTAGATAGTACGCTGACAACGCTGCGGGCAGGCATTCAGCAGCAGTTCGGAGATGTCACTGCGGATTTGGCCTATGTGTATCGCGATCGCAATGACGATACAAACCTGATTGGCCGCCGCGACTTCAGCAGCAGCCAGCTGGTTTCTGGCCTCACCGTCCCGCTCGCCAACAACCTCAGCTTCCGCGCCCAAAACGAACTCAATATCGGCGGTGACGACGACCCCATCTACCCCGGCAGAACAGTCCTCGGGCTCGATTGGCAGGTGCTGCCAGAAGTCACTGTGCGCTTGGCGCAGCAGTTCTTTAGCAGCAGCGAAGTCACACCGGATTCCATCACTTCGCTAGATACGCTGCTCGACTACGACCTGACAGACAGTACCCAGCTCACGGGTCGCTATTCTGTGCTCGGCGGCTTCGATGGCGTAACCGGCCAGGGGGCTCTCGGGTTGAATCATCGCTGGAACCTAGCCCCCGGACTCAATATAGACTTGGGCTACGAGCGAATTATTGGCGCTGGGCTCGGCACCCTGGAAAAGGGCGACCAGTTCAATCGCTTCGAGCAGCCCTTTGCCATTGGCCAGTCGGGGGCAGCGCTAGGCATCGTTCCTGGCAGCACCTACTCGGTGGGTCTAGAGTATTTAGACAATTCCAGCTTCCAAGCCAGCGCCCGGGCCGAATTCCGCGATGGAGACAGCGGCAACGACAACACCGTACTCACTGCTTCTCTAGCAGGCAAGGTTTCGCCTTCGCTTACTGCCCTGGGCCGGTTTGAATATGCCAACTACGCCAACCAAACCTTTTCTCAGCGCTTTGGCAATACCAGCGCCTTCAAGCTTGGCTTGGCCTACCGCAACCCCAACAGTGACGCCTTTAATGGCTTGCTGAGCTACGAGTTCGCAACGAACCCATCTACCACTATCAATACCCCCGGGTCGGACACCGTCACTGAGCACACCCTGGCCGCCGAAGGCATTTACGCCCCCAGCCATCGCTGGGAGTTCTATAGCAAGTACGGCCTGCGCAGCTCGAATGCCGATCTTTCTTCGCTGGGCCTGAGCAGCCTCTCGAACACAATTCACCTGGCACAGCTGAGGGCGGCCTACCGGTTTGCCTATCGTTGGGACGTGGTGGGAGAAGCGCGCTACATTGCCCAGCCTTCTACTCGCTACTCTGAAACGGCGCTGGCGCTAGAGACAGGCTACTACGTCACGCCTGACCTGAGATTGGGCGTAGGCTACAGCTTCGGCGCGGCGGATGACCGCAGCTTCCAAAGCAACTACCGGGACGACGGCGGCTTCTATCTAGCGGCCACCTTCAAGGTAAGTGAGCTGCTGAATGGCTTTGGCCTACAAGACATAGCACCCGCCCAGCAAACCGAGGCCCGGGTCTCTAGGGACGGGGAAGCCGAAGTGAATAATGTCTGTCCGGAGTCTGTAGATCCACGAGCAGGCGGCGTTGACCCCTGCGAAAATCGAGAGTTTGGTGAAACGCGGTTTGTTCAGCCTGAGCAGGCTGAGCCCCCCAGGCTGCCTGAGATACCCGAAGAACCAGACCCCCCGACTGAGCCTGAAGAACCTATTCGAGGGCTTTGGTAAGTAAACGTGTTCTTGTTATTTAAGGCGGTGAGGAGTCAGCAAATGAACAGCCCAGTCAATCCAACAGGTCGCCAGATAGGCAATCCAATAGCCCGCCCGCTTAACTTACAAGGCAGCAAATCCGTGAATTGCCATCTGCGACAGACAAAGATGCCGCTGAAGGGCCCACTGGCAGGTTCTCTGTTTCTTGCTGCGCTGCCGCTGGTCGCACTGCCGCTGGCTGGGCTAATGGGCGCGGCCCCTGCCTCGGCCCAAGCGCCCGACCCAGGCGTTGACAGTCCAGTCCCACCGCCAGACCGGCCCGCCCAAGGTACGCCGCTCACAGTCACCGTCAATAGCGACTTGGATGGGCCAATAACGCCTGACGAATCGCTGACGCTCCGTGAGGCGATAGAAATCGTCAATGGGACGCTGCCCATAGTGGCGCTAAGTCGGACTGAGGCCGCACTCATCCGCCCGAATGACAGCGATCGCATTGAATTTGCGCTGCTGGGAGACACCCGCATTGAGCTCGAAGCGGTACTGCCTGCCATTACAGCGGCTGGACTAGTCATCGACGGCACCACACAGCCGGGCTACGGAGAAACCTCAGAAGCGCCAGCGGCGGTTCCTGTCCCGGTGCCGGTCGTTGCGCTGACGCCCGCCGCTGAGCATGAAGTCTTTCGCGGCCTTACCCTCACCGCTGACCAAGTGACCGTCCGAGGCCTCAGCCTATATGGTTTTTCTTCGGTGCACAGGCGAACGGCCTCCACACCGCCTGCAGACATTTTCATTACCCACGCTGTGCCACCTTTGGGCACACACACTGGCGCATTTTCTGGGCCAGAGAGCCCCTCGGCCCAAACGCTGCGACTCTCTGAAAGCGAGTACGACCTAGCGCCAAAAGGCGTGGTCATCGAAGATAACTGGCTGGGCGTATCTCCAGCAGGTGGCATTCCTATCCCAGAAGAAATGTCAGCCTTTGGCGTTTCTATCTTCAATGGCAGCGATACGGTCATCCAGCGCAACCGCATCGAATATCACGAGAGCAGCGGCATCATTACTGGCAACCTGGCTAGAGGTTCGGTAATCACAGAAAATACCATCCTTGGCAATGGTCTGCGCGGACTTCCAGCAGGGGTTTATTTTGCAGGTAATATAGACGGCTCCCAGGTGTACGGAAATTTGATCTGCGCCAATGACGGCAGCGGTGTCGCCATGTTCAAGCCCGCTGGCTCGTCGCGCATTTATGACAACGACATTCGCTTTAACGGTCGGCGCTTCCGCAGTCCTGGCATTTCACTCATGGGCAGCGGTCATGAGGTGAGTGACAACTATGTCGCCTTTCAGCCAGGGCCAGGGGTAGGCATCACCGCCTATCCCAAGAGCGAACAAAACCTGGTGCGCAACAATTTCTTCAGGCAGCTAGATGGCCTCAGCGTGGACCTCGGCTACAACCACAACACCGCCGTTTCGGACTATCAGTTTATCGATGGGCCAAACCCACCGCGCAACTCTCATCAGCGGCGGCGAGACTCTGCGAATGTGGCGATTAATGCACCTGAATTCGATGCCTACGTTTTCCCGGTGGAAGGTACGGGGGTGATGGTGACCGGTCGGGCCGACACCGGCTCAGAAGTTGATATCTACGAGGTTTCCACCAAGCAAAACCGCCACTATGGCAACCTGGGTAATTTTCTGACCACCGTGCCAGTGAACGAAGACGGCACGTTTAGCGCCCGGGTGGAGCTGCCAGAAGGGGCTGAAGTAAGTGCGATCGCAACTGACCCGCGCTATGGCACTTCAGAACCCTCCCCCGTCGCAGCCATTGGCATCGAGCCACCCACCTTGCCGCCTCCGGGTCCCTATCAGCCAGTTTGTCAAGACCCACCGCTGCCGGGTGAAGTGGTGCAGCTGCCGCCTGAAGCACCCATCACGCTACGCGTCCCCCGCAATATTCACTTCGCCCTAGATCGCGCCTTCATCAGCGCCGAAAGTGCCATCATCATCGATCAGATTGCTGCTGCCATGCTGCAGTATCCATCGATCACAGTCGAGCTACAAGGCCATACAGACCCCAGGGCTAGCGATGCCTACAACGAAGCCCTCGGTGAAAGACGGGCGCTAGCGGCCAGAGACTATTTGCTCCAGAAAGGAATTGCCCCCGAGCGGATGCGAATTCGGTCCTTTGGTGAAGCGCAAACGATCTCAACCGAGCCAGATATTGTGGACTACGCACGCGATCGCCGGGTGGAATTTATCTTCACCGACACCCGCGGGGTAGACATCATCTTTGAAAGTCAAGAAGCCGACCTGCAGATTGAGTAGTTAGCCATCTCAGTAGCTGGCCATTCAGTCATTAGCCAATTCAGTCATTAGCCAATTCAGTCATTAGCCAATTCAGTCATTAGCCATGACTTCTGGTCTGCCTGCTTCCGCCGATAAAAAAACTCTGTTGCTTTACCCCCGTTGTTCTAGCTCCCATGTCTCCGCTAAACCGACGTTCCTCAAATCCTATGATTGCCAATCGGAAGTTCCTACGGCCCTCTCGCTCCATGGCCCAAGCCTGCAAGAAGGTACTGGCTAGCACCTTCGCCTTGGCCTCCCTGGTCGGTAGCACTTACGCACCGGCAGCAAAAGCGCAAATAGACGGCTCTGGGCAAATCTGCTACGCAGTGGGCGACAACAACCCGCCGGGTAATGGCGATGGCGGCATTTCCTTCGACGATACGTTGGCCAGAATTGACTTCGGTGCTGGGTTTGCCGAAGCCGTCGACACCGTCCGGCGACCCAACGGCGCACCTATTCGAAATATTGAGGCAATGTCCTCTCGGACAGATTTTAATGAGCTGATTGCCGCCAATGGCAATGAGATTGGCCGAATCGATCCAGAAACCGGCGTATTTACAAGCTTAGGAGCACTTACCCCTTTTCAAGATTTCGATGCGATCGTGATCGACCGCACTTCTCCGAATCAAGCCGATCTCCTAGGGGTCTCAAAAGGGGGCGGCTCACTCAACAATGTGCTGATCGAAGCTACCCTGATCCTGGATGACAGCGGCCAGTCAATTGGCATTAGCGCTCCGCGTACGGTGGTTACTATTCCTAGTTCTGCCTTCCCGCCAGATACAGACAGCATCGACGGCATCGCCGTCAGTGAGAACAACGTGATCTTCGGGGTTGCGAACAGGGGCCCTAGAAACTTCGACGACATTTCCGACCAGGTCTTGGTCATTATCGACCCCGTTACTGGCGCTCTAGATGATAGGGGTGTGTTTATCGCCGATGGAGAGGAGATCGACGACGTCGAGGATCTCAGCTTCGACCTGTTTGGCAACCTGTTTGCCAGCTCAGGCAGTAACTTCAACCGGTTTACAGACAATGCTTTCATCTTCCCGCTGTCTGGAGATGGCAATCTCAGCCCGGCCAGCAACATTTTAGACCTCACCCCAACCGGCGCTGGCGACTTTGAGGCCTCTGCCTGCCTGCAGTTTTCCTCCGTCGGCTCAATGTTAGTTGTTAAGCGAATTACCGCCATCACCCGCAACGGCGAGGAAACGCAATTTGACGATTTTCTCGACCAGGAAGGGGAACTAGCAGACAACGAATTATTTCAAGAGACCGGTGGCGCATTTCCCCTCGGCATTGTGCAAGCGCCTACCACCCTTTCAGCGGGCGACCAGGTGGAATATACGGTCTACATTTACAACCCAACGCCCCTACCCCTGCGGGAAGCCGTTCTCTGTGATGCGATTCAGCTGCCCAGCATCCTGCAATCAGACAGCATAGAATTTGCTGACCCGACAGATAATCTGACGCTGACATTTAACGATGAACCTGGCTTTGCGAGGGCACCGCTAGCGACCGCAGATGACGCCTGCGCAGCTGTGCTCGACGGTGGCGACCAGTTCCTAGCCGGGCCACCGGGACCCCTAGGTGGTCTAGATGTAGGCGCAGGCGGCGGTGTAATCACCGATACCTTTACGCTAGAACCGGACGAACTCGCAGCAGCGCGCTTCACGATAACGGTAGGTGCAGCCGACTTTGATGAGTAGACGGCGCAGACGAGCAAGCAATAACCAGCAATCAACGACGAGCGAGCACGGTGGCGGCCTTCTGGAAAAATCAGTAAAATTGCGGTGAAAGACGACGTTTTTACTGACTATTTAATACAAATTGATTACCGAGGTAGTGCTGTTTAGAATTACGAACTTTGCTTGCAAAACCCTTAATTTCAACCGGTCCATAGCCAGCCTATCTCCAATGAATAATGGTTTTTTAGCCAATTTAAAGTTGGTATAGACAACGAATCCTTTGACGCATAGATCACCCCATCGTCAGCTGTGATTTCTTAAAAAAGACATTTGGTTTGATGAAATTTTAAAAAAATGCCAGTAATCTTACATACATGACCTGTAGCTCCTTGCATCACGGTCATGTTTCTAATTGCTGCACAGGTAATTGGTTTGCCAAGACGACTACCATAACGGGTGTTTCTGACTGCTAACTCCGCTCTACACTGAAGGTGATATTTACCATGCCAGCTTTATTTCCTATCATTGCGATTGTGGCTGTCTTTATGTTTATCAGCACCCATGCTGCTGTCTCCCCACCCAAAAAGAAGAAGGGCAAATCGCCTTCTGAGGATTTGGCTAAGGCGATTGAAAAGGTTATTGAAACCTCTGCCAATCCCAAAAGTGGAGGGAAGAAAAAGTAGCCTTTTCCAAAGCTTCACCCTAATCTAGCGTTCTCAAATTGTGCCGCTCCACAGATCAAATGGAGCGGCACAATTTGTCTGGCAGTATTGCGATCGCACCCACCGTAATGGCGAAGTTACCATAATGACCGAGAATGCGAGGGCGGTTCATGACTGTCTCTCTTGCCGCTCAGGCGATCGCACGTTTTAGCTGCAAGCAAAATTCACCCACAGCCGCCAGTCCCTCATCCGGCGTCCCGCTGGCCAATCGCTTTACAAGCGCACTGCCGACGATCACACCATCTGCGCCCCAGTCCTTAAGCTGCTTAGCTTGAGCAGGCTCCGATACGCCAAAGCCAACCCCTACAGGCTTATCAGTGGCGCTGTGAATGTCAGCAAGCAGACCTTCCACGCGATTGGCTAGTTCTTGGCGGGCACCCGTCACCCCCGTGACACTCACGAGATACACAAAGCCCTGTGACTTTTCTGCGATCGCTCGAATCCGTTCATCAGGCGACGTCGGTGCAACCAGTAAGATAACCGCAATCCCAACCTCAGCTGCCACTTTTAGCAGGCCGTCCATCTCCTCTAAGGGCAAGTCAGGAACCAGCAATCCCCGAGCCCCAGCCAGGTAAATGTCCTTGAGAAAAGTCTCAACCCCCCGATTCAAAATAGGATTGTAGTAAGTGAACAAAATCAGCGGCGCAGACAGCTTCGGGCTCACCTCAGCCACCAGCTGAATGACTGATTCCAAACTGACGCCGCGGCCAAGCGCTCGGGTCGCTGCCGCCTGAATAGTAGGGCCATCAGCCAGCGGATCCGAGTAAGGAATGCCTAGCTCGATCAGGTCTGCGCCACTACGATCCAGCACTTTTAGCGCTTCAGCGGTGGTCTCCAAGCTAGGGTCACCCGCCGTAATGAAAGGAATAAGAGCGCAGTCACCGCGATCGCGCACTTGAGCAAACCTTTCTTGTACAGACACCATAATTTCTCACTCTCTCTTAACCAAGCGCGGCGGCAAAGAACGCTGTTCTGTTCACGTCATCTTTCCGTTTCCGCTGTTCCGTTTTTGCTAGCCGCCACTTTCAAGCTGCACCTTCTATAGCTCTGCATTCTGGCTATAGCTCTGCATTCTGGGCTTTCAGCGTTTTACTTTGTGTTTTCCACCTTTGCCTGGCTTACCTTTGCCTGGCTTACCTTTGCCTGCTCGACCTCTGCCTGCAGCTGTGCCAGCTCCTCTGGGCTCATCTCATCGAGCCGCTTTTGTAGCACGGCATCTTCATAGTCTTTCAGCTGCTGGTTGTAGGTCATCTTTTGACCTAGCGCCCTGGCAACATACGTCCCTGTCCAGCCCAGTAAGCCAGCCACAAAAACCACCTGACTCCAAATTCCAGCCGATAGGCCGTCCAACCCAGCCCACGCAAAGGCTAAATACAGCAGACCGCCCGCCACAAACACACCGAATCCGATGCCGATAACGTCAATTCTTCTCATGGACGCGCTCTAAATTTCACGACGCTTAGGCCGGAAATTGAGGAAAGGACTGAGTACCAAGCATCCCGGGAAAAAGACCAAAATCAAACCGTAGAATATCAGGCGCTCTACAGAGCCTGCCGTGTACCAACGCTGCTTCATGTAAAGCATCAATGCACCCGGAATGATGGCCAAATACATCACACCCAGCACGGTATACAGTCCGATAGCGATTAGCGCTGGCGATTCAAGAGCAGGAAAAGTCATCGTACAAAATCAAAGAGCTAACAGGGCCAGAATCCTTTTGTTCACTATATATAGTAGACGAAACTGCCAAAACTCATTATCCCAAATAGGGCTGACCAACACCTGGGCAGCAGACAACAGCGTCATCTTGAACTCAGGTGTTGCATCCAGGCACGCTTGGTGGTGGAATAGACATCTGTAACTCAAGTTCATGATGTTACGCCCCAGGTATTACTGGGGGTGTGGCGGAATGGTAGACGCTGCGGATTTAAAATCCGTTGACCGTTAAGGTCGTGAGGGTTCAAGTCCCTCCACCCCCATAGACAAAAGGTTCACGGACAAAAATAATTTGTATAAAACTGACTGAATACAACTTTTACATCCGCTAGCGGGCAGTCTAGAGGTGACTATGACAAGTGTCCGCCCATTCGCACGCTTGTATAGCGACACCTCATCATTGGCCTTGTGTATTGCGATGGTTGTCAACAGCACCTTTCAAAATTCAGATCAAAATTCAGAATTTGACCAGAGCAAAGGCGAGCAGCCCCTAGAGTTTTATTTAGCCCAGCAGCAGATTTACGATGACTTGCTAGAGGCAGTCAGGACCCTGCCACCGATTGAGGCGCTAGCCGATTTTGAGTCGCTGTTCTTCGGCCAGACCAGCAGCGCAGAAGCCGATGTCTCTCCTTTTATATACAGAATTTTATTCGCAGACGACGAGGGTGAATTTTGCAACACCCTAAAACGGGCCTGCTATATCTTGGTCAATAACTGGGACCTAGCCCGCCAGGGAGATATGGTGCACACCCTGCTAGAGCTCTTCACCCAGCCCGCCTTAAACAAATCGACCTTCTCCCCTAGCCTCAAGCGGCTGCGCCAGTGGCTGCGTAATTTTGCCAGCAGCAAAGACTTCGAAGACCTCAAGCTCTTCGCCACCCAGCGGCTAGGGCCAACTCAGACCGGGAGCTGGAGCAGCCGATATGTGACCTATCAGCTGATTGCTCAATACGTAGATGAAAACAACTCCCTGGAGCAGCGAGAAGCCGCCCGCAGCATGTCCAAGCGGCTAAAAAATAAGTTCAAGCACGAGCTGGCGATGTACACAGCCTTTTCCCAAAACTCATCGCGGCTCAACCATAAGTATCTAAATCCGACTGTGCTAGGCGATGAGGTGCTGCGGCTGATTAAAGCTATTTTGGTGCGGCGCGGGCAGTTTAGCTATCGCAATGTGGCGCGCATTTTTCAGCAGCAAACCCTGGCTGTACCCTATGTAAGCTACAAAGAGAGTCTGCTTGAGTATCTGTGCTTTTCAATCAGTCAGCCAGCATTTTTGACAGCAGTAGAGACCCATCTGGGTGAGAAGCTAGCTGAGACTTACCCTGAGTGCAATGAAGATGCCGTTGAGCCTTCTCTGAATTTGAGAACATGCAACCGGCTAATTGACTTCTTGACGACAGAAGATAAGCAGCATCCGTCCCAGCTCTTTGTGCGGCTGTTGGCTCAGGGCAATCCGCTGAATGTGGTCGTCGTCCTGCTAAAAATTGTGCTGATTTCACCCAACTCTCAGCTGTACTTAGAAGCTAGACTGGCAAACTTAATTAATTATTACCGGCAGTTTATGGAGGCTGAGTGTCGCAGCATCATTCAGTTTTTAGAGATTTGCGGCGTGATGTTTGCTATCTACAGCGATAACGTAGAGTACAACCTAGTGAAGGTCACACCGCCCAGCCAAAAGACGGGCGAAACCACGTTTATTCAGACCGAGCAGGGGGGAATGGATGACTTTAGAATTTTCTCCCGCAGCTTTAGAGCCGCCCAGAAAAGAGCGCAGCAAGAGCTAGAGCGAAAAAAGGCAGAATCCTAGACCTGAAACTTTTGGGTGGCTACAGCGAGCGCTGCCTGATGAATCTGCTGCCAGGGCACTTTGTGCGATCGCGCCAACCGAGCGCAGTCTTCGTATTCAGGATGTATGTTGACAACCTTGCCAGCCGCCTGCAACCTAGCGACTTTTACAGGAACCGTCCCAAAAGGCGTCTGCAGCGGAACGATTTCTCTCCACAGTACCGAGCGGCGCTGCTGAGTGCGGCGAATGCCAAGCGTAGTGGTCTCGCTGAATAAAATAGCCTCGCATGCCGCCGCCCGCGCTTCAGCGCACAGCACGGTGACCAGGGTGCCCAACCGATTTTTTTTCATGGCAACAGGCTGACTGAACACATCCAGCGCCCCGGCCGCAAAGAGCGCGTCAAAGATGTAGCCAATGGCCTGCGGCGAGCAGTCATCTAGCTGGGTTTGTAGCTCAGTAATGTTTTCTTCTATTTTTGGGCGCATTTCCTTCAGGCGCATCTCCTGTGAACGCATTTCGCCTTTTGGGTGGGCCTTGCTCTTTTGCACAGCCGACGGCAGCGTCTGCGCAGTCCCTATCCACAGTCGCAGAATGTTGGGTAGCGGTAAATCACGCCCCCCAGCGCCCAGACCAATTTTCTGTAGGGTGAAGCTAGGCGGTGGGCCAAAGGATTGGGCTAGGGTCGCTGCGATCGCACATCCAGTAGGCGTCACCAGCTCGCGATCAATGCCATTGCTGTACACCGGCATCTGCGCGCTAGCCATCATACTCAGCACGGCAGGCACCGGCACCCCGAGCAAACCGTGGTCGCATCGTACCGTCCCACCACCCGTCGGCAAAGGCGAGCAAATTAACCCATCAATATCCAGCCAGTCCAACCCTAAGCAGGTGCCGACGATATCAACAATGGCATCGGTAGCACCCACCTCGTGAAAATGCACTGCCTCGGGTGGAATCCCATGGACGCTCGCTTCAGCGGCTGCCAGCTGCCGAAAAACCGCCAAACTCCATCGCGTCGACCGTTTAGAAAGCCCGGCCCGCTGAATAATAGACTCAATTTCGGGCAGTCGCCGACTGTGGTGCGAATGGCCGTGGGCATGGCTTTCGTGGGTATGGTCTTCATGGACATGTCCTTCGTGGGTATGGCCTTCGTGCCCGTGATGCTTATGACTGTGATGTTTGTGGGTGTAGCCTTCGTGGGTATGGCCTTCGTGAGCCTGACTGTCCTGCTGGTGACCGTTGTGACTAGAGGTATCCGCCGACTTCAGCAAATCGACAAATACCTTGGTTGCTGCCTGCTGATTGCGCAAAACCGTCTCTGCCCTGAGATTAAATTCATCCTCAAGACCCAGCTGGGCCAGCTGTTGCTTTAAGTACTCAAGGGGCACACCGGCATTCACTAGTGCGCCTAGGCACATATCACCAGAAATGCCCGTTGGACAGTCTAAGTAGGCTAACGTTTTCATAAGCATTTTAAGTAAGTATCTTTACTCACTCAGATAAAAGAGAGAATAGACAGTACCTAATTGAACAGTATCTAGTTTGGACGTCACCTAAATAGATAAAGCGCTTCTTCACCCTGAATTGAGTCATGGCAACGATCTACAAAATTCACCCCAAAACCCCGCAGCCCAGAGAAATTGAAGCTGTCCGGGATGCACTGCGGCAGGGAGCTGTCATGCTATATCCCACGGATACGGTGTATGCCATTGGCTGCGATCTCAATTCCAAGAGCGCGATAAAGCAGGTGCGTCAGCTCAAACAGCTCTCTAACGATAAACCGCTCACCTTTCTCTGCGCATCGCTTTCCAATATTGCTAGCTATGCCCAGGTTAGCGATCCGGCCTTTCGCATTATGAAGCATCTGATTCCGGGTCCGTATACTTTTTTATTACCGGCAACAAAATCAGTCCCGCGCCTCGTAATGAACCCCAAACGCCGGACTACCGGTATCCGTGTCCCCAAGAACGCGCTGTGTTTATCCCTAATTAAGGCGCTTGGGAATCCGATTATTTCTACCTCTGCTTTACCAGTTATTCGTAATTCTACGGAAGACGATATCGAAGCTTTATCTACGGCATCGTTGTTTGACCGGATGGATAAGCTCGTAGACGTAATTGTTGATAGCGATACTGAACTCAGGTACCAAGTGTCCACAATTTTGGACATGACGACCCGCACTTCAAAAGTTGTGCGTCGGGGTCAAGGGTGGCAAGAGGCGATTGAATGGGGCGCAGAGCTGTAGTTCTTACCGGCTACAGGTATCGCCCTAGGGTCTGGTGTGAGCAGCCATTTGCTGTAGACCGCCCAGTCCAACTGTCATAGCAGGCTTAGACCCCTCACTCCCCGGTTCCGTCTGTGGTTCAGAACGCGGAACCCCTTACCTAGCAAAGACCACAGGTCCATCTATGAAAACCCTACGCCAAGCTCCGTTTGTTTGTGACAGTTTGAATGTGACAGTTGATTGGGATACTGCCACATCTATTCTCAAGGATTGGATTCTCATTCTCTAGATTGAAATAGTCGATACCAGGCACTTTTGCCGGTTGTTATAAATACCACCCGATGCTCTAAGGGGTGCTTCCTGACACCTCACCTGCCTTAAGCGCAGACCTCGAAGGCATCACTTATTCAAAACCGACTTTCGCATCAACCTAGAGAATTATGAATCCATCTACCATGCTAAATCCCATGCCCAAGGGCGATTTCACAGACGAAGCTACTAGCCAACAATCTAACGTTGTTTTTTATACTACTGACCATTCCAAGTCCAATCCGGAAGGGAGTCGCAAAAAAAGTAGCCAAATTGACAGTAAGTATGCACCCGGTACCAGCTCTAGCCAAGCTGAACGGGCTTCATCGAGAAAGCCGAGCGCTCCCGACACCTCTGAAGACAGGAAGATGCTCGAAGGCGCAGCCCAAGGAACAGCCCAAGGAACAGCCCAAGAAACAGCCAAAGAAGCAGCCAAAGAGGTCATCAGCAGCAGCACACCAGCACTTGCTGACGGTGACGAGCAAGCCCTCTGCCCAGTCGATCAAAAGCTAATTGATTTTTTGACAGTAGAAATCAACGACCAGATTTCCACCAGCCAGAAGGTGGTTAATGCGGTAGCGACCCGACTAGCGATTGAAGTCACTCGCATTTGTCGCAAGAGCGCCCGCATTCAGGCACTAGGCGAGGTCAATGCCTGGCAGCGATCGCTCGCCCAAAATCGAGTCAAAAAGTATCTCGATTACTACCTACTCGGCTCTCGTCAAGGTCGCGTTGAGCTGCATAGCCGGTTGAGTGCGATCGCCTATCGCTACATTGCCCCCGCCAGAACCCAGCTGGGCTTCCAAGGACGCTGCACTCTGCTAGAAGACTTTCTCCAAGGCTTCTACATCGAAGTGCTCAAGGCCTTTCGCCGAGAAAATCACCTCCCTGCAGACTATCAGCCACGCACACGCCTAGAGCTTTCTGAATACATGGCCTTCAGCGAGCACTATGCCAAGCGACGCATCTCCCTACCCGGCTGCTACAATCAGCAGCTGCTCGTCCTGAGAGCCCAGGCCTTCGCCCGTCGCTTGCCCGCAGAGACCTCCGTCGATATTGAAATGGCCGTCGATTCGCCCAAAGGCGACAACGAAAGCTTTTTTCGCTCACCTGCCATCCAGCAAATTCGCGAAAAAATGGTCTCCGATGCGGTCGATCCGTCTGAAGGGGTATTGCGCGATCGCATCGTCAAAGAACTCGTCGAGTACTTAGAGTCTCAAGACCAGCACGCCTGCATCGACTACCTCTCGCTGCGCCTTCAAGATATGGCCGCCTCCGAGATTGACGAAGTCTTAGGCCTGAGCGCTCGCCAGCGAGACTATCTGCAGCAGCGCTTTAAGTACCATGTCGAAAAGTTTGCGCAGTCTCACCGTTGGGAGCTTGTGCACCAGTGGCTCGGTGCAGACCTCGATAAAAACTTCGGGCTCTCTCCGCAAGAGTGGCAGCTGTTTACCGCGCAGCTCACCGACGAGCAGTGCCAGCTTCTGCACCTCAAGCAAATGCAAATGCAAGATCCTGAAGGAGGCCCTTCCGACGCGCTGATCGCCCAACAGCTCAAATGGACACCCAAGCGCGTAGAGCGTCGCTGGACGAAGCTTATCAGCCTCGCCTGGAAAGTTCGCAATCAGCACAAAACCATCAAAACATCGGTCAGTTCATGAGCTACCAAACAAAAGAGCCTTTCCCCACCGCCAAAACGGCTACAGAAAGGCTCCTGTTTGGTCTTTAGGTAACGGCTTCTTGCAAGCTTTCTGCCACTTCAGGCGGCGGCTCAAACTTGTAGCCCACCCCTCGCACAGTCTGGATGAGCGTTGGCTGAGTCGTATCAATTTCAATCTTCTTTCTAATCTGACCAATGTGGACATCGACCACCCGCTGGTCTCCCACATATTCATAATCCCAGACCTTCTGAATAAGTTCTGAGCGTCGCCAAACCCGGCCAGGGTGGCCTGCCAAGAAGTGCAGTAGGTCAAACTCAAGAGCTGTCAAAGGCACAATATCTCCCGCCAAAGTCACTTCACGGCGAATGGGATCAATCGAGAGCTTATTAAAGGTAAGGCACTGCTGCTCCGCTACCGTCACTGGACGCTGACGCTTCAAAATAGCGCCCAGACGGACTTCTAGCTCGCCCAAGCTGAAAGGCTTAGTAATGTAGTCATCGGCGCCCGTGTTAAAACCACGAATCTTGTCGGCCTCATCCGTACGGCTTGTCAGCATCAGCACAAACACACCGGTGCGTGACTGCATCTCCTTGCAGAGGTCGTAGCCATTCGCGTCAGGCAAATTGACATCTAATATAACGAGGTCAGGGTTGAACTGCTCAAATATGGCGAGGGCACTCTTACCATCCTCGGCAGACTCCATCTGATAGTCTTGCTTGGCTAAAAAACGATGGATGAGGTTTCGGATAGCGGGTTCGTCGTCAACCACAAGGATTTTGGCAGCGGCCATAATTTAGAATCCTGGTACTAAGGCAATAAAAGGCAGAAGCGTAAAAGGCACAGTAAGTCCGATTAAATATGAGCTTGGCCTGGTAGCAGTTGAAAAATCTGAGACGCTTTGATAAGCGAGAACTCAAAAACAGGAGCTCAATCGGCAGCAGGCTGTAAAAGGTAAGTCAGTAAGTGCGGACGTTACCTAATCTACTTCTAAGCTTTTTGGAAGCTTCAGAAAAGTTTTTCATAATTAATTCACACCTTAGCAAAAAAAACATCTTTTACTGGTGTGATTCGTATCAGATAGCCCTATTCAGACTGTACTGAAGACGATCTGTGCGTAACTCTTTAGATAAACAGAAAAATCTTCCGTACATGCACCCTTTATTTACCCAACTATGGCCAAGCTTCAAACAGGCTTAATAACTTTTATATAAAGTGCCAGGGTTTGCGAGGTTTACGCCCGGGCCCAAACCCTAGCATCGACCATCGAAACTGCTGTTGGCTTTACCTCACAGTTCCCATCCGAGGGGAAGTATCAAATTTTTCGAAGACTTTACGGTAAGACGTTTTCGATTCGGTCGTTGCACAGTTAGACTAGAATTAGGCGTATTTATTGTAGCCAGAGGTTTTTCTTTAAGCTTCGTTACACAGGTTTAGCGTGCATTGGGTTTACACAACCGGGTCGATTCGGAGGTTTAGGCATGAGCGAGCAGAGCGTTCACTACGAGACGTTAGGACTGACAGAGTCGTCTTCCTTTGAAGAGGTTCAGTCTGCCCGCAGTCGCTTGGCAGCAGAATATGAGGACGATCCCCAGAGGAAGGAAGGAGTCGAAGCCGCCTACGATGCCATCCTGATGGAACGCCTGCGACTCCGCCAGGAAGGCAAGATAAAAGTACCTGATCGGATCCGACTGGGCGATCAGCAGCAGGCAAAGCCCAAACGGTTGTCCCCGCTAAAGGGCAGCTTGGCTGAGAGTTCAGGGCCACAGTGGCTCTCAGACTTACTCGATCAGCCTGAAAACGGCGGAGAAATCCTGTGGCCGTCAGTTATTTTCGCTGGGTTTGTGGCCTTGAGCTGGCTGCTGAAGTCCGAGGATGCGCTGGGGGCTTCTATGGCGCTGGCGCTGGGCATGATGGCTTCTATCTATTTCTTAAATAAAAAGACCCGTCGGCTATGGCGATCGCTAGGTCTAGCAACGATCGGCCTAGTGGTCGGGCTGTGTTTGGGGCTGGTAATTGTGCAGATTCTGGGTAGCCAGGGCACGAGCTTGCCACCTAGCCAGGTATCATCGCTGTCGGCAAGTGTAACCCTAGCTGTTCTGTGGTTTGTAACCGGCTTTTTGAGGTAGGCCTTCCCAAAAGATATCTTTTTTGAAGGTAGGCATTTTTGAAGGTAGACATTTGAAGGTAGACTTTCCCAAAAATAGCTTTTCCTAGGACAGGCTTGCTTAAGCCAGGCCAAATAGCTTTGGCAACAGAGTGGCGATAGGGTGGCCTACCGCAAGCTGCCACGTTCTGCCTGGGTTCTCTCAATCGCTTCGAATAGAGCCTGAAAATTGCCTTCTCCGAACCCCTGCGTGCTTCGGAGCTGCCCCTGGGCTTGGTAGTAACTGCGCTCGATAATTTCAAAGAAAAAGGTAGGCTCTGCAAAGATAGGCTGGGTGAAGGTCTGCAGCAGCATTCCCTGGTGGCCGCCCTGTGGCCAGTCGAGAAGTAACTGCTGCTCACGGATATCGCGCAGATCTTGCAACGGGCAGTTTAGTCTCTGCGGCAGGTTGTCGTAGTAGCTTGCTGGGACCTGCAGCAGATCTAGCCCTTGCTGCCTGAAGCGGGCGATCGCACTTACCGCATCTGGGCTGCGTAGGGCAACATGCTGCACACCAGTCCCCCCGTTGTGGGTCAAGAATTCCTGAATTTGCGAGTTACTAGAGCTAGGCTCATTGATCGGTAGCTGCACAGAGCCCTCCGGATGAACGAGGACCAGGCTACGCAGCCCAGAGTGGGCCGTATTGATTTCAAACTGCTGACCAGGCTGCAGTCCAAACATTTTTTGGTACCAAGCTGCAGCGATTGCCAGCTCACCTTGAGGCACGTTGATCACCACATGATCGATATTGGAGAGGGCCGCTTGCGGTCCCAACGCAGCGCCGTCAGCCCCGTACGTATTGGCCCGGCGACATTCCACCCAGGCGGGAGAAACTTCGACCAGCGTATGGCGAAGATGCGCCCAGCCGCCCAGCAGGCACTGCCGCTGACCGACCCCGTTAAGGGTCACCGGTGATAGCAGATGAGCACCCTGAGCCCGCGCATGGGATAGGGCAGCTTCAAAATGCTCAGTCGCGAAGGCCACATCGACGAGGCCAGGGGGATGTCTGTTGAGATAGGTTTGGGCGGCTGCATCGTCCGCTGGAGATGAGAGCCGAATCTCTATGCCGCCCTGTACAAGCGTTACTGAACTATGGGCAGCAGCCAAGAGCCCTGCAGACACCGTCTGAAAAGCCAGCTTACGAATAAACCATCGCTTCCAACGCTCAGTATTCCTTACATAGAAATGTAGATGGTGGAAGTACATAGTCATGATTTCGACACAACAGCTCAATCCTAGTGCGCCGGGTCTACAATTGCGGCGTCTTACTGATTGCGGAATATTGCAAATGATTTCATCAATTGGGATAATAGCTCCGAAAAATTAATTAAGGAATGTTTAGATGTCATCCTCTAAGCAGCGTTTCAAACACCTCTCTAAGCACCTTCTTCTTCTCGGCGGATTGGGCATTGGATTAGGCACTAGCCTGCTGATGCCCATCTCTGTACAGGCAGAGCAGATGCGGGTTAGCTGGTACGGCCCTGGATTCGATGGCAGCTACACAGCCAATGGAGAAATCTTCAGCCGATACGATTACACAGCGGCCCACCCTCACTGGCCTTTCGATACGGTTGTCCAGCTGACTAACCCCAACACAGGTGCCGTCGTCACCGTTAGAGTCAATGATCGCTCCGGCGGCGCTTTAGATATCTCAGAACAGGCGGCGCGCGATCTGGGCACCTACAGCTTAGGGATTGCACCGGTAGATGTAGAAATCTTGCAGTGGGGAGAATAGAGGCTTCACCGCCACCGCGCCTGAAAATCGTTATAGTACTGTTCACATCACATCAGCGGCCTACACAACCCTCCACATCTAGGTCAGTATTAAAGCTTCTGCATTAATTTTTCTAGTTACATTTTTTGGCATCCACAAACAGCTTGCGTTCTTAGTTCAGGCCGTACCTACCAAATCATGGTCCAGTAAATCATGGTTCAGCGACTCACAATTGATGTGTCTCAGCACCAAGGAGAGACCATCACCCTGCGCCGTGAGCAAACACACTATCTCTGCCGGGTACTCCGACTGCGCCCAGGGGATCGCTTCATTGCTCAAGACGGGCAAGGGCATCAGTGGCTCGCAGCCATTGGGAAGTCGCTAGCGCAGGCACACATAGTCGAGACGATGACAGCAACCACAGAACCACACGCGGGGCCCCTGCGACTGCTTGCCGCCTTACCAAAGGGCAACAGCTTCGATCAAGTTGTTCGTCAAACAACAGAACTAGGGATTACCCACATCTGTCCGATTATTAGCGATCGCACCCTAATAAAACCCAGCGATAACAAACTCGCCAGATGGCGAAGAATTGCGCAAGAAGCCTCCGAACAGAGCGAGCGAGTGACCGTACCAGAGATTTTGCCCCCCGTCGATTTTCAGACGGCACTGACCCTGTTCGACGAAAAGGCACTGCGTTATATCTGCGCAACCCGTCAGTCAGCCCCCCATTTGCTCCAAAAAATACAGATTGATTTAACGTCAGAGTATTTACCCGGGGTCAATTTTATGGTGGGGCCTGAAGGTGGGTGGACATCCACCGAAATTACGGATGCGATCACCGCAGGCTATAAAGTTGTCTCCCTTGGAACCGTAATTTTACGGGCAGTCACAGCGCCCGTCACCGCACTATCCCTCATCACCGCGGCCAGAGAACTATTGATATAGCTTGATTTCATGGTGGAAGCCCGGATGGCCAAACCGATTTCCCTTGTTTAAGCTTTTAGTATCCCGTATCACATAAGTTTTCGTTGATTCCCTTCAAAGCTTGTGGGCTACGCGGATATTTGGAGCTATCTCAAGTCAAATCTAAATAATCAACATGGCTAAATCATCAGACCCTGTTTTTTCTGGTTTTCATGCGCTTTCTGAGCCGATTCGTATCCAGGTGATCGAGCTGCTGCAAGAAGGCGAATTCTGTGTTGGCGATATGTGCGATCGCCTCAGCATTGCCCAATCCAAACTCTCCTTTCATCTAAAAACATTGAAAGAAGCTGGCTTAGTAACAGCTCGTCAGCAAGGCCGATGGATGTATTACAGCCTCAACGCCGATCGCTTTCACGCCCTCGAAGGCTATCTCAGCGGTTACGGCGACTAATCGCTCTAGCTACAGCTTCTGTCGAGCCGCTTGACGCATATCTACCAGCTGAAACCGCTATAGAAAAAACAGGCAACACGACCTGCAGAGTAAAGAATATCTTTGTCTTTGCCATAGAAAATTGCTGTAGATTATTAGCCCTAAAACAATCGATTATTTAAGTCAAGACACTGTTTTTTCAAGCATATTGCTTTTCCGCTTCCAATTACATATCACTACCCAGAGGTCCTGCTTAGCAGGACCTCTTTATGTTTGAGCCAGCCAGAATTCAAGTCAGACAGAAATTCGAACAACATTGAACTCAAACAACACTGAACTCAAGCAACATAGAGCGAACTCAAACAACATAGAGCCCAAACAACACTGAACTCAAACAACATAGAGTTCAACCCCACCTCAAGAATGATGAAAGCATCCGGGCCTAGCGTGCTAGCAGTGACAAGATCTTGGCAGTTACGGCCAAGCTCTCTTCAAACAGCTCATCTTCGCCCCATCGCTGCAGCTGTTGTCCCAGCAGCAGGTCAGAGCGCTGATCGGAGATAGAAGTCACCTCTTCGACCAGGCTACTCTGGGCGCTACCGCCCGACTCCATGCGCATACAGCCTGCGGTCTCAGAGCACAGGATGGTGTTACAGTTTGCATCGCGGTTGGTCGACTCTAGCCGCACCCCCGTCAGGTCGCCCAGCACTTCCCCGTGGTCAGCAACCGGAATGGCCGCCAGCTCAGCTTCGATTTCTCTGCCACCTTCACGGGCAAAACAGATTCTCTTGAGCTCGTAGTCGCCGCCTTCGTTTTTGTAGCCGGTTGGCTGCCAGTCTAGGCGGCTCGCTAACCAGCCCAAGAACATCAGCGCCTGCGCAGGGTTACCTTTCTCGTAGTCGATCCCAACCCGGTCAATTTCTGTGATGTCCATGCGGCGCTCAGGCGGATCAAACGCTTCAGCAGATAGCTCCTGCCAGGGAGCTAGCCGGTACCAGTTGAGGTCGGCAACGTTGGTGGTGTGCTCATTCACTAAGTTTTGAATTTTTACAATCTCAGACTCGGCATCGCCGTAGTAGCTAGAGTCTAAAATCAGGCAGCTACTGATCAGCGCTAACTTCTGAAACAAAATTTGCTCAGGATTAGGGGTTGCTTTCCACCAGACGAACTTGGGCAGGTCGGAGACGACCAGGGAGTTGACCAGGTCGCCCACGCGCTCAAGCGCCTCCTTTGTGCCCCTCAGCGTGATGTATTCGCAGCAAACCAGATTGCTGCTCTGGCTTTTTTGGACAGGACAATAGGCTGACACCTGAGCGCTGACCCCTTCATCTTCACCAAAGGTAGGACATAGGGTGATCACCCGGCAGGGGTTTTGGGCAGCGAGTGCCTCATCGAGGTTAAATCCACGAATGTCGGCGTTTTTAAAGTGCTGCTGGTCTTTGGGCAGCGATCGCACTTTTTCACGCAGCATGGCTAGGGTCTCAGGATCCACCCGCCCGGTTATTCTCAAGTCATATTTTTTTTGCGCCGCCAGGATGGCTTCGCGCGTCAGTGGGCCGTGGGAACCATCGACGATGCCTGTGTAGAAATTCAGCGTCGCCAAGAGCTGCTGAATTTCTTCTGGCTCGTAAATCACAATGGTGAACGTCGTCGCCCGAGTCGCGACCGGCGCAGTGCTGCCGTCATCTTGCATGCGCCAAATGTTGCGTAGCTCAGCTTCAATCTCATCGAGAGAGATATCCTTTGGCTTTTGGAGAGCGAGAAGAGAAGTAGCCATCTTTCGTTAAGGGGGAGAAGTTTGAAGGAAATAGTTAAAGCGGATCAGTTAGTCAGTCAGCCATAATCAGCCAGTCAAGGGTAGGCAGCAAAGGCGTAAACAACTACAGCCGACGCCAGCGACGATTGCTGCGGTTCAAAAGTAGCTCTGCCTCAATCGGCCCCCAGGTTCCAGCTTCATACAGGGGAATGCTCTCCGGCGGTGCAGGCGCATCCCAAGCTTCTAAGAGCGGCGTGAGCACCCGCCACGACTGCTCTACCTCATCACCTAGGGTAAACAATGTCTGGTCGCCTAGCATGGCATCGACCAGCAGACGGCTGTACGCGTCAGTGCTGGGCTTTCCAAAGGCCGCATCGTAGCGAAAATCCATATCTACCGAGCGGGTCCGCAGAGACGAGCCCGGTGTCTTCACTTCAAACCGCATAGCGACCCCTTCATTCGGTTGAATTCGCAGGGCCAAAATATTGTCACTCATCTGCTTTGCCGCAGACTGAAACATCAGGTGGGGCACAGACTTGAAGTGGATAGAAATTTCAGAGACCTTTTTGGGCAAGCGCTTGCCGGTACGCAGATAGAACGGAACGCCCTGCCAGCGCCAGTTATCCACCTGCAGCTCTAGGGCGACAAATGTGTTGTTCACAGAGCCCTCGGGAACATCTTCTTCACTGCGATAGTCAGATACTTGCTTATTCTTCATCCAGCCGGTGGAGTACTGTCCGCGCACCGCACACTTGGATAGGTCGCCCTCGCTGGCTAGGCGAGTGGCCTGCAGCACCTTCACTTTTTCATTTCGAATGCTAGCCGCATCCAATGAGTTGGGCGTCTCCATCGCCGTCAGACAGAAGAGCTGCATCAGGTGGTTTTGCACCATATCGCGGATAGCGCCAGCTGTCTCGTAGTAGCCCGCTCGGCCTTCGAGTCCCACCGTTTCTGCCACCGTAATCTGCACATGATCTACAAACTGACGGTTCCACAAAGGCTCAAAAATGGCATTGGCAAATCGGAATACCAGCAGGTTTTGAACGGTTTCCTTGCCCAAATAGTGGTCAATTCTATAAATCTGGTCCTCACCGCATACGTTGCGCACTTTGTAGTTGAGCGCTTGTGCCGAAGCTAGATCCCGGCCAAAGGGCTTTTCAATCACCAGTCGCTGCTTGGCTGGATCTGCCAGCATGCCAGCTGCCCCTAGCTGCTGGGCAGCTTCCGCAAAAAAGCGCGGCGCAACAGACAGATAAAACGTCCGATTGCCTTGGGTTCGTCGTTTCTCATCGAGTTCGGCCAAAAACTGCTTGAGCCGGTGATAGTCTTCTGGCTTGTCAATATTGCCAGGGCAGTAAAACAGCCCCTGAGCAAACTTGTCCCAAATTGCCTGATTGCTACCGTCAATCCCCCCGCCAAAATCTTGAACACCTTTCTCAAGATGCTCCCGGAAAAACTCATGGCTCCACTCCCGGCGGGCAACCCCTACAATTGTCAACTCTGAAGGCAGGCGCCGCTCCATCCGCATCTGAAACAGTGCAGGTACCAATTTTCGCTGAGTTAAATCTCCAGAAGCACCGAAAATCACCAGGATCTGAGGTGCCGGAATTCGGTCGTGCTGAAGACCAACGCGGAGTGGATTTTCGAGGAGAGAAACCATAGTGACAAAGGGTGTAAGACAAAGTATAAAACGTCTTGACTGAGGCTGAAGGCAAGTCTTGACTGGGCATTTTGCCCGAGAGGTGTGAACGCTATCTGCCAAGTATTAAAGTAACTTGTTTAGACTAATTCAAGCTGCCCTTCCCAATCTGTGACCTCTACGTACATTTCAGAATAGTTTTACGATTGGGCGCGGGCCCACGGGCAGCCTTGGCGAGAGCCAATCTAAGAGCCAGTGCTAAGAGACGCCTGAAGCGACCGGTGGCCGCTCCACCTTGCGCTCTTGAATGAAGGATTCGACCAGCTGAACGTCTTCTCGGCTGCCGATGATTAGGGGTGTCCGAGTGTGGAGTTCTTTGGGTACAAAGTCTAGAATGGCCTGTTCGCCAGTGGTGGCCTTGCCGCCTGCCTGCTCCGCAAGGAACGCTAGGGGGGCTGATTCGTAGAGCAGTCTGAGCTTTCCTTCTGGTTTTTTTAGCGTGCCAGGGTAGAGGAAAACGCCGCCCTGCATCAGAATGCGATGAAAATCGCCGACTAGGGCACCGCTGTAGCGTCCGGAGTAGCCTTCGTGGCGATGCATGTAGCGAATGTAGTCCCGGTAGTGATCTTCCCACTGCCAGAAGTTTCCTTCGTTCACGCTGTAGTTGGAGCCATGTTCAGGAATTTGAATATTTTCACTGGCGAGGATAAATTCACCCAGGCTGGGATCAAGGGTAAACGCATGTACGCCCTTGCCAATGGAATACACCAGAACTGTGCTAGGTCCGTAGAGAATGTAGCCTGCAGCAATTTGGTCACGGCCATGGGTCAGCAGGTCGGAGCCGGACTGGTCCTCGTCGTCGCCTTTTTGCCTACGAATGGCGAAGATAGACCCTACGTTGAGGTTGATATCGACGTTCGAAGAGCCATCAATGGGGTCATACAGCAGCGTGTAGCGACCGATGGGACAGTTTTCGGGCATGTAGTAAATGTCGTCCATCTCTTCGGAGACTAGCCGACAAACCAAGCCACTTTGTTGAAAAACAGACAGGAAGACATCGTTGGCGTACACGTCCATTTTCTTGACCGACTCGCCCTGCACGTTCGTTCGGCCCGTGAAACCGAGGGCGTCTTCTACGAGCCCGGCCCGGGTCAGCCGCCGGGAAACCAGCTTGCCTGCGAAGGCAATCCGGTTCATGAGGGCGCTGAGGTCTTGTGCATCAGGGCCGAAACTGTGGAGCTGCTGTAGGACATGCTGCGACAGACTCATGCTGTCGCGATTGAGGCCGCCACTCGCTGTGGGCTGATAAGTCTCTGCCATCGTCTTTCCTCGTATGCTGTCACGACTACATACTAAGAAAACCCGATAGATTAAAAGATCAACCTTTAGATGAACTATAGAAAGTCCCATGTATAGATATGTTTCTTTACAGGTACTCTCATAAACTCAGCAGTCTCTAAGCTTTCAGCTTGTTTCACAAGGGCTGTCACGAGCTGTTTGATGGACGATTCTACTTGATGGACGATTCTACTTGATGGACGATTCTACAGGTAGTGTTTGATGGGCAATATGACTCTCTTCAAACGCCGTGACTTTTGCCAATTACCCAGCTACGACGAAAATACTTCGCAAGGCTAGATTCTTTGAGCGTTAGGCATATTGGCCTGCCATGGGGGCAGGTGCGCGGCTTTTGGCAGCGCTGCCACTGATTGATTAATGTCTGCATTTCAGGCAGGCTCATTTTTGTGCCGTTGCGAATGGCCGTACGGCAGGCCGTGGCCACTAAAGCCGCCTCCAAGTTCGCGCCTAGGCTCAGTTCTAGCAGTGCATTCTCACAGTCCTCTCTATCGCTGAGGGGCTCGGGCAGGCTGCGAATAGCCCATAGGCGATCGCCAAATGGCCCAATGTCAACTCCCACTTCCTGCAATCGCTCTATCTGCGTCTCGGTTAAATCCTTCAGCACAATCGGCGGTTCGACAGGCACCATCTGCCACCGCGCCTGCAGCTGCTCAAACAGCACCCGTTCGTGGGCAATGTGCTGCTCAATTAGACAGACGCCCCCTTCGTGCTCAGCCAAGATATACATGTCTCTAACTTGGGCGATCGCAGTCAGTGCGCCAGGCGTTGCGTGGGGCAGTGCGTCCGACAGAGACTGGGGAGGCATGCTGCCGTCAGCCGGAATCCCTTGCCGCGAGACAGAATACTCTCCCGCCGCCTCTGCTGCCTGAATCAGCGCTGTCGCCCGGTGGGTCTGTGCCGCTTCGCTTAGGCCATCGATCTGCAGCAGCTGGCCAACAGCAGCGGTGGTGCGATCGCAAATCTCATCGAGTCCCTGCACATAAATCTCAGACTTTGCCGGATGCCGGTTCCAATCTAGCTGGGCGGGGGGCAGCGTTAGGTGTAGAAAACACACCGGGTAGCGATCGCGCGGGATAGTTCGCCGAAAGCCTGTCATCAACGCCTGAGAAATTTCATCGACAGCCACGGGTCTGCCATTGATCGCCACCTTTACCCAGTCTGGCCGGCGCCGATGGTAGCGATCTGGCAGGCCGATCGCCAGGTAGAGCCCAGCTGCTAAAGCGTCCTCAGAAGTTTCCTCAATGTCGGTGTCGTGCAGTTTGCGCAGCACCTGCGGCATCAGCGTTTTGGCAGTGGGTCCAGGCCACAGGGCAAACCAGTGCACACCGTCTTTCTGGACCTGCCAAGTCACCTGCGGATGGCACAGCGCCAGCTGCTGAATCAGACTCGCGACCGCTTTGACTTGGGCCGCAGGTGATGGAACCTGACGCCTCGCTCGCCAGCTGCCGAACAGGTTGCGGACAGTGACCACAGTACCCGGTGCGATCGCCACTGCCGACATCGCAGCAGGGTTCCCATTCGCACCATAGGTTACCTGATATCCCGACTGACAGCCTTCCCCCTTGGCAGATGCTCCTGCCGTAGACTGGGGGCAGCTGCGAATTTCTAGCTCAGCCAGCTGGGCAATGCTGTGCAGGGCCTCACCGCGAAAGCCTAGGCTGCGAATATTCAACAGATCGGGGCGCGTCGAAATTTTGCTAGTGGCGTGGGCAACAGCAGCCTGCTGCAAGTCAGCCGGGCCCATCCCAGCGCCATTGTCAGCGACGCTCACCTGCCAGCGCTGCGGCCACAGGCTGACCGCAATTCTCGTCGCACCCGCATCTAGGGCATTTTCTACCAGCTCCCGCACGACCGCAGCCAGCGAGTCGACCACTTCACCCGCCGCCATTAGATGAACGACATCTAGCGCTAGAGGCTGAATGGGTTTAGGGCTGTCGTGAGACATCTCATCCATACCCTTCAGTGTAAAAGACCAAGTAGCAAAAGGAGCCTGATTCACCCGGCTCAAGTGCAAAGAAGCGTCTATAGCGCTGGCTGTCGTCGCCACTGCGTGGCCTGCTCATACGCGTAGGCCATCTGCAGCAGCTTCGGCTCTTGAAAAGGCAGCGCCATCAGTTCTAAGCCCACTGGAACACCGTCATTGTCAAATCCGGCAGGTACCGTGATGGCAGGGAACCCGCTAGCTGCCGCCAAGAACCCATTGCGGCCCATCTGCTGCTCACCGATGCGGGCAACCTGCTGTCGCTGATGCGGATATGCCAGCGCATCTAGCCGCAGCCGCCGAAAAAGATTGCTCAGTAGCTGTCTCAGCTCCACTCGCCGCGAGTAGCACCGCTGCCAGTACTCGCCACTTCCCAGGGGTGCGCATATTGCCTCGGCGTCCGCTACCTGGGCGCGAATCGATCCGTGCACCTTGCCAGAATTCAAAATGGCCTTGAGTGATCTAAACGGTGCGGTAGGCCCTAAGCGCTCCAGATACTGCTCAAAATGCAGCTTGAATTCCCACATTTCCAAAGACAGCTCGGCATGCAATCCATCGATATCAATCTCAGCTGGAACGGAGTCGCACTGTGCGCCGAGGCTCTCTATCATGGCAATCGCCCCGTCCACAACCGGCTCAATAGCGGCATAATCTGGCGATTGCCCGCAAAGACTCGGAACAATCCCCAACCGCATGCCCTGCAATCCATTCTGTTTTAAAGAGGGGCTGTAGCTGCCTGTCGGGTAGTTTGTGCTGCGTGCCGTCGTCGGATCGCTCGGATCGTCAACCGCCATAGCTGTTAGCAGCGTGGCCACATCTGCAACGCATCGCCCCATGGGGCCGATGACATCTTGAGACAGGGTAACCGGCATCAGCCCAGAGCGACTAATCAGCCCGATGGTCGGTCGCAATCCTACTAAGTTGCAGGCAGCCGCAGGCGATCGCACCGAATTAACCGTGTCTGTTCCCAAGCCTGCAACGGCAAAGTTAGCGGCGATCGCAGCTGCGCTACCACCACTCGACCCACCCGGCGTATAGTCCAAATTGTAGGGATTGCGAGCCTGGCCGCCGAGACCGCTGACCGATTCTCCCCGCAGCGCCAGCTCGTGCAGATTAGCCTTCGCCAACATAATCGCACCAGCCGCCTTGAGCCGGTCAACCACAAACGCATCAGTAAGCGGCTGAAGATTCGCTAAGGCTACGCATCCTCCTGTCGTCGGCATCTCAGCGGTATTGATATTGTCTTTTATAACCAGCGGAATCCCGTGCAAAGCCCCCCGTACCTCACCTGCTGCCCGCTCTTCATCCAGCGTTTTCGCCTGCGACAGTGCCTCGGGATTGATCGTAATAATTGACTTCAGCGTGGAATCTAGTCGGTCAATACGGTTCAGATAGTGTGCAGTTAGCTCGCAAACGCTCAGTTTTCCCTGAGCCATGGCCGTCTGCAGTTGAGCGATTGTTGCTTCTTCAATCTCAAAAGTATTAGATACGGCAGCTGATTTCTCTACCAACCCACACTCCTCCCTAGTAATCCTTTCAACCTTTTCCACTGCACGCAGAAGCCGTAAACAAACAGAAGCAACTCTTTTGCCCTGTTTTTTGTTTCAATTGAACAACAACAGTTTACCTTTCTTAACAGAAGAGGCCTTCAGGCTTTACATTCTCGTAATGAAATGGATTGACTTCGACACGTTCATTGAGGAATAACTATTGAGGAACAACTGCTGATGTAGCGTTGGTAGAAGAGATAGAAGCTGCTGAACGCGAAGCAAATAAAGCTGAGTATAGAACAGTGAAAAGCTGGCGATTCGTCCATAGAGTCAAATGCTTTTGGACAGGATGCACTCTAACAATCAGTTACTTGAAGATTAGTTGCTTGAAAATCAGACCCCTGAAGATCGGACCCCTGAAAATCGGACCCCTGAAGATCGGACCCCTGAAGATCCGGCTGTCAGATATGGCATTTTTAATGGTCGTGATCGGATTGGTCTTTGTCACCGTCCTTGGAAATGCGGCAGTGACTCTGGCAGAACCTGCCAACAACTCCCACCCCGCGCTCACACTTTCAGCACTCAACCAACAAATCGCCGACTCCACGCAGCAAAACGGCATTCGGACAATCTCACTCAAAGGCCTCGCGATCAACCTCAGAGAGAATAGTGCTGAGGAAACAGCCTTTGTCGAACAGTTTTACCAACGGCTGCAGGCTGGGCTGAACCCCAAAGGGGCCAGCGGCAGTCAAATACCGGGTTTGGATTTGAGTGACGCTATCGTACAGGGCGATTTTGACCTGACGCGTCTGAGCTTGCGCGTTCCGGCTTACAGCTCGGCCTTCAATATGGCCGCGCCGTCTGGCGCCCAATATTTGCCTAGCACCAGCTATTCACCGCTAGTAGGTCGGTC
Organism: Cyanobacteria bacterium J06626_6; assembly: GCA_038523095.1. Classification (GTDB taxonomy): domain Bacteria; phylum Cyanobacteriota; class Cyanobacteriia; order Phormidesmidales; family Phormidesmidaceae; genus Phormidesmis. The sequence goes on from JBCBJS010000010.1 coordinate 98,599, forward strand.
AAAACCGCGCTTAAGCAGCAAAAACTTTGGCTCATCCTCTGGGGCACTGTCCCGCTTTCTGATGCAGCCTGCCCAAATGCCCCAGTCAGACGCGTATACCTTTCAAGGGCCTCTTCTGCTGACCCACACCTGCTTTAACGGTGCCGTGACTGCCAAAGATCTCACTTTTCTAAATAGAGTAGAGGCCAGCGGCGCCATATTTACTCAAGCAGCGAACTGGCAGGGGAGTCAATTTGCAAGTAGCGTCAACTTTAGCCAGGCTCAGTTTCAGCAGGAGAGCAGCTTTCGCGCCGCCCTATTCGCCGGTCCTAGTCGCTACAAGCAGGCTCGCTTCAATGGCTCCAGCAGCTGGCAAAGCAGCATCTTTCAAAAAGGGGCAAGCTTTGCCCAAGCAGATTTTCGCAGCGTGATTTTTGCCCGGGCCCACTGGCAGGCCAATGCTGATTTTGACCGGGCGACGTTTCGAGAAGCAGGCAACTTTCAAAAAAGCCGGTTCGATCAGTCGCTGTTTTTGACCGATGCCCAACTAGAAGGAGCGCTGAACTTTCGGCAGGCGCAGTTTCAAGGGGCAATTAGCCTGCGCGGAGCGCACGTACTCAGCCAGGTTGACTTTGGTGACGCGCGGTTTGCCAGTGCCCTGATCAATGTAGCCGACCTCGACTTTAGTGCGGGCGATGCCCAGTTTTTGGGAACGCCTGGCCAAATTGGGCAAAGATTTTCAGTGCCTACCCTCACCAGCAATGAAACCGTTCTGCGGACGCTCGTGCGCAACTTTCGCCTGCTAGAACAAATCGCGGATGCCAATCAGCTGGAATACACCACCGAACAGCTGAGGCTGGCCCGGATTAAACGCTACCTCTTTGGGCTGAGTATCAACCAGGCAAAGCCCAGTCAGCTGGAAAAGGTAGGCTTTAGCAAACTGCAGGCAAGGGCGATCGCACAGCGCACACAGGTAGCGCCTTTTGTCAGCCGTAGCGACCTGCTGGCACTCGACGACGTCGATCTAGCAACCTATTTGCAAGTGCGCGATCGCCTGACGGTGCTACCAACAAATCCCTTTGACCGGCTGCTGCAGCTAATCCACTGGCTAGCCTTGGCCAGCCTGCTATTGCTAAGTCACTACGGCACAAGCGTGGGGATTGTCTTTAGCGTTGGCCTGCTAGCAACCACGACCTTTGCCACCCTGTACTGGCTGATAGATCGCTACCGTCGCCTGCAGCCAACGCCCATCGTACCGACTCGCAGCGAGACCGTAGCCATGCTGCTGGGTAGCGCTGCCCTACTAACGCTATCGCTCGGGCTGCTGAGTCAGAGCAGCGATCACATGGGACGCACGCTAGCAGCCGTGGGCTTGCTTGTTGTCCCCGTTCCGGGTGCTCTGATCGGCGTGCTGTATCGGCAGGGTCGCTATCACGACCTGATGGACCGCAGCTACTTTGTAGAAAATGGCGCGCTGCGGAGATTGCAGGTGCTGATTGCGCGGCTACCGACACCGCCAAAGTTTCCGTTCTACCGCGATCGCTACACGCCGCTACCGAGCGATCGCCGCTGGAATTGGCTAAACTACTTCGACTTCAGCTTTAACAACTGGTTTAAGTTCGGGTTCAACGATATTCGCCTGCGCGATCGCGCTGTACCCGGACTCATTAGCGCCCTAGTCTGGTACCAGTGGAGCCTAGGCGTAGCCTATATTACGCTGCTGCTGTGGACACTTTCAAGAACCATTCCAGGCCTCAACCTGCTGCTGTACTTTTGAGCTAGACATTGCCCCAAACATCGAACAAGCCGTTGAACTGGACAATATTTTGGCCAGAGCAATGGCTTCAGCATCCAAAGGGAACCTGGCAATGGACGCAAAAGGGAGCGTAAATATACGGAACATTTTGAAAAAACCACCTGGCAGAAGGCGGCCATATTTCCGTATTTCCTTCGAAGCGCTTCTCAAGCGCTCCAGAGAAAATAGACCTAACTTCTGTAAAGCGCATATAGAGCTGCTCATTTTTTCCCAAGGGGCATTTTGGGAAGATGAATCTGGCTTTGTATATTTAGCGTCCTTACAGGTGAGCAGCCTGACCCTGGGGGCTTAAAGGGGTCAGGCCTTTTTCTTTTTAAAAGTATAACCTTCTGCGCTTTGCTATCGCTTTTGAAGCGTTGCCTAGGACACTTGCTAGAGGCCACACCTCCTATCGGGCAAACAAACCTTCTTCGCAAACGTCCTAATGCATGTCCTAATGCATTAGGACGTTTGTGATATGTCTCAGAGCGCACGGTCCAAAGAAAGCGACCTACAAAATTTTGTCTAACCCGTAGACCAGCGATTTGAGCGGGATGACTCGGCGAATGGAGAGCAAGACGCCCGGCATGTAGCAAATGCGATCGCTCGTGTCGTGACGCAGCGTGTAGGATTGCCCCGCCGCACCGAAGATCACCTCCTGATGAGCAATTAGGCCAGGCAGGCGTACGCTATGGATCCTAATCCCATCTTCCGTTTGAGAGCCCCGAGCACCCGGCATTTTTTCAGTTTCTTCCACCTCGGGCGAATTGTAAGACTTGTTAAGTGCTGAGAGCATCTGCGCTGTTTTTACCGCCGTGCCGCTGGGGGCATCGGCTTTTTGGTTGTGATGCAATTCAATAATTTCTACATGGTCGAAGTACCCAGCAGCCTGTAGAGCGGCCTGCTGCAAGAGCACCATCCCAATCGAAAAATTGGGAACCAACAGGCAGCCCGTACTCGCTTTATCAGCAAATTCAGCCAGGTCTTTGATTTGCTCATTGCTCATGCCTGTGGTGCCCACGACCGGGCGCACGCCGTAGGCCAAGGCTGCGCGTACAGAGCCATATACGCTGTCTGGATGGGTGACATCCACCATCACCGCGCTGCCACCGCTTGGCGCTTGGTTTTGAGCATCTACTAGCGTTGCTTCTAGGTCATTTAGCACGGGAATCTCCAGCGGGCCTAAGCCAATCACCTCGCCAATGTCTTGTCCGATCAGCGATGGATTGCGGTCGATGGCTCCCACCAGTGTCATGTCTTTAGCCTCTGAGACGGCTTTGACAATGGCCCGGCCCATCTTGCCAAGTGCTCCATTGACAACAACAGGGATATCGGTCTGCTTGCGCTGGGTTTGCTCACTCATATTTCTCACTTAACTCAAAAGAACCGCTATGAATACCGCTATTAATTCATACCGCTATTAGCAAAGACTATTAACAAAGAACCGCGACTAAAAAAGGGGAGTGAACCCACTCCCCTTTACTATCAATATTCTAGAAGCTTTCTGGCCTACCAGCCCCTTAGCCCACTTCGACTTGCTTCGTGTCGACGGCATCGGTCCCATCGACACCTTTGGCTACGGTGACCATTTTGTTTAGGATGGCCTGGCTGGGAACCTTGCCCTTCAACACGACCGTTGCGCTGGTCTGGGCAACCCAAAGGGTATCAACATCATCTAGCTGGTCATCTTCATCAAATGCTAGGGCCACCCGCTTAGCCAGTCCGCTCTCATCGAACTCACCGTCGAGGCCTACCTTGTAGTCAGGCACATCATTACTGCTGTCAGAAGCTGCTTTCGTTGCTTTTGCAATGCCACGCTTAATCTTAGAAGATGCGTTGGCTGGCTTGTCTTTGCCAAAGATCCGTTTGAAAAAACCCATCTACTTTTCCAGGTTTGGTGTACAAAGGCAGGGGAGGCTTCCTGCTCAGGTATAAAGATATATGGCCGCCCTGAGGAAGCTGTGTATCTTTAGAAACAAATTACTTTTATGACGTTTATTGATATCCGCTTGAGGCGTACAACTTTTGTGCTGCGCATGGCCTTCATCCCGTTCGCACTGGCCGTGGGGGCAGCATGAGAGAACGGATAGACGAGTGGAGCAGTAAGTACCTCGTGGGTAGGCGGGTCTCTCCCCAGGCGCATCAGCACATGCAAGACAGCCTGATGGACGAGGCCGAACTGGACTACGACTATGTGGTCCTTACCATCGGCGCCTGCCTAATTGCCACTTTTGGGCTCTTGTCCAATAGCGCAGCGGTGATTATCGGTGCCATGCTGGTCGCGCCGCTGATGTCGCCGATACGCTCGGTGGCGTTTGGCATTTTGGAAGGTGATCTGGAGCTGGTGACGGCTGGGCTGAAAGCGCTGGGGATGGGAACTGCGATTGCGATCGCACTGTCAGCGCTGATCGGATTAGGGTCTGGCTTTTTGGAATACGGCAGCGAGGTCGCCTCTCGCTCTTCGCCCAACTTACTGGATCTGGGTATTGCAATTACAGCCGGTGGACTCAGTGGCTACGCGAAGGTGCAGCCTCGGCTATCGAGTACGCTGGCCGGGACGGCGATCGCCGTCGCGCTCATGCCTCCCCTGTGTGTGGTGGGTTTGGGCATCGCTCAGTTTAATGGTGCACTTACCCTGGGCGCAGGGCTGCTGTACTGCACAAATCTTTTGGGCATTACGCTGGCCTGCATGCTGGCTTTTTTTATTGCAGGCTATTCTCCCTTTCGTCGGGCCCGCCGCCCTTTAAGCGCCGTCGTCCTACTGACCAGCCTGCTAGTCATTCCACTGGGGATTAGCCTAGTTGAGCTGGTACGGCAAAATCAGCTAGAAGCCAACGTCAAGCGAGCGCTGATTGATACGCAAACCTTTCAGAACATGCAGCTGGTCAGTAGCTATACAAACTGGCAAACCGCTCCCCCAGAGGTGAATATGGTGGTCAATGCCAACCAGCCCATCACGCCTCGGCAAGTTGAGCTGCTAGAAGAGCACATCGCCCGGCGGATGAATCAGCCGTTTCGATTCGTCTTTCAGGTAAGCGAAGTAAAAGAGGTCACCAGAGAGAGCAGCCAGCCCAGCAATGGCTCACTGCTTCAGCCTAGGAACACGATGGAAGACTTTCCATTGCGCAACCACACAGACGGCAGCGGAAACTAATTGCGAATCCGGTGGGTCTAGCGATTTGAGACGCAAACGGTCCTAAATGTGCCTTTTTTAGACTGTTGGATACGTTGCACATCGCAATCGCAACTATATTGATTAATGAAGTGATTGGCGGTGAAACGGGCAATCTACACAGAGAATATATCTAGACTTGTTGATGTGTAGAATAGCGACAGCTATCCGACACCCCACATACCCTACCGCTTGTTTTTACCTAGACTGTTATTTGCCGTGATATTCCATTGTGAGGGCTATTTGTGATTTACTTCAGGATTGATAGTTGCCCCGCGCAGTTCCCTGAAACCCAAACACGATAGGGCCAATCCGCTTCTTGATTGCTCTTTGAGAAGCTGACTGAGGCGCTCAGATCCCGACCTGCCCCGCTTACTGCTGACCAGCCACACTCCAAAAAAGCACTCCAAAAAAGACCAGTTTAGATAGATGATAAACAGCCGCTCAAGCACGAGTTACAGTACCTCTCATAAGCTGCACCCCCTAAGTCTGCTAGCCCAGCTAATTAGCCGTCAGGTGAGTGGTTGCCTCAAGCTTTCGGCGCAGGCGGCAGAGTGGCGACTCCTATTTGAAACCGGTCGGCTAAACTTCGCAACGAATTCTGCAGATGCCTTTGATCGGCTAGATCGCCAGCTGCAGGCCTTTAGCGAGGCCGTTCCTGCAGAAGTGCGAGATCAGGTACGCCTGCTGTTTGAAAATTCCGATGAGGTCGATCACGTTGTGAGTCGCGACTACCGGGCGATTTGCTGGCTTGTAGACCAGACCTACCTCAGCCGGGAGCAGGCTGCTCAGCTCATAGGTGCGATCGCCATTGAAGTCATTGAGCCCTTCCTGAACATACGAGAAGGCAGCTACGAACTCATTCCCCAGGCCCAAACCGAAGGCATCCCCACCTACTGCAGCCTAGACCTGCGGCCCATCGTCGAAGTCTGCCAGCGCAACAGCAAGCAAAGGGCCGCCGGACAGCCCACCACCAACCGACTCTCGAGTGCGGCGACCATGTCAACGCCCAGCAGCATGAGCGGCCAAATTAACGGTATGGGACCCATGAGCCTCGGCAGCAATGGCAGCCGCCGCCGCCAAGGAATGGACAGCCTCAAGCGCACAACCTACACCGTTGCCTGCATTGACGATAGCCCCACGGTCCTCAACGCCATTCAAAAGTTTTTAGAAGATCAGAGCCTCTCAGTCGTCGCGATTAACGATCCGGTGAAAGCGTTGATGCAGATAGTCCGCAGTAAGCCCGACTTGATTTTGTTGGACATCACCATGCCAAATTTGGACGGGTACGAGCTGTGCGCCCTCCTGCGCCGCCATCCTCGCTATAAGCGAACGCCCATCGTGATGGTGACCGGCAATACCGGCCTAATCGACCGGGCTAGGGCCAAGCTGGTCCGAGCGTCTGGTTATTTGACCAAGCCTTTTACCCAGTCCGACCTGCTGAAAATGGTCTTTAAGCACTTACCCACCAAGGAAAATAGCCGACGTTAGATAGCCCGACGTCAAAAGTTTTATAAGGAAGTTTTAACAAAGCGGCTTAATCAGGAAAGTCGAGGGATTATTTTTACAGGTCACTTGGTAGGATGTTGCTAGCCCTTCCGTACAATCACTTAAGGTTGATTATTCGCAGAGTGGCTCTAGGTGCCCTCCCTCGGAACGTTCTTCATTGGAAATAGGTCTGTCAAAACTTAGACAGGACAGTCGCCCGCCCTGCGATTTACTTAAATGACCGGTTTTGCCCAAATGACGACAACAACAAAGATCGCTACTGTGCTTGTGGTTGAGGATGCGCCTTCAGAAATGAAGCTGATGAGCCATTACCTGCAGGAGGGCGGCTTCAGCGTGATCGGGGCAATTACGGGTAAGGAAGGCTTGGATAAAGCGATCGCTCAGAAGCCAGACGTTATTGTGACAGACGTGGTTATGCCCGGATTCAGTGGATTTGAGCTATGCCGTAAGCTCAAATCCACACCTGAAACCAAGGAAGTGCCCGTCGTCATATGCTCCTCAAAGGGGCAAACCATCGACCGCATGTGGGGCATGCGACAGGGCGCAAAAGCTTATCTCACCAAGCCCTACACCAGGGAGCAGCTCATAGAAGCAGTAATAGACGTATTACGTTAGTGCCAAGTTAAGTCCAATAGACAAGATCTAATCAAATAAAATCGATACATAGACCATTCTGCTGGGTAGGCTGGGGCTAAAAGCCCTATGCAGACTAAAACTACGCAGAATCTACGCAGAATTTAAAGACTTACGCAGCCTGGCTTACGCCGATTTACGACTGACAAAAAGCTGCTGTGCGAAACCCTAGAACCTGCCCCTCTGTGCGTCTAACTGTGGCGTATCGCTCGTGACAATGGTATTTTTGCTCTACATTGCCTAGGCTGATGGTGCTAGTAAAATTCCTTACATGCCAACAGCGACAAAAGCTACGGTGCAATTCTCCGCACGCTGGACATTGCCGTCATAACTACGTCACCTGTGAAAACTAAGCTCGCTATCCCAGATCGCCAACTCATCGGCGAAGCCTACCTCAAGTTTCAGCTCGCGCCCCGCGTACCGGCGGTCTTTGCGGCGCGAGCGGTAGAAGAAGCAACCGTGCTGCCGACCGCTCAGGTGACGGCGATTCCAAACATGCCGCCCTGCATGCTGGGCCTAGTGAATCGGCGAAATCGAGTCATTTGGATTGCCAACTTAGTCAAACTGTTGGGCATGCCCGTTCCAGATAGGCCCGGTCAGCAATATAGTGTAGTCATTGTCAAATCAGGGTCTTCATTGGGGCTCATGGTCGATGAAATAGATGGCATTGTTCATCTACCGCCTGATTCGCTACAGCCGCCACCCCCTCAGGTTAATCCTGTCTTGGTGCCTTACCTCCGAGGATGCGCCGTTCAAGATGAGCAAATTCTTCTCGTTTTGGATGCTGAAGCCGTTCTGCAGTCTTCTGTCTTTCAGGGAGCCTAGGCTCAACTAGGCTCAAGGCGCTAACACAGAGGCACCCCTTTGTTCTTCGCCCGCTCTCTTCTCTGCATCCTAATTCAAAAGACCGTTCTAAAGTGAGTCTGACATGACAACTGACATTCGCCCGCCCTACCCTTCTGACTCAAACGCTGACGCTGGTACTGACGCTACTGGCGCTGACCTGCTAAATACGAACGGCGCTAACGGAAACGGCAAGCTAGAGAATACAGCCAGCGCCCATTCAGCAGATGCGCTCGAGTCTACCGAGCAACCTATTGAGCCATCGGCAACGCTGGCAACGCCTGCTATTGCACCCCCAACAGCAGGGCAAGTAAGGCAGGGCGAGACGCTGACCTATCGCGGCGCGAGCTACGAGGAAGGGCGTGAGCGAGCCGCTGCCGAAAAAGTACTGTCAGAACAACAGACCATCCGCACAGAAGCGAATTCAATTCTGCCCGATAGGGTTTACCGGGGCGTTCGCTACAAGGTAGATGGGGAGAGGTATGCGCCCGAAAATATTCAAGTTACAAAGAGTAGCCGTTCGAAGTTGGTCCAGTGGTTCTATGATCGGCGAGTTGCTAATAAACAGTTGACCGGACTGCTGGCATCGAAGATGCTGTCAGTCTCGGGAGTAATCGGCGTTAGCTTGGTGTTGCTGTCAGTTAATGGACGAAGACAGCTGCTGAATCAGGCTGTTTCAGAGCTTTCTGCTACAGCCCAAAGTTTAAGTGAGGCTTTTCCTGTCGGTGCACCGAGCGATGGCATTTTGCTGGAAGCTGCTGAGGACTACGCAGAATTTGGTGATTTGGAAGAGGGGCTTAAGCAAGATGCCCGGGTTGCCCTGCAGACTCGATTAGGCATCAATCAGCTGGAGTATGTCGCCCTAGTCGATCCTGAATTTCGGATTATTGCTAATGGCAACGCTGACCGTAGCGGTAACCTATTCAATCCAAACAATTTGGTTTCTAGCGCGCTACGGCAAGGTGAGCCAAAGTCTGCTATCACCTTGCAAACGCTAACAGACCTCCAACAAATTGGCATCCCAGTGCCGAGCAATGTGAATGAGGCTGCGCTGGTTCAGTTTGCTGTGACGCCAATCTTTGAGAGTGGAACGCCGACAGATCGTACTGGTGTCCCGAATGAGATTATTGGCGCGCTAGTGACGGGCGATATATTGGATGGAAATTCGCCTTTGGTCGCTAACGCGCTCGGGAAAGCCGCAAATGGCTACAGTGAGATTTATTTGCAGGAGCCCAGCGGTTCGTTTGACCTAGTGGCGCGTTCAGAAGCAGGGGAGGTAAGCACTGGACAGAGCACGGGTGGTACCTATGACTATAACTTTTTAGACCAGACGGTGCGTTCTGCTAGCGGTGGCGGGACTGCGCAGGTCACCAGTGAGCGGGTACGACAGCCCAATGGCGCAGATTACACGGTCGCAGCGACAGCTATCGTCGATGCCAATGGCAAACCGATTGGCGTGATTCAACATGGCTTGCCAGAGCGCACCCTGCAAAACTGGCTGCGCAATGCGACGGGTATCCTCATTGGGACGGCGCTGTTGGCTCTACTTGCCGATTTGATCATTGCTAAGCTGCTGGGTCGCTCAATCGTAAAGCCGCTGCGAAACCTACAGGAAGCGACTGAAAAATTTGCTTCGGGCGATCGCCGTATTCGCGCCGATGTCTTCGCCCGAGATGAAGTGGGCCGAGTTGCCAGCGCCTTCAATGAGCTAGCAGCAGCCGTCTCTAGCTCCGAATCTTCCCTGCGCTTTCAGAGTGAAACTCAAACAGAATCCGCCCGCCGCGCCCGTACCCTCTCCGAACTCACCAGCGACATTCGCAAAACCCTGGAAGCCGACGCTATTTTTAACACCGGTGTAGAAAGGGCCCGGGATGTACTGAATGTGGACCGGGTGCTGATTTATCGCTTTAGGCCCGACTACGCTGGTGGAGAAGTCACTGCCGAGTCCGTTGACAAAGGCTGGCCTCGTGCCCAGGGTCAGCACTTAGAAGATCCCATGCTACCCGACTCCGTAGACCGCTTCCTAAATGGCCAGGTCTCCAAGGTAGAAAACGTCGAAACTGAAGACCTCACCGAGTGTCACTGTCGCCTCCTGCGAGAGCTAGAAGTCAAGGCGAACATGGTCGCGCCGATCATCGTCGGCGATGAGCTAGTCGGTCTGCTCTGCGCCCACCAGTGCAGCAGCCCCCGCATTTGGCAGCCAGAAGAGACAAACATGATCCAGCAGATAGCTACCCAAGTTGGCTACGCCCTGGCTCAGGCCAAGCTGCTCGACACCCAGAAACAGGCCGTGAAGCGCGAGCAGCAGCTATCGAGCCTAGTGGCTAGCATTCGCGATACTACCGACCAGGAAAAGATCTTCCGCACCCTTACCCGGCAGGTGAAGCTGGCCATTGAAGCGAGCCGAATTATTGTTTATCTCTTCGATGAAAATTGGAAAGGCACTGTCATTGCAGAATCTGTCGATGCTCAGTGGCCCCCTGCCCTCGGCGCAGAAATCGCTGACCCCTGCTTTGCAGAGCGATATGTGGAGCAGTACCGCACGGGCCGCGTTAAGGCAACTTCAGATATCTATCAGGCAGGGCTGACAGACTGCCATCTGGGCCAGCTAGAACCCTATCAGGTAAAGGCGAACCTAGTTGCGCCTATTGTCGTTGAAGATCAGCTGCTGGGTTTGCTAATCGCCCACGAATGCAGCGGCCCTCGCAACTGGTCAGACTTGACGATTAACTTTATGCAGCGGGCGGCCACTCAGCTGGGCTATGCCCTAGAGCAGGCCAGGGCCACCACCGAAAGAGAAGTCGCCGTAAGCGAAATGACTGCCCTCGCAGAAGAGCGCATCCAAAGGCAGGAACGCCTGCAGAGCCAGCTGGTAGAGCTGTTGGGAGATGTGGAAGCAGCCGCTGATGGGGATCTCACCGTTCGCGCCGATGTCACCGCCGGGGAAATTGGCACTGTGGCTGACTTTTTCAATGCCATCATTGAGAACCTGCGTCAGGTGGTCACCCAGGTAAAGCAGTCTGCCCATGAGGTCAATGCATCCCTGGGAGAAAACGAAGGCGCCATTCGCCTCCTTGCTGAGGAAGCCCTACAGCAGGCAGAGCAAACGACCCTGACGCTAGACTCGGTCGAAGCGATGACGAGCTCGATTCAGCAGGTGGCTTACCAGGCTGAAGAAGCGGCAGCCGTCGCCAAGTCAGCCTCAGAAACCGCGACCCTAGGCGGTGAAGCCATGGACCTGACGGTGAGTAACATCATGAGCCTGCGACAAACAGTAGGCCAAACCGCCAAGAAGGTGAAGCGTCTGGGTGAGTCTTCCCAGCAGATCACCAAGGCCGTTTCGCTAATCAACCAGATCTCGCAGCAGACAAATTTACTGGCAATCAACGCGGGCATTGAAGCGGCGCGCGCCGGAGAAGATGGCCAGGGCTTTGCGGCAGTCGCTGAAGAAGTGGGCGAGCTGGCAACCCGCTCAGCATCGGCGACCGAAGAGATTGAGCGAATTGTCGAAGCGATCCAGCGAGAGACCGGCGATGTGGTCGAAGCCATTGAGCAGAGCACCGCTCAGGTCGTGGAGGGAACGCGCCGGGTAGAAGATGCCAAGGCCAGTCTTAATCAGATCCTGACGGGCTCACAAAAAATGGATGAGCTGGCGCGGATGATCTCCGATGCGACGAGTTCTCAGGTGGCGACGTCAACCGCTGTATCGGCGCTGATGGAAGAGATTGCCCAGCTGGCCAAGCGGACGTCTGAGTCGTCGAGCCAGGTATCGCAGGCGCTGAACCAAACGGTTAGCGTCGCTCAGGATTTGCAGTCCCAGGTGGCGACCTTTGTTGTTGGTGAAGACGGCACTGAAGGAGGTCCTGAAGGGGGACTTGAAGGGGGCTCTAGGGACGGCTGGCCTGCAAAACCGGCGGTGACAGGGGAGGCGTAGTTTATGGAAGAGAAAGAAAGAGAAATTCGCCTTCAGTTTCTCGATGAAGCCGGAGAGTATTTGGACACGCTGGAGACGACGCTGCTGGGAGTGGCTCAGCGCGGGGTAGACAATCAGGAGATGAACGCAGCACTGCGGGCGGCCCACTCGATTAAAGGGGGAGCAGCGCTGATGGGCTATGGCCTTACCAGTGAGCTAGCCCACCGACTGGAAGATTCTCTGAAAGTGGTCAAAATTCAGCGTGGTGACGGTGTTACCAGCGATGTCGAAGGACAGCTGCTAAGCGGGGTCGATGTCATCCGGCAAATTGTAGAACGCGATCGCACCAGTACGCCCATAGATGAAAGCTGGGTTGCAAACCAGGTCACTCCCGTTTTCGACCAGCTGTATGAGACCCTAGGCGAACCCTCCACCGAAGATGCCGCCTCCATTATCGATACTGACGAAGGGCAGGACGTCTTGCCGCTGATCTTTCAAACAGAGGTGGAGGGCTCGCTAGAGCGGCTGGAATCCTTTTTGGATGAGCCGCCTATCGACTTTCAAGAAGAGCTGGTGGTGATGGCCCAAGAGCTGAGCAGCCTGGGCGAAATGCTGGATGTGCCCCCGTTTATCCAGCTCTGCCAGTCAGTTGAAAGGTTTGCAGCGGGAACGGCCAACGCTGAGCAACTGGCAGAAGTTGGTCAGAAGGCACTTCAGGCCTGGCGGCGTGCCCAGGCGCTGGTGATTACGGGCAACGCCGACTCTATGCCCAGCGAGCTTAGCGGCATTAGCTTTGGCCTGATTGATTTTGAATTTGAAGACGACCAGCTGGCGCAGGCAAGCGATGCTCCGTTTGCCACTGATCCGTTTGCGACTTTCGATAGTGGGGATTTGGGCGCTGAGAATGATGCCCTTGTTGGAGATGTGTTTGCCGGACTGGCTGACGAAAATGATGCCCTCGTTGAGGATGTGTTTGCGAGGACGGGCGATCAAGAAAACGCTGAAGAGCGTTTCGCCGATTTGGGCACGCCAGACGAGGCGCTGGTAGAAGATGTGTTTGCCGGATTCGGTGAACCGGAGGAGGCGCTGACTGGGGATGATGCCGCCGTCGCTGACGAGGCTACACCGGAAGCAGATGCGTTTGCAGGAGTCTTCGATGACGAGGAAGCACTGACGCGGGAGAGCGATCGCACAACCGGGACCGAATTTCGCTTTTCAGAAGCACCCAAACCTCAGACAGACCAGGCTGATTTGGCTGACAATACGGTGCGCGTCTCTGTTCGCAAGCTGAACGATCTGAATGACTACTTCGGCGAACTCACCATTGAGCGCAACCGCCTAGAAGCTGAGGTGAAGCGCATGCGGGGCCTCGTAAAAGACCTCAGCCGAAAACTGCGATCGCTCGATGAAATCAACGACGATGTAAGAGACCTATACGAGCAGCCCAGCGGCAATCAGTACCTACTCACAGGCTCTCGTAATGGTACAGCTTCCCCCTCTCAGGCTCTCCCCCCACCTCAGCCGGACGTCTCTGCATCTTCCAGCCAGTCTCACGCTTTTTCGGATCCCGAATTTCGCAGGGGCTTCGATACGCTCGAATTCGACCGCTACAACGATGCCCATCTCCCCTTCCGTAAGATTGTTGAATCTGTTGTAAAGCTTCAGGAAGTCGCTGACGACATAGAACTCAGCGTCGACAAGACCGAACAAACCACCCGTGTTATCCATCGCACCGCCCGGCACCTGCAGCGCAACCTCAACCAGCTGCGCATGCGCCCCCTCTCAGACATTACCAACAGATTCCCTCGCGCGCTCAGGGAGCTAGAAATAGAACATGGAAAATCTGTTGCACTCACCCTAGAAGGAGAGAATACGCTGATTGATCGCAACATTCTTGAAGCGCTGAGCGACCCGCTAATGCACATTGTGCGCAATGCCTTTGACCACGGCATTGAGACACCGAAAAAGCGAGAAGAACAGGGTAAAAGCGGTCAGGGCTCTATCGCCATTCGCGCCTTTAACCGCACCAATCGAACGGTGATTACGGTCAGTGATGATGGCAATGGCATTAGCCTAGAGAAAATACGCGATCGCGCTCAGTCGATGGGGTTAGATGCCGAGCTACTCAGCGCCGCTAGCGAAGCCGAGCTGCTCTCACTGATCTTTGAACCTGGCTTTACCACCTCTGAAAAAGTAACGGCCCTCTCCGGGCGCGGCGTCGGCATGGACGTTGTGCGCAACAACCTCACCCAGATTCGCGGTGATATCAGTGTCGACACGGCAGCTGGCAAAGGCACCACCTTCACCATTTCCGTGCCCTATACCCTCTCGGTCACTCGCGTCATGCTGGCCGAGGGCAACCGCATGCCCGTTGCCCTCCCCACCGACATGATCGAAGAAGTCGCCCTGATAGAAGCGGCAGACATGTTCGAGACCGACGGCAAAGCCATGTTCCACTTCAAAGGCGACGCGGTCAGGCTGATCAAGCTCTCAAACTGGCTTGCCTTTAATTGCCCCCGGCAAATCGACAGCCTAGAAGAAACCCCCAACATGGACCGCCCTAGCGTACTGATGTTTCGCATGGGCGAGCAGCGAATGGGCCTGCAGGTGGACCGCTCCTGGGGTGAGCAGGAAGTCGCGGTTCGCCGAGTAGAAGGCCCGATTGCGCTGCCTGCGGGCTTTAGCAACTGCACCATTTTGGGCGATGGCCGAGTGGTGCCGCTGATCAGCCTGCCAGACCTGGCAAGATGGGTGCTGAGCTGCGAAGGGTCAGATATCAACTCGGCAGAGGCGCTGTATTCTAACCCGGTGGTGAATGGCGGGATTGACCCAGTGAGCCTGCAAACGGTGCCGGAGAAAGAGGTAAAACGGCGATCGCGGTTCTTAGTGATAGACGACTCTGTGAACGTGCGGCGACTGCTAGCGCTGACCCTGGAGAAAGTGGGCTATGAAGTGTTCCAGGCCCGTGACGGACAGGACGCGCTGGAGAAGCTAGAAACTGGCGTGGAGATTGACGGCATCGTGTGCGATGTGGAAATGCCTCGTATGGACGGTTATAGCTTTCTTTCTAAGCTGCGGGCGCAGCCAAAGTTTGCAAAGATTCCGGTGACCATGTTGACCTCTCGCAGCGGGGAGAAGCATCGGACCCTAGCGATGAACTTGGGTGCGACGGCGTATTTCTCGAAGCCGTACCAGGAGAGAGAGTTGTTGAAGAGTTTGGCAGAGAGCCTGGCAGCCTACATAGAAGAAGAATCTGAGGTGGCCGTTTCGTAATGACAGCAGTGGTCTGGTGGTTTCTGCAGTCAGCGCCACACTTATTCTGAGATGGCCATGGCTTCTTCCTTCGCATCGTCCGCTTTTTCAGCAACGGGTTTGGAATCGGGTTCGGGTTCGGAATCGGGTTCCGGCGGCCTGACGCCAAACTTGAGTTTACCGGCTTTCTTGTTTACTCCCACGGTTAGGGTGCTGCCCTCGCTGAAGCTATCTTCTAAAATCAGGGTTGCGATGGGGTTCTCTAGCTCGCGCTGGATGGCTCGCTTGAGGGGGCGAGCGCCATAGGCGGGGTCGTAGCCTGCTTCGGCGACGTGGTCGATGGCGGCTTCGGACATTTCGAGGCTGATTTTTTGGTCGGCGAGGAGGCGGTATATGCGCTTGAGCTGAATGGTGACGATGCTGCGCAGCTCTTTTTTGCTGAGGGCGTGGAAGAGAATGGTGTCGTCAATGCGGTTGAGAAATTCGGGGCGGAAGTGCGATCGCAGGGCAGCCATTACCCGCTCTTCCATTTCCTCAAACTGTTCGTCATCGCCAGCCACATCTAAAATGTGCTCACTGCCAATGTTGCTAGTCATCACAATAACAGTGTTGCGAAAATCTACCGTGCGACCTTGAGAGTCGGTGATGCGGCCGTCGTCTAGCACCTGCAGCAGAATGTTGAAAACATCTGCGTGGGCTTTCTCGACTTCATCGAGCAAAACAACAGAATAGGGATGGCGACGGACCGCTTCGGAGAGCTGACCGCCTTCCTCGTAGCCTACATATCCTGGGGGCGCGCCGACCAAACGGGAGACTGAATTTTTCTCCATATATTCGGACATGTCTAGCCGAATGAGGGCTTCTTCGGTGTCGAATAAAAAGGCCGCGAGGGTGCGGGCAAGTTCTGTTTTACCGACGCCCGTTGGTCCCATGAAGAGAAATGAGCCAATGGGCCTGCCGGGGTCTTTCATACCCGCGCGGGCACGGCGAATGGCGGCAGATACCGCAGTGACCGCTTCAGATTGGCCGATGACGCGCTCGTGCAGATGACTTTCGAGCTGCAGTAGCTTTTGCCGCTCGGAGGCCATCAGCCGATTGACCGGAATGCCTGTCCACCGCGCGACAATTTCAGCAATGTCAGATTCTGCCACCTGCTCTCTGAGCATGGTGAGCCCTTTGGTCTGTAGGGCCTGTTGAGAGACTTCTAGCGCTTCTAGCTCTCTTTGAATCTCTTCTAGGCGGCCATACTTTAGCTGGGCGGCCCGCTCGAGATCGTTGGCGCGCTCTGCCTGCTGCATGCGCAGCCGGGTGCGTTCTTCTTCTTCTTTGAGCTCGGTGATGGCATCGAGGGTTTCTTTCTCGGTGTGCCACTGCTCATCGAGAACCTGTTGTTCTTTTGAGAGGGTTTCAATCTCTTGTTTGATGCCTGCTAACCGCTGACGAGAGGTGCGGCTGGCCGATCCGGCGGCTTTTTCATCTTCGAGGGAGAGTTTCTCCATCTCTAGCTGCTTCAGCCGCCGGTCAATAATTTCGAGATCTTCGGGCTTGGAGTCGATCTCCATTTTTAGCTTGGCAGCGGCTTCGTCGATCAGGTCGATGGCTTTATCGGGTAGGAAGCGATCGCTCACATACCGATCCGACAAAGTCGCAGCTGCCACCAGCGCCGAATCCAAAATAGTAACGCCATGGTGTACTTCGTAGCGTTCCTTAAGCCCCCTTAAAATAGAGACCGCATCTTCTACGCTGGGCTGGCCGACATAAACCTGCTGAAAGCGCCGCTCTAAGGCCGTGTCTTTTTCAATGTGCTTGCGATATTCATCGATGGTGCTCGCACCGATACAGCGCAACCCCCCCCGAGCCAGTACGGGTTTTAGAATGTTGCCTGCATCGACATTGTTGGCACCGGCACCTGCGCCCACGACGGTGTGCAGCTCATCGATGAATAGCACCACCTGCCCGCCCGAATCGGTGACTTCTGCCAAGACCGAACGCAATCGCTCTTCAAACTGGCCGCGATACTTGGCCCCAGCAATCAAGCTGCCAACATCTAGGGAAATCAAAATGCGATTTTTTAGCGATTCGGGGACGTCTCCATTGATAATGCGCTGGGCGAGGGCTTCTGCGATCGCGGTCTTACCCACCCCAGGTTCCCCAATCAGTACTGGATTATTTTTTGTCCGCCGAGAGAGCACATGAATCACCCGGCGAATTTCCTCATCGCGGCCGATTACCGGGTCTAGCTTTCCGGCTTTGGCTTCGGCGGTGAGGTCCCGGCCGTATTGGTGCAGGGCTGGATAGTCTTCCTCGTCATCGATGGCTGGGGTGACGGGCTTACCCGTTTCTGGAGCGGGCGATCGCAATGCCTGAATCGCCTTCATAATGTGGGAGGTATCCACATCGAAGCCCCGCAGCAAGCGCCTACCAATGCGCTCATCTTCTACGAAGCCCACCAGCAGATGATCGATAGAAATCAGCTCATCCTGCAGGTTGAGCCTTGCCCCATCTGCTGCATCTAGCATTCGATCTAGGCTCTTGCCTAGGTACAGGTTACTATCGACGGCCACCCGCACCCGCGACTGCCGCTTCGCAAAAGTCTCCAGCTCTTGCAAAATTTGCTCAGGCGACAGCCCCGCCTTTTTTAGGACAACATCGGCCTTGCCTGCCTGCTCTAGCATGGCTAGGGTGACATGCTCCACCTCTAAATATTGCTGCCGGAAGCGACGAGCGACATCTTGGGCTTCGACAATGGCATCCCAAGCCTTAGCGGAAAATTTATCAGGATCGGTTGGCTGCATAAACGGGGATAGGGAGCAGGGAAGAGCAGATGAATGAAGCTTAGGGTAGTCCAGGGTGGCGTGACGCTAGAACACCCTGTGTCCAATAATTGAGTATAGCAATGGAAGGGATGCAGAATTATTGGCAGTCTGAGTATAGAGGCGTATGGGCACTACAGCTATATGCGGGGGTTAC
The DNA here is from genome assembly GCA_038523095.1 of Cyanobacteria bacterium J06626_6. GTDB lineage: Bacteria > Cyanobacteriota > Cyanobacteriia > Phormidesmidales > Phormidesmidaceae > Phormidesmis. Next base: position 116,665 of record JBCBJS010000010.1, read on the forward strand.
CGTACAGTCCTAATGGGCGGGACATCAAAAGATATGCAGAGGACGTCGAATTCTATATGACGGTGCAATAGGATGTTAAAGAGCAACTTTATTCAGGTTTATTTAAGTAGCACAGTGGCAGCTTTTAGAGGTGAGATACAACCTAATATTCCAGAATTTGTCAGGTCGCCCGTACTGAATCAGATGGTCGAGATTATTGTGGCAGCGGTTCAACCCGAAAAAATTATCCTCTTCGGCTCTCACGCCAAAGGTACAGCGAAAGTCAGTTCTGACTATGACTTCTTAGTCGTTAACGCGAAGCCTTTTGATGAAAGCCGCAGTCGCTACAAGGAGATATCAAAGATTTCTCGAGCCCTTGCTCGTCTAAGAATTGCAACCGATGTGTTGCTACATAGCACCGACGAAGTGGAGCAGTGGAAACATAGCTTAAACCATGTAATTGGCCGCGCTGTTAGGGAAGGAGTCGTTCTTTATGAGCGACATTAGGCAAGCTGAGAATCTTTTACGCGTTGCTAAGCGAGATTTGAACGCGCTCTCCGAACATGTAAAGCGAATTGTGACACAAAGCTCCTAGCGTGAAAGGGCACGATGCAAACCCTTAGCCTCGCCCTTCAATTAGCTCAATTTTGTAGCCGTCGGGATCGGTGACGAAGGCAATGACTGTCGTGCCATGCTTCATGGGGCCGGGCTCGCGGGTGACTTGGCCGCCGTTTTGCTTGATGGCATCGCAGGCGGCGTAAATGTCATCGACGCCTAATGCGACGTGGCCGTAGCCGTTGCCGAGGTCATAGCTTTCGGTTTCCCAGTTGTGGGTGAGCTCTAGTACGGTGTGGTCAGATTCGTCGCCGTAGCCGACGAAGGCGTTGGTGAATTTGCCGCCGGGGTAGTCTTTTTTGCGGAGGAGCTTCATACCTAGGACGTCGCAGTAAAAGGTGAGCGACTTTTGTAAATTGCCGACTCGAATCATGGTATGTAGCATGCGCATTGTGCTGATCCTCTCGTTGTGCCGTATTATTTTGACGTTTGACAGATGCAGACATCCTAAAAATTATAAGGGCGTAGAGAATGATTGATTCCCTCGATACAGCCATTGAAGCGATTCAGGCAAGAGAGATATTAGACTCCCGAGGAAGGCCCACCATTGAGGCTGAGGTGTACCTCACAGGTGGTGCGTACGGCATAGCGCAGGTGCCCAGCGGCGCTTCTACGGGTAGCTTTGAAGCGCATGAGCTACGGGATGGCGATGGCGATCGCTACTTTGGCAAAGGCGTGACGAAGGCGGTGGAAAATGTAAACGATGCGATCGCCCGTGAACTCATGGGCATGAATGCCCTCAGCCAAATCGAGCTAGACCGCACCATGATCGCCCTCGATGGCACCCCCAATAAGAAAAATTTGGGTGCGAACGCAATCCTGGCTGTGTCTTTGGCAAATGCCCACGCAGCTGCCGCTGCTCAGGCTCTGCCGCTCTATCGCTACCTGGGCGGTCCGCTGGCGAATGTGTTACCTGTGCCGATGATGAATGTTATCAACGGCGGCGAGCATGCCAATAACAATGTGGACATTCAGGAATTTATGATTATGCCGGTGGGGGCGGGCAGCTTCCGCGAAGCCCTGCGCTGGGGCGCTGAGATCTTTGCTCAGCTGAGTAAGGTGCTAGCTGGCAAAGGTCTGCTAACCGGTGTGGGCGATGAGGGTGGCTTTGCGCCAAACCTAGGCTCCAACCAAGAAGCGCTAGACCTGCTGATGTCTGCAATTTCTGAGGCGGGCTACACCCCAGGTGAGCAAGTTGCGCTAGCGCTGGATGTTGCCGCGACTGAATTTTACAAAGACGGCCAGTATACGTTTGATGGCAAGGCCCATTCTCCCAATGAGACCATCGACTACCTAGAAGGGTTAGTAAACAGCTATCCCATCGTTTCTATTGAAGATGGCTTGGATGAGGAAGATTGGGAGAGCTGGGGTTTGCTCACAGAGCGCATTGGCAGCAAGGTGCAGCTGGTGGGTGATGACCTCTTTGTGACGAATCCGACTCGTCTTCAAAAGGGCATTGAGCTTTCTTCTGCGAATGCTCTGCTGGTCAAGCTCAACCAGATCGGCACCCTCACAGAGACCTTGGAAGCCATCAATTTGGCTCAGCGCAACCAATTTAACTGTGTGGTGAGCCATCGCTCGGGCGAAACGGAGGATACGACGATTGCAGACCTAGCTGTGGCTACCCGTGCCGGACAGATTAAGACCGGGTCACTTTGCCGAAGTGAGCGGGTTGCTAAATACAATCAGCTGCTGCGAATTGAGGATGAGCTTGGTGACCAGGCTGTGTATGCTGGCACAATCGGCATGGGTCCGAGATAGACACCTTCGGGCAGGTCCCATGACTCGCCTCTGAAGCCGACTAACACTGAAGGGGAAAGGGCTGCGTCTTGGCTAAGACGCAGCCTTTTTTACAACAGAATGAACCAGACTTGGGGCATCGAAGAAGCCGAATCAAGATGGGCTAAATCTACCCAACGATACTTGAAGCGGTGGGTTTTCTAAGGGAGCTTTTACAGGAAGGAGCAACTGCAGCTGAACAAATCGGGTCGTTGGTGGGCTGGCGCATATGATTTCAGCTGTAGACCTTAGATGATGAGAATGCGTAAATGTTACTTCTGACGTTTTCCTAGGTCAGTATGCTATGTCGGATGCCCCCGAACCCAATTCTACTGAGCAGCTTATGCTGCCGCCAAACCCAGACCCAGACCCTGCCCGCCGTCGGTGGCTTGCCATACTGCTGAAAGCTGGCGCTGGCGTGGGTGTGCTGGGGATAGTGGGCGTTGTGGGGTTTGTCATTTGGGGCGATCGCATCATTACCCAATACATTCTGCCGCGAATCGAAGTCGCCGTTGAAGAGACCATCGACCGGCCAATTCGGCTAGGCGAATCGAAGGGAACTTCGCTGTGGGGAGTGAACCTGGGTAAAACGGTTATTCCACCGACGGAAACGGACGAATCTTCGGTGACGGTGGATGAAATAAACGTTGCCATTGGACTGCGATCGCTGATCTTTCAGCGCACCATCAAGCCAGAAATTACCCTAGTTCGCCCCAACGTGTCGCTGGTTCAATCTGAGGCTGGAACCTGGGGCGAGCTGAGCTTACCGGAGCTGGCCGAGGAAGGCGAGCCGCCGGTTACCGTAGAGCTGCAAACTATCCGAATCAAAGATGCTCAGCTAACCGCTGACCCCTACACCGAAGACGCCGTTGCCATCGTCCCCCGGGAAACGCTGGAGATAGACAATGTGGATGGCCTCATAGAATTTTACGGTGAGCGAAATCCTGACGCAGACGACGGAGAAACTGAGGCTGAGGAAGTCTCCTTTGAGGTGTCTGGCAATGTCGGATCAGGCAATGTGGGATCAGGCAATGTGGGATCAGGCAATGTGAAATCGGGTGAATTTGACGTTAATGGAACTGCAAACTTAGCGGCTAAAGCGGTGAGAGCCACCCTGCGGGCAGAAGCTTTGCAGGCGGCCTGGGTCAATCCGTTCTTGCCAGATTCATTGGGCTTTGCAGACGGGTTGCTGAGTAGCAATCTGACGGTGGAAACGGCGCTCACAGAAGACAATCAGCTAGACGAGGCTGCCACTAGCGCAAGGGGAACGGCATCCTTTCGAGAAGGCACCTTTCTGGCTAGCGCCCTAACGGACCCGGTAGATGATATTCGGAGTCGCTTGGTTTTCAGTGGGCAGACGGTGACGCTAGAGGAGGCAGGCCTGCGTCTGGGTGAGGTCGCCTTACTGGCCGCTGGCGATGTCGATTTTGAGGCAGGCTATGACCTCACCGCTCAGATTCCTGCGGTCTCTCTGAGCCAGATAGAAACACTGTCGGCGGTCGATTTACCAGATGACTTAGCTGGGATATTTCGCCTTGAGACTCAGCTGACGGGTGCCTTGATGACGCCCGAAGCTGAGGGAAGGCTATTTAATCTGGAGCCGGTTCAGGCAGACAGGCTAGGGGTTGAAACCTTGGCTGCTGACTTTGAGCTGATGCGTTCGGCTGCGCAGAATGCTGACTTAGGTGGTGGAGAAGGTGACCTGCTTGCCAAGCTTCTCCCAGAACGGCTAGAGCTGAGCAGTCTTCGGATTGTTCCTGAGGCCGGTGGCGAGATTGTTGCCCAGGGGTCGGCAGATCTCTCCGACTTGGAGGCGCTTCCTTTTCAGCTAGTGGCCACAGCCAACGGCGTTCCGGCTGATGCCTATGCGCAAATTTATGACCTTCCCATTCCTGAAGAGATTGTTGTTGGGATGCTCAGTGCCAGGCTGCGAGCGACTGGCACCTTAGCGGAGCAAACAGCGACGGCTGACTGGCAGCTAACAGAATCTACCTTCCCAGGTTCAGGAGAAATTACGCTTGCAGACAACATTGTTCAGCTGGAAAATACGCGCATTATCCCTACAGCAGGTGGTGCGGTGACCGCCCAAGGTTCGGTAGATCTCTCTGATTTGGAGGCGTTGCCTTTTCAGGTGGCTGCGAGTGCCGAGGGAGTATCGGCTGATGCCTACGCGCAGCTATTTGAGATTGCAGTTCCCAATGATGTCGTGATTGGGCGGCTGAGCGCTGACCTGGAGGCGGCTGGCACGCTAGCAGAGCAAACGGCAACGGCTGACTGGCGGCTGACGGAGTCCACCTTTCCGGGCTCAGGAGAGATTACGCTCGTTGATGATGTCGTGCTTGTGAACAATACGCGCCTGCGGGTGGCTGAAGGCATTGTAACGGCAGAAGCGATCGCAAATCTCAGAGAACAAGACTGGCAGGCAAACGTTTCGACCAGCCAAGTGCCTGTAGAACAGTTTACTCGCCAGGCGCAGGGACGCTTAGATGCAGATATTGCAGCGTCGGGGCGTTTAGATGCGCTGAATTTGGCGCAGATTCAAGCGGCGGGAACGGCTACTATCGCCGAGGCTCAAGTTTACTTACCGGCGGGCGATGCTTTGCTGGAGCGCGGCGACTGGGCGACGGACTTTGTGTGGCAGGGCGATCGCATTGCTGTAAACGCATTTACTGCGCCCGGCGTGCAGGCTGAGGGGACCATCGGCGTAGACTTTAGCCAGTCTATCCCGGTCGATACCTTCGATTTAGACGTTGCGCTACAAGCTGTTGATCTTCAGCCATTCAACAGTTTTATACCGGCTACGTTTGAAGCGTATGGAGAAATTGCAGGGCAAACCAGCTTTGATGGCGAGCTGTTTGGGACGCCGGACAATCCTCAGCTAGAAGGGATTGCCAGTCTGGATAATTTGGCTGTCAATGAGCTGCTATTCGAAGATTTATCCGGGCCGGTTGCGCTCTCTTTGCTGGGGCGTAGCCGCGTGGACTTGCAGGGAGAGCAGGATCGGATACAGCTGGCGCTACAGTCTTCTGCGATAGAGGGATATCGTCAGCGCACGCTGCCAGAACTCTCTTTTGAAGTGCGCAATCAAGAATTTGTGGCTAGGGGATTTGGAGAAAATCGGCAGCTCTTTGCAGAGGTTGAACAGCTACCGCTAAGTGCGCTGAACGTGCGACCGGCGACTGAATATGGGCTTGGCACAGTTGCCGGATTGTTGGATGCTAGCGTGTCGGTCGATTTTTCTGATTTTTCTAATCCTGAGGCGGCAGGTACCGTGCAGGTATTGGAGCCCGCTTTGGACCCTGTCGATGCGGAACGCTTTAGCGCTGAATTTGCCTTCGCAGACGGGACAGCGACCGTTGAGCAAGGCGAGCTGCTATTTGACGATAGCCGGTATCTGCTCACGGGCAGCGCCAGCCTTGCGCCTACTGTTCAGTACGCAGGTGAATTGACTATTGCAGAGGGGCGGATTGAAGATCTAATTGCTATTGCTGAGCAGCTGGACCTCAGCGCGCTAGGATTGGCTGACCTGTCTGGGGCGAGTGGCTCGGCTGCTGATTTGGAGACTCGTCCGGTGGGATTGCCCGCTGGCAGCTTTCTAACCCGGCTAGAAAGTTTTGGGGCTTTCTTAGCAGCGAATCCGCCTGAAGAACGCCAGCCAGGAGAGCTGGCTGCGCCGCCCCTAGATGAGATTGCGGGCGAATTTACTGGAGAGATTGTGGTGGCAGGCGAACTGCCGGGCGGTACGGCAGAGTCAGCAAACATTTTGAACAGCACAACTGCCGACTTCGATTTGCGCGGAGAAGGATGGACTTGGGGCGTCTACAGCCCCGACAATGAATTTACGCTCAGCGGCGGTATCCAAAATGGTGCGGTGACGATTGACTCTCGGTTTGCCAGTGCCGACGATACGGCGGTGACCCTATCGGGCACGGGCAGCATGGAGCGCCTGCGCGGACAGCTTGTAGTAGATAGTTTGCCAGTGGAGATTGCTGAACTCTTTTACCCGTTGCCGGCCCAGGTAGAGGGTAGCCTCAGCGCAGAAACAATATTTCGGGGCAGCTTGGAAAATCCTGTTGTTGTCGGTGAGGCGACGGTGGCGAATGGCCGAGTAAACGGTCAGCCCATTGAAACTGTAGGGGCAAATTTTGATTACAGAAACGCTTTGCTTCGTTTGGATAGTGAGGTTGCCTTAACTGAGCAAACAGGACGCACGCCGATCACCGTAGATGGAACAGTTCCCTACGCGCTGCCTTTTGCCACTGTGCGGCCTCGAACTGAGCAGATTTCGCTCAAAGCGGTCGTGCCAAACAACAACTTAGAGATTGTAAATGCGCTCACAAACAATCAGGTGCAGTGGCAGAGCGGGCAGGGCAGCGTTGTTGTAGATGTGGGGGGAACGCTATCGAGCCCTGTGGTGCAGGGGCAAGCTAGCTTTCGGGAAGGGGCCATTAGCAGCACGCGGCTAGAGGATGCGCTCACGAATGTCACTGGAGATGTGCAGTTTGACCTAGATAAAGTCAGTGTGGAGCAGCTGCAGGCGACTGTCGGCGATGGCCAAATTGCGATCACAGGTGAGCTACCGCTGCTGCGCTCGGGGCGCTCTGTCTTGGCTCAGACACCGCTCTCTTTGAGAGATGTGAGTACTGTTTCAGCGGTGGAGAATGGGGATACGAGCGAAGAAACAGAAGGCATTGCGATTCTCCTGAACGATTTACCCGTTGACTACACAGATACTGTGCAGGCGGAGCTGCAGGGACAGATATTTCTCTCAGGGGCGGTGCTATCGCCAACAATTAGCGGCAACATAGAAGTGAACCGTGGTGCAGTTCAGGCCAATCAGCTGCTACGCGAGATTGGTTCTGTAGACTTTCCCACAGCAGCAGAAGTGCAAGAGATTAATCCGTATAGGGCTGACTTCTTGGGGATTGATCCGCTTGCTGGGAACCCTGCGGGCCAGCCACAGGGCTTCTTGGGCAACATAACGCTGCAAAATTTTGAGCTGGTTTTAGGCGATCGCACCGCCATTAATGGAGCGCCTCTGTACAATATTTCAGCTATTGGCGATGTCACAGTCAGCGGTCCGCTCAATGCTCCACGGCCCGATGGGGTGATAGAACTTGTCTCCGGGTGGATTAATCTCTTTTCGACTCAGTTCCGCATCGATACCGGTGCGGCGAATACGGCCACGTTCACCCCAGAAACGGGCCTCGATCCTGATGTAGATGTGGTGCTGCAGGCCAGGGTGCAAGATGCAGACATTACGCCGACTCGCAGTACGGCAGGCGGCTTTGCAGAATCAGAGGTTGCAGAAGCTCAGGTAGAGACGTTTGGCAATGTTGAATTTATAGAGGTGGAGGCGACCGCCCAAGGACCGGCCAGTGAGCTCAGCGATAACCTGGTGCTCACGAGCAATTCTTCCCGCAGTGAGCGAGAGCTGCTGGCGCTGCTAGGCAGTAATGTGGTGACTGGCATTACCGGGGCTTCTGTGGTTCAGGTGGCAGAATTTCTGGGAGCGGGGACTTTTTCCAATATTAGTGACCAAGTCGCGAGCGCCGTGGGTTTAGAGTCCTTTAGCGTGTTTCCCACAACAGATCCCGATGAAGATAGTGCGGTCGGGATTGGAATTGGCATCGAAGCGACTGCGGGGATAGGCGATCGCTTCGATGTGAACTTTTTGCAGGTGCTCAACAGCAGCAATCCTCCCCGCTTCGGCGTAGAGTACCGCATTACCGACCAGCTAGAGCTGCAAAGTTCAACTAACTTGGAGAATACCGACTTTGGCGTGGAGTACCAGATCAGGTTTTAGTCCGGTGGAGGTGTCGCGTATGGCTAGCCTAGCCGCTTCTCAATTTCTGCCTTCACCGCATCTGCGCTGGCTGGCAGATGCACCGCCGGATTCGGAAATTCACTGGTGACTTCTTCCAGATTTGATTCGTGGTAGCCCACCTTAAAGTCAGTGAACTTCAGGCCGTGGGCTGTGCTGATCACCACCGTCTTGTCGCTAGACTTGATGTCGCCTCGGGCGAGCAGCTTCTTAAGCACGGCGAGGGCAACGCCGGTGTGCGGACAGGTAAACATGCCGGTGAGATCGGCTTGGGCAGCGGCGGCGGCAAGCTCATTTTCGGTAGCCTGTTCCACGATGCCGTCGGTTTCTTTAATGGCTATCACGGCTTTGTCGTAGCTCACCGGATCGCCAATGCGAATGGCGTTGGCCAAGGTGTTCTGTGCGGTGACGGTGACTTTTGCTTTGAATCCGTTCTTAAAAGATTCATAAAAGGGGCTGGCCTTGGCGGCCTGCGCTGCCACCAGTCTGGGCATGCGGGTGATGAGGCCCAGGTCCATCATTAGCTTGAAGCCCTTGTAGAGCGCGCTGACGTTGCCCAGGTTGCCGACGGGGATGATGATCCAGTCGGGGACCTGCCAGTCGAACTGGCGAACGATTTCGATGCCGACGGTTTTCTGGCCTTCGATGCGGAGGCTATTGAGCGAGTTGGCCAGGTAGATGGAATTGTCTTGGGTGACCTCTCGAACGATTTTCATGCAGCCGTCGAAGTCGGTGTCGAGGGCGAGGACATGGGCGCCATTAGAGACGGGCTGGATGAGCTGGGCGGTGCTGACTTTGCCAGCAGGCAAAAAGATGACGGCGGGAATGCCCGCGTAGGCGGCGTAGGCGGCAAGGGCGGCGCTGGTATCGCCAGTGCTGGCGCAGGCAACGGCTTTGACCGAGCTGCCCCGGGCCATCATTTGCTTGACGACGCTGACGAGTACGGTCATGCCGAGGTCTTTGAAGCTGCCGGTGTGGCTGTTGCCGCAGAGCTTGATCCACAGGTCGGGCATGCCGAGCTGCTGGCCCAGGCGCTCGGCCCAGAATAGGTTGGTGTTGCCTTCAAACATGCTGACGACGTTGTCGTCCTCGAGGGAGGGAATCACCCATTCGCGCATGCCCCACACGCCGCTGCCGTAGGGCCAAGTAGTGGTGCTGGCCCGAGCGCTCAAGAGCTGTTTCCACTGGTCGGCGCTGCGCGCTTTTAGCGGTTCGCGGTCGTGGTGCACTTCCAGCAGGCTGCCGCATATTGGGCAGGTGTAAATCACGTCGTAAATGGAGTGCTTGCCAGGGCAGCCTGCAATGCAGCGAAAGTAGGTGGTCTGTTTATCTGTGGCTGGTTTGATGGCGACAGCGGACGACATGGAGGCTCCTGAAGAAGGTTACAAGCTGACACCATTTTATAGCGGCTAGGTTTATATCGAGCAGGTTTATGGCGGTTGGCGATTTGGCGGTTAGCGCTTCGAGTTGGCCTGTTCGAGTTGGCCCGTTCGAGTTGGTCTGTTCGAGTTGGCCTATTCGAGTTGGCCTGTTCGAGTTGGCCTGTTCAAGCAGAAAGGAAAGTGGGGACCGCCTGCCCTAGAATGACAGAGCGTAGGGATATGGAAATGCTTAACGCTTGGTGCGCTTATGACTCAGCCTGACTCGCCATCCGCTCAAAATACGTTCAACATTTCTAATAGCTCAGTCACAAATGTGACGGGCTCGGGCTCGATTAGCTACCAGGAAGCGGCCCAAGGAGCGGCCCAAGGAGCTGCCCAGGGAGCTACACTTCCTCAGGAAACCGATGAGCTGCCGAAGAAGGTGATTCTCTTTCTGGCGGCCAATCCGCTGTCAACCCGGCCCCTGCGCCTAGATGAGGAGATCCGAGAGATAGATGCTGAGCTAAGGCGCTCGAAGCATCGCGATCGCTTTGAGCTAAAGCAGCAGTGGGCAGTGCGCACGCGCGATTTACTGCGATCGCTGCTAGACAGTCAGCCCCATATCGTGCATTTCTCAGGGCACGGGGTCGGGCAATCTACCGCTCCCCCAGTGACGACCTATCAAGCAGCTGAAAGCGCCAGTGAAGACACCCGAGAAATTTCGTTTGCCAGCAGCAAAGAAGCCGTAGAAGAAGGGCTGATTTTAGAAGATTCGATGGGGCAGCCAAAGCTGGTCGAGACAGGGGCTCTGAAGGCTTTGTTTAAGCTTTTCTCTGAATCGGTAGACTGTGTGGTGCTCAACGCGTGTTATTCGGAGCAGCAGGCAGCTGCGATCGCCCAGCACATTCCCTACGTCATCGGCATGAACCAGGCCATTGGCGACCGGGCGGCGATAGAATTTGCGGTTGGGTTCTATGAAGCTCTGGGCGCGGGCCAATCCATCGAGAAAGCCTACGCCTCGGGCTGTGTCGCTATTCAACTATCCGGCATTCCAGAGCACCTCACACCGAAACTGATTTCAGGAACGTAGCCTGTCAACGAAGAGGCGTGCAAAAAAACGATGCTTATGAAATATTCGGGCTGAGCGTGTTCGTCCACTCAATTAATCCATGGGCGATCCCCTCACTCAGGTTGTCCAGGTTTTCACCTGTCTTAAACAGGTTGCAGTCTTGTTCGTTGGTGAGATACCCAGCATGTAAAACTAGCGACGGCATAGAAACCTCAGAGCAAAACTTAATTCTGCCCATCGCGATATCAGGCTGTACGCCTAGATTTGGAAATTCGGACTGCTCACCATTTACGGCTTTATCTACTTGCTGAGCGCATTTCCAAAATTCCTTTAAGAGTAGTTCAGCATCGAACTTTCGCTCTGACTGGCTCCATTGGTAGTACACTTTGGCGCCTCTCGTTTCTGTTGGCTCTAGGGCCTGCTCTGACTGTTCTTGATAGTATGTTCTAGAAGTGGGCTTAGCAGCTGTCTCAGAAGCAACTTCAGCTGTATCTAGAAGAATCTCGAGGGCAACATCGCCAGGACGATATTTCTCCTGAGTCTGAAGCCAATTAATGACAGTATAGGTAGAGTCTTCAGCCTGCGAGCTGCCCGAATGCTCAGCGGACGCTTCTGCCTGCACATGAAAGGCTTCTATCGATGAATGCTGCATGCGAATTTGCTCGACGATTTTGCTGCCCAACTTGAATAGAGCTTCGGCTTCAAAGGCTGCCTTTTTTTCTAGTTCAGCTTTTAGGTTTTCATCTAAATCCTTTGAGAGATCGCGCTTCCGACCCGCTGAGATAAAAACTCTGCCTCTTTTTGGATAGTCCACGTAATCAATCAAAAAGGCTTTGAGCTGCTGATCTTGAGTTTTTTTCTGCTGCGTGCTCAGATCTTGGGCCACACGGCAGATTCGAGTTCCCAAATAGCCGATTACTTTCACTGTTTGGGGGGGTTGTTTTTTAGGCTTAAACAAATCTGAGAAGTCTAAGCCCTTCTCCTCTTGGCTTTCCAGTAGAGCAGAGTGGTGGATGCCAACTAACTGCCACTGATCGTTAAAAAGTGGACTTCCAGATGAACCGGGTTCTGCATCTGTCTGATACTGAATCCAGTTTTGGTAGATTGCCTGAACGCGGTTCCCAGATAGAACAACCTCTTTATGTGCCCCTTTTGGATGCTGAATCAGGCTGACGGTTTGTCCGGCAATGCCTCGCTGGTTGAGCCATTCCCTTACTGCTGGATCTAGGTTTTTCAGGAATACTTTGTCTTTTCTTAGGTCCCTAGCCCATTGATTCTCATTGGCGATAGGGGCTAAGTCAAATTCGCCAGGAACCACAGGATTAGGCTTTAAGTTGCCACTCAGTGCCTCGGCCTGTTTGGCCATATGCTTAAAAAATTTGCTGGTCTCCAGCGTTGGAATATAGGGGATTGCGACCGCACCATTTTCAGCACGAAGCATTTGAAGCCACCCAAAATTGTTTCCAGCTTCTGGGAAAGGCAATTTTTGCTGAGTTTGAGCTGCTTTAGAGAGCGGTGAAAGCCCAATGAGGGTGTAGTCTAAATCTTCCTCATTTGTGTAGAAAAAGGTCGGATCCAGCCGATAGTCGATGGGGTCTAGCTCGCGACCTTGAAAGTCAACTTCGAATCTAAATCGAATGATGTATTCTTCGATATGATTTGTATCGGGAAGGACATGATTATTTGTGAGAATATGCCTCTGTCCGACGAGGAAGCCCGTACCTACAGCCACAGGCTCACCATCAACAATGTGCTTGCTGAGCCGCTCGCGCAGCCCGTCTACTTCTTTTAGAGCCGTCGATACAAACTCGTTATTTCCCCAAAATTCTTGAGCATTATCTATTTTTAGTAGCCCGCTTACCTGACTAGCTGTATAGTCTCCTGACTCTATATTTTCGATGAGTTCTCCAATGCTAGATTCTGTATATTTTCTCAGGATCAAACACACGGGCGCACCGCACCGCAGGCCTTTGCTTAAAAATGAGAAAGGTAAGAAGTCGGGTGCGCCATGTGCCCGGCGCTCCTTCAAGGCTTTTGCTTTTGAGGAGAATGCTTTGTTAACGATTCTTGATAGGGGTTCACCCATAATAGGTAAAAGAGACGAGGTGCTAGAAGGTTCAACCATTCCCATAGGAATGTTACTTTCAGCAACTTTTCCACCAATAATCTTTCCTTTTTTGCCAAAGAGACGATTCTTTACCGTGTAGTATCTATTCATAAGATTGTTCGCTCAGGGTAGATTGCATCGTGTTTAAGCGTAAACATCGGACAGTGCCCAGCAGAGGTTTCTCCCAGGAAACACTGCCCCACGACTTGAGAGATATTTCATGTCGTCAAAGCTTTCTCTTCAGAAGGGTAACTCATCTGGTGCTGATATGTACCCTCTTGCTGACTGGCTTTTTCTTAGGCTTGTTTTCTGCGTATTCCAGTCGTGTTCCTTTTGTTTCTGATAGTGAATTTCCGCTTAAATTTATGGGGCTGTTGCTGGCAGTATTGCTGATTATTACTTTCAGCTGGCTGTGGAACTGTGTTCATCGCGGATTTACAGCTTCATTGCTAAATATGGGTTTGATTGCGATCACAATCACGTTTCTCGCTGGCGTCATCTCTCAAAAGCCCTTAGATTTCGTGGGCTCTTCCCTGCTTGTCAACCTGCTTGCAATTAGCTGCATCACGCTTGCATTTCTTAGCAGTGTGTTTCTTCTATTTCTTCTCGATGGCATCTTGAAACAGAGGGCTGTCATGAAAAGAAATATTGTTGCAGTCTGTATTGTTATATTTACTATTGTTTTTGCTTTCTACATTCCTACACCGCCTCTAGAAACGTCACCACTTCCTCACAGTTACTATCCATTAGCCAGGGTGCTGCTGGGTTTCGTAACGGGTAGCTTCGTGGCTGCGATGAGCCTGATTGCTGTTCGTTCGAGTGAGCAAGGTTCAAAGAATTTCAAGTTTTTAAAGTCGTGGGCGATCGCACTGGCCGCCCATGGCGGTACTTCATTTCACAATCTTGACCTGAGCCATGTAGATTTTTCTGGTGCGAACCTGGCCACTGCCGACTTTCGGGCATCGCGTCTACACCGAACGGCCCTCAGGGGCGTTACCGGCTTGGACCTTGCCCAGCTAGACAGCCGCTATCTAGACTTAGAAAATCCGAAAGTTCAGAAACTTTTGACAGAAGGATCTCGAGAAGAGAGCGATTTCCGAAAAGTCACTTTGAGAGGGGCTTACCTGAAGTCTGCAGACCTACGTGAATTTGATTTTACAGAGGCCAACTTAGAAGGTGCTGACCTCAGCAACAGCGACCTTAGGCGTAGCGAGCTGATTCGGGTTCAGGCAACGGGTGCGGCTTTCCAAAACGTTGACTTAAGAGAAAGCTGCTTGATAGATGCCAATCTGACTGAGAGCAATTTACAAAACGCAGATCTTAGAAAATGCGTCCTTGTGCGAGCGCAGGTGGCCAGAGTGGACTTTACAAGCGCTGAGCTGACCGGTATCTGCATCGAAGATTGGAGTGTGAGTAGTCAAACCTGCTTTAAGGATGTGCGCTGTGACTATGTATACCGTAAGTATCGCGACGGAGAACCCTGCGATCGCTATCCCGTAGAGCGCGATTTTGAAGCGGGTGAATTTGAGAAACTCTTTGCCGAGCCCGAAGATATTGTCGAACTCGTATTTAAAGGAGACTTTGACTATGCTGCGTTGAGCCTTTCGCTCTATAAGCTACAGACAGAAGCGCCAGATCTAGACCTAGAGCTGAAGGGGATAGAAAATCGCGGCAACCTCTGGGTTGTAAAGGTAAAAAGTGGCAATGAGCGCATTAGTGAGCAGCTGGTCGGGGAGCGACTGGGCTCTGTGTATCGGGTGACTTCTCGGGGAGAAGGCGTAACTGAAACCATTCAGGACTCTATTTACCGAGACTATGAGGAAGCCAAAAGCCGGTTGGCAGAAAGTGAGCGCCTTGTGAGGCAGCTAGCGGGTCTTTCTGGCGACCAGGCAGAAGCCCTCAAAGAGCTTACAAAGAAGTCTCTTGGCAACAACTTCTTTATCTCTGGTAGCACCATCACCAACCTAGCCGGATCAGGTCAGATTGAATATCGTGAGGCGGCTGAGCAGGTGCGATCGCTCGTTACAAATCCCACAGACACCCCCCTAGCACTGCAGCGGTTACTCAGCTTACTCAATGATCAAAAGGTAGCGACTACAGATGATGCTCAGCAGGAATTGATCCAGCAGGTCCTTTTGTCAGAAGCTGAAAAAGATCCTCAGTTTCAGCAGTTTTTACTGCAGGAAGGAGAACAGATTGTCGGTAGTCTGTCGGATGAGCGTATTTCAGAGGCTGTGAGGTCTGTCATTGATCGGGTGGGTAGTTGATTCAGCAAACGAGCCACTAGCGCCAATCACTGTCAACACACCCCGCCCTGCGCTGCGCTTTGGCCCCGGACACAGTTTTGTTATCCCTTGGTTGCACAGTGCGTTTTCCCAAGAGGGCTCCTGTATAAACACAAGTAGGAGATATCGGTTAGTAGCTTAGGTTGCGGACCCACCCCGTCGCTACGCGCCACCCCTCTGGAGGCAGGGCTGTTTCATGTTAACGAGAGTAAAACATCTTTCGGTCTATTGGCGAAGAATCGCTTTGCTTTTGTGATGGAAGAGAAGCCATGGTTTCTAGCCAAGTTGATAAAAATGTTTCTGATGAAAGACCAGTTAGCGGGGGTATCGCCTGTTCTTTGACGCGCCCTATCTTCATTGAGGACAACATCTTTAGGCCAATGTAGCTGATTCTCCACAGACCAGTGCCCTCTGACGAGAGCGGCTAAGGTTAGTGCATCTGCACATAGGTCTGTGATGTAGTACTGCCGATGGGCAAACGGCTGATGGTCTCTGAGGCCCCAGCGGTGAACATAAATCAGACGCGCAAGGTTGGGCCATAGCATTCGCCAAGTGTCTACTTGGTCATAGGTCGCCACCAAGCGATGCTCGCTACGCCCATGCGCTTGTTGTTCACTGTAGGCAAAGTCAATAGGCGGGTAAGTTTTTGCGATGGCTTGTAGTCCTTCGTAAAGCTTCTTTTGGTTCCCTTTAACGCACATCAAGTAGTGGCCATTACAGGTGTTGAGGGTCTCCAGTGTTTTTTTGTGTGCAGGGCATCCATAGAGACCACTGCGCCCCGTAAGTCGAGGGCCGCCAGCATCTGCCGCACGGTTTGCTCCTCACCTGTATGCTTGTTGCGCATGGGCAGAGCACACACCACCTGCTGACGCTGCTGTGAGAATAAGCTCACTAGCAGAATGAAGTCTTGCTGGGCACTATCGTAGTTTGTTATCGACCCCCGGATGCTTTTGCCGTCACTTGCGAGTAGCTCGCCCGCTTCGATACCCACATAGTCGATTGCCCAGCGGTTGAACAACTTGGCAAATGCGGTAAAGTCTAGGCCTAGCATGACTCGACGAAACGTGGAGTATGAGGGCATCTGTCTTGGCACCGGGAGGCCGAGATACTCGCACACCGTTTCACCGTAGCGTTGGGCAAATTCGGCGGCGGGGCGGTAGCCCCAGTAGCCGCTACCAGCGGCCACTATCAGCAGTAGCAACACAAACCACAGCTGATGGAAGCGACCATGAGTGCTTCTAAATTCTGGGGCTGTTTTGAGCACTTCTATCAACGTCATCTCATTGCCAACTTTGAGAACAGCACTTTCTATTCTGCTTTTTCTCTGATAAACGCGAAACAACCCTGCCTCTGGAGGGGTGGCCGGAGCGCAGCGGAGGTTGGGGTGGGTTAAGCAACTCAGGCTACCAAAGATGTCCTCTAGTTGTGTATACGCTGTAGCTCAAGAGGGGTTCTACTCCAGACTTACTGATTTAGCTGTTGAGGTAACAAAAAGGAGTGAGAAGTGTTTTCTTTTCAGCGCGCGTTCACAGGGTTACGAACCTTCCCGTCCCATCGGGGCTGGCTGGAGTCTGTCGGCTATGCTGCCTTTGTCATTGCGGCTGCGGTAGTGATTGCTCCTTCGATGGTTGAGATGAGTCAGCGGCCTCCGCTGAACGAGCTAATTCGGGTGGGCGCGATCGCGTTTTTTATCCCTTCACTGGCTGAGGAAGTTGTCTTTCGGGGGCTGCTGCTGCCAGAGGTTTCGCCGCCTTGGATACTGCTGTCTTTGTCAGCCTATGTGCTTTGGCATCCTGTAGAAGCGCTGACATTTTTACCTGAGGCGGCGGCTATCTTTTTGGATGTTCAGTTTCTGCTGATTGTGATTATGCTCGGCGCGCTGTGTACTGTCGCATATATCAGAACGGGCTCACTCTGGGCGAGTGTCTGTATTCACTGGTGGGTGGTGGTGGCTTGGAAGGCGACGGGCGGCGGTGGATTTTTTGTTTGACGCAGTGCTCCCTAGCTCAGAAATGGGCGCAACCGATCGGCCATTTGTGCGCTCTCACTGCCCGCAGTGATGATTTCTATTTGCGCTGCGCTGACTGCGCCGAGGCCGAGATCGGCGGCGCGGCGAATTTGGGCTTGGCTCCAGATGGAGCCCTGGGAAATTTCTGAGGTGGTGCCCAGCATGCGCAGGATGGCGATACCAACGGCATCTATGGCAATGCGATCGCTGCTTGCCAACATCACACCAGCCCGCACGCGGGTCCCCTGCTCAGGGCCACCGCCAACAAATGCATCCACACCGTCGATAATATTGATAGCTGGCCGGTAGGCGCGGTTCACTTCAGCGATCATCAGTCGCTGGCTGGCAGAGCGGTGCAGTTCTCTCATGTAGTCGTGACTGTCGCCGGGGACCCAGCGGGCAACCATGCCAATGGTGTTCTTGAGTGAGAGGGTGAAGTGGCCGCCGAAGCGGTGGGTCTTTAGGCAGCAGGCATTGATAACGGCGTCAGCGTCGAGGACGGGGCGGGCGATCGCAAATCCTCTCGACCAGTTTGTACCCGTGCTGTCGAAGTACTGCCAGTCGCTTTGGCCTAGCTCATCAAACACCAAGGGGGTAAAGTCGTAGCGCTCTGCCAGGGCGAAGACCTGCATTTGCTGCATGGCGCTGCGAGTCTCGGCCATCCCGGAGCGATCGCCCACCGTAATCTGGCTGGCACCCGCCGCCTGCACTTCCTGGACGATGGCTTCTAAGACCGCTGGATCGGTGGCGGCAGGAGCCGGGTCGCCGGTGTTGTAGTTGGGCTTGATGAAGACGCGCTTGCCCTGGAAGCTGGGGGGCTGTAGCAAGTCGAGGGCCTGGCGTACGCCTGCGGCTCGGTCGGTGGTGCTGATGAGAACCACGCGGTGAGGGTTGGCGCTGTCTTTGGCGAGGGGGGCAGACTGGGCGACTGCGCTCAGCGGAATGGAGCCGGGATGCGCGGAACCCGCAGAGGCGGAAGCGAGTGGTCTGCGAAAGGTGCGAAGGGCCGGGGGGAGAATGGCGGCGCTGCTGAGTAGGCCTAGCCTGCGGAGGAGCCTGCGACGGGAGGATGAAAAGTTTGGCATGGTTCGGGGGCTCAGATGGGTGGCTACTGAGTGACTTTGCGACTGGGTTTTCCATTATGGCGATCGCACCTGAGAATTTCCTGAAGCTGTCTTATGCAGCGTAGGCCCATGGCTAAAGGCGCAAGTGTCATAAGATAAAGCTTGCAATCAACGCCGACCCTGCCATGCCCAAATGGTTCAACACCGCTGGCCCTTGCAAAGCAGATATTCACTACATGCTTCCTCCCTTGGCTCGGCTCCCCCAGTTGGAGCGGCTGGTTGCACAGCAGGGCTACTTTGTGATCCATGCGCCTCGGCAAACGGGTAAAACAACGGCGATGCTCGCGCTCGCTCGTCAGCTGACTGCCAGCGGGCAGTATACGGCTGTGATGGTGTCGGCGGAAGTGGGTGCGCCTTTCCCCCACGATCCTGGTGCGGCTGAGAATGCCATGCTGGGTAGCTGGCGCGATCGCGCCGAGAACCATCTACCGCCAGAACTCCAGCCCCCGCCTTGGCCGGTTACCGCTCCCGGACAGCGCCTGCAGGCCGCCTTGCAAGCCTGGGCCAAAGCCTCACCTCGCCCCCTTGTGGTCTTTATTGACGAGATTGACATCTTGCAGGACGAAACTCTCGTTTCTGCTTTGAGGCAGCTACGGTCGGGATATCCAGATCGTCCAACCGGTTTTCCCCAGTCGCTAGCGCTCATTGGCGTCCGTGATGTTCGCGACTATAAGGTGGCTTCGGGCGGTAGCAGTCGGTTGAACACCGCAAGCCCTTTTAATATCAAGATCGAGTCTTTGACTATTGGCAACTTCAGCCAGGCAGATGTGGCTGAGCTATATGGTCAGCATACGACTGAGACGGGTCAAGTTTTTAGCGCGGGGGCTACTGAACGAGCGTTTGAGCTAACCCAAGGTCAGCCCTGGCTGGTAAATGCCCTGGCCAGACAGATGGTAGAAACGCTAGTCCCTGACCCGCAGCAGGTGATTGATGTTGATGCGGTCAATCAGGCCAAAGAAATCCTGATTCAAAGGCAGGATACTCACTTGGATAGTCTGGCCAGCATCCTGAGGGAAGAGCGGGTGCGGGCGGTGATAGAGCCGATGCTAGCCGGGAGAGAACTCGGGGATGTGCCGATAGATGATGTGCAATTTTTGATTGACTTGGGGCTGTGTCGAATGAGCCCTTTGGGCGGGTTAGCGATCGCCAATCCCATCTATCAGGAAGTGCTGCCTAGAGTGCTGAGCAAAACGCCCGAGGCAGCCTTACCGCGAATCGCGCCAAGCTGGCTAACGGCTGAGGGCACGCTCGATGTGAGTCGGCTTTTAGAGGCGTTTCTTAGCTTTTGGCGACAGCATGGTCAGCCCTTGTTAAAGAGTGCTCCTTACCATGAGATCGCGCCTCATTTAGTGCTGATGGCTTTTTTGCATCGGGTCATCAACGGGGACGGCACGCTAGAGAGAGAATATGCCATCGGTTCAGATCGAATGGATCTCTGTTTGCG